>NZ_NFIH01000013.1 GCF_002161675.1 Pseudoflavonifractor sp. An44
AACTTCATTTGGACGAATCCTCAATCCGTTGATTCTCGTTCGACTTGCATGTGTTAAGCACGCCGCCAGCGTTCATCCTGAGCCAGGATCAAACTCTCAATAAAATGGTATCTAAACGGCTTTCACCGCTTAAATCAATTTTATTGAAGCTAATCTCTTAACTTCAAAGATATGAATTGATGAGACCCTTCATTTCACTGTGTTTACCAGTTTCCATGAAGGACTCGTGTCCTTCTGGTGCTTTTCGTGTTTCTCATTGTTTAATTTACAAGGTACAAACCGCTCAAACAAGCGGAGCCTTATTATATCAGGCTCGCTCTTGGTTGTCAAGCACTTTTTCAAACTTTTTTCAAGTTTTTCTTTCGTGCTGTCATCCAACCGACTCGCTCGAACTTTTGTATCATATCACGCCGTTTCGCTCTTGTCAACACCTTTTTTGAACTTTTTCTCAACTTCCTGTTGGATTTCCGTTCCGGTGTTGCCCCTGCGTCAGGCGCTCAGTTAATATACCAAATCCATCCCCACTTGTCAACACTTTTCTTCGCCTTTTTTCGAGTTTTTTCGAACTTTTTCCTCAGGCCCCAGATATGGTGGTTTTACTCCCCCTCTACCACTATTTCCTCCGCCCCCTTGGGTACCAGGGCACACAGAACCGCCAAGGCCAGATTCCCTATGGGCCATACAATAATAGGTAGCATCTCCGTCCACCCCGTAAAGGCCACCGCGATCCCCAGGAGCACTCCCAGTACCGGGCCCTTCCCGTCTCTCCATACCCGGGCCAGCAGGCCCGCCCACACCAGGTCACAGATGAGCCACAGGGCGGACAGCAGCCCCTCCAGGCGGGCGCTCTCCCCCATGACTCCTGTGGTGACAAAGAAGGGATGGGGCAGCTCCCCGGCGGCATTGCCCAATACCCCCCGGGTGAGAGCCGCCAGAGCCACCCCCAGCAATCCCGCCAGCAGCAGCCACCGCCCCACCGGGCCGCCCTGCCGCTGACGGGGGGATACCTTATATAAATAGGGAAGCACCCATACCGCCATGGCCACGGTGCCCGCCGCCATGAGGGCGGAGGTCCAGCCGCTGCCCTGCCGGGTCCACAGGTAGGACACGGTGACCTGGGGGATGGCCAGCAGCCCTACTGCCACCAGGGCAGCCACCAGCACCATCCAGTAGATCTCCCCGCTCCGGAAGAAGGCGGCACACTTGCCCCAGCTCATCCATAGGACGGGCAGGGCCAGCAACAGCAGCAGCCAGCCGGACACCCCTTGGCTGCCCCCCACCAGCTCCACCCGCCGGGCACTCTGCACCAGCACATGGCCCAGCACCACCACCGACCAGAGGCAATAGATGCCCCGGAGGACCACGCCGTACCCGCCCCGGCACAGGGGCTTGTCCCCCTGGCGCAGCATCAGCCAGCGCAGCAGAGGCACCGCTGCCGCCGTGCCCACCAGTCCCCATGCCCAGTCCACCACACCGGCCTGGGACGCCGCCAGGGACAGCCCCGCCAGGGTCACCGCCGCCAGCACCTGGCGCAGGGACAGCTCTTTGCCTGTGTTCACGCCTCATTCCTCCCACTTACACCACCCGGTCTGTGCCAGGCGGCCACCGCTCTGCCCCACGCAGGGCAACTCCACTTGCCCCTGGGTGGTGAGGGTGGCCAGCGCCGCCGCCACCGTGGGGGCCTTGATTCCCTGATTGGTCAGGAGGGTCAGGTCCCCCTCCGGGTCGCTGCAACCCTCCAGCACCTCGCCCACCGGGTCCAGGGTCACCCACACCGTGGCGGTGGAGCCCAGCTCCTCGTCCCCCAGCACCTGGACCAGCACCTCATGGAGGTCCACGTCTGCCCCCACCACCAGATAGGACACCGAGGTGAGGGTGAGCTCCTGCTTGGCACACCAGGGGGCTTGTTCCAAGGCGGCGGCAAAGTCCACCCCCTCACAGATTCCCCCGATGGGGGTATCCTCCCCCTCGTCCAGGCCGCACACCGCCGTCAGCTCCACCGGGCCGGACCCCGCCACCCCCAGCACCCGCACCAGGGCCAGTTGGTCCGGCTCCCGGGCGGTGGGGGCGCAGCCGCACAGCACCAGGGCCAGAGACAGGGCCAACATCCACATCCGTTTCAACCTTGATTCCTCCTGTTCTGGGGATTGAGGTACCGGGGCCGGGTCTTCACCCAGGGCAGAGGCTGGCGGAACACCACGTGCCCCCGCTCCCCGCTGCCTCCGCAGGAGGCAAAGGGGGTGAGATAGGCCACCCCGAAGCTCTCCAGGGAGGCCAGGTGGTACACCAGGGCCATCCCCGCCAGCACCAGGCCCACCAGTCCCGCCACCCCGGCAGCCAAAGCGATGCCAAACCGCCACAGCCGCAGCGCCCCGGAGAAGTCCTGGCTGGGGGCGGTATACCCGGCTATGCCCGCAATGGCCACCATCACCAGCACCGCCGGGGACACCAGCTTGGCCTCCACCGCCGCACTTCCCACCACCAGGCCACCCAGGATGGACACCGTCTGCCCGATGGCGGCGGGCAGACGCAGCCCCGCCTCCTGCACCACCTCAAAGGCGATGAGCATCACCAGCACCTCCGCCAGGGTGGAAAAGGGCACGTCCGCCTTGGCGGAGATGATGGACAGCATCAGCTTCACCGGGATGAGCTCCGGGTGGTAGAGCACCGCCGCCACGTAGAGCCCCGGCAAAAACAGGGTCACCAGCATACACAGATAGCGCAGCACCGACAGGGCCGAGGCCACCATCCAGCTGGTGCTCCGGTCCTGGCCCGTGCGGTAGAAGCTGTCCAGGGTGGCGGGGAACAGCCAGCCCATGGGAATGCCGTCCACCAGCACCCCCACCCGCCCCTCGGCCAGCCCCGCACAGAAGCGGTCGGGCCGCTGGGTGTACAGGCTCATGGGGAAGGGGGTGCGAGTCTCCTCCCCCACCATATACTGCTCCAGGTTCCCCGTCATGAGCATGGCGTCAATGTCGATGGCCGCCACCTGCTCCTCCACCTGGCGGGCCAGCTGGGGGTCGGTGATACCTTTTATATAGAGAACGTCCACCGGGGTCACCGACTGCCGCCCCACAAAGGTCTCCCAGATGCGCAGCTCCGGGGCCCGGAGGCGGCGGCGCACCAGGGAGGTGTTGGTGCGGATGGACTCCACAAAGCAGTCCATGGACCCCTTCACGTCCGGCTCGTTGTCCGGGGGCGAGATGGACCGCTTCTCCTCGGTGGCGGTCATGAGGGTGAGCACCTTGTCTTTTCCCGGGAAAAACAGGGCCACCCAGCCGTTGACCAGGTCAAAGACCACCTGGTCGGCGGTGGTGCGCTCCTCCACCGCCAGGGAGTACAGGCACCCCTTGGCCATGCGGTCGTAGGCCTCGTCCAGAGTGGCCACCTCCGCCAGGTCCTTGCACTGGGTCAGGGGGCGGAGCACGTAGTCACTGGCCCGCTCGTTGCGCACCTGTCCCACAATGTAGAGCATCTCCACCGCCCGCTGAGGGTCGTCCCCCAGGTAGAGGGTGCGCCGCCCGAAATCGGCACACCCCTCAAAGACCTGGGCGATGCCGTCGGCGGTGAGGGGCACCGTCACCCGGGGCTCCCTTCGGGGGTGGGGCGGCGGTATTTGTTGGTGTCCCATGGGATTGCATTCCCCCTTTCATAAATTCCAGTATGCCGCCCTCCCCTCCCTTTTATACACTTCCTCCAATTCCCTCTTTACCATACCATTTTACTAGGAAAACACTGGACGAGCACCCAGGGGTGTGGTAGAATATCCACAGAGTCCACGCTGTGTGTGGAAATTTAGAACAAAGGTGATACCATGATTTACACAATCATCGCCCTGGTGCTGCTGGTGGCAGACCAAGTGGTGAAATACCTGGTGCGCACGGGCATCGACCTGGGCCAGTCCATCCCCTTCATCCCCCACCTGCTGGACCTGACCTTCGTACGCAACACCGGAGCCGCCTTCTCCATGTTGAAGGAACACACCTGGGTTCTCATTCTCATCTCCGCCGTGGTGGTGGTCGTCGTGGCAGTGCTCACCGCCCGGAAGGTGTTCCAGGGCTGGCTGGGCCTCACCGCCGCCATGCTGGTGATGTGCGGCGGCATCGGCAACCTCATCGACCGAGTGGTGCTGGGCTACGTCACCGACATGTTCCAGACCACCTTTATGAACTTCGCCGTGTTCAACCTGGCCGACTGCTACATCACCGTGGGCGTGGTGCTCCTGTTCATCTATGTGCTCTTTTTCTACCCGGAATCTGACACCAAGGAGGTGGACCCCCATGCTGGCTGCGACCTTCCCGGTGACGGTCACTGAGCCGGGCCGGGCCGATGCGGTGCTGTCCGCCGCCGTGGACGGGCTCACCCGCTCGGCGGCCCAGAAGTGGATGGAGGAGGGCCGGGTCACCTTAAACGGCAAGCCCGTGAAAAAGAACGCCCCCCTCAAGCCGGGGGACACCCTGCTGGTGTCCCCGCCCCAGCCCCAGGACATTGACCTCATCCCCCAGGATATCCCCCTGGACATCGTCTACGAGGACGACGACGTGGTGGTGGTCAACAAGCCCGTGGGGATGGTGGTACACCCCGCTCCGGGCCATCCTGACGGCACACTCGTCAACGCTCTGTTATATCACTGCAGAGAATCACTCTCTGGAATCAACGGAGAGCGCCGTCCGGGCATTGTCCACCGCATTGACCGGGACACCTCGGGGCTGCTCATCGTGGCCAAGAACGACAAGGCCCATCTGGCTTTGGCCGCTCAACTGCAAGACCACTCCCTGTTCCGCCTCTACCACGCCGTAGTGGTGGGGGGCTTTAAGGAGGAGTCGGGGACGGTGGACGCCCCCCTGGCCCGGCACCCGGTGGACCGGAAACGCATGGCGGTATGCCGCACCGGAGAGGGCCGGGAGGCCATCACCCACTGGCAGGTGGTGGACAGCCAAGGCGGCTACTCTCACATCACCTGTCGGCTGGAGACCGGGCGCACCCACCAGATTCGAGTCCACATGGCCTCCATCGGTCACCCCCTGGTGGGGGACCAGGTGTACGGCTCCAAGAAGCCGTTCCCCGGCCTTGTGGGCCAGTGCCTCCACGCCGCCTGCCTCACCTTCACCCACCCCACCACCGGGGAGCGCATGACGGTGGAGGCCCCGCTGCCCGACTGGTTTACCAAGACCCTCCAGCGGCTACACTTAACTTGACCATTTCCCCATCCACACCCAGAAAGGAATGATATCTATGAATCATCGCAAGGTTGCCATCATCGGCTGCGGCTTCGTGGGCGCCTCCATCGCCTTCAGCCTCATTCAGAAGGGGCTGTTCTCTGAGATGGTGCTCATTGACGCCAACCACGAGAAGGCGGAAGGCGAGGCCATGGACCTCAGCCACGGCCTGCCCTACCTCTCCCCCATGGAGATTTACGCCGGAACCTATGAGGACGTGTCCGACTGCGCCCTGGTCATCATCACCGCCGGGGCCAACCAGAAGCCCGGGGAGACCCGCCTGGACCTCATCGACAAGAACGTGGGCATCCTCAAGTCCATCATCCCCCAGATCACCGCCCGCCCCTTTGAGGGCATGCTGATGATCGTGTCCAACCCCGTGGACGTGCTCACCTACGCCGCCATGAAGATTTCCGGCTATCCCGCTCACCGGGTGTTCGGCTCCGGCACCGTGCTGGACACCGCCCGGCTGAAGTTCCTGCTGGGCCAGCACCTGGACGTGGACAGCCGCAACGTCCACGCCTTCATCATCGGCGAGCACGGGGACAGCGAGCTGGCGGTGTGGAGCGGCGCCAACGTCTCCGGCGTCCCCTTGGAGCGGTTCTGCCAGTTCCGGGGCCACAACGACCACGCCGGAGCCACCCAGCGCATCTATGAGGGGGTGCGGGACAGCGCCTACGAGATCATCCAGCGTAAGGGCGCCACCTACTACGGCATTGCCATGGCGGTGGCCCGCATCGCTGAGTGCATCGTCAAGGACCAGCGGTCGGTGCTCCCCGTGTCCGTGTGCCTGGGCGGGCAGTACGGCCTCAACGGCCTGTGCCTGTCTATCCCCTCCATTGTGGGTCGCCGGGGTGTGGAGCAGATTTTGGAGATCCCCTTGAGCGAGGAGGAGTCCAACGCCCTGCACGCCTCTGCCAAGCAGCTGCAGGAGGTCATTGAGCACCTCAATCTGTAATATTTCCAAATGAGAACCGGGAATGCAGGTGAACACTTGCATTCCCGGTTTCTTTTTTGGTAGCCTCTGTTTCTCCGATTTCTCGGGTATACACCTACGCCCCCGGTGGGGACGCTCCGCTGGGGTGACTTTCTGCCGCCAGAAAGTCACCAAAGACCGCCAAAGGCGGGGCCTTCCCCCGCCTTGTGGAATCCACCCCGCCGGTACTGGGTGTCCCTGCGTCCTCCTTTTTGCGGCCCTTGGCCTGGTGAGGTCACATGGATGGCACGGCAATTCTATTGTCAGTCTCAGCTTCTATGGCAAATAAACTTCTACCTCCAGGGCCTTACCCTGGTGAGCCGCTGTTCCCAGCTAACGAACATCTGGCTCCCGGCGGCGGGAACGCCGCTTCTCCAAGGTAGGCCCGGACGTGGAAACCACCCAGCCATAGGGCCAGCTGCCCCGTGTGGCCTGGTGTGGTGGCAGAACTAGGCGTCACAGCAAGGGTGACGGGCCGAATTTAGACTTGACGCAGGCCCAGCCTCGTACCCAAAGGGAGGTCCTTAGGGGGGAACGCCCTAAGCGGGTTTTGGTTTCTTTTGCCCGCTCAAAAGAAACCCCCAGCGGGTAGCGTCCCCACCAGGCTGGCAAGCCGGAACCATGGGCGGTTAGACCGACACCCCCTCCCTTTGCATAAGGGGGTCTTTTTGTTTCCCCCTTGACATTGTATCCCCCCTGTGATACTCTAACTGTACTAGGACAGCTAGTACAGTTCATACAGCTGAGAAAGGCGGTGAAGGCGGTGTTACATCTCAACTACCGAGACGGGCGGCCCATCTACGAACAGGTGAAGGAGGGGCTGCGGCAACTGGTGATCTCCGGGGCCATTCGCCCGGGGGATAAGCTGCCCTCGGTGCGGTCCATGGCGGCCCAGCTGGCCATTAACCCCAACACCATTCAAAAAGCCTACGAGGCGTTGGAGCAGGAGGGGTACGTGTACTCCATCCCCGGCAAAGGCAGCTTTGCCGCCGACCGCTCCGAGGTGGAGGACAAACGGCGGGAGGAATTGCTCGCCCAGCTATCCAAGGTGGTCCAGGAGCTGCGGTTTCTGGGGGTCACCGATGAGGAGATTTCCGCGGCGTGCGGACGGAAGGAGGAAGCCCCATGATTGAGGCAAAAGCAGTGAGTAAATCCTTTGACGGATTTCTAGCTTTGAACGATTTGGACATGACGGTGCCCAAAGGCTCCATCTACGGCCTGGTGGGCCCCAACGGGGCGGGCAAATCCACCATTCTCCGCCACCTGTGCGGGGTGTACCGCCCGGACGGCGGTGTCATCACCATTGAGGGCCAACCCGTATACGAAAATCCCACCATCAAGGAGCGCATGGTGGTGATTCCCGACGATGTGTACTACTACGGCTCGGCTTCGGTGCGGGAGATGATGAAGTTCTACCGGGGCATGTACCCCACCTTTTCCATGGAGCGATTTGAAAAGCTGGCGGAGGCCTTCCCCGAGGTGGACCCCAAGCGGCCCATCCGCCGCATGTCTAAAGGTATGCAGAAGCAGGCAGCCTTCTGGCTGGCCATGAGCTGCTGCCCGGACTACCTGCTGCTGGATGAGCCGGTGGACGGCCTGGACCCGGTGATGCGCCGTCAGGTGTGGTCCCTGCTGATGGGAGACGTGGCGGAACGGGGCACCACGGTGCTGGTGTCCTCCCACAACCTGCGGGAGCTGGAGGACGTGTGCGACCACGTGGGTATTTTGAGCCATGGCCAGGTGGTCATTGAGCGGTCCCTGTCCCAGCTCCAGGGCACCACGGTGAAATTGCAGGTGGCCTTCCCCGACGGGGTGCAGCCCGGGCTGCCCCAGGGGATGGAGGTGCTCCACCAGTCCCAGTTGGGCCGGGTATACACCTACATTGTCCGGGGCCGTGCGGACGAGGTACAGCAGCAGGTGGAGGCCATCCACCCCCTGTTTGTGGAGGCGCTGCCTTTGAGTTTGGAAGAGATCTTTATCTATGAGATGGGAGGGAACGACTATGCGGTGCGGGACATCGTTTTATAATGGGACCTTGGGCAAACAGCTCACCCTGCGGTTTTGGCCCCTGATTGCTCTGTATACGGTCATCTGGGCCATGTTTCTCCCCTTTGTGGCCATCACCACCCCCAGCCCCCTCCCCGATACCTGGGAGTCGCCAGAGTACATCCTCTACAATGTAAAATATGTTTTCCAGTGGGTCCCCCTGTTCCTGGCTGTGGGCTTTGGGGTGCTGGTGGCTATGGCGGTGTGCAGCCACCTGTACTCCACCCGCTCGGCCAACTTTACCGCCGCCCTGCCCCCCAAGCGCACCGCCATGTTTGCCACCCACTACCTCACCGGCCTGCTGTGGCTGGTGGTGCCCTTCCTGGTCATGGCCGCCATCGCCATGGCAATCTACCAGGTGAAGCTCCAGGATTTCACCACCGTATTCCAGGTCTTTGGGCCGGGCATGTCTATGGGCGTGGGGCTGCTGCTGTTTTTCTACTCCTTCGCCATGCTGTGCGGCATGCTCACCGGGCATCTGCTGGCCCTGCCCGCCTTTTACGCCATCTTCAACGGTCTGGTGGGGGGCGTGTGGCTGCTGCTCACCGCCATCTTCCAGGAGTTCTACTACGGCTATCCCGGCAACGTCTCCGTTGTGCCCGCCTGGGTGGCGTGGTGCACCCCTGTCTGGAACATCTTTTTCCAACATGCTACCCCGGACGGATTTGACCCCCTGGTGGTGGCCGTATACGCTGGGGTGGGTGTCCTCATGGCCCTGGGGTCCTGGCTGCTCTACCTCAAGCGGCCCATGGAGCGGGCCGGGGATGTGGTGATTTGGGCGGGTCTGCGCCCGGTGTTCCGCTACGGCGTGGCCCTCTGCTCCGGCCTGACCCTGGGCTCCTTTACCCGCATTGTGCTGAACCTGGGCCCCCTGGGTCTGGCGGTTTCTGCTATTCTTTGGAGTGTAGCGGGCTGCTTCGTGGCCCAGATGTTCCTCACCAAGTCGGTACGGGTGCTGCGGTACTGGAAGGGAGCGGGCGCCGTGGCCCTGTCCTTTGCCGCCCTGTTCGGGGTGATTCAACTGGACCTCACCGGGTACGAGACCCGGGTGCCAGACCCCGACGACGTGGCGTCTGTCTCCATCTCGGGCCTGGACAGCCTCCCCCGGGACACTGCCTCCAGCTTCCTGCACATCTCCACCAGTGACTCGGAGGCCATTTCCCTGGTCACCCAACTCCACCAGCAGTTGGTGGACCAGTTTGACACCAACGACTTCGACTGGTCCTGTGATTCCTCCACCACCCTGGACCTCTCCTACACCCTGGCCAACGGGACCCGGATTTCCCGCTCCTATCTCGTGCCCCTGTACGTGGAGGAGGAGAGTCAGCCCGGCACCATCACCTACCTGGCCCATGAGATCGTCAACAACCGCGATCTGATGCTTCAGTCCTACCTCTTCCCGCAAATGGCGAAGAACGGGTATCGGCTCACCGGCGTAGAGCTGTATGAGGAGTATGCTGTCGATTCCTCTAGTCTATCCGCCTCGGAGGCCCGCAAAGTCTACAAGGCGCTCCTCCAGGATATTCAGGAGGGCAATCTGCCCCACGGTCTGTTTGAGTACGACAATATCGTGATGCGCCTGGACCTCCTCTGGATCAGTCCTGACGTCAACAGCGCTTCCTATTATGGCGCCGCTGCCTCCGACATCCACTATATTAATGTGTGCCTCACCGAACAGGCGGAGCACACCCTGAAGGTATTGGAGGAATTGGGGTACTGATTCTCCACAAAAGCAGCCCCGGGAACATGTCTGGTTGACATTTCCCCGGAGCTGGAGTAAAATACACATAGATAAGGGTGCTACCGGCAGACGGCTAGCCCCCGTGGTTTTGGTTAAGAAGTAACCGCACGCTTGGAGGCAGGGCGGTTACTTCTTTTTACCTTGCAACAAGACAAGAAAACTGACAATCAAAATGCCAATCTGAATCAAATCAGAGTATGTCACATAATTCATCAGTCATCCCCCCTTTCCGGGGGGACTAAGAAGCACCCCCCGTTTATGTATAAGGGGGCGTCACCGCCTACCGATGCTGGTAGCACCAAAGACAGAATATCATAAATTGTGCTGTGACACAACACCCGGAGGAGGGCCACGCCATGACACCCAAGGAAGAATTTCTGGAGATCTTTCAAACCCACATTCACCGGGAGGGTTCCGCCGAGCTGCTGGACTACCTTTTAAATAAGAGCGACTTTTTCACCGCCCCCGCCTCCGCCCGCTTCCACGGCTCCTATGTGGGTGGGCTGTGCGAGCACTCGGTGAATGTGTTCCGCTGCCTGGAGGACTACCTGGCCCGCCCCCGCACCCGGGACGTGTACCAGCTGGACTACCCCATGGAGTCGGTGGCCATCGTGGCCCTGCTCCACGACCTGTGCAAAATTGGGTGCTACAAGGCAGGCACCCGCAATGTGAAAAACGACACCACTGGCCAGTGGGAAAAGGTGCCCACCTTCTTCTTTGAGGACAAGCTCCCCTACGGCCACGGGGAGAAATCGGTGTACATCATCTCCGGCTTCATGCGCCTTTCCCGGGAGGAGGCCATGGCCATCCGCTGGCACATGGGCTTCTCCGGCACCGAGGACAACCGCCTGGTGGGTCAGGCCTTCCAGCAGTTCCCCCTGGCCTTTGCTCTGGCCACCGCCGACATGGAGGCATCCTACTTCCTGGAAAAGACCTAAACAATCAGCCCCGGCTGCCACATGGCAGCCGGGGCTTACATTATTTATATATTCCATCCAAAATCTCAATGACCTGGGCCACCGCGTGGTCGTCGGTGTGGCCCACCAGCCTCGCCCCCCAGTCCTTCACCGGCTGGGCGCAGTTGGCGGGAGCAAAGGGAATGGCGGACACCTCCAGCATGGGGATGTCGTTCTGGTTGTCCCCCATGCAGTACACGTTCTCCGGCTTGATGCCCAGCAGCTTGGCCACATAGGCCACCATGGTGCCCTTGTTGGCCCCCTTGGCGGTGACCTCCAACAGATAGGGGTTGGAGAAGATCACCTCGTAGTCCTCCCCCCAGTGGGAGAGGAGATACTCCTGGGCCTGGACCAACATGGGGTGGTCCTGCTCCACAATCACCTTGGTCCAGGGGGTGGGCATCTGGTCCACCCCGCACTCCTGGTACGGCACTCCCACCCGGTTGAGGTGTTTCAGCGTGACCACGTTGGGGTTGTAGACGTAGATCTCCTCCCCGTGGTAGGCCTCAAAGGACAGGTCCGGGTACTGGGCGCACAGCTGGGCCATGTGTTCCCGGGCCTTGTGGGGCAGCTGGCTCTCTTTCACATACCGCCCCGCCTGGAAGTCATAGATTCCCGCCCCGTTGGACACCACCACCGGGGCGTTGAACTCCAGGTGTTCCTTTTCAATCTGGGGGGCAAAGGTGCGCTTGGCCCGGCCAGTGGCGATGGAAAACCGTCCGCCCTCCTGCATAAAGTACCGGATGGCCCGGTGATTCTCCTCCGACACCGTGAGGTGTTGATTATATAAGGTGTCGTCGTAATCAGTGTAGAGCAAAACCCCGTCAAACTTGCCCATGGGTATTGGCCTCCTTGTCATTCGCGTCTTATTTTCCACAATTTTATCGCCCCCCACCCAAACTTGTCAACCCCGGTCAATTTTGCCCTGATTCTGTCAGAAAGCAGATTTTTCCCCCGAAAGAGGTTGAATTTTTACCATAATTTTTCTTGCGCGGAAGGTATAAATCAAATTCAAGTCCGAATTTGACACAAAAAAACCCTTGACGGGAAGAGAAAAAGCGTGTAGGATATGACTTGTAACTGATTTGTAACTATTGAAATTTATTTGTTACCAATTCGAACTTGGGAGGGACGTTCCGTGAGGAACTGGCATCTGGACCGCGTACACAATTCAATGGCATCCCTTCGCCGTGTTTCCGGCAACGCCGCCCAGCAGGTGAAGAACCACCTGAAGGGCGCCGCCCACCGAGCCAGGGCTACCACTTACCTGTGGAAGCTCAGCGCTGGCTCCGTGGTCGCCGAGTACAAGGCCACTGCCCGGGTCACCCGTGCCGCCTGCAAGGCCAAGATGGCTCCGGTCGCCGCTAAGGTAGCTCCGGCTGTCGCCGCTTGCAAGGCCAAGGCCGCTCCCGCCGCCCAGGTGTGCAAGGAGAAGGCCGCCAGCGCCGCCATGGTCTGTTCCGACCTGGCCCGTGTGGCTGGTGTCAGCTCCTACCGCTCCGCCCGTAAGAACTGGGATAAAGCCTCCGAGTGGGGCAAGGAGAACTGGGAGAAGGCCGGCGTCGTGGCCAGCCGCGTGCGGGTCCGTGTGGACCGTCACCCCGTCTCTCCCCTTCTGTACATCACCCTGCTGTGCGTCGGCATCGGCGCTGTGGCTTTTAATGGCATGTACACCAAGGCCTATGTGGCCTATGTCAACGGCGAGGAAGTGGGCGTGGTCTCCAGCGAGGAAGAGCTGAGCAGCATCGTGGGCAACGTGGAGACCCGCGTGGCCAGCGTGCTGGGCGAGGAGTACAGCTACGATGCTGAGATCACTTTGGCTCCCACCTACCTGGATGCCGGTACCCAGACCAATGCCCGGGCCGTGGAGGATGCCCTGTTTGAGGACACCGGGGCCATGATGAATGCCTATGCCGTGTCCGTGGATGGCCAGGAGCTGGGCTACGCCCAGACCAGCGAAGAGCTGCAGACCATGCTGGACAACGTCACCGAGCCCTACCTCAATGAGCAGACCGTGGAGCACCACTTCACCCAGGACGTAGAGATCTACGAGGTGGAGGTGCCCTCCAACACCCAGTTTACCCCCGACACCCTCCAGTCCACCCTCTCCGGCAACAAGGAGGAGGCGGAGTACGTCACCGTGGAGCGTGGCGATACCTTTAACCGCATTGCCGAGGCCGCTGGCCTCACCGGCGACGAGCTCCAGGCTCTCAACCCCGACGCCGACAGCAGCCAGCTCGCCGCGGGCGATCAGCTGCTGGTGAAGCAGGCTGTGCCCATGCTCACCGTGGAGACTGTGGTCACCGAGACCTATGAGGAGACCATCCAGAGCCCCGTGGAGTACGTGGACAACCCCAACCTGTATGAGGGTACCACCCGCCTGAAGGCCGCTGGCCAGGACGGCGTGGAGAAGATCGAGGCCCGCATTACCTGCATCAACGGCCAGGAGACCCAGCGGGAAGAGGTGTCCCGCACCACCGTGCAGGAGGCCACCACCACTTACATGTACCAGGGCACCAAGGAGAAGCCTGCCACCGCTTCCACCGGTTCCTTCATCTGGCCTCTGTCCGGTACCATTACCTCTCGGTTCGGTTACCGTAATATCTTCGGCAGCACTTCCTTCCACTCCGGTCTGGATATTGCCGCTCCCTATGGCACCCAGATCTCTGCTGCTGACGGCGGCACCGTCACCTTCGCCGGTTGGCGTGGCAGCTACGGCCAGACCGTCATCATCACCCATGACGACGGCACCGTCACCTACTACGCCCACTGCTCTTCCCTGCTGGTCAACGCCGGGGACAAGGTGTATCAGGGCCAGGCCATCGCCCGGGTGGGCATGACCGGCACCGCTACCGGCTATCACTGCCACTTCGAGGTGCGTGTAAACGGCAAGAGCGTCGATCCTGAGAATTACCTGTAAGACATTCAAAGCGTGCTGTGAGAACATCTCACAGCACGTTTTTTCTGCCTTCTTACCGGAAGCAAGCTCAAGAAGGTGCGTCCTTCTCTTTTTTCGTATCAGGCTTGCCAGCCTGGTGGGGACGCTACCCGCTGGGGGTTTCTTTTGAGCGGGCAAAAGAAACCAAAACCCGCTTAGGGCGTTCCCCCCTAAGGACCCCCCTTGGGGTACGAGGCCGTCCATGCGTCAAGGCTATGTTCGGCCCGTGCCCCTTGCTGTGGCTCCTGTTTGTGCCACCATACCAGGCTACCTTGGGCAGCTGGCCCTATCATCAGGTGGTTTCCACGTCCGGGCCTACCCTGGAGAAGCGGCGTTCCCGCCGCCGGGAGCCAGGCCCCCGTTAGCTGGGAACAGCGGCACACCAGGGAAAGGCCCTGGCGGTAGAAGGACGCATGAACAGAGAAGGAAATACAAACCATAGAACGGCAAGCCATCTATGTGACCCCACCGGGCCAAGGGCTGAAAAGAGAAAGACGCAGGGACACCCAGTACCGCGGGGTGGATTCCACAAGGCGGGGGAAGGCCCCGCCTTTGGCGATTCTTTCCCCGATTTCTCATCGGGGAGAAATCGGGCCCAGCGGAGCGTCCCCGGCGGGGGCGCTGGTCTGCGCCAAGGAAATCGGAGAAGGACAAGCCCTCCTCAGCCAGGCGGCTATCCGCCTTCTTCCCCGAAGGAGGCTTTCCCAGCGGAGCGCCCCACTTGACAAAATCGAACAAATGTATTATCATACTCCTAGAACATCGGTTCGACAAATTTCGAGGAAGAGTCGTTTATGGGACTGTATTTGTGAGATACTGGACACAAATACAACAAGGAGGATTGTCTATGGAGACCACATTTTACACCGTACCTGCCCGGAGAGTGACCATGAGCAGCGTCGCCCCGGCCTATGAGAATGCCCCCACCCGGGAGCTGGTGTGTCTGTCCCGGCAAGCCCCCGCCCACGCTGGCAAGACCGGACAGATCATCGACTTTACCGCCTGGAAGCAGGACCACGACCTGGACACCCAGCAGCCCCAGGAGGTCCTGGAACCCCAGGCTCCCCGCCCCGCTGGCCGGGCCTCTGGGCTGTGGTGGCTGATGCAGCACGGGGAGTGGGTGGCCACCCTGTCGGTGATCGGGGCCATGCTGCTGCTGAGCCTCCGCATTCTGGTGGCATAATATTAAAGTTGACGGAAAATAAAAAAATCAGGAAAAATCCCTTTACAATTGGGGTATGATTATGATATGCTATTCGAGCATTTTGATGCACACCCGTCAGCTTAGTTTCGGGACATTGCCCGCTTGTTACGCGGGGGATTCACCCGCCCGATACTCAGCGTCCGGGCAGAATACAAGAAAGGTGGAAACTACCCATGATTCGCAAGGACCAGAAGACTGCCGTCATCGAGGCCAACCGCACCCACGAGACCGATACCGGTTCTCCCGAGGTTCAGATCGCCATCCTCACCGCCCGCATCCAGGAGCTCACCGAGCACCTGAAGGTGCACATCCACGACAACCACAGCCGTCGTGGCCTGCTGAAGATGGTCGGTAAGCGCCGCAAGATGCTGGACTACCTGGCTAAGAAGGACATCGAGCGTTACCGCGCTATCATTGCCAAGCTGGGCATCCGTAAGTAAGTTTTTTCAAATAGGGCGGCGTGAACCTCACGCCGCCCTTGCCTCTATTCCCCGCCATCTGCTGGAGCCTATCCTTTTAGCAGTTGAACATGGGTCTCACCAATAGGAGGGGCCTGTGTTCAAGTGCTAAAGTGTGATCGCTCCAGCTGGGCCCAAAGAAAAGGAGTGTATCAACCTATGTCTACCATCATCAAGCACAAGGAATTTGTCAACCACAAGGTGTATGAGACTGTGGTGGCTGGCCGTCCCCTGAAGATCGAAGTGGGCAAGATGGCCGAGCTGGCCAACGCTGCCGCTATGGTCACCTACGGTGAGACCAGCGTTCTGGTGGCTGTCACCGCCTCCCCCCGTCCCCGGGACGGCATCGACTTCTTCCCCCTGTCCGTGGACTTCGAGGAGAAGCTGTACGCCGTGGGCCGCATCCCCGGCTCCTTCATGCGCCGGGAAGGCCAGCCCTCCCTGCCCGCCGTGCTGGCCAGCCGTCTCATTGACCGACCCATCCGCCCCCTGTTCCCCACCGACCTGCGCAACGACGTGGTGGTCACCTGCACCGTCATGAGCGTGGACTATGACTGCTCTCCCGAGGTCACCGCCATGATCGGCGTGTCCGCCTGCCTGTCCTACTCCGACATTCCCTGGAACGGCCCCATCGGCTGCATGGAAGTGGGCTATGTGGACGGCCAGATCGTCATGAACCCCACCCGTGAGCAGAAGCACGCCTCCCAGATGGACGTGACTGTGGCCGCCACCATGGACAAGGTGGTCATGATCGAGGCCGGCGCCAAGGAGATTCCCGACGAGATCATGTACGAGGGCATCGTCAAGGCCCACGAGGAAATCCGCCGTCAGGTGGAGTTCATCAACGGCATTGTCGCCGAGATCGGCAAGCCCAAGTTCGAGTATCAGCACGCCTCCTTCAACCAGGAGCTGTTTGACGATATCGTGGCCAACTTCATGGACGAGGCCAAGGCCGCCATGGACACCGACGACAAGAACGTCCGGGAGCAGCGCTGGAACGCCATGATCGACCACTGGCACGAGAAGTATCTGGAGACCTATCCCGATATGGACCAGTACCTGGAGGAGTTCACCTACAAGTTCCAGAAGAAGATCGTCAAGGCCTGGCTGCTGGAAGGCCACCGTGTGGACGGCCGTGCCAAGAACGAGATCCGTCCTCTGGCCGCCGAGGTGGGCGTTCTGCCCCGTGTCCACGGCTCCGGCCTCTTTACCCGTGGTCAGACTCAGGTGCTGTCCGTGTGTACCCTGAACACCCTGGCCGCCTCCCAGAAGCTGGACACCATCTGGGAAGAGGAAGAGAAGCGCTACATGCACCACTACAACTTCCCCGGCTACTCTGTGGGCGAGGCCCGCGGCGCCCGTTCCACCAACCGCCGCGAGAAGGGCCACGGCGCCCTGGCTGAGCGCGCTCTGGAGCCCGTGATTCCCAGCGTGGAGGAGTTCCCCTACGCCATCCGTGTGGTCAGCGAGGTTCTGTCCTCCAACGGCTCCACCTCTCAGGGCTCCATCTGCGGCTCCACTCTGGCTCTGATGGACGCCGGCGTGCCCATCAAGGCCCCTGTGGCCGGCATCTCCTGCGGCCTCATCCAGGACGACGACGGCTCCTTCACCACCTTCATCGACATCCAGGGCGTGGAGGACTTCCACGGCGAGATGGACTTCAAGGTGGCCGGTACCAAGAAGGGCATCACCGCCATTCAGATGGACCTGAAGAACGACGGTCTGTCCCACGCCATCATCAAGGAGGCCCTGGAGATCACCCGGGACGCCCGTTTCGCCATTCTGGACGAGATCATGCTGCCCTGCATCTCTGAGCCCCGGGCTGAGGTCAGCGAGAACGCCCCCAAGATGATCAAGATGAAGATCGACGCCGACAAGATCCGCGAGGTCATCGGTTCCGGCGGCAAGGTCATCCAGAAGATCTGTGCCGACACCGGCGCCAAGATCGACATCGAGGACGACGGCACCATCTTCATTGCCGGTGTGGACAAGGCTTCCTGCGAGGCCGCCAAGAAGACCATCGAGACCATCGTGTTTGTCCCCGAGGTGGGTGCTCTGTACTACGGCAAGGTGGTGCGCATCCTCCAGTTCGGCGCCTTCGTGGAGCTGGCTCCCGGCAAGGACGGCATGGTGCACATCTCCAAGCTGGCCAACCGCCGCGTGGAGAAGGTGGAGGACGTGGTGAACATCGGCGATATGATCTGGGTCAAGGTCACGGACATTGACGAGAAGGGCCGTGTGAACCTGTCCTACAAGGACGCTCTGCGGGAAATCGAGGCCAAGAAGGCCGCTGGCGAGCCCATTAAGTAAAAACCTTCAACAAGTTTTCCAGGCGCTGTGGAAGTTTTTCCACAGCGCCTTGGATTTTTTGAATGATTAACGAAGAATGAAAAATGAAGAATGCAGGCCCTTTAGCGTCTGCCAACTCCAGATCCTCCCTCTGGGATGGAGCCTTACGCCTATTTTTCGGTCTCTGCCTCAAATTGGAATCCGTGCCGCTTGCGGCACACCACAATTATTCATGATTCATTCTTTCATGATTCATTCCTCTGCGCTGGGCGCAGAGGAAAAAATTTTCTCCCCGAAATCTGCTGACAACGACACCCCGGTTTGCTATACTAGAGGTGGAAAGATGTCAACCCTGTGTTTATAGAGATAGGAGGTTTTTTCCTATGTGGATATCACCCCACGCAGAGGAGTTTTTCGGGTGCCTGGCTCCTCTGCTGGCCTCCAAGGAGGTCAATGCCATGCGGCAATGGCGGCACCACTTCTCCGTGACCTGCTATGAGCACTCCCTGTTTGTGGCCTACATGGCCTACCGCATCGCCCAGCGCTTCGGCTGGGACTGCCGGGCCGCCGCCCGGGCGGGACTGCTCCACGACCTGTACCTCTATGACCCCGCAGACCGCAACGCCCATCCTGGCAACCAGTGCCTGGACCACCCCGTGTTTGCCCTGCGCAACGCCCAGGCCCTGTGCCCCGACCTCAGCGACCGGGAAGCCAACGCCATCGTCTCCCACATGTTCCCCCTGGCGGTGCATCTGCCCCGCTCTCGGGTGGCCATTGCGGTAAACCTGGCGGATAAGCTGTGCGCCACCATCGAAGTGGCCCAGCTGTATCGCATCATTCCCCTGCGCCGTCGGCTGATGGCCCGGGTGGGTTGCTGCTGAGTCTTCCAGAAACTGTATTTTATCTGTGTTAAATTTTCCCCGGTCTGTTGCCCATTTCACAGGCCGGGGGGAAATTTGTATGCTTCTTTTGTGTAGAAGGAAGGATTTTGGACAAATTTCAATTTCCCTCTTCAAAAACCGGTGGATTCTGATATAATATTTTAGATGCATTTTGTCAGCGATTGTGGTGGGCGGGCAACGCCCCGTCCCGGCACTGGATACCCCTACCATACATCACACACAGAGAGGAAGTACAACAATGATTTCTCACGGTAAAGATCTGAAAATCTTCTCCGGAAGCTCAAACCGTGCCCTGGCCGAGGCCATCTGCCGGGACCTGAGCATTCCCCTGGGCAGTGCCGAGGTGGGCGCCTTCTCCGATGGAGAGAACTTTGTCTCCATCCATGAGACCGTCCGTGGCTCCGACGTGTTTGTGGTTCAGTCCACCAGCTCCCCCGTCAACGACAACCTGATGGAGCTGCTGATCATGATCGACGCTCTCAAGCGGGCCTCTGCCGGCCGCATCACCGCCGTCATCCCCTACTTTGGCTACGCCCGTCAGGATCGTAAGACCAAGCCCCGTGACCCCATTTCCGCCAAACTGGTGGCCAACCTGATCACCCGGGCCGGCGCCGACCGTGTGCTGACCATGGACCTGCACGCCAACCAGATTCAGGGCTTCTTTGACATCCCCGTGGACAATCTGCTGGGCTCTCCTGTGTTTGTGGACCACTTCCTGCGCCGCTTCGCCGCCGTCCACGACGAGACCATGGTGGTCTCCCCCGACGTGGGCTCTGTGGCCCGTGCCCGTGCCTTCGCGCAGAAGCTGGACATGCCCATGGCCATTGTGGACAAGCGCCGTCAGAAGGCCAACTCCTCCGAGGTGATGAACATCATCGGCGAGGTGAAGGACAAGCACGTCATCCTGCTGGACGACATGGTGGACACCGGCGGATCTCTGTGCCACGCCGCCCAGGCTCTGGTGGACATTGGCGGCGCCAAGTCCGTCACCGCTGCCGCCTCTCACGGCGTGCTCTCCGGCCCTGCCATTGAGCGCATCAATGCCTCTGTGCTGGACGAGGTGCTGTTCCTGGACACCATCCAGCCCCGGGAGGACATCGCCGAGGTGTGCCCCAAGATCAAGTATCTGTCCGTGGCTCACATGTTCGCCGAGGCCATTGCCCGCATCTACGAGGAGCGGTCTGTGTCCAAGCTGTTCCAGTAATCACGCTCATTTGGGGGCTGTTGCAGGCTGTGCCTGCAACAGCCCTTTTTCTTCTCTTTTGGGAAAGAGGGCCTTCCACCATTGCCCTGGTGAAAACCAGCGCCCCCGGTGGGGACGCTCCGCT
Organism: Pseudoflavonifractor sp. An44; assembly: GCF_002161675.1. GTDB lineage: Bacteria > Bacillota > Clostridia > Oscillospirales > Oscillospiraceae > Enterenecus > Enterenecus faecium. The sequence goes on from NZ_NFIH01000013.1 coordinate 20,058, forward strand.
CTCCAAAGGTGCCCCTGAGTCAGGGGAGCTGGCACCACAGGCGACTAAGGGCTTGTCCTTCTCCAGGTTACCAGCACAGCCTTGCCAGCCTGGTAATTTGCTCCGCAGGGTGGCTTTCTCAGCGATGAGAAAGCCACCAAAGAATCGCCAAAGGAGGGGCCTTCCCCCTCCTTGTGGAATCCACCCTGCCGGTACGAGGCTGTCCTTGCGTCAAGGTGATCTTCGGCCCTTGGCCCGGTGGGGTCACATAGATGGCATGGCAATTCTATGGGTAGTGCCTGCTCCTCTGTCAGCGTGTACTTCTACCCCCGGGGCCTTACCCTGGTGTGCCGCTGTTCCCAGCGGCCGATGGCCTGGCTCCCGGCGGCGGGAACGCCGCTGCACCAAGGTAGGCCCGGATGTGAAAATCGCCCGGCCATAGGGCCAGCTACCCAGGGCAGCCTGGTGTGGTGGCAGTGACAGGGGCCACAGCAAGGGTGACGGGCCGAACACCAGCTTGACGCATTCCCAGCCTGGTACCCCAGGGGGGTACTTAGGGGGGAACGCCCTAAGCGATTCTTTCCCCGATTTCTCATCGTGGAGAAATCGGGCCCAGCGGAGCGTCCCTAGCAGGGACACTGGTTCCCGCCTGGGAAATCGGAGAAGTACCCTTCTCCAAAAATGAAATAAGAAGGAGTTTTCCCCATGTTTTTTGGTAAAAAGCTGCCGGTGACCTGGCTGGTGGTGGGTCTGGGCAACCCCGGCGACAAATACGAAAACACCCGGCACAACGCCGGGTTTATGGCCATTGACCAGCTGGCCGACCGGGGAGACTTCCCGGTGCAGCGGCTGAAATTCCACGCCCTCACCCACCAGGCCGTGGTCTCCGGCCAGGGGGTGCTGGTGATGAAGCCCACCACCTACATGAACCTGTCCGGGGACGCGGTGGCGGAGGCCGCCGCCTTCTATAAAGTGTCCGAGGAGCATATTCTGGTGCTGTGTGACGACGTGTCTCTGCCCCTGGGCAAGCTGCGCATCCGCACCAGTGGCTCTGCCGGAGGCCACAACGGCCTGAAGAGCATTATCCAGCGCCTGGGCACCGACAAATTCCCCCGGGTGAAGATCGGCGTGGGGGGCAAGCCCCACCCCGACTACGACATGGCCGACTGGGTGCTGGGCAAGTTCGTGGGCCCGGACAAGACCGCCATAGACGAGGCCACCCTGCGGGCGGCCCAGGCGGTGGAGTGCTATCTCAAGGACGGGCCCCAGAAGGCCATGAATCAGTTCAACTAACTTTGGTGGAAAAAGGAGCCGCTATGAAGGAATTACTCCACATTCTCCAACAAGTGCCCCAGTTTCCCGCCCTGGTGCAGGCCCTGGAGACGGGCCAGTCCCCGGCGGCGGTGTCGGGGCTGTCCCGCATCCACCGGGCCCACTTTGCCGCCGGACTGGGCACCGCCCTGGACCGCCCGGTGGTGATGGTGTGCGCCGACGAGGACGAGGCCCAGGCCCTGGGCCGGGACATCACCGCCTTCACCGGCTGGAGCGTGACCCTGATTGGAAGCCGGGAATTCAACTTCTACAACGGCGCTGTGGCCTCCCACCAGGGGGAACACAGCCGCCTGGCCGCCTTCTACGCCATGGCCCAGGGGGAGTGCAAGGTCATCACCGCCACGGTGGAGGGCCTGTTACAGCGCACCCTCTCCCCTGAGGAGCTTCTCGAACATGTGGTGACCATCTGCTCCGGCGGCTCCTATGACCCCACCCAGCTGGCGGATGCCCTGGCCGCCCTGGGCTACACCCGGTGCGACCAGGTGGAGGGCGTGGGCCAGTTTGCCCTGCGTGGCGGCATTCTGGACGTGTTCTCCCCCGCCCAGGACCACCCGGTGCGGGTGGAGTTCTGGGACACCGACGTGGACTCCATGGGCCTGTTTGACCCCGCCACCCAGCGCCGGGTGGGCCATCTGGACAAGGCGGTGTTCCTCCCGGTGCGGGAGGTGCTGCCCCAGCGGCAGGAAGACGGGACCTGGCAGCAGGTGCCCGACCATCAGCTGCCCCAGCGCTACCCCGTGGCCCACACCGCCGTCCACCACCTGCCCCCGGACGCCGTGGTCTGCCTGTCCGAGTCCGCCCGGGTGGCGGAACGGGGGAAAAACTGGCTGTGGCAGCTGGACGAGGACCTGAAAACCCTGGTGGAGAGCGGGGTGCAGTTGGGCAAGCACGCCACCTTCGCCCTCACCTTCCCCCAGCTCATGGAGGAGCTCCAGCAGTTCCCCCTGTGCTTTTTGGACTCCTTCTCCACCTCCACCCTGCCCCTGCCTCCCAAGGCCCTGTTCAACGCCCAGGGCCGCCAGCTGTCCACCTTCGGGGCCAACCTGGACTCCGCCGCCGCCGACCTCACCCAGCTGCAAAGCGCCAAGACGGGCACGGTGGTGCTGGTGGGCAGCGAGCAGCAGGCCCTGAACCTCCAGGCCCTGCTGCGGGAGAAGAAAATCCGCTCGGCGGTGGACTTCCAGCTCCACGAGCTGCCCGCCCCCGGGGGCATCACCATTGCCGTGGGGGGGCTGTCCGCCGGCTTTGACTACATCGGCTGCCCCTTTGCGGTGCTCACCCAGGGCCAGAGCCAGGGCAAAAAGAAGGGAAAACGGCTGAAACACGCCGCCGACCGCCGCCGGGTGGACTCCTTCACCGACCTGACCCCCGGCGACCTGGTGGTCCACGAGCACCACGGCATTGGCCGCTTTGTGGGCATGACGAAGATGAAGGTGGACGGCATCGACAAGGACTACATCAAGCTGGCCTATGCCGGAACCGACACCCTCTACCTCCCCGCTACCCAGCTGGACTCCATCTCCAAGTATATCGGCGGCGGAGACGATACCCAGCACAAAAAGCTGTCCAAACTGGGTGGCACCGAGTGGGAACGGGCCAAATCCCGCACCCGGGCCGCGGTCAAGGATTTGGCCAAGGGGCTCATTCAGCTCTACGCCCAGCGGCAGCGGCAACCGGGGTATGCCTTCGCCCCGGACTCGGCCTGGCAGCGGGAATTTGAGGACGACTTCCCCTACCAGGAGACGGAGGACCAGCTGCGCTCCATCGCCGAGATCAAAAAGGACATGGAGGCCCCCCGGCCCATGGACCGCCTTTTGTGCGGCGACGTGGGCTACGGCAAAACCGAGGTGGCCCTGCGGGCCATGATGAAGTGCGTGCTGGACGGCAAGCAGGCGGCCATTCTGGTGCCCACCACCGTGCTGGCCCGGCAGCACTACCTCACCGCCAGGAGTCGGTTTGCCAAGTACCCGGTGGAGATTGAAGTGGTGTCCCGGTTCCGCACCCCCGCCCAGATGAAAAACGCCCTCATGGGAGTGGAGGACGGCTCGGTGGACATTCTCATCGGCACCCACCGCCTGCTGCAAAAGGACGTGCACTTTAAAAACCTGGGTCTGCTGGTGGTGGACGAGGAGCAGCGGTTCGGGGTGACCCACAAGGAGCGGCTGAAAGAGCTGGCCCGGCAGGTGGACGTGCTCACCCTCTCCGCCACCCCCATTCCCCGTACCCTGAACATGGCCCTGTCCGGCATCCGGGACATGTCCGCCATTGAGGAGCCCCCCTCCAACCGCCAGCCCGTGCAGACCTACGTGCTGGAGCACAACTGGTCGGTGTTGGCCGACGCCATGCGCCGGGAATTGGAGCGTGGCGGCCAGGTGTACTACCTCCACAACCGGGTGGACACCATCCACGCCACGGCGGTAAAAATTCAGGATATGTTGGGCGAGGATGTCACTGTGGCGGTGGGCCACGGCAAGATGAGCCAGGAAGAGCTGTCCGACGTGATGACCCGCATGGGGGACGGCGAGGTGGACGTGCTGGTGTGCACCACCATCATCGAGACGGGCATTGACATTGCCAACGCCAATACCCTCATCATCGAGGACGCCGACAAGCTAGGGCTGGCCCAGCTCCACCAGATTCGAGGCCGGGTGGGCCGCTCCACCCGCAAGGCCTACGCCTACATGACCTACCGCACGGGGAAGGTCTTGAGCGAGATCGCCACCAAACGCCTCTCTGCCATCCGGGAATATGCGGAGTTTGGCTCCGGCTTCCGCATCGCCATGCGGGATTTGGAGATTCGAGGGGCGGGCAATCTGCTGGGCCCCGAGCAGTCCGGCTTCCTCATGAGCGTGGGCTATGATCTGTATCTCAAACTGCTGGAAGAGGCGGTTTTGGCGGAAAAGGGAGAGGTTCCGGTGCAGGTGCGGGAGTGCACCGCCGACCTGTCCGTGCCCGCCTCCATCCCCGAGCGGTATGTGCCGTCGGCCCAGCAGCGCATGGACCTGTATCGGCGCATTGCCCGCATCCGCACCGAGGAGGACGGGGACGACGTCACCGACGAGCTCATCGACCGCTTTGGAGACCCGCCCCGTGGGGTCAATAACCTCATTTCCATCGCCCTGCTGCGGTCCCAGGCCGCCAAGTGCGGCATGGTGGACATCTCCCAGAAGGGGGCCACCCTGCGGTTTACCCTGGAGGAATTTGACCTCCAGGCCATCGCCAACCTGGGAGGCCAGTACCCCGCCCGGCTGTTGTTCACGCCGGGGCAGGACAAGGGCCTGCTGACCTTGAAGCTGAAACAGGGGGAGGACCCGCTGCGGGTGGCGCAGCAGCTGGTGGAGAGGTACACCGCTCTATTGCCCCAAAAAGAAGCATAAAGAACCCGGCGGGGATGATTTTCACATCATCCCCGCCGGGTTGTTATTTTTGGTGTTTTCTCAGCGCTGTTCCCGCTTCTTGCGCTCTGCGGTCACCAGAGCCAAGCCGCCGCAGGCGGTGAGGGCCGCCACGGCAAAGGCCAGCAGATTGGCCTGGTCTCCGGTCTGGGGCACATCCTCCCCGTCCGGGGTCTGGCTAGGCTGGGCACTGGGCTGCTGGGTCGGCTGCGCGCTGGGCAGCTCGGGCAGTCGGCCCAGGGCGGCCAGCAGCGCCTCTGCCAGCTCATCCACCATGGCCTGGTCCTCCTGGGTCAGGCTGGTGTCGCCCAGGACCTGATAGGCCTGCTCCAGCAGCTGGTGGAGCTCCTGGAGGTCCTCCTGGTCATAGCCGCTGAGGTCCTGGCCCTCCACCTGGTCCACGGCAGCCTGAAGGCCGCTCAGGTCCACCTTGTCCTCCACCGGAATCTTGGCAAACTCCACCTGGATGGTGTGGTTGGCCTTCACGTCGGTGAAGGTGTAGCGATGATCCTCCAGCTGGACGGCCTGGCCGTCCACCAGCACCTGGGCCACCTGATAGCCTGGCTCACAGGTGATGGTGTAGGTGATGCTCTGGCCCTCCACCACCTGGGTCTGGCCGGGGTTGCTGATGGAGCCGCCCACTCCAGCAGTGGCCTCAATGGTGTAGGTCACCGGCTCCGGCTGGGCCTCGGTGACAAACTCCTGCACCTGGGTGGTGGTGATGCCGTACTGGTCGTTGGTGACCCGGGCATACCAGCCGTACTGGGTCTCGGGCTGGAGGCCCTGCCAGGTGTGCTCCACGTCCCCGGTGCTCTGGGGATAGCTGGCGATGACCTGCTGGGTCTGCAGGTCCACGGTGAGGCGGTCGGTGGTCAGGGTCTTGTCGCTGGTGTCGAAGTCCACGTCCAGCTCGCTGATGTCGATATTCACCGCTCGGGTGCCCTCGCCGTAGCTGTCCAGCTTGGGGGTGTCGTAGTAGTTGAAGTCATCCCGGTAGGGAGAGTAGGAATTGAGGTAGATCTTGTCGTTTTTCAGGTCGAAGTACAGGAACTTGATGTACTCAGAGCCGCCCTCGGGGTCGGACTGGTAGTCGGTACAGATCTGGTACACCGTGCGCTCCTTGATGCCGTCCCCGTTGTCGTCGAAGCAATCGGTCTGGATGCTGGCCCCGTGATAGTGGCCGTTGAGCACCGCAATGACGTTGGGGTTCTGGGCCACCACCTGGTCCTGGAGCAGCTTTCCGGTGTAGTCCAGCAGGCTGTCCGCCTCCTTGACGTTGGTGTAGCGGTGGAGGGCGATGATGGCCTTGCGGTCGGAATACTGCTGGAGCACCTGGTTCATCCACTCAATTTCCTCGGTGTAGATGTCCCAGCTCATGTAGAGGATGATGAGGTCCTGTCCGTTCTCGGTGAGCAGGTCATAGTGGCCCAGGTTGTTCTGGTAGGAGCCGCCGTAGGTTTCCTGGTCGGCAAAGCGGTCCTCGCCAAAGTATTTCCAGTAGTTGCCGTACCCCTCGGCGCCGGCGTACACGTCGTGGTTGCCGCCCAGCACGCCGTAGGGCATGCCCGCCTCGTCGAAGATCTGCATGGCCTCATCGGCGTTTTTCCACTGGCCCACCATGTCCACATCGTCCACAATGTCGCCGGTGTGGAGCACATAGCGGATGTTCCACTCCTGGGCGTTGTCCACAATCCACTGGTTCATGTTGGTGTAGTGGTAGGGGAAGCTCTCAGCATAGTACTGGGTGTCGGTCTCCCAGGCCAGGGCGAAGTCGTACTGCTCCGGCCGTCCGGTGCCGTCCCACTCAGACAGGCTCTGGGCCTCCAGGGCGGTGGCAGCGGAGATCTCCGGCTCCACACCCTGGGTGGCGCACTGCACCAGCAGCACGGCCTGGCCGTCCATCACATGGTCCTGGGCGGCAACGGACTTGGAAATGGTGCCGTCTGCTCCGGCCTGGGCCACCTGGTCCCAGCTCTGGGTGGTGTAGTTGTAGATGTACATGGTCACCGGGTGGGTCTGGTCGGCGTGGCTGGCGCTGCCGCTCCACGCCACGGCGAGGGTGTCGTCCGCGGCGGTGTCTCCGGTTTGGATGGTAAACAGCTGATAGGGGAAGGTGCCGTTGCCCTCGGGGTCGCCGTCAGCCACGGCAATGCTGCCATCCTCCAGGGAGAAGTTCTTACCCTCCAGGAAGGTCACGTCTGCCACCTGCTGGTCCAGCGAGACGCTGAGCTGGGCGGTGGTGGCGGTGATGCCGTCGTTGTTGGTGTCCGAGACGCTGGGGTCCACCTCCTGGGTGGTGAAGGTCACCTCAGCGGTGGACACATTGCCCGCCCGGTCCGAGGCCACCACCTTCAAGGTGTGCTCGCCCACGCTCAGCTCCCGGGGCACCAGGGTGGTGGGCAGGGTCAGGGGCTGGCCGTCCAGGCTCACCGCCAGGTGCTCCACCCCGTTGGCGTCGCTGGCCACGGCGCCCTCCTCCAGCAGCAGGGGCTGGTAGAGGACGCTGCCCTGGGCCACACCCAGGTCAAGGGCGGGGGCGGTGTTGTCCACCACCACGTTGGCGGTGGTCTGCTTGTCTCCAGAGGTGGCCACAATCTGGTGCACGCCGTCGGTGAGGGCGGTGGTGTCCAGCTGGGCGCCCACGGCGTTGACCTCAGCGGCGGGGATGCGGAAGGTGGCGTTGAGATAGGGCACCATGCCGGAGCTGTCGCCGATGGTGTGCCAGGCGTCCAGTTCGGTGCTGGGGTTGGTCTTGTCGTTGTCGGGTCCGATCTCCACCGGCAGGTAGCTGTTGCCGTTGGCCAGCACCAGCTGGAGGCCGGAGACCTCAAAGTTCTCGTGGTTCTCGTTTTTCACCACGTCGTAGATCTCCTCAAAGGGGGTACCGCTGTCGCCAGCCCAGATGGTGAGGGTCACGTCATAGGTCTGGGTCTCGGCGTTGTAGGTGAAATACTTGTTGTCCACGTGGATGGCCCGGGACAGGGGCAGCTCACACCAGGGGCTGAGAATGGTGATGATGTCCCGGCTGTCGTCGCCATAGGGGGCCGTCACCGCATTCTTGAAGTAGTTGTTCATGCCGCTGGTCTTGACCATGAAGTAGGCCCCGTCCTCCAGCACCATCTGGGTGTCCACCTCAGTGCCATCCACGGAAATGGTGGTATTGGCGTTGTCTCCGCCGTCGTTGGCGGTGACGGTGCTCACCCCGGACAGCAGGGTGTCGTCGGCCACATTCAGCCGCACGCTGTCCCCGGTGTCGTTGAGGCGCTCAATGGCCACCGTCTCCTCCGCCGTCTCGCTCATGCCGTACAGGGTGTAGGCCCGGACCTTGAAGGTGACCGAGTCATGGCCAAAGAGCACGTCGGCGGGAATCTGCATCAGGAAGTGGCCCAGACGCCACTGGGTGGTCTGCTTGATGCTGGTCCACTGGGTATCGTCGTCCAGCTTGTAGAGAATTTCCGTGCCAATGAGGTAGGGCCGGTTCTTCAGCGCTTCGCTGCCACAGTGGTAGTCCCCCTCAAAGGCGTCCAGGCGGTCATCCGAGGTGGCGCCCACGAGCAGGTCCACGTCATACATCACCTTCAGCCAGTCCCCCTCCTGGATGGACGCGGGCACAGGCAGCCCCTCGCTCTCACACACGTTCAGGGTGGGAGCCTTGCCGTCATCGGCGGGGTAGTTGGGATAGCCCTGGAAGGGGAGCAGCTGGTCCAGCACCTGCCAGGGCTCTACCTGGCCCGGGGTGGCCTGGGAGACGGTGGCGGGGATGGAGGCGTTTTCCTCGCTGGTGCCGTGGGGGCAGGCATATTGCAGGGCGGTGCGAGCCGAGGAGAACTGGTCCGAGGCGGTGTTAAACCCTGCCACGGTGAAGGCGTCCTCCTCCGAGGTGCCCAGGCGAATCCACCGGGGGGCGCTGCCGTGGAGGCCGGAATAGTTGACCTGCACGATGTCCTTGCCCAGCTCCAGGTCGGTGCCGTAGAAGTTGTTAAACTGCTCCACGGTGGTGCCGTTGCTGGTCAGCCAGTACACCATGGTCTGGCCGGGCTGGATGGTGGTGGTGAAATCCCCCACCGTCCAGGTCTTGCCGGACTGGGCGGCGGTGCGGGTGGGGTAGTCGTAGTAGTACAGCACCTTGTAGTAGCCCAGATTGATGGGCTTGTCGGTCTGGTTGTACACCTCAAAGTAGGAGTACTGGCCGCCGTCGGGGGAGCCGGGATTGGCCGCCACCTCGGTGACCACCAGGGGGGCCGCCTGGGTGTCCTGGGGCACCACGGGGCTTACGTTGGTGGTCTGCTCCTGGGTCTGGGCGGACTTGCCGGGGCCGTAGCTGGCGGTGACATACCACTGCACCTGGTCGGCGTAGATCCGCTCGGCGGGTACCTGGCCCACAAAGCTCTGCCCATCTCCGGTGGCGGTCATGTCCACTTCCTTGTAGTTGGTGTAGGCGGTCTCCTGCTGCCCTGCCATCTGGCGGTAGTGGAGGGTCACTTTCATGGCAGAGGGGGTGCCCTCATAGGGGATCTGGGCGGTGACCGTCAGGCCGTCGCCGCCCACACCCTGGACGCTTGCAATGTCCGGCATCTGCTCCACCACGTGCACCTTCTCCGGGGGCACCTGCTCCGGGGAGACGCTGCCGGGGGTGGCGTCGGCCACGCCCAGGTTGGTGCACTCCCGGCCGGCGCCGGAGTAGCCGTACTGGATGGCCTGCTTGTCCGGGTTGCCCGTGGCGATCTCGTCGCCGTGGGCGTTGGACCAGGCGGAGACGAGGATGGAATCCTCATCCTTGCCCAGGAAATAGCCACGCTTGGCGCTGTTGTGGATGCCGCTGTAGGGAATGCGCACGATGTCCACATTCTCCACCAAATCGGTGCCATAGAACTGGTTGAACTCCTTCACCGTGCGGCCACTGGTGCCCTCGCTTTGCCACAGCACCATGGTCTTCCCCGGCTGGATGTACAGATCCTGGCCCTGGGAGCCCCAGTCGGCGGGCTTGAACACCTTGCCCGTGCCCAGACCAGCCTCATAGGCGTAGTAGAAGGTGTACTCGCTGAGGTTGATGGCCTCATCGGAGTTGTTGTATACCTCGGTGTAGGTGTAGCGCTTGCCCGAGGCCTGGTCGGTGGAGACCTCGGTAATCAACAGTGGTGGGGCCTGGGTCCAGTCCACAGCCTCTGCCCCGGCCTGAGCCTGGGGTGTCTGGGCAAAGCCCGGGACGGCCTGGGACAGTGCCATGGAGGCGGCCAGAATGGACGCAGCCACAGCTCGCATGTTCTTTCTTGACATCAGTTTCTCTCTCCTTTCCTTTGTCCGCTTCACCAAGGCATTATACCGAGCCCCCGGTGGGCTTTCTATCCAGGGTTTTAGAACTTTGTGTAAAGGTTTCGTGATGTTCTATTTTTTTCCTGGTCATCAGAAAGGCGGAGATGGCAGACACCACAGGCACCGTCAAAATCACCCCAATGGAGCCGGAAATACCCTGCAGAAGCTCAATTCCAATGGCGTACTGGTTCATAAACTCCAGATAGGGCATGTTATAGGAGTAGATGATGATGAGGGTGTTGATGGAGCCCCCGGCAAAGGCCAGAATCAGGGTGTTGGACATGGTGCCCATCATGTCCCGGCCCACGTGGATGCCGGAGCGGAACAGCCGCTGGAAGTCCAGCTCCGGGCTGTTGGCGTGGATCTCCGCAATGGTGGAGGCGATGGACATGCTCACGTCCATCACCGCCCCCAGAGAGGCAATCAAAATGCCGGAAAACAGGACGCCCGCCACATCCAGGCGGCTATTCTGGGCGATAAAGGCCAGAGTCTCCACGTCGTCCACATTCAGCCCGGAGATGTGGCCCAGATACCCGAACAGGTAGGCGGTGGCCCCGGCGATGAGCACCCCGGTGACGGTGCCCAGCACCGAGCACAGGGTCTTATAGGAGCAGCCGCCAATGAGGGACATCACCACCACCGTCACGATCACCGAGGTGAGGGTGGCAGCCACAAAGGGGGACACCCCCACATACATCAGGGGCAGATAGAAAAAGAGAATGCACACGAAGGTGAATACCAGACCCACCGCAGAGCTGACCCCCTGCTTTCCGCCAATGAGGCAGAGAATGACCAGAAACAGGGCAATCAGCACCCACAACACCATGCCACGGTCGTAATTGTACACGGTGGCCACCAGATTTCCCTCCGAGTCGGTGTTCACCAGGGCGATGACCCGCAGGCCCGGCACGCACTTGGCCCCGGATTGATTGGCATAGGGGCTGGTGGCCTCACAGGTCTGCCCCTTGTAGGCCCCGCTGGTGATGCGAAGTTCCACCGTCTGATTGCCCTGGAGCTCCACGTCGCTGTCGTTCAGGTTGCTGGACATCACCTCTTCCACCACCGCCTTGGCAAAGGTGGCCCCTCCGGTGGGGCGCAGGGCGGGCCGGTCCAACCTGCCGTTGAAGGCGATGAGCGCTCCCAAAAACATCACCACGATCACAGCCCCCACCAGCAGAAATCGCTGTTTTCTACTCTGTCCAACCATCTTCATCTCTCTGACTCCTTTTTCTTCAATTCACGGATGGTTTTTTATTTTAGAAGGTGGATATTCCCCTGTCAATCGTTCTTCTAAAGCCAAACAGAAACTTTACACCCCTCTTACATAGCGCCTCCCGTTCCCTGCCTGGGGGCAAAAGCGGCATGGTGGATATCTCCCAGAAGGGGGCCACCCTGCGGTTTACCCTGGAGGAATTTGACCTCCAGGCCATCGCCAACCTGGGGGGCCAGTACCCCGCCCGGCTGCTGTTCACGCCGGGGCAGGACCAGGGCCTGCTGACCTTGAAGCTGAAACAGGGGGAGGACCCCCTGCGGGTGGCGCAGCAGCTGGTGGAAAGGTATACCGCTTTGTTGCCGCATTCATAATTTAATACGAATTAAAACAGACAGAAGGAGCGCCCCACTATATTGGGGTCACTCCTTCTGTCTGTTTTAATTTTATCTATCTTTCGTTTTTACTGAGAGTTTCCTCACATATTTCAACTGATCAATCGTTTGCAGTCAAGTCAACATAGGGAATATTGTATGCGGGATAAGGCGAAGCTGCGGTAATCCCGCTCACAATTGGACGCAAATACGAAATCAACAAGGAAACTGCATTCTTTTCCAAGAGTACTTTCCGTTCCTCCTCAGTAAAGCGATCGCTTTCCCATCTGAAATAGGCCTCTTCCACTGCTTCTACATAAAACGGTGCAGTATCATTTTTTTCACCCAAAACCAGTGTGATACTAACCCGTGCCGTATTTTCAGGAATTTCATGATCGGTATCGTTCTGCTCAATTTGCACAGAGATGTCCATACGCATTTCTACCGTTTGCCCTTTGGCAAACCCTTTGTTGATTTCAAACTCCAGCTTAGTTGTGGTCGGAGCAGTAAATTGAAATGCACTTTTTTTCATGTCTAAACGGTCCCTCCAAAATCATGCAGATTTCAAATCTTCAACGAAGGCAGACGTATAGTATTCGGTGGGCTCATTCTGATTGCGAGCAAAAGCAGAATTATAATCACAGTCCCATGTGCCTCCATGTGGCAACTCCACCGACTGGGTGTAAACAGGTTCTGCGTATGCTGGCATCACAAAACGGGTGGAAAAAATCACAGTGGGCTGGTGGTGGGAAACATTGTTTTTGATTCCTAACGCAGATAGGATTGCTTCCTCATCCAGTGAATTTGTCCGAACCACGGTGGATTCTCCCTGTTCGATCACTTGAATATCATTATCAATGGCACGAAAATAACCATCTATATTTTCGTTGCGCATGTGATTGAGCCGATATGTGAATCTATTCCACTCAGTCTCTGATAGTAAAATTCGATTGTGCGCAGCCATACGATCACCTCTCCAGTTCACAATTAACTGTTACTTTCAACATACTCTGACAAACGCTGAAAATCCTCTCCTGGCATTAAGTCCAGATACATTTTCACTGTCGTACTGTGCGGGTCCGGGTCATCCTCGTAGACAGCTGAAAATCCCCTTTTTTCATACCAAGCAACCTTATCCCGCAACGCATCCAAGACCAACAGTCGAACCGGCCATTCTCGATACAACGACCGTGCCTGAAGTACAATATACTCCAAAATCGCTGTTCCAATACCATGATCCTGCACTTTTGAATTAACAGCAATGTAGTCGAGATGGACCATAGCACGGAAGGGTGGTTCACGGGAGTAGTAATCCGCAAGTGGCGAAACTGCATTTTTTACATCCAGAGTATCAATAGAAACAGAGTAGGCACCCACCAATATCTCTTGGTCATCCTTCACTTTTAGATATACACAATATGCACGGGCTTCTCTGAGCAAACAAGCGTAATACGTCTGGTCGATCATGTTGCTGACAGATGGGTTTCCACAATCAAAGCCATGTAAATCTTCTTCTCCCATAAGTTTATAACATAGATCAGCCATGAAAATCACCTACACTGACAAGACCGTTCTATAGTGATAATAATATATTTTATTTCTATTGTCTAGACGCACAATCACCAAATTCCGTGTTTGTTTTGAGAAATGTGAAGAATTGTCCGGTTGATTCTGAGCAATTTTCTCAAAACAATTCCAAAACGCACTACATACATTCCACAGAACTGCTTCGGGCATCCTTCGATAGCTGGGCGTAGAGGCCGGGCTTGCCCCTCCCGAATCTCTCAGGGCAATACCAAGGAGACAATGGGCCGGGCAAGCTACGGCCCCTACCACAGCGCAACAAGACAGTGCTGCAAAAGCTGACGGCGGCGGGAACGCCGCTTGGCCAAGGTAGGCCCGGACGTGGAAACCACCCAGCCATAGGGCCAGCTGCCCAGGGTGGCCTGGTGTGGTGGCAGAAACAGGGGCCACAGCAAGGGTGACGGGCCGAACTTAGTTTTGACGCAGGCCCAGCCTCGTACCCCAGGGAGGTCCTTAGGGGGGAACGCCCTAAGCTGGTTTTGGTTTCTTTTGCCCGCTCAAAAGAAACCCCCAGCGGGGAGCGTCCCCACCAGGCTGGCAAGCCGGAACCTACGCCATTGGAGAAGGGCAGGTTCTCACCAACTGACCTGCTCTAAAATCCCCGTGAGGTACGCAATGGCCACCCCGTAGTTGGTCATGGGCACCCCCTGCCGTTGGGCCTGAGCCAACCGGGAGAGCACATAGGCCCGGTTGAACATGCACCCGCCGCAGTGGATAACCAGGTCGTACCCGGTGAGATCGTGGGGGAAGTCGTTGCCCGCCACCACATCCACCTGGAGGCCCTGCCCCACCCGACGGCGCAGCAGTCTGGGAATCTTCACCCGCCCGATGTCCTCTTCCAGAGGGGCGTGGGTGCACCCCTCGGCAATGAGCACCCGGCTGTTCTGGGTGAGGGTTCCAATGGCCTTTGCCCCCTGGGCAAAGGCGTCAATGTCCCCTTTATCCGCCGCCATGAGGATGGAAAAGGAGGTGAGCAGGCTCTCTTCCGGCTTTTTTGCCGCCACCAGGGGGAAGCACTGGGAATCGGTGATGATGAGCTTGGGGGGCGCGCTCAGAGCCGCCAGAGCCCCGTCCAGGCCGTGGTTGGTGGTACTCACCACGGTGCACTTCAAGTCCAGCAGATGCCGGATGGTGCGCACCTGGGGTAAAATCAACCGCCCCTTGGGGGCCTGGATGTCCTGAGGCATCACCAGCAGCACCACGTCCCCGGCGCTGCACAGCCCCCGGGTCAAGTCCTGCCGCCCGAAATCCTCGGGCACCAGGGCGGTGAGGGCGGCCCGCAGGGCCTCAATCCCTTCCCCGGTGGCGGAGCTCACCGCCACCGCCCGCTCAGCAAGCTCCTTGGGCAATTGGGCCGGAGCGGCCAAATCCCCCTTGGTCTGCACCACCAGAAAGGGGGTGTTCTGGGCTTTGAGCTGCTGGGCCCACTGCAAGTCCTCTTGGCTGGGCTGTCCTGCAATGACCAGCAGGGCCACGTCCGCCCGAGTGAGGGTGTCCCGGGTGGCCTCCACCCGCAGCTGCCCCAGCTCTCCCTCGTCGTCATACCCGGCGGTGTCGATGAACAGCACCGGGCCGATGGGGTGCAGCTCCATGGCCTTTTTCACCGGGTCGGCGGTGGTGCCCGCCACCGGGGACACCAGGGCCACCTGCTGGCCGGTGAGGGCGTTGATGAGGCTGGATTTTCCCGCATTGCGCCGCCCGTACAGGGCGATGTGCAGCCGCTGGGCGGCGGGGGTCTCCTGTAATCCGCTCATGGTCTTGTCCTCCTTAGAACCGGAAGTCCCGCATACCGCCCTCCATGTCGTGGAGGTGGCGGATGACGGTCTCCTTGACCTTGGGGTTGGTGATCTTGTCCACCTCTTTCTCAATGAGGGCCATGCCCTTTGCACGGGTCTCGGGGCTGGCGTAGTCCTCCAGGTACTCCTTGAGGGTCATCAGGGCATTGGGGTGGCAGCAGTTGACAATCTGGCCGCTCTTACACAGGGACATGAACCGGTCTCCGGTGCGGCCCTCCCGGTAGCAGGCGGTGCAGAAGCTGGGGATGTGGCCCATGTCTAACAGCCAGCTCACCACCTGGTCCAGGGTACGGGTGTCGCTGACCTCGAACTGGGAGGAGTCCTCCTCCTCTTCCTCGGCGTAGCCGCCCACGCTGGTGCGGCTGCCGCCGCTGATCTGGGACACGCCCAGCTCCAGCACCTTCTCCCGGCACTCCTTGCTCTCCCGGGTGGAGATGATGAGGCCGGTGTAGGGCACGGCAATGCGCAGCACCGCCACAATCTTGGCAAACAGCTCATCGCTGATGCCGTTGTCGAACTGGTCGGGGTCGATGTCGTCGGCCCGGCGCAGACGGGGCACGCTGATGGTGTGGGGACCCACCCCGTACACCGCCTCCAGGTGCTCGGCGTGCATGAGAAGGCCCACAAAGTCGTAGTCGTACAGGTTCAGGCCGAAGAGGACGCCGCAGCCCACGTCGTCAATGCCCCCCTCCATGGCCCGGTCCATGGCCTCGGTGTGGTAGGCGTAGTCACTCTTGGGCCCGGTGGGGTGCAGGTCCTCATACTGCTTCTGGTTGTAGGTCTCCTGGAAGAGAATGTAGGTGCCAATGCCCGCCTCTTTCAGCTTGCGGTAGTTCTCCACGGTGGTGGCGGCAATGTTCACATTCACCCGGCGGATGGCCCCGTTCTTATGGTGGATGGAGTAGATGGTGTGGATGCTCTCCAGCAGGTACTCCATGGTGTTGTGCACCGGGTCCTCGCCGGTCTCCAGGGCCAGACGCTTGTGGCCCATGTCCTGGAGGGCCACCACCTCCCGGACAATCTCCTCCTGGGTGAGCTTTTTCCGGGGAATGTGCTTGTTCTGGCCGTGGTAGGGGCAGTATTTGCAGCCGTTGATGCAGTAGTTGGACAGGTACAGGGGGGCAAACATGACGATGCGGTTGCCGTAGAACTTCTCCTTGATGCGCCTCGCCAGGTCGTACATCCGCTCCACCAAGTCGGGCTGGTCGCACTTGAGGAGCACCGCCGCCTCCCGGTGAGACAGGCCCTTGCAGTTTTCGGCCTTTTCCAGCAGCTCCTGGACCAGGGCCCGGTCATTGGCGTGTTCCTGGGCATAGGCCAGGGTGTCCCGGATTTCTCCATCGTGGATGAATTCCTGGGCGATATGGGATTTGGGATTGTACTGCATAGCTGATTCCTTCTTTCTCAAACATTCATCACAGGGGCACCCGCCCCAGGCTTCTGATCTGTTCCTCCAGCTGCTGGCGCTGGGCGGGAATGTCCGTGTCCGGCAGCTGGGCGGGATAGATTTCATACATGCGCTTGTAGCAGTTGGGGGTGATCTTCCGCATCACCACGTTGGCGCCCCCGGAAAACACCTGGCCGTTGTCCCCCCGCACGGTGAGGGCGGTGGTGGCAGGCAGGTTGGCGCTGGGCAGCATCAGCCGGGCCAGAGCCACACAGCGGCGGGTGAGCTCGGCATCTCCCGCCGTGCCATCCCGAAGGGGGGTATCCGGATGGGGCAAAAAGGGCCCGATGCCCGCCATGTCGCAGGGGATGGAGGCCAACAGCAGCAGGTCCTGGGCCAACGTCTCTAAGGTCTGACCCGGCAGGCCCACCATAAATCCGCTGCCCGTCTCGTACCCCAGACGCTTGAGGGTGCGCAGACAGCCCACCCGCTTGTCCAGGCTGCTGTCCGGGTGGAGGCGGCGGTACAGGTCGGGGTCGGCGGTCTCATGCTTGATGAGGTATCGGTCCGTCCCCGCCAGCTTCAAAAAGGCGTAGTCCTCCTCCCGCATCTCTCCGCACCCCAGGGTCACCGCCATATCGGTTTTGGCCTTGATGGCGGAGACGATTTGCCCCAGCATCAGGGGGGTATACCAGGGGTCCTCCCCGGACTGGAGCACAATGGTGCGGTAGCCCACGGCGTGGGCCTCACAGGCGGCCTGTACCACCTCCTCCGGGTCCATGCGGTAGCGGGTCAGATTTTGGCGGGGGGCCCGGAGGCCGCAGTAGGTGCACATGCGCCGACAGTGGTTGGAGATCTCCAGCAGGGCCCGGATGTGCACCGTATCTCCCACGGCTTCCGCCCGCACCTGGTCTGCCTGGGCGTAGATGGGGGAGAAATCCTCCCGCTCCAGCAGCTCCACCAACTCCCCCTGGGTAAACTCAGCTCTCATGGCTCTGGGTGGCGGGGGCGTACAGGGCCTTGGCGGACACCCCGCCCAGCTGGCCCAGCTTCCCGGTGAGGGCGCTGATGACGTCGTTGGGGGCGTCCAGAATGACGCTGATGACGCTCACCCCCCGCTGGCGGTAGGGCACCCCCATGCGGCCCACGATGTAGGTTCCATAGTCGTGGAGGAGGTTGTTGATGTGGTCGGTGGCGGACAGGTCCTCCACAATGATGCCGATGACGGCCAGGCGTGTGTCCATAGGCGTGTATCTCCTTTTTTGCAATAAAAAATGCCTGCACAGACCCACTGTGCAGGCAAAACAGGCGACAAAAGAGACTCCCCCGCACATTTGCGCGGGCGAGTGTGGAAAACAATCTGTCGTCTTTCCCTTCGGGGGACTCCCTTGGGGTCAGCACAGGATGGATGGGGACCGTTGGCGGCGGGCGAGGGCCCAGCGCCGCAGGCGTTGTGTTCAGTATACCACAGTAGGGCGGGTTTGCAAGGGGGTTTTCCGCCCCCCTATGCCTCCGTTTTGTAGGTGCGTCCTTCTCCACAGCCCAGGCTCAGGCTTGCCAGCCGGGGTTTGCTCCGCAGGGTGACTTTCTCCCCGATGAGAAAGTCACCAAAGAATCGCCAAAGGCGGGGCCTTTCCCCGCCTTGTGGAATCCACCCCGCGGTACTTGGTGTCCTTGCGTCTTTCTCTTTTCAGCCCTGGGCCCGGTGGGGTCACATAGATGGACAGGTAATTCTACCGAATATACCTGCTTCTCTGAAAAATAATCCTTCTACCCCCAGGGCCTTACCCTGGTGAGCCGCTGTTCCCAGCGATCGGGAGCCTGGCTTCCGGCGGCGGGAACGCCGCTTGGCCAGGGTAGGCCCGGAGGTGGAAACCACCCAGCCATAGGGCCAGCTGCCCAGGGTAGCCTGGTGTGGTGGCAGAACTAGGCGTCACAGCAAGGGTGACGGGCCGAACTTAGGCTTGACGCAGGTCCAGCCTCGTACCCAAAGGGAGGTCCTTAGGGGGGAACGCCCTAAGTGGCTTTTCGTCCATTTTGGCCACTCAAAATGGACCCCAGCGGAGCGTCCCTTCCAGGCTGGCAAGCCGGAACCTTGGGCGGTTAGACGAACAACCCCTTGTCAGCCTCACGGCTGACAGCTCCCCTTACACAGGGGAGCCTTTGAGCTAGGCAGTCACCGGGAGCCTGGCTTCCGGCAACTGGGAACAGTTGCACACCAGGGTGAGGCCCTGGCAATCGAAGTACAATGTTCCAGAGAAGCAGGCACGTTCCGTAGAATTTCCATGCCATCTATGTGACCCCACCGGGCCAAGGACCGAAAACAGAAAGACGCAGGGACAGCCTCGTACCCCAAGGGAGGTCCTTAGGGGGGAACGCCCTAAGTGGCTTTTCGTCCATTTTGGCCACTCAAAATGGACCCCAGCGGAGCGTCCCCGGCTGGGGCGCTGGTTTCCGCCGGGGACATCGGAGAACGGCAAGCCCAGCGGAGCACTCCCGGCTGGGGCAAGTGAAGAGTGAAGAGTGAAAAGTGAAGAAGTGCAGGGCTACCGCCCTGCGCCACAAAGGGTTTGCCTTTTCTCCCATTTGGTGATACAATGTCCCCTAGACTGTGCCGTGCACTGGCCGGCACCTGAAAAAGGAGTTACAACATGATGACTATGAAAAAGCGCATCACGTCTTTGCTTTTGGCCGCCGGGATGACCTTCTCCCTGGCCGCCTGTTCCACCCCTGCCGCCGAGCCCACCGACTCCCCCGCTCCCTCTGAGGAGATCGTGGCCGACCTGTCCAAGGATATTCTGGACTTCTCCGCCGGGCTCAAGGGCGACGAGACCATGCTCACCGCCAACGGCGAGGTGATTCCCGCCGACCTGTACCTGTACTTCCTGGCGGTGAACTGCGCCTACCTCACCCAGATGTACCAGGCCGATGTGACCGACTACGCCGACCAGCTCAAGGAGGACAGCAAGACCGTCACCGCCTACTACAAGATTCTGGAGGCCAAGTGCGAGGAGCTGGGCTGCCCCCTCACCGACGAGCAGCAGACCGAGCTCAACGAGACCCTCATGTCCGAGGGCCAGGAGAAGTACGACCAGCGCAAGACCATCAACGGCCTCAGCGACGAGACCATGAAGTTCGTCTACTCCATCAACTACTTCTATGACAACGTCCTCAACGCCACCATCGGCCAGCCCACCGAGGACGACCTGAACAACTACGTCTATCAGACCCGCCACATCCTGCTGAAGACCGTGGACACCGAGGGTACCCCCACCGTCCAGGAGGACGGCTCCTACGCCTATCCCAAGCTGGACGAGGAGACCATCAACGAGAAGAAGGCCCTGGCTGAGGACATTCTGGCCCAGCTCAACGCCAGCGACGACCCCTCCACCCTCTTCAACGACCTGATGAACGAGTACAGCGAGGACGAGGGCCTGGAGCAGAGCCCCGACGGCTACACTGCCACCCTGGGCCAGATGGTCTCCGCCTATGAGGAGGCCGCCCTGAAGCTGGACTACGGCCAGGTATCCGGCATTGTGGAGTCCGAGTACGGCTACCACATCATCATCCGGGACAAGGTGGCCGACACCAGCGAGTACGTGGACAAGTGGCGTGAGTACAAGATGGGCCAGCAGGTGGACCAGTGGATTGCCGACGCCGACATCCAGTCCACCGAGACTCTGGACAACCTGGACGTGGCCGACTTCTACAACAAGTTCAACGCCTATCAGGTGGCTCTCAACGAGAAGTACACCGCCGCCCAGGAGACTCCCTCTCCCTCCGTCAACCCCTCCGCTGACCCTGAGGCCACCGGCTCGGTGGAGGACGAGGCCGTGGGCTGAAGACAATGAAGAACGAAGAATGAAAAATGAAGAATGCAGGCCCAAAACATTGCCGCATTTCTTGGTTTGCTATGCGTAGGGGAGGGGCTTGCCCCTCCCGCAGCTCCCCTGGCATTGCCCTGGGTTTTCGGGCCGGGCAAGCCCGGCCCCTACGGCGGTCTGCCGGGGACTGTGTTCCCTTATAAAATCCGTGCCGCTTGCGGCACACCATACTTCTTCACTATTCATTATTCACTATTCATTCGTCCCCTTCCCCCCTCGCCATTTTTCCCTTGCACTCACTGTGTGCCCCTGATACAATGCACCCACAAAAGACGTGCAGCGGGCACAGAGAACAGAGAAATATAGACCAATCCGCGCAATTTTCGTGCGGATTGGTCTTTTTTTGTCCCCTCCTCCCCTGCACCCGAACAACAAAGGAGTGCATCGTTATGACCCAGTGGTACACCAAAAGCTCGGCCCAGGCCCTCCAGGAGCTGGACACCAACTCCAGCCGGGGCCTCACCTCCACCCAAGCCGCCCAGCGCCTCCAGCAATACGGCCCCAACCAGCTGGAGAAGCCCAAACCCACCCCCCTCATTCTGCGCTTTCTCCTCCAGCTCAAAGACCCCATGATCGTGGTGCTCCTCTTCGCTGCCGCCCTCTCCCTCATCTCCACCCACGGCGAGGACTGGATTGAGGCGGTAATTATCCTCCTCATTGTGGTGGTGAATGCGGTGATCTCCATCACCCAGGAGAACAGCGCCCACAAGGCCCTGGAGGCCTTGGAGCAGATGTCTGCCCCCCTGGCCAGGGTGGTGCGGGACGGCCAGACCCTCCGCCTGGACACCCGCCAGCTGGTGCCCGGGGACATCATCCTGCTGGAGGCGGGGGACCTGGTGCCCGCCGATGGCCGCATTTTACACTGTGCCAACCTGAAGGTGGACGAGTCCGCCATCACCGGGGAGTCGGTGCCGGTGTCCAAGGAGTCGGGGGCGGTGCTGGCGGAGGACACCGAGGTGGGAGACCAGTCCAACATGGTCATCTCCTCCACCGTCATCACCAATGGCCGGGCCACCTGCGTGGTCACCGCCACCGGCATGGACACCCAGGTGGGACGCATCGCCGGGATGCTCCTCAATCAGTCCGACCCCTCCACCCCCCTCCAGCGGAAGATGGGGGAGATCTCCTCCACCCTGTCCTTTGCCTGCCTGGGGGTGTGTGCGGTGATGTTCGGCATCGGCCTTCTCTACCACATCCCCCTGCTGGACATGTTCCTCACCGCCGTGGCCCTGGCGGTGGCCGCCATCCCTGAGGGCCTGCCCGCCATTGTCACCATCGTGCTGGCCCTGGGGGTGCAGCGGATGGTGCGCCACCACGCCATTGTGAAAAAGCTCCCGGCGGTGGAGACCCTGGGCTGCGCCGGGGTCATCTGCTCGGACAAGACGGGCACGTTGACCATGAACCGCATGACAGTGGTGCAAATCTGGACCGCCCGGGAAAAGCACCGCCTGGAAGCCCTCATTGTGGGGGCTTTGTGCAACGACGCCACTCTGAACCACGACTCGGACGGGGTGCCCCACCTGCTGGGGGACCCCACCGAGACCGCCCTGGTGGACGCCGCCCTGGAGGAGGGGCTGGACAAGGAGATTTTGGAACAGGAAATGCCGCGGGTGGCGGAAATTCCCTTCGATTCTCAGCGGAAACTCATGACCACCGTCCACCCCCTGCGGGGTCGGTATCGGGTGATGGTGAAGGGGGCCCCGGATGTGCTCCTGTCCCGGTGCACCCACATCCTCGCCGGGGCCTCGGTGCCCCTGGACGTGCCCACCCTGCGGCAGGTGGAGAGCGCCAACGCCGCCATGGCCCAGAACGCCCTGCGGGTGCTGGGCTGCGCCTACAAGGATGTGGACGTCATCCCGCCGCCCCGGGACATGGAGGCCCTCTTGGAGCACGATCTCACCTTTGTGGGGCTCATGGGCCTCATTGACCCGCCCCGGGTGGAGGTCAAACAGGCGGTGGCCCAGTGCTTTCAAGCGGGGATTCGCCCGGTGATGATCACCGGAGACCACAAACTCACCGCCGTGGCCATCGCCAAGGAGCTGGGCATCTTTCGGGAGGGGGACATGGCCCTCACCGGGGCGGACCTGGACTTTATGCCCCAGGAGATGCTGGAACAGGAGGCGGACAAATTCACCGTGTACGCCCGGGTGTCCCCGGAGCACAAAATGCGCATTGTCCAGGCCCTGCAAAATAAGGGCTATGTGGTGGCCATGACCGGGGACGGGGTCAACGACGCCCCCGCCCTGAAAGCCGCCGACATCGGCTGCGCCATGGGCATCACCGGCACCGACGTGGCCAAAGGGGCCGCCGACATGATTCTCACCGACGACAACTTTGCCACCATCGTCCACGCCGTGGAGCAGGGCCGGGGCATCTACGCCAACATCAAAAAGTCCATCCACTACCTGCTCTCCTGCAACATTGGGGAAATTTTGACCCTGTTTCTGGCCACCCTCTTTCACTTCCACCAGGCCCCCCTGGTGCCGGTGCAGCTTCTCTGGCTCAATCTGGTCACCGACTCCCTCCCCGCCCTGGCCCTGGGCCTGGAGCCGGTGGAGGCGGACGTGATGGAGAAGCCACCCCGCAAGGCCCACGAGCCCCTGTTCACCCCCTCCTTTACGTTTCGGCTTCTCTGGCAGGGGGCGCTGGTGGGGGCGCTGACCCTGCTGGCCTATTTTGTGGGGGAGTACGTGCTGGGGGACCCCACCACCGCCGACGCCACCGCCAACACCATGGCCTTTGCCACCCTCACCTTCTGCCAGCTGTTCCACGCCTTTGACGTGCGCAGTGAGCACCAGTCCCTGCTCTCCCTGGGGGTGTTCACCAACCCCGCCATGAACCAGGCTTTTGTGGTGGGCGCCGCCCTCCAGCTGGCTGTCCTCCTGCTGCCCCCCTTGATGGGGGTGTTTCACGTCACCTTTCTCACCTTCCAGCAATGGCTGGTCGTGGTGATTTTGTCCATAACTCCTGTTGTGGTGACAGAGGTGGAAAAGAGATTTTTTCACTCTTCGTCTAACGAATCCTCTCATTTCGCCTAATTTCCGTTGAAATCCACCAAGCATTTTTCTAATTTTTTCTATGAACTTTACAAAATTGTATTGTTGATTTTTTCACAATCTTCGGGTATAATCGGGGTAACTACGACATCCAAGAAGATCATTTTACATCATACTGGAGGTTACACATCATGAAAGAAGTATACGTGGTCAATTGCTGCCGCACCGCTGTCGGCTCCTTCGGCGGCTCCCTGAAGGACGTGCCCGCCGTGGACCTGGGCGCCACCGTGGTCAAGGAAGTTCTGAACCGTGGCGGCGTGAAGCCCGAGCAGGTGGACGAGGTCATGTTCGGCTGCATCCTCACTGCTGCCCAGGGCCAGAACCCCGCCCGTCAGGTGAGCGTGAAGGCCGGCATCCCCTACTCCGTCCCCGCTTACACCGTGGGCATGGTGTGCGGCTCCGGCATGAAGTCCGTCATCGAGGGCGCTCGCGCCATCCTGGCTGGCGACGCTGACGTGATCGTGGCTGGCGGCACCGAGAACATGTCCGCTGCTCCCTTCGCCCTGCCCAACGAGCGCTGGGGCGCCCGCATGGGTGACAAGAAGGTTGTGGATACCATGATCCGTGACGGTCTGTGGGACGCCTACAACAACTACCACATGGGCACCACCGCTGAGAACATCGCCGACGTGTGGGGCATCACCCGCGAGGAGATGGACGCCTTCGCCGTCAGCTCCCAGAACAAGACCGAGGCTGCTCAGGCCGCTGGCAAGTTCGTGGACGAGATCGTTCCCGTGATGGTGAAGAAAAAGAAGGAAATGGTGGAGTTCAAGGTGGACGAGTTCCCCAAGGCTGGCGTGACCATGGAGTCCGTGGGCAAGCTGCGTGGCGCTTTCCCCGTGGGTCCCGAGGGCGTGGAGGACGAGATCGTCCACACCTTTGAGGTGACCCAGGTCCACGAGGCCGATGCCAAGCAGCACGTGCAGCGCGTGACCGCTGCCAACGCCTCCGGCATCAACGACGGCGCTGCCGCCATCCTGCTGGCCTCCGGTGAGGCTGTGGAGAAGTACGGCCTGAAGCCCATGGCCAAGCTGGTCAGCTGGGGCCAGGGCGGCGTGGATCCCAAGATCATGGGCGTGGGCCCCGTGCCCGCTTCCCGTCAGGCCATGGCCAAGGCCGACCTGAAGATCGAGGACGTGGATCTGGTGGAGGCCAACGAGGCGTTCGCCGCTCAGTCCATCGCTGTGGCTCGTGAGCTGGGCTTCGACATGAGCAAGGTCAACGTCAACGGCGGCGCCATCTCCATCGGCCACCCCGTGGGCGCTTCCGGCGCTCGTATCATCGTCACTCTGCTCCACGAGATGCTCAAGCGCGACGAGGCCAAGCGCGGCCTGGCCACCCTGTGCATCGGCGGCGGCATGGGCGTTGCTACCATCTTCGAGAAGTGCTAATTTAAGTGCGTCTGAGCACCCGGGAGCAGGGAGCCTGGACCGGAGCGACAGGCAAAGCCCAGCAGCAGCCCACGGCTGTGCGGGTTTGCCTGGAGTCGCAGGGAAGGCGACCGTCGCGGAGGGTGTGAAGCGTATCTGTCCGTGAGGGTAGACGCACCATGCGTCCAACCCGAGCGTGATAACATCCAAGGACAAGGGTGTGGGGGGTCACCCCACACCCTTGTTTGAGTATTATCTCCTTTGATGGGTACCCCGTGGTAGGGGCCGTGGCTTGCCCGGCCCGTGGTTACCCTGGTATTGCCTTGGGGGATTCGGGAGGGGCAAGCCCCTCCCCTACGCCCAACAAATCCAAATCCGTGCCGCTGGAAGCGGCACACCATAATTCTTCATTATTCATTTTTCATTCTTCATTATTTTGGAGGTATCTTATGAGCTATCAGGAAGAATACCGTCAGAAGCTCACCACCGCTGAGGAAGCGGTGAAAGTGGTCAAGTCCGGAGACTGGGTGGACTACGGCTGGTGCACCAACACCGCCGAGGTGCTGGACCAGGCTCTGGCCGGACGCATGGGCGAGCTGTACGACGTGAAGGTGCGGGGCGGCATCCTGCTGCACATGCCCGCCATCGCCCAGATTGAGAATCCCGCCGAGCACTTCACCTGGAACTCCTGGCACATGGGCGGCACCGAGCGGAAGATGGCCAAGATCGGTCTGGCCTACTACGCCCCCATCCGCTACTCCGAGCTGCCCGGCTACTACCGGGACTGCATTGACCCCATCGACGTGGCCATGTTCCAGGTGGCTCCCATGGACCAGCACGGCTACTTCAACTTCGGCCCCAACGCCTCCCACCTGTATGACATGTGTGCCCGTGCCAAGCACATCATCGTGGAGGTCAACGAGAATATGCCCCGCTGCCTGGGCGGCTACCACACCGGGGTGCACATCTCCCAGGTCAACGCCATTGTGGAGGGCCCCAATGGCCCCATCGGCACCATGCCCGGCCTGAGCGAGCCCTCCGAGATCGACCTGGCGGTGGCCCGTCAGATCGTGGCCGAGATCCCCAACGGAGCCTGTCTCCAGCTGGGTATCGGCTCCATGCCCGGCGCTGTGGGCCAGATGATCGCTCAGTCCGATTTGAAGGACCTGGGCGTGCACACTGAGATGTACGTGGACGCCTTTGTGGCCATGACCAAAGCTGGTAAGATCACCGGCGCCCGGAAGAACTTCGACCAGGGCCGCCAGACCTACGCCTTCGCCGCCGGTACTCAGGAGCTGTACGACTTCCTGGACAACAACCCCGAGTGCATGAGCGCACCCGTGGACTACACCAACGACATCGCCCGGATGTCCACCCTGGACAACTTCATCTCCATCAACGGCGCGGTGGACATCGACCTCTTCGGCCAGGTCTCCTCCGAGTCCTCCGGCATCCACCACATCAGCGGCGCCGGCGGTCAGCAGGACTTCGTGATGGGCGCTTACCTGTCCCGTGGCGGTAAGAGCTTCATCTGCTGCTCCTCCACCTTCAAGGACAAGGCCACCGGCGAGGTGAAGTCCCGCATCCGTCCCACCCTCATTGAGGGCTCCATTGCCACCTGCACCCGGAGCAACCTCCACTATGTGGTCACCGAGCAGGGCATGTTCAATGTCAAGGGCAAGACCACTTGGGAGCGTGCCGAGGGCCTGATTTCCGTGGCTGCTCCCCAGTTCCGGGACGAGCTGATTGCCGCTGCCGAGGCTATGCACATCTGGCGCAAGTCCAACAAACGGTAAGTTCCCCTTTTCCCATTGCAAGGGCCTGTTGCAGCTGCAACAGGCCCTTGTCTTGCCCTCTCTCCTGGGGAGAGGGGCAACCTACGAATGGAGGAAGCCTGACCTTCTCCGATTTCTCTGGCGCAGACCAGCGCCCCAGCCGGGGACGCTCCGCTGGGCCCGATTTCTCCCCGATGAGAAATCGGGGAAAGAATCGCCAAAGGCGGGGCCTTCCCCCGCCTTGTGGAATCCACCCCGCGGTACTGGGTGGAAGGTGCGTCCTTCTCTGTTCGGCCCTTGGCCCGGTGAGGTCACATAGATGGCGTGGACATTCTATAGAAAGTCCCTGCTCCTCTGGTAGTTGGTACTTCTCTTGCCAGGGCCTTACCTTGGTATGCAACTATTCCTAGTTGCCGGAAGACTGGCTCCTGGCGGCGGGAACGCCGCTTCTCCAAGGTAGGCCCGGACATGGAATCAACCCAGCCATAGGGCCAGCTGCCATGGTAACTTGGTATGGTGGCACAAACAGGGGCCATAGCAAGGGTGACGGGCCGAACCTAGTCTTGACGCATGCCCAGCCTCGTACCCCCAAGGGGGGTACTTAGGGGGGAACGCCCTAAGCGGGTTTTGGTTTCTTTTGCCCGCTCAAAAGAAACCCCCAGCGGGTAGCGTCCCCGCCGCACTGGCAGGTGCGCAGAAGAGAGATTGGAGGAGGGGATGCCTCCTTTCCCCTCTTCCCTTTCCCCCATTTTTGGTGTACACTGTGGACAGTCTTACACAAGAAAGGAACCTACCATCATGTCGAAGAAAAAGAACAAGAAATCCAATCCCCACTCCGCCCCCCAGCCCAAGGCCAAGCCCACCCAGCCCGCCAAGAAGTCCAATCCCCTGGTGTGGGGCATCGGCGCCATTGTGGTGGTGGCCATTGTGATCATCGCCGCTGTGGTGCTGACCCAGAAGCCCTCCACCACCTCCGGTGCTCAGAGCTCTGCCAATCCCACTGCCACCACCAGCGCCGACACCTACACGCCCCCCGCTCTGGAGGAGGACGTGACCTACACCGCCCGCATCGACGTAAAGGACTACGGCACCATTACCGTGGAGCTGGACCAGTCCGCCGCCCCCATCACCTGCGCCAACTTCGTGGAGCTGGCCAACAGCGGCTTCTATAACGGCCTGACCTTCCACCGCATCATGGACGGCTTTATGATTCAGGGCGGCGACCCCGAGGGCAACGGCACCGGCGGCTCCGAGCATGAGATCGTGGGCGAGTTCTCCTCCAACGGCTGGGACAACCCCCTGTCCCACAAGCGGGGCACCATCTCCATGGCCCGCTCCAACGACCCCAACTCCGCCTCCTCCCAGTTCTTCATCGTCCATGAGGACTCCACCTTCCTGGACCCCGACTATGCCGCCTTTGGCACCGTCACCGAGGGTATGGACGTGGTGGACGCCATCTGTAAGGACGCCCAGCCCACCGACGGCAACGGCACCATTCCCGCCTCGGAGCAGCCCGTCATCACCTCCGTCACCATCCTCACCGACAAGTAACATGACCCACGAGGAATACATGCAGGAGGCCCTGAAGGAGGCCAAAGCCTGCATCCCCCAGGGAGACGTGCCCGTGGGCTGCGTCATCGTCTCCCCAGAGGGGGACATCATCGGCCGGGGCCGCAACCGCCGGGAGGCGGACGGCCGGGCCACCGCCCACGCCGAGGTGGAGGCCATCAACATGGCCTGTGCCGCTGTGGGCTCCTGGCGGCTCACCGGGTGCACCCTGTACGTCACCCTGGAGCCCTGCCCCATGTGCGCCGGGGCCATCATCAATTCCCGCATCGCCTGTGTGCGCTACGGGGCCCGTGAGGACAAATCCGGGTGCTGCGGGTCGGTGCTCAACCTCTTCGAGGAGCGGTTTAACCACCACCCCCGCATCTACGGCGGCCTGTTGGAAGAGGCCTGCCGGGGGATTTTGGAGGAGTTTTTTTCCACTCTCCGGTGACTTTACAAAGTCTTTGCAGCATTTAATACTTTTGTAACAATTGTGCACAAACTTTTGTAATGACTGTTGCGTATCATAACACTTGCAAGAGATATCCTTTCTTTTTCATTCTATCCTCCATCCTTCTAAAAAACTCCGGGGCTTTGCAAGCGGCCCTGGAGTTTTTGTGTTTTACCCCCAAACTATGGCCTCTTTTTAGCGTCATTTCAGCTTTCTGGTTTATACTCAGAGGGACACAACTCACTAGAAAGGTGGTCGTACCATGGCGACACAATTGGAACAAGCCCAGAGAGGCCAGCGCAAGGCCATGCTGGAGGTATATGAGGGCTGCTTCACCTCGGACGAGGACCCCGCCGCCACGGCCACCCCCACTACCACCGACGAGGACGCCTCTGCCACCGAGACCGCCACCAGCGATGAGACCGCTGACACCTACACCCCCGCTGCTCTGGAGTCTGGTGTCACCTACACCGCCCAGATTGAGGTGAAGGACTACGGCACCATCACCGTGGAGCTGGACCAGGAGGCCGCCCCCATCACCTGCGCCAACTTCGTGGAGCTGGCCAACAGCGGCTTCTATAACGGCCTCACCTTCCACCGCATCATCGAGGGCTTTATGATGCAGGGCGGCGACCCCAACGGGGACGGAACCGGCGGCTCGGACAACAACATCGTGGGCGAGTTTACCAACAACGGCTATGAGAACAACCTCTCCCACACCCGTGGCGCCATCTCCATGGCCCGCTCCTCGGACTACAACTCCGCCAGCTCTCAATTCTTCATTGTCCAGGAGGACAGCACCAATCTGGACGGGGACTATGCCGTGTTCGGCTATGTCACCCAGGGTATGGACGTGGTGGATGCCATCTGTGAGGCCGCCCAGCCCACCGACGACAACGGCACCATTTCCGCCGAGGACCAGCCGGTGATCACCTCCATCACTATTCTCACCGATCAGTAAGCAGCTATAAACCCCCGGAGCATACTCCGGGGGTTTTATACCTTTTCTCTTTTTCTATGTCTGCACATTGATAATTGCTTGGGTAGTGTCAAGAGTTTTGCGCAAATTGGTTTGCAGGCCCTGGCATGAATGAAGTCAGCCAGCAATGGAGACGTCCTCAATGGCAGCCTCCAGATGCTTCATGTTCATGTACTTCTTGTTTCCCCACTGGGTGCCAGCCACATGGCGTAGCCTGGCACAGACCAGCATGAGGGCAGAGTTGCCGTCCGGGAAACTGCCCACCACACGGGTACGGCGGCGAATCTCCCGGTTCAGCCTCTCAATGACATTGTTGGTGCGGATGCGAGTCCAGTGTTCACTGGGAAAATCACAATAGGTCAGCGTCTCCTCGATTCCGTCTTCTACCTTCTTAGCAGCTTCCTTTAGCTTCATCGAGCGCAGCTCCTCCACTACGGCCTTGGCTTTTTCTCTGGCGGCTTTCTTGCCCTCCTGGGCATGGATTGCTTTGAGCATCTTGGCTACCAGCTTTACCTTGGAGCGAGGAGTTACAGAGAATATATTGCGGTAAAAGTGGACGGTACACCGCTGATATTTGGCTTCAGGGAACACTTCTCCCACAGCCTCCAGCATACCAAGACACTTGTCACCAACGATGAGTTTCACGCCATCTAGACCACGGCTACGGAGCCACTGAAAGAAGCTGACCCAGCTGGCTTTGTCCTCTTTCATTCCCTCCGCAGCACCAAGGACTTCACGATATCCGTCCTCATTTACCGCAATCGCTACCAGAATGGCCACATTTTCAAACTATCCACCCCGAAACAAGTTGACAAGTTTTTTTAATCAAAAACAGCTACCCATTCATGGACATGGTCTTTTGTCTATGGTATAATATAAGCAAATTATGGAAGGGGATGATATTTTGGCAGGTTTTTGGGATTTTTTATCAACCCTTGTTAGTTCAAAAAAAGACAAGGATAGCAGTTCAGTTGTTGTAAAAAATTATATTAGCGGTAATAACAACCAAAAAAATAACACCACCAATAAAAGTAATGGTGGAAGGGGTACCGGAACCAGTAAATCCTTTAGACCCTCACAATCATCCCAAAATACAAAGAAGAATGTCTCCTCTAATACTCGCGTAACCTTGCAAAGTATACACCTTTATTCTACAGGTTCGAAAGGAAAGGTGTATACAGATAAGTTTTACAAATCAATCAATCATAACTTTGGTATTGAAGTGGTATTGAAGAACACGTCTAGCAGTACACAGACCATTCATTTAGGTCATTGTATTTATAACGAAAGTGGTAATGTCGTGTTCAAAGGAAACTTCACTCCGAAAATTAATCCCCACTCTACTTTGACACATAATATTTTTGTCGATGCAAAATCCTTTGCTAAAATGAAAAGTGGAAAATACAAATCACAATTTTGGATTAATAACACAAAAGTTCAAAAAGCCTTTTTTACAGTTGCTTACAAATAGCAATTTGATATGAAAGGAGAATTATTATGCAGATACCTTTAAACGTGCCATCGCAGCCAAAGCGGCCTCCGCTTGAACTATGTAAAATTAGTCTATACTCTACTGGAGCAAGAGGGAAAGTCTTTACTAGTCATTTCTATAAAGCTTTGAATCATAATTTCGGCGTCGAAATGGTTCTACGAAATAATACATCGACATCCCAAACTGTTAAGATTGGAGGATGTGTGTATGATGTTCAGGGAAATACCGTTGTCAAGTGGGGAACCACTAAGCAGATTGGTGCCCATAGTTCATCTACGCAAGATTTTTATGTGCGTGAAGAAACCTTTTCTGAATTAAAAGAAGGAAAATACAAAATACAGTTTTGGATCAATAACAAAAAGGTTCAAAAGGACTTTTTCACTATTACATTTAAATAACTAGAACACATTCAAAAATCATGGGCAGAAAACACGAATTGTTTTTCTGCCCATGATTTCACTTGTTATTGAAGCAAGCTGCTCGACGGTGTCAATGAGTATTTCTTCCTCGATGGCAGCCTCCAGATGCTTGCTTAGCACTTGCGTAAATCTTGCTTAGATTTATGTATTTGCTGAGTTTTAAGCAAAAAAATCAGGAGCGGAACACCTTGCGGTGCGCCACTCCCTACAAAAGCATTACTGCTTTTCAATGGTGCTAACATTATATGCTGTATTGGTCAAATTGTCAACAATTTTTCGAAGAAATTCATATGTACCACAAATTTTTGTGTTTGAAGCAAAGTATTCCTTATGTCGTACCACTCGCCCGTGTAAAAAATCAGACAATTCTTCATATCTCTTTTGCTTGGGAACAGGATTCATTAGCTTATCATACACATACAGCAACACCACAATATCATGGGTAAATGCGGATTTCATATTGTTCGTTCGGGAGCTTTTCGAGATTCCCTCTATGGCCTTTAGCCACTGAACCACTTCACTGGCTACCTGTTTTGTGCCGTCCAATCTTCTGGAGAGATTATTGATGAGGCAATTGCTATGTGCCGCAGCATTTCGCAAATCCCGAACGGTATTCATCAGCTTATGGTCTACGATCTTTACACCATATCGATTTCGATAAAAATGGCACAGATGGAGCAGAGTACCAAATGAAATCACTTCTACAAATACCCATATTGGAAAATCTAGCTCATACTTTTCAATCAGGTCATGACAATAGTAACTGGATTTGTGGCTCTCCACCTGCTTGCGTACCTTTTCATTGGAACATAAGAAATCTTTGACCAGTTGATATCCATCTTCCCCTGGATTTTCTGTTACAAGATGAACTAGCCGTACTTTGATGGCATGTTCGATATCCAGGCACATTTTCATGATCAAGTACCTTAGATGCATATCTATGGTGGATAGCTCCTTTAAATGTGCAAAATCCAAGCCAATATATTGCCCTTTTAGCCTTCCCTCTTGGCATTTCGAGTAATTCTCCCGATAAGCTGCCACTTTCATGTAGTAGCTGTGCTTGGCTAAAAAAGTTCTTGCCTCATCCTCTGTGATTGCGTGGAAGGTAATGCCCTTTGTCTTCATATGCTGGATTTGCTCATCTATGGATAACATCCGCTTCATTCTTACATCACCAATTCATGATTTATGATATATTGTATCATATTTTGTCCCATGATAAAAGCTTCTAACTAACAAAACTTCCACACTCTTCGCAAAGAGTGTGGAAGTTTTTCTTGTTTTATCGCTCTTCCCGGAAGTAGTTGAGGCCCAGGGCCGCAGGCTGTCCGCTGTTCTTGCTCTTTTTCACCGAGGTGGCAATGAGCACCAGAGCGGTGATGAGAAAGGGCAAGGCCTGGTACAGCTGAGAGGGCACCCCGGCCAGCCAGCCCAGGGGGCCGGGGAAGGCCATGGCCAGAGAGGGGCCGGACACCCGCAGGGTGTTGAAGAAGCCGAACACCACGGTGCCCACCATGGCGAAGGCGGGGCTCCAGTTGGCGAAGATGACCAGGGCCACGGCGATCCAGCCATAGCCGTTGATCCAGCAGCTGGAGGAGAGAGAGCCGTTCATGTTCAGGCCCATGTAGTAGCCGCCAATGCCCATGATGCCGGAGCCCAGCATAATGTGCAGGTACTTATAGCGGCGCACGTTGATGCCCACGGAGTCGGCAGCGGCGGGGTTTTCACCCACGGCCCGCAGCCTCAGCCCGGTGCGGGTGTACTTCAAATACCACCACATCACCAGGGCGATGACCACACCCAGGTACACCAGGACGTTGTGGTCAAAGAGCACCTCGCCCAGCACCGGGATGTTGGACAGCCCCGGAATGGGCAGGTCGGCAAAGCCGTTTTGGATGTTGGAGTAGTTGTTCATGGCGGGCCAACTCACCGCCTTCACGCCGTTGCCCACGAAGAAGAACACGCCCAGGCCGAAGGTGGTGATGGTCAGACCGGTGATGTTCTGGTTGGCCTGGAAGGTGACGGTGAGCACGGCGAAGATGAGGCCGCACAGGGCGGCGGTGAGGAAGGCCACCAGCACGCCCACCACCATGGAGTTGGCATAGCAGCCCAGGATATAGCCGAAGATGGCGCCCACGGCCATGGTGCCCTCCACGCCCAGGTTCAGGCTGCCCGACTTCTCAATGGTGATCTCTCCCACGGTGCCGTAGAGCAGGGGGATGTTATACACAATGATGTTGTGGAGGAATGTGGTGACAATGTTCAGCTTATCATCCATGGCGCTCCACCTCCTTTTTGGCGATGACCACACGGAAGCGTGTGAAGAAGTCCGCCGCCAGCACCAGGAACAAAATGACGCCCTGGAGCATGTCGGCAAAGCTGGAATCCACCGAGGCAAAGGTGGCGGCAGCGGCGGTGGAGCCGTATTGCAGCACGCCGATGAGGGCGGACACCAGGAAGATGCCCACGGTGCTCAGTTTGGCCAGCCAGGCCACAATGATACCGGTCCAGCCCACATCGTCGGTGATGGAGGCGGACAGGATGCCGGCGGTGCCCACCTTGAAGGCGGCGGCCAGGCCGATGAGGCAGGCGGAGAGGAACACGGTGCGCAGCACGATGGTGCTCACCTTCATGCCTGCATACCGGGCAGTGCCCATGGAGTCGCCCACCACGGCGATCTCATAGCCCTGCTTGGTGCGCTTGAGGTAGACGTACACCAGCACGCCGAGAGCCAGCGTAATGAGCACGCAGATGTTCAGCCCGAACTTGCCCAGCATAATCCGGGGGAAGGACACCATGGAGGTGAAGCTGGCGAAGGTGGGCCGGGCGGACTCTGCGCTCAAAAAGAAGTTCCAATCCGCCTTGGTCTCCCCCAGGAAGGTGAGGAAGTACAGGGCGATGTAGTTGAGCATCAGGGTGAGCAGGGTCTCGTTGGTGCCGAACTTCACCTTGAGGGCGGCCACAAACAGGCCCAGCAGTCCGGCGGCCAGCATGGCGGCCAGACACATCATCAGCAGCACCACCGGAGTGGGCAGCACGGGCCCGGCGGTAAAGGCCACCGCAGCGGCGGCAATGGCGCCCACAATGAACTGGCCCTCGCCGCCGATGTTCCAAAAGCGCATCTTAAAGGCCAGAGACAGGCCTAAGGCGGTGAGAATCAGAGGCACCAGGATTTTCAGGTAGTTTTCCGCCGCCTTATAGGCGATCTTGTTGCCCACCATGCCCATGGTGAACATTTTGAAATAGTATTCCAGGGGGTTGACGCCCATGGCCAGCAGCACCAGGCCGCCCAGCACCAGGGCCAACGCCACCGCTCCCACAATGAGGAGGATTTTTTTGAGCAGCGGGCAGTCCTCCCGCTTGACGATGTGCACACGCATGGCTTACTTCTCCTCCCCTTCCTCTTGGAATAAGCTGTCGGCGGCATAGCCGGCAGGCTTGTCCTCGTACTTGTGGGTCAGGTCCAGGCTGCCCGTCATCATCAGGCCCAGCTCCTCCTTGGTGGTCTTGTGGGCGTGGACCACGCCCATGACCTTGCCGTGACACAGCACCAGGATTTTGTCGCACAGGGCCATCATCACGTCCAAATCCTCGCCCACGAAGAGGATGCCCACGCCGCTCTTCTTCTGCTCATTGAGGATGTTGTAGATGGCATAGGAGGAGTGGATGTCCAGGCCACGCACCGGGTAGGCGGTGACGATGACGTTGGGGCCCGCCTTGATCTCTCGGCCCAGCAGCACCTTCTGCACGTTGCCGCCGGAGAGCCGACGCACCGGGGTCTCGGTGGAGGGAGTCACCACACCCAGCTCCTCAATCACCCGCTGGGCGTCCTCCCTACCCGCCTTCCGGTCCACAAAGGGGCCTTTGGCATCGTTGTAGTTCTTCAAGATCATGTTGTCCGTGATGGACATGGAGGGGGCCAGGCCCATGCCCAGACGGTCCTCGGGAATAAAGGACATGGAGATGCCCTTGGCCAGAATCTCCTTGGGGCTCAGGCCCACGATGTTCTCGCCCTTGTGAATCATCTTGCCCGCCTGGATGGGGCGCAGGCCGGCAATGGCCTCACACAGCTCCTTCTGGCCGCATCCGGCGATGCCCGCCACGCCCAGCATCTCGCCGCCTCGGATGTAGAAGCTGACGTTGTCGATGGCCACGTTGCCCTCGTCGCTGCGGATGGTCAGGTCGCGAATCTCCAGCAGCGGCTTGAGCTTCTCCATCTTGGGCCGCTCAATGTTCAAATCGATCTTGTGGCCCACCATCCACTCGGTGAGCTCCTGCTCGTTGGTCTCCTTGGTGTCCACGGTGGTGATATACTCGCCCTTGCGGAGGATGGCCACCCGGTCGGAGATGTCCATCACCTCGTTTAATTTGTGGGTGATGATGATGATGGAGTGGCCCTCGTCCCGCATGCGGCGGAGCACCCCGAAGAGCTTTTCGATCTCCTGGACGGTGAGCACGGCGGTGGGCTCGTCCAGAATGATGACCTTGGCCCCGTAGTAGAGCACCTTGATGATCTCCAGGGTCTGCTTTTCGGACACCGCCATGTTGCACACCTGCTTGCGGGGGTCCAGGTCGAAGCCGAACCTTTTGGCCATCTCCTCGATTTTACGGTAGCGGTCTTTTTTCAGCACAAAGCCCGCCTCCTGGGCCCCCATCCAGATGTTATCGGCGGCGGAGAATACATCCACCAGCTTGAAGTGCTGGTGAACCATGCCGATGCCCAGCCGCTTGGCGTCCTGGGGGGAGGAAATGGTCACCGGCTGGCCGTCCACCAGAATGGTGCCGCTGTCGGGGGTGTAGATGCCGGACAGCATGTTCATCAGGGTGGTCTTGCCGGAACCGTTCTCTCCCAACAGGGAGAGAATCTCTCCTTTTCGGAGATTCAGGTTGACGTTGTGGTTGGCCACCACCGGACCGAAGGTCTTGGTGATGCCACGAAGTTCCACGGCATAGGGTTCAGCCATGAAATCTGCCTCCTTCTCTTTTGAATGAAGAACGAAGAATGAATCATGAAGAATGCAGGCCCTCAAGTCTCTGCCCCTTATGAAATCCGTGCCGCCATGCGGCACACCATAATTATTCGTTATTCATTCTTCATTTTTCATTTCCTGGTTTTGCCCCGGGAAATAACCATCCGGGCCGGCCGTTTTTCCCGGCCGGCCCGGATGAGTTCAGGGCTGGATTCAATTTGAGGGTTGGGCCTTAGCCCACCTGCACGCCCTCCACAAAGTAGTTCATGGTACCGGTGATCACAGCGTCCTCCACGCTCTTGCCGCCGGCGGGCACGATCTCCTTGCCGTCGTTGGTCTTCAGAGCGGAGTCGGTCTGGGTGATGGTGACGGAGCCGTCGTCATTCTTGGTGTAGGACAGCTTCACGCCGGAGAACACGTCCCACTCGCCCGTGGCCAGCAGCTCGATGATGGCGTCCAGGTAAGCCTGGGTGTCGGGGGCGCAGTTGTCGCTGAGCTCGGACACGCCCACCAGGCCCTTGACCAGGCCCTCATAGTAGGCGGGGCCGCCCATGGCGGTGACGAAGTTCTCCGCGCCGCCGCAGGTCATGGCGGTGTCGATGGCCTGCTTGTAGTACACGTCCCAGTTCCACACAGCGGCGGTGAGGTGGGCCTTGGGGGCGTCCACGGTCATGTCAGAGTTGTAGCCGCAGCCGAACACGCCGGCCTTCTCAGCGGCGATCTGGGGCTGAGCGGAGTCACAGTGCTGGGCGATGACACCGCAGTCATAGCTGTTGATGAGCTCCTCGGCAAAGGCGTACTCGTTCTGCTCGTCGTTCCACTTGCCCAGCTCCTTGACGTACACGGTGGCGTCGGGGTTCACGGACTGCACGCCCAGGGCGAAGCCGTTGATGCCGGAGCAGGTCTCAGCGTACTGGGTGCCGAAGGCGGAGACATAGCCCACATGATTGTTGCCGGTCTCCAGGCTCTTCAAACCAGCGGCCACACCGGTGAGGTAGCGGGCCTGATAGATGCGGCCGAAGTAGTTGTTGAAGTTGGTCTCGTTGGACAGGTAGCCGGTGGCGTGGGAGAAGATCACCTCGGGGTACTCCTCGGCCTTGGCGTTCATGGCGTTGAGGTAGTTGAAGGAGATACCAAAGATGATATCACAGCTCTCACCCACCAGGGTGTCCACAGCGGCGGCCACCTTGTCGTCCTCCTCGGGCACCTCGTCCACGATGACCAGCTGGCTGTCAGGGTCCAGGCCCAGCTGGTCCATGGCGGTGGTAATGCCCTTGTGGTGGGCGTAGGTGTAACCGGCGGTGTCGGTCTTCTTGTTGATATAGATGGCGCCGACCTTAAAGTCGCTGTCGGCAGTGCCGGAGTTGGAGCTCTTGGGGTCGCTGTTTCCGCCGCAGGCGGCCAGGCTCAGCGCCATAACGCCAGCCATCACCAGGGCAAGGATACGCTTTTTCATACGTTTCGTTCCTCCTTCAAATATCCCTTATCTGATTCCTACTATTATTTCAAAAAAAGGTGGTTCCTTTTCTGAAATCCACATTGGCCTCGCAGAGTTTTCCCGCCCCAGGCGGGAAAAGCCATTGAAAATCATTTTCTCCCGGGACATGTGCACGGGAGAAAATACTTCTCACCCTGCCAGTGTGAATTCGGCCGCGGTGTGTGCGGCCGAACTTTGCGCGCAGCAGGGTGCAATCATCGGTTTCAAAAGGCTCTGCCTTTTGAAGCCCATCAACAAAACTCGATGCCTTTGGAGCTCATGGCCTTGATGCGGGCCAGAGACTCCACCCGCACCCCCATGGAGCGGATGAGATCGCCCCCGGGCTGGAAGGCCTTCTCCACCGCAATGCCAGCTCCCACCAGAGTGGCGCCGGAATCCCGCACCAGCTTGATCAGGCCCTGGAGGGCGGCGCCGTTGGCCAAAAAGTCGTCGATGAGGAGCACCCGGTCTCCGGGGCCCAAAAACTTCTTGGACACGATGATGTCATACACCCGGCCATGGGTGAAGGACTCCACCTGGGCGGAGTACACCTCCCCGGCGATGTTCTTGGTTTTATTCTTCTTGGCAAAGAGCACGGGAACGCCAAACTGCTGGGCCACCACACAGGCAATGCCAATGCCGGAGGCCTCGATGGTGAGGATTTTCGTCACGTGGTCGTCGGCAAACAGCCGTGCCCACTCCTTGCCCATCTCCGCAAAGAGTCCCACGTCCATCTGGTGGTTGAGGAAGCTGTCCACCTTTAATACGTCTTCGCCCTCCATGACCCCGTCTTCCAGAATGCGCTGTTCCAACCGTTTCACCGCTCTTCGCTCCTCTCTCTTCTCTTGTCCATTTCCCGGGATTTCACCCCGGAACAAACATAAGATACCTGATATTTTAACAAAAAAACTTCCGCTGTTCCATTCTATTTTTTGCACATATCTTGCTTGTTGTCAAGTGTTATTTCTGGTACAATATTTACACTTTAGAAGGGTAATCAACAAATTGTAGAAAAGGTCCCAAATTCGCCCAATGATACGAGAGAGAAAGGGGTACGAAGCCGATGAAAGTGAAACAATTCCTGACCGAATATGCCCTGCTCACCCTGGGCACTGCCCTGGTGGCCATGGGCACCTACTTCTTCAAGTTTCCCAATCACTTTTCCACCGGAGGTGTGACGGGCATCGCCGTCATTCTCTCCTCCATCTTCCCCTCCATCAGCTCCTCCCTGTTCGCCTCGGTCATCAACGTGGCCTTCCTCCTGCTGGGCTTCGGGGTGCTCAACCGGGGCTTCGGCGTGCGCACCGTGTACTGCTCCCTTCTCTTCTCCGGCATGCTGGCTGGGCTGGAGTGGCTGGTGCCTCTGTCCGGCCCCCTCACCGATGAGAAGCTGCTGGAGCTGTTCTTCGGCGTCATCCTCCCCGCCCTGGGCTCTGCCATCCTCTTCAACACCCAGGGCTCCACCGGCGGCACCGATATCCTGGCCATGATACTGAAAAAATTTACCAGCTTGGACATCGGCATGGCCCTGCTCTATGTGGACGTACTGATCGCCGGGTCCACCCTCATTTTGATTGACATTGAGACGGGCCTCTTCTCCCTGCTGGGCCTGGTGTTGAAGTCTGTCCTGGTGGACTCGGTGATTGAGTCTCTCAACCGGAAGAAGAGCTTCATTCTGGTGACCTCCTGCCCGGAAGAGGTGTGCGACTTCATCACCCACACCCTCCACCGCTCCGCCACCTTCTGGAAGGGCGAGGGCGCCTACTCCCATCAGGACAAGTGGGTGGTGCTCACCGCCCTGTCCCGGGCCCAGGCGGTGGCTCTGCGCCGCCATCTGAAGGCCATCGACCCCCACGCCTTCATGCTCATCACCAACTCCAGCGAAATCTTCGGCAAGGGCTTCCTCCGCGCCTGACCTTCACAAGTGCCATTTCCCATCCCAGACTCCGACAGAATTTTTCCACAGCTTCGTGCTACAATGTGGAAAAATACAGGGAAACCTGCGTTTCCCCAGGAGGCAGATGAGGAATGGCACTTTTTTTAAAGGACAAACGGCAGGTGCTCAACCTGCCCGTGGATAGCATCCACCCCAACCCCAACCAGCCCCGGAGTATCTTCTCCCAGGCGGAGCTGCAAGAGCTGTCCGACTCCATCGTGCAGCTGGGCATCTTACAGCCCCTGTCGGTACGAAAGGTGGGGGGCGAGTGGGAGCTCATCTCGGGGGAGCGGCGGCTGCGGGCGGCCCAGATGGCGGGGATGACCATGGTGCCCTGCCTGGTGGTGCAGACGGATGAGGAGACCTCCTCCCTGCTGGCCCTGGTGGAGAACATCCAGCGGCGCAACCTGGACGTGTGGGAAGAGGCCATCGCCCTGCGCCGCCTCATCACCCTCCACCACATGTCTCAGGACGAGGTGGCCCGGCGGGTGGGCAAGAGCCAGTCGGCGGTGGCCAACAAGCTGCGGCTTCTCAAGCTGCCCCCCGACGTCATCGACATTCTCCGCCAGGCCCAGCTCACCGAGCGTCACGCCCGGGCGCTGCTGCGGCTGGACAACGGAGACGACCAGCGCAAGGCCGCCCAGTACATCGTCCGCAACAACCTCACGGTGGCCCAGTCCGAGGCGTACATCTCCAAGCTGTGCCAGGACACCAAAACCAAGCAGCCCCCCTCCCCTATTTTGCGCATTAAGGATGTGCGGTTATTCTTCAACACCCTGCGCCGCTCGGTGAATCTTATGGAGGCGGCGGGGCTGCACACCCAGTGCACCAAGGAGGAAGTGGAGGATGGGGTGAAGGTGACCATTCACATTCAGAAACCTGCGGAATAAGAGGACACGCCGTCCCGGCTCGGGGCGGCGTGTTTCTTTTATTCCTTTAATATATATTATATAGGCTGACTTGACTGAGGGCTTGTCCTTCTCCGATTTCTCAGGCGCAGCTTTGATCCCCTGGCGAGGGGAGACGCGCTCCGCTGGGCCCGATTTCTCAGCGATGAGAAATCGGGGAAAGAATCGCTTAGGGCGTTCCCCCCTAAGGACCTCCCTGGGGTACTGGTTGGAACGTGCGCCTTTCTCTCTTCGGCCCTGGACGGTTCAGGTCACATAGATGGCATAGACATTCTGTGGGTGGTGCCTGCTTCTCTGTAGGATGGTACTTCTACCGCCAGGGCCTTACTCTGGAGAAGCGGCGTTCCCGCCGCCGGGAGCCAGCCCCCCGATAGCTGGGAACAGCGGCTCACCAGGGTAAGGCCCTGGCAATCGAAGAATGCACCATCAGAGAAGTCGATGCAACCCGTAGAACGGCAAGCCATCTATGTGACCCCACCCGGACCAGGGCCGAAACAAGACGGACGCAGGTGCATCCAGTACCGCGGGGTGGATTCCACAAGGCGGGGGAAGGCCCCGCCTTTGGTGGGTCTTTGGTGACTTTCTGCCCAGTCAGAAAGTTACCCTGCGGAGCAAACCTGGCTGGCAAGCCTGTATTTGGAAAAATAGAAGAACGGACTCCCTCAGTCACCCGACTGAGATAGTCCAATTTGTTTCACGTGAAACACCTATTTTTCTTACACTGTGGTGGTTGAAAAAATCCTCACAAAACGGTATAATCAAACTCAGTTCTGTTTATCCTTTGAATGAAAAAAGGCGGGTTGTGTTATGTCAAAAACCATTGCCATTGTTAATCAAAAAGGCGGTGTTGGAAAGACCACCACCTGTGTCAATCTGGCCGCGGCTCTGGGTCAACAGGGCCACAAGGTGCTGGTGTGCGACTTCGACCCCCAGGGCAACGCCACCTCCGGGTTCGGTGTGGACAAGTCCCACTCCCCCAGCGTGTACGACGTGCTGCTGGGCAACGCCCCCATGTCCAAGGCCATTGTGTCCACCACCTGGGCGGACGTGGTGCCC
The DNA here is from genome assembly GCF_002161675.1 of Pseudoflavonifractor sp. An44. Taxonomy (GTDB): domain Bacteria; phylum Bacillota; class Clostridia; order Oscillospirales; family Oscillospiraceae; genus Enterenecus; species Enterenecus faecium. The sequence goes on from NZ_NFIH01000013.1 coordinate 61,749, forward strand.
TCCAACAAGGCCCTGTCCGGCGCCACCGTGGAGCTCATCGGCATGGACCGTCGGGAGTACCGGCTCAAGGACGCCCTGGAGGAAGTGAAGGACAACTACGACTATATCTTCATCGACTGCCCCCCTTCCCTGGAGCTGCTCACCCTGGACTCCCTGTGCGCCGCCGACACCCTGCTGGTGCCCGTCCAGTGCGAGTACTACGCCCTGGAAGGTCTCAGCGATCTGATGTACACCGTGCGTCTGGCCAAGCGGTCCCTGAACCCCAACCTGGATTTGGAGGGCGTGGTGCTCACCATGTACGACGGGCGCACCAACCTGTCCATGCAGGTGGCGGAGGAGGTCAAGCGGTACTTCCCCGGCAAGGTGTACGCCAGTGTCATCCCCCGCAATGTGCGCCTCTCCGAGGCCCCCAGCCACGGCAAGCCGGTGCTGGCCTACGACAAGTGGTCCCGAGGCGCCGAAGCCTATGAGGCCCTGGCGGAGGAGTTTCACAACAAGAACAAAGCCTGATGTTTCACGTGAAACATCCCACTGAACTAGAAAGGAAGGGATAGCCACATGGCAAAAGTCAAAGGCGGCTTAGGCCGGGGCCTGGGCGCCCTCATGGGGGACGCCGCCCTCCAGACCCAAGAGGCGGGCTCGGTACAGCTGCCCATCTCCCAGGTGGAGCCGGGGCTGAACCAGCCCCGGAAGCGGTTTGACGAGGAGTCCCTGGCCGACCTGGCGGACTCCATCCGGGAGCATGGCATCATCCAGCCCCTCACCGTCCGCCGTCTCTCCACCGGATACTATCAGATCATCGCCGGGGAACGCCGGTGGCGGGCCGCCAAGCAGGCGGGCCTCACCGAGGTGCCGGTGGTCATCATCGAGGCCGACGACCGCAAGGTGATGGAGCTGGGCCTCATTGAGAACCTCCAGCGGGAGGACCTGAACCCCATGGAAGAAGCGGAGGGGTATCTGGTGCTGCTCACCGACTACGGCCTGACCCAGGAGGAGGTGGCCCGGCGGATGGGCAAGTCCCGCCCCGCCATTGCCAACGCCCTGCGTCTCACCTCCCTCCCCCCTGCTGTCCGGGAACAGCTGGCCCAGGGCATCCTGTCCGCCGGACATGGCCGGGCAGTGCTCATGGTGGAGGGCGAGCAGGCCCAGACCGCCTTTGGCGCCTGGATTGCCGAACAGGGGCTGTCGGTGCGTCAGGCGGAGGCCGCCGCCAAGCACTTCACCCTGGAGCCCAAGGTGAAGAAGGAGAAGCCCACCAACGAAAACCAGATGTATATCGACCAGGCCCAGCAGCAGCTGGCCAGCCATCTGGGCCGCAAGGTGAAGATCACCAGCGGCAAGAAGAAGGGCCGCCTGGAGCTGGAGTTCTACAATGTGGACGATCTGAATAACCTGCTGGAGCAGCTGGGCCAGCTGCCGCAGGCAATGAAGAACGAAGAATGAAAAATGAAGAATGCAAGCCCTGAGGGTGCTCTGTCAGCCAGTTTTCTGGTATTACTCTGAGAAATTCGGGAGGGGCAAGCCCCTCCCCTACCGCCCCAAAATGTAATCCGTGCCGCACAGCGGCACACCATAATTATTCATGATTCACGATTCATTTTTCATTTATATTCTCCCAGAAACACGAATAAAGGAGCCAGTATTATGTTAGACATCAAGTTTATCCGGGAAAACCCCGAGGTTGTCAAAGAGAACATCAAGAAGAAGTTCCAGGACGCCAAGCTGCCCCTGGTGGACCAGGTCATCGAGCTGGACCGCCAGAACCGGGACGCCATGACCGAGGCCAACAACCTGCGCGCCTCCCGCAACTCCCTGTCCAAGCAGATCGGCATGCTCATGGGCCAGGCCAAGAAGGACCCCTCCAAGCTGGAGGAGGCCGAGGCCGTCAAGGCTCAGGTGAAGGCCAACGCCGACCGCCTGGCCGAGCTGGAGGAGCTGGAGGGCAAGCTGGCGGTGGAGATTCGCTCCATCCTGCTGAAGATCCCCAACATCATCGACCCCTCCGTGCCCATCGGCGAGAGCGACGAGTTCAACGTGGAAGTGGAGCGGTTCGGCGAGCCCGTCACCCCCGACTTCGAGGTGCCCTACCACACCGCCATCATGGAGTCCTTTGACGGCATTGACCTGGACTCCGCTGGCCGTGTGTCCGGCAACGGCTTCTATTACCTCATGGGCGACATTGCCCGCCTGCACTCCGCTGTGCTGGCCTACGCCCGGGACTTCATGATTAACAAGGGCTTCACCTACTGCGTGCCTCCCTTCATGATCCACGGCAACGTGGTGGAGGGCGTCATGAGCCAGACCGAGATGGACGCCATGATGTACAAGATTGAGGGCGAGGACCTGTACCTCATCGGCACCAGCGAGCACTCCATGATCGGCAAGTTCATCGACCAGATCATCCCCGAGGCCTCCCTGCCCTACACCCTCACCTCCTACTCCCCCTGCTTCCGCAAGGAGAAGGGCGCCCACGGCATTGAGGAGCGCGGCGTGTACCGCATCCACCAGTTCGAGAAGCAGGAGATGGTGGTGGTGTGCAAGCCTGAGGACTCCATGGAGTGGTACGAGAAGATGTGGCGCTACTCCGTGGAGCTGTTCCGCTCCCTGGACATCCCCGTCCGTCAGCTGGAGTGCTGCTCCGGCGACCTGGCCGACCTGAAGGTGAAGTCCTGCGACATTGAGGCCTGGTCCCCCCGTCAGCAGAAGTACTTCGAGGTGTGCTCCTGCTCCAACCTGGGCGACGCTCAGGCCCGCCGCCTGAAGATGCGGGTCAAGGGCGAGAACGGCATGTACCTGCCCCACACCCTGAACAACACCGTGGTGGCTCCTCCCCGTATGCTCATCGCCTTCCTGGAGAACAACCTCCAGGCCGACGGCTCCGTCACCATCCCCGAGCCTCTGCGCCCCTACATGGGCGGCACCACTGTGCTCACCCCCAAGCACTGAGATATTATACGAGGTAACTACAGATGAAAGCCTTTATTCGGGAATTCAAGACCTTCTTGAACCGGGGCAACGTGCTGGACCTGGCGGTGGGCGTCATCATCGGCGGCGCCTTCAAGTCCATCACCGACTCCCTCACCAACGACATCCTCATGCCCCTGCTGGGGCTGCTGGTCAATCAGGTGTCCTTCTCCGATCTGACCTTAACCCTGGGCTCCGCCACCATCGCCTACGGCAGCTTTATTGAGGCGGTGCTCAACTTCATCATCATGGCCTTCGCCGTGTTCTGCATCGTCAAGGCCTTCAACCGCCTCCACCGGAAAAAGGAGGAGGCCGCCCCCGCTCCCAAGCCCTCCAAGGAGGAGCTGCTGCTCACCGAGATCCGCGATCTGCTGAAGGAGGGCAAGTAATGGAGGAGCAAGAACCCAGCTACACCCCCGCCTCCTTTGAAAAGCGGGTGGCGGCCTGGATTGGCATTGGGTACATGCTCATGCTCATCGCCCTGATCACCTACACCATCGCCACCGCCCGCACCCTCCCCGGCACCGCCCCCCTGCTGGTGGTGCCCGTGGGAATTGGCGTGCCCTTCATCGCCGTCCACCGCCAGCGCCAGGGTACCGCCCCCGGCGGCCTGGTGGGTACCATTCTCATCTGCCTGGTGTGCCTGGTGGCGGTGGTGCTGGGGCTTTGGCTGGGCGTGCCCGCCCTCATCGCCAACGTCACCACACCCCTGTAAAGGAGCACGCGCCCATGGAATCTCTCATTTCCACCGGCCTTGCCCAGCTGGACCTCCCCGCCTACCCGGCGAATGCGGCGGCCAAGCTGGCAAAGTATGGTAATTTATTAATGGAACAAAACCAGGTGATGAACCTCACCGCCATCACCCAGCCCTTTGACGTGGCCACCCTGCACATGCTGGACTGTGCGCCCCTTTTAAACTGCGGGCGGCTGGAGCACGCCAAGCTCATTGACGTGGGCACCGGGGCGGGCTTCCCCGGCATGGTGCTGAAAACCCTCTGCCCCACCCTGTCCCTCACTCTGCTGGACGGGCTGCAAAAGCGGCTGTCCTGGCTGGAGACGGTGGCGGAGGAGCTGGAGCTGGAGGGGGTCACCACCCTCCACGCCCGGGCCGAGGAGGCGGGGCAAGACGGTTCACTCCGGGAGCAGTTTGACTTTGCCACCGCCCGGGCGGTGGCGGACCTGGGGCTCCTGTGCGAGATGTGCCTGCCCTTTGTGAAGGTGGGGGGCCGTTTCCTGGCCATGAAGGGCCCGGAGTGCCAGGAGGAGCTGGACCGGGCGGCCCGTGCCATCCCCACCCTGGGCGGCGTGCTCAAAGGCTGCTACGACTACCGGGTTCCCCACACGGACATCACCCACCGGGTGGTGGTGGTGGAGAAGGTGGCCCCCTGCCCCGCCAAGTATCCCCGGCGGTGGGCGAAGATGCAGAAAGCGCCCTTATAAATGAAGAACGAAAAATGAAGAATGAAGAATGCAGGACCTGGGGTGCGGCGCACCCCAGGAAGCTGCACTTTCATTCAATTTGTTTACAAAAAACTTGCGGTATGAGACAATTCATGATATGATTTTCTTGTTGTGGAGGAGGCTAAGGCATGGGAACATCGGTAATGGTCACATCTGGAAAGGGCGGAACGGGTAAAACCGCCCTCACCGCCGGCGTCGCCTCCTGTCTGGCCGCCTTAGGCCGTCGGGTGCTGTGCATTGACGTGGACGTGGGTCTGCGCAATCTGGACATTGCCCTGGGCATGTCCGACCGGGCCGTGATGGACTTCTCCGACGTGATGGAGCATCGCTGTCCCCTGCTCACCGCAGCGGCAGAGCACCCCCAAATTCGAGGTCTCTTTCTCCTCACCGCCCCCCTGTCCCTCATCAACCTGGATTTGAAGGGATTTCGGGACGTGATCGACGAGGCACGGGACTACTACGACTTCATCTTTCTGGACTCTCCGGCAGGACTGGGGGACGGGTTTCAGCTGGCCATGTACGCCGCGGACCGTGCCATTGTGGTCTCTGCCACCGAGCCCGCCGCCCTGCGGGATGCCCAGCGGGCGGTGACCAAGCTCATGGGCCAGATTGAGGATATCCACCTGGTGGTCAACCGGGTAGAGCCCCGCATGATCGGCAAGCTGCGCACCACCATTGACGTCGCCATGGACACCGCCGGACTGCCCCTGCTGGGCATGGTGCCGGAGGACCCCCAAGTTACCCTGGCGGCGGCACAGAGTGTCCCTCTGGTGTTGAAGACCTACAAGGGCGCTGCACCAGCTTATCTCAATATTGCCAAACGCCTGCTTGGCCAGCGGGTGCCCCTGCTGCACATCCGCTGAGCCCCCACAAGAAAGGAAGGATTCCCATGAACATTGCTCTGATGAGTCACGACAACAAAAAGGAGCTGATGGTGCAGTTCTGCATCGCCTACTGCGGCATCCTCTCCAAACATACCGTGTGCGCCACCAGCCGCACCGGCCGCCTGGTGGCTGAGGCCACCGGACTGCCCGTCCAGCTGTTTATGGCCCATGCTCACGGCGGCGCCCAACAGATCGGCGCCCGCATCGCCTACAACGAAATTGACATGGTGCTGTTTTTCAATGACCCCAATGCGGAGGATCTGGACCAGGACCTGCACTATATCACCCGCCTGTGCGACCAGAACAATGTGCCCATTGCCACCAACGCCGCCACCGCCGAGATGCTCATCCACGGCCTGGCTCGGGGCGATCTGAACTGGCGTGAGCTGATCAAACCCTCTACCCCGCTCAAAGTGTAAACTCATGTTCGGAGGTGTTGCCTCGGCAACACCTCTTTCCTTTGCGAAACGTCTCCTTTTCCCGTGGTAGGGGAGGGGCTTGCCCCTCCCGTCCCTGGTTGCGCCTGATTGCGGGAGGGGCAAGCCCCTCCCCTACGGCATGCTATGGGACCCCAGGCAGGACACGTTCCCCCCTATTCTAGCTGTAAGGAGTCCGATTCACATGGCAAAACAAAAACCCCGCACCCTCTCTGGGTTTATGGAACTGCTCCCCCAGCGTCAGGTGCAGTTTGACCGCATGGTGGAGCTGCTGCGCCGCTCCTATTCCCTCTACGGCTTCACCCCCCTGGACACCCCCGTCATCGAGGCCAGCGAGGTGCTGCTGGCCAAGGCCGGCGGCGAGACCGAGAAGCAGATTTACCGCTTTTTGAAGGGCGACACCGACCTGTCCCTGCGCTTTGACCTCACGGTCCCCCTGGCCAAGTACGTGGCCCTCCACTATGGGGACCTGGCCTTCCCCTTCCGCCGCTTCCAGATCGGCAAGGTGTACCGGGGCGAGCGCGCCCAGCGGGGCCGCTTCCGTGAATTCTATCAGGCGGACATCGACATCATTGGCGACGGCAAGCTGGACATCGTCAACGAGGCGGAGATCCCCTCCATCATCTATCAGACCTTCACCTCTCTGGGTCTCAAGCGGTTCCAGATTCGGGTGAACAACCGGAAGATTCTCAACGGCTTTTATGCCATGCTGGGCCTCACCGAGAAGTCCGGGGACATCATGCGCACCGTGGACAAGCTGGAGAAGATCGGCCCCGAGAAGGTGGCCGCCCTCCTCACCGGCGAGGACATCGGCATCACGAGTGAGCAGGCCGACGAGATTCTCAAGTTCATCGCCATCCAGGGCGACAACGACCAGGTGCTCACCGCTCTGGAGGGCTACCGTGGCCGCCACGAGCTGTTCGACCAGGGCCTGGACGAGCTCACCACCGTAGTGAAGTACCTCTCCGCCTTCGGGGTGCCTCAGACCCACTTTGCCGTGGATTTGACCATTGCCCGTGGCCTGGACTACTACACCGGCACCGTGTACGAGACCACCATGCTGGACCACCCGGAGATCGGCTCCATCTGCTCCGGCGGCCGCTACGACAACCTGGCCGAGTACTACACCGACAAGCAGCTGCCCGGCGTGGGCATCTCCATTGGCCTGACCCGCCTGTTCTTTGTCCTGGAGGACCAGGGCTACCTCAACGAGGAGATGGTCACCGCTCCCGCCGACGTGCTCATCCTGCCCATGACCGAGGACCTGGCCCCCGCCATCTCCTTTGCCACCCAGCTGCGCCAAGCTGGCGTGCGGGCCCAGCTGTACACCGAGCAGAAGAAGTTCAAGCAGAAGATGACCTACGCCGACAAGATCGGCGTGCCCTATGTGGCCTTCCTGGGGGATGACGAGATCTCCAAGAATGCCGTGTCCGTCAAGGACATGACCACCGGACAGCAGGAGACCCTGCCCGTGGACCAGGCGGTGGACACCATTGCCAACGACCTGGCAGAACGGGTGGCTGGCATTGACCCCATCCAGGAACCCGAGCACTAATTGTAATATTTTATATCTATTATACATTTTGGAGTTGATTTCACATGGTTCAATCCCGTACCCACACCTGTGAGGAACTGCGCATGGAGCAGGTCGGCCAGACCGTCACCCTGGCTGGCTTCCTAGAAAACGTCCGTGAGGTGGGCCAGAATCTGGCCTTTGTGGTGCTGCGTGACTTCTACGGCACCACCCAGGTGGTCATCGAGACCGCCGAGATGATGGCCATCGTCAAGGACCTGAACAAGGAGTCCACCCTCCAGGTCACCGGCGTTGTCCGGGAGCGCGACAGCAAGAACCCCAAGCTGCCCACCGGCGACATTGAGGTGGTGCCCTCTGCCATCACCGTGCTGGGCCGCTGCCGCCACAACGAGCTGCCCTTCCCGATTAGCCGCAGCCGGGAGGCGGACGAGACCCAGCGTCTGAAGTACCGCTATCTGGACCTGCGCAACCCTGAGGTGAAGAACAACATCATCCTGCGCTGCAACGTGGTGTCCGCCCTGCGCCAGGCCATGACCGCTGAGGGCTTTATGGAGATCACCACCCCCATTTTGACCGCCTCCTCCCCCGAGGGTGCCCGGGACTACCTGGTGCCCAGCCGCAAGCACCCCGGCAAGTTCTACGCGCTGCCCCAGGCGCCCCAGCAGTTCAAGCAGCTGCTCATGGCCTCCGGCTTTGACCGCTACTTCCAGATTGCCCCCTGCTTCCGGGACGAGGATGCCCGTGGCGACCGCTCCCCCGGCGAGTTCTATCAGCTGGATATGGAGATGGCCTTTGCGGGCCAAGAGGACGTGTTCGCCGTTCTGGAGCGTGTGCTGCCCCCCATCTTCGCCAAGTACGGCACCTACCACGTGGCCTCTCAGGCCCCCTTCACCCGCATCCCCTTCCTGGAGGCCATGGACAAGTACGGCTCCGACAAGCCCGACCTGCGCATTGACCTGACCCTCACCGACGCCACCGAAGTCCTGGCTGGCTGCGGCTTCGGTCCCTTCGAGGGCAACACCGTCAAGGCCATTGTGGTCACCGACTTTGTGGGCACCCGCAAGCAGATCGACGGCCTGTGCAACCAGGTGGAAGTGCAGTCCGGCGAGAAGGCCTATTGGTTCCGCTACGACGAGAAGGGCGAGATCGTGGGCGGCATCGCCAAGTTTGTCCAGCCCATCAAGGACGCTGTGGTGGAGGCTCTGGGCCTCACCCCCGGCTGCTTTGTGGGCCTCACTGCTGGCAAGCTGCTCACCGCCCAGAAGACCGCCGGCGTGCTCCGCTCCAAGCTGGGCAACTTCTGCCCCAACCACATGGACCGTGAGCGCTACGAGTTCTGCTGGATTGTAGACTTCCCCATGTACGAGATCGGCGAGGAGTCCGGGCTGCTGGAGTTCTGCCACAACCCCTTCTCCATGCCCAACGGCGGCCTGGAGATCCTGAAGAAGGCCGCTGCCGGCCAGGTGGACCCCCTGACCATCACCGCCTACCAGTACGACCTGGTGTGCAACGGCGTGGAGCTGTCCTCCGGCGCCGTGCGGAACCACGACCCCGAGATTATGCTGGAGGCCTTCCAGCTGGTGCGTCTGGGCGAAGACGACGTGAAGAGCAAGTTCCCCGCCATGTACAACGCCTTCACCTATGGCGCTCCCCCCCACGCAGGCATTGCCCCCGGTGTGGACCGCATGGTGATGCTGCTGGCCGGTGAGGACTCCATCCGTGAGATCATCCCCTTCCCCATGAACAAGAACGCCCAGGACCTGATGATGGGCGCCCCCTCCTTCGTGGACCCCAAGCAGCTGGACGAGCTGCGCATTGTCTGCGTGGAGCAGGAAGAAGAATAAAAACCTTTGGCTGGAGAAAAGCAGGTGCTTTTCTCCGGCCAATTTGTTTTTACGAATCAAGAGAAATTGATCGTCTAACCGCCCAGGTTCCGGCTTGCCAGCCTGGTGGGGACGCTTCCCGCTGGGGGTTTCTTTTGAGCGGGCAAAAGAAACCAAAACCCGCTTAGGGCGTTCCCCCCTAAGGACCTCCCTGGGGTACCAGGCTGGAACTGCGTCAATCCTATGGCCGGCCCTGGCCCTGGTGGGGTCACATAGATGGCCTGGCAAGTCTATGGAACGCATTTCCTTCTCTGTGAGACGGTGCCCCTGTTTCCAGGGCCTCACCCCGGTGTGCGGCGTTCCCGCCGCCGGAGGCCAGGCTCCCGTAAGCTGGAAACAACGGCTCACCAGGGTAAGGCCCTGGCGGTAGAAGGACGCAGGAACAGAGAAGTAAATCCAAACCATAGAACGGCGAGCTATCTATGTGACCCCACCAGGCTATGGGCCGAAACAAGGAGAACGCAGGGACACCCCGTACCGCGGGGTGGATTCCACAAGGCGGGGGAAGGCCCCGCCTTTGGCGATTCTTTCCCCGATTTCTCATCGGGGAGAAATCGGGCCCAGCGGAGCGTCCCTGCCAGGGGTGCTGGTTTGCGCCTGAGAAATGGTCAAAAAGCAAAGCCTTTCTTTTTACCATCAAAAAAGCCCGGAGCACACGCTCCGGGCCTTACTTTCATTACTCAATAAAGGATTTCGCTCCCAGGTCCAGCTGTTTCTGGACAATCTGGGCCATCTCCTCCCCACCATAGTCGTTGGGAAGATACTGGAATAAGCGATCTCCTGAACGCAGCCACACACCATCCTCCTCCAGCCAAATGCTGGAGTGATAGTAGATGATACCATCCTCAGGCACAGAAATATGCATCACTGCGTCCGGGTCTGCCGTGGGCAGGTCCGACTCCGTCACATGCTGGGCGCCGATGAGTCCGAAGATTACCGTCCGAGTTTCGTCGTGGTCCAGAATTTCAGACTGTGTAAAATCCACCGCATCGCCACCCTTGGGCACCCCGATGACCACCTGGTAGTCCGGCGGCTCATCTGGACGGGTGAGGAAATACACATTGCCCGCCGCCAGCGCCACCGCCACCACAGCCAGAATGGCAATGATCACCTGATATGCTCTCTTGTTCCCCTTCATATCCTCGCCTCCTCGTCCTTTGATATGGTCTTGTATCACCATTCTACCCTGGAAGCTTGGAGAAAAAAAGTCTGGCCCGGTGTCTCCGTTTATGATATGATGAGAAAAGAGAGTTCTAACAGACAACAGGCCCGGAGCATACGCTCCGGGCCGCTGTTATCAAACATGCAAACATGTTTCATAGAAAATACTCCAATTTGTACTCCACATTTTTTCATTTTCTTCTTTTCACAGGGGACTATGTGTGATAAAATGAAATGTGATATTCCAGTTACTTGATCCAATCAAGGGGGTGTTTTTCTTGTTGCTTGTAGATCACGAATTGAAAGAACGGATCAAAAATGATGGCTTGCTGCAAGACATACAGGAAAACAACATATTCAACATTGGGTATGACTTGATTTGTGATGGTTTTAGTCGTCAACCTAATGACCAATCCGATTTCTATAAACTTTTACCTGGAGAATCTGTGTTCGTGCGTTCCAAAGAGACCTTGCAGCTTCCCACTGACCTCTGCGCCCATGTCAGTCTGCGAAACAGCCGGATTCGTCAGGGCCTGTCTCTGGAAGCTCCCGTATACCAACCCGGCCACAAAACCCGTGTGTTTTTTCGCATCACAAATATCTCCACTTCAGAAATCACGCTGTATTCCGGGGAAGGGATTGCCAGTATCTTTTTTGAGTTGCTCCATGCCCAACCGGACAAGCCCTATAACGGTACCTATCAAGGGGAATTCGACTATACAGGAATGGGACAGTACGCCCCACAATATGCCTCCCAGATGAAGCAGGTAGAAGATCGGCTGGCAGATTTAAAAAATATGGAGAAGTCCGTATACGGCAATGTGGTCACTCTGATGACCATTTTTATCGGTATTTTCAGCCTGGTCAATCTCAATCTCACCGCCGCCCACTCTGCAACATGGTCCATGGCGGAATTGCTGATGTATAACCTGTGTATCATCGCCGGTATCTTTACCTTAGCCGGGCTCATTCGCGTCCTGGTCCCCCCTCTCCACCACAAATCCTTGCCTTGGTGGTATTGGTTGGCCCCAGTGGCGTGCTTTGGTGTCTCACTTCTCCTGGCCGTATTACCCCAGTTGATCGATGTATTACCACAGATTATAAAGTAATATGTTTTGGATGGTCTTTTCGGCGACCAACCACCCAAACAAGAATAGGGCCCGGAGCACATGCTCCGGGCCTTGTTTTGCTTATTTGAATGCTGCCAGCACACGAAGCCCCGCCGTCAGTCCCCGCAGGGCCAGCTCCAGCCCCATGCTGGGCTTGTCCGGCTTGTCCAGCACCTGCTGGGGCAGATACGGAATGTGGACAAAGCCGCTCCTGGCTGTGGGCCTGTGCTGGGCCAGGTAGTGGGCCACCCCGTACATCACATGGTTGCACACATAGGTCCCGGCGCTGTTGGACACCGCGGCCGGCACACCCGCTCCCCGCATGGCCTCCACCATCTCCTGGATGGGAAGGGTGGACAGATAGGCGTCCGGTCCCCCCTCCACAATGGGCACATTCCGGGGCTGCTGCCCCTCGTTGTCCGGGATGGAGAAGTCGTCCACATTCACCGCCAAGCGCTCTACGGTGACGGCGCAGCGGCCCCCTGCCTGACCCACGCACACCACTGCGTCAGGCCCAATTTTCTCGATAGCCCGTAACGCCGCCTGTAAGCCTCCTGAGGCCGTCACAGACAAGATGGCTGTATGGATATGGGCAGCGCCGATTTGAGCGTCCAGGGCCCTTACAAGCTCCATGGAGGGGTTGGTGGACTCGCCCCCGAAGGGTTCAAAGCCTGTGACCAGGATATGCATGGTTTACTCCCCCTGTCTGATTTGTATAATAGAAAAAGGAGCCCGACGCATCAGGCTCCTTCCAGGTGTTGTCCGAAGACGACCACCGCAATTCGTACTTATAATATACCACAGAATTGCACCATATGCAAGAACATTAGGTGCACGAAAAAAATGCTCTCAGTTGCACCATATTTTTTCTCTGGTGTGTACCCAAAATTTGATTGCAGATATCCCCCGACAGCTGCTCTCTCAGTTTGTCGGTGGCATGAATATAGGCATCCACAAACTGCTCACAGGATTCTACAGACTCCCCCATTTTTCTCAGCACATAGGCCACCAGGATCACATATGCACCAATGTACTTGAAATCCAGTCCCGTCAGTCCAACTTCTGCTTCCAGAAGTGCAATCAGACGGCGGTTGATTTTCCCGGTCTGAAATCGAGTGTCAAAGATGGTATTGTTATGGGCCACGGCGTTGCGCAAGTCTTTGATGCAATAGATGATGAACTCCGTGAGTTTCCCATCTGCATCCAAATTGGTGGGCAATTGCAGGAGTGTCGAAGTATACCGCTTGACGTTCTGATTGGCGCAGGAAAAGAAGGTTCCAAACTCTCCCAGGGTCAACGATTCAAAAATGGCCCAGATGGGAATGGGCTTGTCCCCATTGAAAAAATGGTTGACGGTCTGCTTTTGATTGGAGTAATCCCGCAGCAGGGCGCTGTTGATTTTCCCCTTCAATGTCATGCGCTTGGCATACTGCTTCTGATACGATTCACTCCCCGGTGTATAAGAACGATAGTGGGTTATGGAGCGATTAAATATATCATCCAGATACTCGGACCCGCTGTCCATCAGCACCGCTTCAATGACGTAGCTTTTCAGCGCATTCTCAATAAACATGACTTTGGGATAAAGGAGCGCCTTGAGGTTCATATCAAAGGCATTCAGGGCAATGACTTCATCCAGAGAAGAAAACACGATGCGCTGGCTGGGCTGCCGCACAAATCGATACCCTTTAAAGCCATGGTAATACCCCAAATTTCGCAGCGCCTGCACTTGTTCCGGTCTGACGGCAATGCCGTGGTGTTTGGTTCAATATGCCATCAGCTCCTGCATATTCAACATCTGTATGTTCCCCTCTCTTATCTCATTTCTTTCAGCCGCTTCCACTCCCCCACCGCCAGCTCGTCACAGCGGTTGTTGTAGGGGTTGGAGGCATGGCCCTTCACCCAGTGGAGATTGACGGTGTGCTGGTCGCACAAATCCAGCAATATCTCCCACAAATCGGAGTTGAGGGCGGGCTTCTTGTCCGCCTTCACCCAGCCCCGGGCCTTCCAGCCACGGGCCCACCCCTTTTGCAAAGCGTCGATGACGTACTTGGAGTCGGAGTATAGCTCCACGATACAGGGCTCGGTGAGAGCCTGAAGCCCCCGAATGACCCCCGTGAGTTCCATGCGGTTGTTGGTGGTGCTGCGCTCCCCGCCGCTGAGCTCCTTTTTGTGGGGCCCATATAGGAGGATGCACCCCCAGCCGCCGGGCCCGGGATTTCCCGAGCAAGCGCCATCCGTATATAAAGTGACCGTTTTCATATAAAACTCCCTTATTTAGAAGAAAGCGCGCACAGTTTGTGCGCTCTTTGAAATTGACAAAGAAGTCTAAAGACTTCTTTGTCGAAAGGATTGCATGCCGGATGTGGTTCGATTTCTTACGAAAAAGTCACCCCATCCGTCATGAGAAGTGTCATTTCCGATGCGCATGTCCCCGGAAATGACATGATTTCATTTTATTCCGTCACCTGCGGGTGACGGAACTCTGCGAGGCTTTTTATCTAAAAATTTCCGTCTTTTGTGAGAAAGCGCGCACAGTTTGTGCGCGCTTTCTCTTTGTCGCAATTTGGTTATTCCTGACCTTCCACAACTTCCACAGAGTTTTCCACATCTGTTGAAGTGTCGGTGTCGGCGGCCTCTTCGGGGGCCTTGTCGGCCAGGGCCAGGGCGATGACCTGGTCCCCCTCCTCCTTGAAGCGCATGACAATGACGCCCTGAGTGGAGCGGCCCGCCAGACGGATGCCGTCCACGTCGGTGCGGATGAGGGTGCCGGACTGGGTGACCACGATGATGTCCTCGCTGCCGTCCACCACCTTGATGCCCACCACGGGGCCGGTCTTATCCGTTACCATGTAGTTGCGGATGCCCAGACCGCCACGGTTGGTGATGCGGTACTCCTCCACGGCGGTGCGCTTGCCGTAGCCGTTCTGGGTGATGGAGAGAACCGCCTTGCCGGGGGTGGCCCGGGCAGCGCCCACCACGTAGTCCCCTTCCTTCAGGCGGATGCCCCGCACGCCCACAGCGGTGCGGCCCATGACACGGACATCGGTCTCGGCAAAGCAGATGGCCTGTCCGTCGTGGGTGGCAATGAGGATGTTTCTCGTTCCGTCGGTCTCCCGCACGGTGATGAGCTCGTCCCCTTCCTCCAGGGTGATGACTCTAAGGCCATTGTTGCGCAGGTTGCGCAGGGCGTCCATGGCAATGCGCTTGACGGTGCCGTTGCGGGTCATCATCACCAGGTAGCGGTCCTGGGCGGTGAGGTCCCGGGTGTGGATCATCTCGGTGACCCGCTCGTCCCCGTCCACCTGGAGGACGTTGACGATGTTGGTGCCCCGGGCGGTGCGGCCCGCCTCGGCGATTTGATAGCCCTTCTTGCGGAACACCCGGCCCTTGTCGGTGAAGAAGAGAATCCAGTCATGGGTGGAGGCGGTGAACACGGTGTTCACGTAGTCCTCCTCCCGGGTGGCCATGCCCTTCTTACCCATGCCGCCCTTGCCCTGGGCAGCGTACTCGCTGGCGGAGGTGCGCTTGATGTAGCCGTTGGCGGTCATGGTGAACACGCACTGCTCCTCCACAATCAGGTCCTCAATGTCCAAATCGTCCTCGGCAAAGCCGATCTCGGTGCGGCGCTCGTCGCCGTACTTGTCCCGGATCTGGATGAGCTCCTCTTTCAGCACGCCCCGCAGCATGGTCTCGTCAGAGAGCAGCTGGTTGTAGTAGGCAATGCGGGCCTGGAGCTCGTCGAACTCGGCCTGCAGCTTCTCCCGGTCCAGTCCCTGCAACGCCTTCAGGCGCATGTCCAGAATGGCCTGGGCCTGGACATCGTCCAGCCCGAAGCGCTCCATCAGCTTCTCCTTGGCGTCGTCGTAGCTGGAGCGGATGATGCGGATGACCTCGTCAATGTTGTCCTGGGCGATGAGCAGGCCACGCAGCAGGTGGGCCCGCTCCTGGGCCTTTTTCAGGTCGTACTGGGTGCGCCGGGTGAGCACTTCTTCCTGGAAGGCGATGTACTCGTCCAGAATCTGGCGCAGGGTGAGAATCTTGGGCTGCTTCTGGTTGTTCACCAGAGCCAGCAGAATGACGCCGAAGGTGGTCTGCATCTGGGTCTGGGCAAACAGCCGGTTCAGGGTGACCTGGGGGTTGGCGTCCTTTTTCAGCTCAATGACAATGCGCATGCCCTTCTTGCCGTCGGACTCATCCCGCAGCCCGGAGATGCCCTCCAGACGCTTGTCCTTCACCTGGTCGGCGATGTTCTCCACCAGACGGGACTTGTTCACCTGGTAGGGCAGCTCGGTGACAATGATGCGGGTGCGGCCGTTGCCGAACTCCTCCATCTCGGTGCGGGCCCGCACCTTGATGTGGCCCTTACCGGTGGCGTAGGCGGCCCGGATGCCCGCCCGGCCCATGATGACACCCCGGGTGGGGAAGTCGGGGCCCTTGATGTGCTCCATCAGGTCGTCCAGGGTGGCGTTCTCGTTGTCCAGCACACAGATGGTGGCGTCAATGACCTCCCGCAGGTTGTGGGGCGGGATGTTGGTGGTCATGCCCACGGCGATGCCGGAGGAGCCGTTGACCAGCAGGTTGGGGAACCGGGAGGGGAGCACCCGGGGCTCTTTCAGGGACTCGTCAAAGTTGGGGTCCCAGTCCACGGTGTCCTTGTCGATGTCCCGGAGCATCTCGTTGCACATCTTGGACATGCGGGCCTCGGTGTAACGGTAGGCGGCCGGGGGGTCGCCGTCCACGGAGCCGAAGTTGCCGTGGCCGTCCACCAGGGGGTAGCGCATGGAGAAGTCCTGGGCCAGACGCACCATGGCGTCGTACACGGAGGCGTCGCCGTGGGGGTGGTATTTACCCAGCACGTCACCCACGCAGGTGGCGGACTTCTTAAAGGGCTTGTCGCTGGTCAGGCCGCTCTCGTACATGGAGTAGAGGATGCGGCGGTGCACCGGCTTCAGGCCGTCCCGCACGTCGGGCAGGGCACGGCCCACGATGACGGACATGGCGTACTCGATGTACGCGTTCTCCATCTCGTGCTCCAAATTGATCTCTACAATTTTCTGGTCGGGAAAGGTAATGTCCCGACTCTGGTAATCTTCTTTGTTTGCCATGGATGCAATCTCCTCAATAGTCCAGGTTCATGGCCTTGTCGGCGTTGCGCTCAATGTATTCCCGACGGGGCTCCACTTTCTCCCCCATGAGCAGGGTGAAGATCTCGTCGGCCCGCACGGCGTCCTCCAGGGTGATGCGCTTGAGGGTGCGGGTCTCCGGGTTCATGGTGGTCTCCCACAGCTCGTGGGGGTCCATCTCGCCCAAGCCCTTGAAGCGGCTGATGTCCACCTTGGCGTTGGGGTTGTCCCCACGCATCTCGGCGGAGATCTTGTCCCGCTCCTGATCGGTGAAGGCCACTCGGGTCACCTTGCCCCGGGTGAGCTTGTACAGGGGGGGCACGGCGGCGTACACATAGCCCCGGTCAATGAGGGGGCGCATGAAGCGGAAGAAGAAGGTCAGAAGCAGGGTACGGATGTGGGCGCCGTCCACGTCGGCATCGGCCATGATGACCACCTTGTGGTAGCGCAGCTTCTCCTCGTCGAACTCGTCCCCCAATCCAGCGCCCAGGGCGGTGATGACAGGGGTGAGCTTGTCGTTGCCGTACACTTTGTCCGCCCGGGCCTTCTCCACGTTGAGCATCTTGCCCCACAGGGGGAGAATGGCCTGGAAGCGGGAATCTCGGCCCTGCTTGGCAGAGCCGCCAGCGGAGTCACCCTCCACGATGTAGATTTCGGTCAAAGCGGGGTCCCGCTCGTAGCAGTCGGCCAGCTTGCCGGGGAGGGTGGCCCCCTCCAGGGCGTTCTTGCGGCGGATGTTTTCCCGGGCACGGCGGGCGGCCTCTCTGGCCCGGTTGGCCATCATGGCCTTTTCCAGGATGGTGCGGCCCACCGCGGGGTTCTCCTCCAAAAACTGCTCCAGCTTGTCGGACACCACGGCGTTGACCAGGGTGCGGATCTCGCTGTTGCCCAGCTTGGCCTTGGTCTGGCCCTCGAACTGGGCCTCGGTGAGCTTGACGGAAATGACGCAGGTCAGGCCCTCCCGGCAGTCCTCGCCGGAGACCTTGTCGTCCCCTTTGAGAAGGCCCGCCTTCTTGCCGTAGGCGTTGAGCACGTTGGTGAGGGCCCGCTTAAAGCCCTCCTCGTGCATGCCGCCCTCGGGGGTGTGCACGTTGTTGGCAAAGGAGACAATGACCTCGTTGTAGCTGTCGTTGTATTGCAGGGCGATCTCCGCCATGGAGTCGTCCTTGGTGCCCGACATGTAGATGACCTCTTCATGGAGGGCGGTCTTATTCTTGTTGATGAAGGTGACAAACTCCCGGATACCGCCCTGGTAGCACATGGACTCCTCTTGCTCCTGGCCAGCTCTGCGGTCAGCCATGAGGATGTGAATGCCGGCATTCAAGAAGGCCTGCTCCCGCATGCGCTTGTGGAGGATCTCGTAGTCGTACACGGTGTCCTCGAACATCTCCGGGTCGGGCTTAAACACCACCTCGGTGCCGGTGTGGTCGGTGGTGCCGATGATGGTCATTTCCTGGGTGATGTTGCCCCGGGAGAACTTCATCTCGTAGATGTTCCCGTTCTTGTGCACCCGCACCTCCAGCCACTCAGACAGGGCGTTGACCACGCTGGCGCCCACGCCGTGGAGGCCGCCGGAGACCTTGTAGCCGCCGCCGCCGAACTTGCCGCCGGCGTGGAGGACGGTGTACACCACCTCCAGGGCGGGCCGCCCGGTCTGGGGCTGGATGTCCACGGGGATGCCGCGGCCGTTGTCGGTGACCCGGATGACGTCGCCGTCCAGAATCTCCACGGTGATGGTGTCGCAGTACCCGGCCAGAGCCTCGTCGATGGCGTTGTCCACGATCTCATACACCAGGTGGTGGAGACCGGAGGACGAGGTGGAGCCGATGTACATGCCCGGTCGCTTGCGGACCGCCTCCAGCCCCTCCAGGACCTGAATCTCGGACGCGCCGTATTCGTGCTCCACGGCGGTGGGGCTGTGTTCCATATGTTCTGACATTGCTAGTTCCTCCCGAAAAACGTTCAGTGGTTATATAAAAACTGTCATGTTCTCCTCCTCAAAGAGGAGAACTCAGGTGTCGTCTGTCTATTCGGCCAGGGGGCCCGGCCTGCCAGCCTGGTGGGGACGCTCCCCGCTGGGGGTACCTTTTGAGCGGGCAAAAGGTACCAAAACCCGCTTAGGGCGTTCCCCCCTAAGAACCTCCCTGGGGTACGGGGCTGTCCCTGCGTCAAGTGTCAGTTCGGCCCTGGCCCCGGTGAGGTCACATGGATGGCCTGGCAAATCTATGGGCAGCGCTCCCTTCTCTGTGAGTCGATGCCGCTCCTTCCAGGGCCTTACCCTGGTGTGCGGCGTTTCCGCCGCCGAGCGAATCCTCCGGTAACTGCCAGCCTCAAGCCTCCCGGAGGGAGCCATAATCCGTGCCGCCACAGGCGGCACACCGCAATTATTCATTCTTCATTTTTCATTATTCATTGGCGAATCCAGCCCCGTCCAGGGGTTGGATTCCGCCCGCTTGGCCAGAGTGGCAGCGCTCAATTGGGAGAGAAACACCACTTCCTCCCCCTCCTCCGTCTCACACAGGATGAAGGAGCGAGGCAGGTCTTCCCCCACAAAGATCACCCGTCCCTCCTCCTCAGCCCGGTCCAAAAAAGTCCGGGTGCGGTGGGACCAGGTGGTGTTGTCCAAGTCGAAGATGCCCACCAGGTCCTCCTCGGGCACCATGACTTGTTGTCCCATATACAGATACACAGCCCTTACTCCTCCTGTAATGCCCCTTGGCAGATGTGAAACACCTTACCCTGCTCCAAAAGCTCCTCCTTCTCCACCTCGCAGCAGGTGATGAACACCTGGCCCGTGGGGATGCGGTTGAGGACAAACTCCTGCCGCCGCCGGTCCAGCTCCGAGAGCACGTCGTCCAGCAGCAGCACCGGCCATTGCCCGGTGTCCTGGAACATGATGTCCCGGGCCGCCAGCTTCAAGGCCAGGGCGGCGGTGCGGGTCTGCCCCTGGGAGGCAAAGCCCTTGGCGGACTGGCCGTTGATGTCCAGCACCAGGTCGTCCTTGTGGGGCCCGGACAGACAGCTGCGGC
This sequence comes from Pseudoflavonifractor sp. An44, assembly GCF_002161675.1. GTDB lineage: Bacteria > Bacillota > Clostridia > Oscillospirales > Oscillospiraceae > Enterenecus > Enterenecus faecium. Next base: position 81,337 of record NZ_NFIH01000013.1, read on the forward strand.
TGTGAATCTCCGCCTGTTTGTGGCGCTCCATGTGGTCCAGCAGCTGCTCCAAAATCACTTTGGGGGCGGCTAAGGGGTCGGTGACGGTGGACACGGTGTGGTAATGAAGGTCCAGCACCTCCCCGCCCCCGGAACAGTCGGCGTGGATGGCGGGGGCAGTCTCCTGGAGCCGCTTGACGAAATGGGCCCGGTAGTGAATCAAAATGGCCCCATACTCCGCCATCTGCTGGGAAAAGGCGTCCAGGGCGTACATCAGCGAGGGCTTCTCCCCGCAGTCCCGTAAAATCCGGGTCTTGTGCTCCCACAGCCGCCGATAGTTGGACAGGGCCATGGCATACCGGGGGCGCAGCTGACAGATGCAGTCGTTTAAAAACCGACGCCGCACCCCGGCCCCCTCCCGGATGAGGTGCAGGTCCTCCGGGCAGAAGAGCACCGAGGGCAGCAGCCCCGACAGCTCTCCCAGGGTCTTGAGCCCCACCCCGTTGCAGGTAAACTTCCGCCGGGCCCCCACGGGCAGCTGGGCGTCCAGCACCAGCTCCCGCTGGCCGTTCCACAGCTTCCCCGTCACCCGGGCCCGGTCGCAGCCAAACTGCACCAGCTCCCGGTGGTTTCTCGCCCGGTGAGACCCGCCGGAGGAGAGATAGCCGATGGCCTCCAACAGATTGGTCTTGCCCTGGGCGTTCTCCCCCACAATGACGTTGACCCCTGGGTGGAAGTCTGCCTCCAGGTGGGTGTAGTTGCGGAAGTGCTCTAAGGTGAGCCGCTGGACGGTCATTCCACCGTCAGCTCCAGCTGCCCATCCACCTCCACCACGTCGCCGGGGCGGATTTTCTTGCCCCGCATGGTGCAGACTTCCCCGTTGACCTTCACCAGACCGTCCTGGACGATCTGCTTGGCCTCACCGCCGGTGGCCACGGCGTTGGCAAACTTCAAAAGAGAGTCCAGCTTGATGAACTCGGTGGTGATCGTAATATTATCCTTTTTCATATAGCTTCTCCTTAAAAACGCCAAATGGACCGCAGAAAATGAATAATGAATAACGAATAATGAATAATTGTGGTGTGCCGCAAGGCGGCACAGATTTCATGTTCGAATGCAGCTATCTCAACCGGGGGTAGGGGCCGGGCTTGCCCGGCCCGCTGGTGCCCTGGCCTTGCCCTGGGAGATTTGGGAGGGGCAAGCCCCTCCCCTACCCACCGCATTGCAAGAAACGCTGCAAGGTTTAGGGCCTGCATTCTTCATTTTTCATTCTTCACTATTCATTAAATATACACCCATGGTGTATATTTATTCCCCCGCTTTCAGCCGCACCGGCAGAATCATATACAGGAAGTTATCAGGCTCCCCGTCCTTGGGCAGCAGCAGGCAGGGGGAAGTGGGGGTGCCCAGCTCCATGCGCACCTCCTGAGCGGGGGCGGCCTTCACCGCTTCCATTAAATACCGGTTGTTGAAGCCAATCTCCAGCCCCTGACCGTCTCCGGCAATGGGGCAGCGGTCAAAGGCGGAGCCGATGGCGGTTCTGGAAGAAATGGCCAGAGAGCCGTCCTCAAATTTGCACCGCAGGGGGCTCTTCAGCTTATCATTGATAATGAGAGAGGCGCGGTCAATGGACAATTGCAGCATAGAGGTGTCCACATACAGGGAAATGGGGTTATTTTGGGGGATGGTCTGGCGATAATTGAGGAATTCACCCTCCAGACGGCGGGACACCAGCAGGGTCTGACCCACCTGGAAGGTGACGTGGCGGTCACCCAGGGTGACAATTACCTCGTCGTCACAGTCGGCGCAGATGCGCTCCACTTCGGTCAAAGCGTTACCAGGAACCACAAAAGAGAAGGTATTCATGCCAAATTTACGGATAAAAGTTTCTCTTCTCAGGGCCAGGCGGTAGCCGTCCACCGCCACCAGGGTCAGGGTGGTGTCCTCCACCTCGAACAGGGCGCCGGTGTGGACAGGTCGGGACTCGTTGGTGCTCACGGCAAAGAGCACCTGGGAGAGCATGGACCGGAGGGCGGACTGGGTCAGGGTGACGGAACTGCCGTCGTCCACGGCGGGCAGCTCGGGAAATTCGTCGGCGGGGCTGCCCATGATGTCAAACGAGGTGGGTCCACAGGCAATGTGGACGGAATTTCCCTCGGTGGACACGGTGATCATGTCGTCGGGCAGCTTTCGGATGATCTCACCAAACAGTCTTGCCGACAAAATCAGAGAACCGGGCTGGGTGACCTGGGCGTCCACCCGGGTGATGATGCCGGTTTCCAAATTGTATCCAGACAGGCGCAGACCTTCGGTGGAGGCCTCCACTAAGATGCCTTCCAGAGCAGAAATGGTGCTTTTGGTGGCGACCACTCGCCCTGCGATCAATACTGCTGACTGTAAAATGGCTTTTTCACAGGAAAATTTCATGGTGTGCATCCTTTCTCGTTTCCCCGCCAAAAAGAGAGGAAAGGTTTAAAAAAATCGTAGTAGGCAGTAGGGGGTGCGGAAGCTGTGGAGATTTCCACAACGCTTACGGCCCCAAGGGTTTCCGGGTTTTGAAAACTTCCACACAGCTTCCACAGCCTCCATAGGGGACCATGGGTCACAGGGGACCTCCACAGCCTTCCACACCACAGTCCGCAAGATTGTGGAAAACTCGGTTGAAGTTGTGGAAGCTGAATTCCATGCCATGCACGCATGTCATGGAGGGGGTTGCAGACCGCTGCGTCGCACTCGCCTACGCTCGCACGCTTGCGGTCTGAGCGGTGTATTTTCCCATGCACATGTCCTGGGAAAATACGAGATTTCAATTTATTTTCCCGCCTGCGGGCGGAAAAACTCTGCCGAGGGCTTTTTGTCCGATTTACCAGGCCGAATTGACGGCGTTGGTGATGTCCCGGATGATCTCGGTGAGCTCGGGCTGCTCTTTCATCATCTTCTCCACCCGGTTGATGGAGTTGAGGACGGTGGAGTGGTGACGGCCGCCGAACTGCTGGCCGATCTCCGCCAGAGACAGCTGGGTCATCTCACGAATAATATACATGGCCACGTTACGGGCGGTGGTGATCTCCTTGTTCTGGCTCTGGCCCCGCAGGGCGTCGCTGTCCAGCTCGTAGAACCGGGCCACCTCCTGGATGATGGTCTCCGCCGAGGGCAAAAAGTCCTCTTTGGCCCGGAGAATGTCCCGCACCGCCCGGATGGTGTTCTCCACATCCACCTGGGCGCCCATCAGCTCCTGGAAGGCCATGATCTTGTTGACCACGCCCTCAATTTGCCGCACGTTGGAGGTGATGTTCTCCGCCACGTAGGACAGCACCGGGTCGGGGAGCACAATGCCCCGCTCCAGAGACTTGTTTTTCAGAATGGCCATACGGGTCTCGTAGTCCGGGGGCTGGATGTCCGCGGGGAGGCCCTGCTCGAACCGGGTTTTCAGACGCTGCTCTAAGCGCAGCATCTCCTGGGGCGGGCGGTCGGAGGTGAAGACGATCTGTTTTTTCTGCTCATACAGGGTATTAAAGGTGTGGAACAGCTCCTCCTCGCTGGAGTCCTTGCCGGCGATGAACTGCACGTCGTCCATCAAAAACAGGTCCACCGTCCGATACTTGTCCCGGAAGCCCTGCATGTCGTTGCCGTGGCGCAAATTCGAGATGAGCTCGTTGACGAAGTCCTCGCTTTTGATGTACATAATCCGGTAGTTGGGGTGGTTTTCCCGCACCCGGTTGGCGATGGCGTGGAGCAAGTGGGTCTTGCCCAGCCCCGACTGGCCGTAGATGAACAGGGGGTTGTAGGCCCCGCCCGGCTCGTTGGCCACCTTCACAGCGGCGGTGAAGGCGAATTTGTTGGTGGAGCCCACCACAAATCGGTCGAAGGTGTACTCCTGGAAGGCGGGGTCCCCGGGCTGGGTGGGTCCGGCCTTGCGGTACTGGTCCCGCTCCTGGGGGAGCATCAGGGTCACCGCCACGTCAAAGGAGAACAGCTCCCGCAGTCCGTGTTCCACCGCGGTCAAAAACCGGGTGCGGATGATGTTGCGCTTAAATTCGGTGGGGACGCAGAGAATGAGGCCGCTCTCATCCAGAGCCACCGCCTCCACGTCGCCAAACCAGGTTTCGATGGACACGGCGGTCATGTCCTTCTCCATCAAAGTCTTTACTTTTTCCCATACGTCAGCAGCTGACTTCATGGCATGAGCCTCCTCAAACAAAACAAGAGAGTATTTCAGCCTTCCGCCTAGGGGCTTTCTGAAAAGTCGAAATCATTGACTTTTCCAACCATCAACGCCAGCTACTGCGTTAAAAATGCTCGGAATCCACCCAGGATTCCTGCGCTTTTTGCCTGGTATCTGTCTGTTGCTTGTGGAAAATTCGGCGATTTCTTGGTTTTCAGATGCGCCCTAGGGTGCGGAAAAACAGGCCGCTAAATGGGAAACCAGAGCTTCCGGTGGGTGTAGCGGCACACATCTCATACACAGATTGCCCCAAAGGCGCAAAAAACCGTTCCCCTGGTCGTGGGCCGGGACTTTGGAGGCAAGCGCCAAAGCCCCGGTGGGTATCACCGGGGAAGCAGGAGAGCATGAGCATTGTGGATTGGTAACAAGCATTATATCAAAAAAAACGCCAAAGGGCAATTCTATATTTATATTGTAGCAGAAAAATTTCCACACTTTCTCCACAAATTGCGGAAAAACGGATGGTGTTGTTAAAAGGAAAAAATACCACCACAACATCTTGTGTTACCCAATTCTTGCGAAAAAAGATTGGAATTTTTCTTGACAGAAGGGGGAGATTTGGGTATAATTTCGTGTGCGCTATTGAGCGCATTGATTTTACCGACCGCATCCCACACGGGATGTTGTGGAGGGCGGCACAGCCCCCCGTAAGGGCTTTGTGCTTTGCCAATCTGTACAGGAGGTGTTTCCGCATGGTTCGTACCTATCAGCCCAAGAAGCGTCATCGCTCCAAGGTCCATGGTTTCCGTAAGCGCATGGCCACTGCCAACGGCCGCAAGGTTCTGGCTCGCCGTCGTGCCAAGGGCCGCGTCCGTCTCACCCACTGATGGTGGCAACAGCGGCAACATCGGATATATGTGAATAAAGCAGGGGCGCGGGAGTAATCCCTCGCCCCTACGTTCGTATACGTGGAGACCTTACCATCCATGCCCCTGCGGCCCCTTGCGGCTCTTTTCCGCCCCAAATTCGTTGCGACTTTTTGAAATACACAAAGTATTTCTGCAAAGCCGCGCCTCTTTGGTGACGAAAAATTTCTCGCAAGTGTCTCTTGGGGATGGATGGCAATGTCTCCACAGGAACTACCTGTTTTTTCATCATTCCGATGTTCCCACCCTGATGAAGGGAGTTTTTTTGTGAAATACACGGTATCGTTAAAGGAAAACCACATCTTCCGCCGTCTCTACCGCAAGGGCAACACCGCCGCAGACAGCCGTCTGGCCATCTACGTGCGGCGCAACGGACGGCCCGGCAATCGGCTGGGCCTCACCGTGTCCACCAAGGTGGGACATGCTGTGGTGCGCAATCGGCTGCGCCGCCGCCTGCGGGAGATCTACCGCCTCCACGAGCACCAGCTGGTGCGGGGGGTGGACCTGGTGGTGGTGGCCCGGGTGCGGGCCGGTTCCTCGTATTACCGACAGCTGGAGGAGTCCTTTGTGCGGCTGTGCCGCAAGCTGAATCTGGTGGAGAAGTGAGAGAATGAAACAGATTTTGCTGTTTCTGGTGCGGTATTACCGCAAGAACATCTCCCCCACCCGGCCTCCCAGCTGCCGCTTTATTCCCACCTGCTCCACCTACGCCCTTCAGGCCATTGAGGTCCACGGGGCGCTCAAGGGTGGACTGTTGGCGGCGTGGCGGGTGCTGCGCTGCCATCCATTTCACAAGGAAAAAGGCTTCATCTACGACCCCGTACCACCGAAAAAAACTCGATTATCCAGGAGGTAACACATGGATATCTGGCAAATCCTCATGACGCCCTTTAGCTGGTTGCTGGAGACCTTCTGTCGGGTCTTTAATAGCTACGGCGTTGCCCTGATCGTCTTTACCCTGGTGGTGAAAGTCATCCTCTTCCCCCTGTCTCTCAAGGGCAAGAAGAGCATGATCAAGATGAATCTGCTCAACAGCCAGGTCAAAGAGATTCAGCAGCGCTGCGGCAGCGACCGGGAGCGTTATAGTCAGGAGGTCAACAAGCTCTATGCGGACAACCAGGTCAGCCCCATGGGCGGCTGCGGTTGGTCCCTCATCCCTCTGGCCATCCTGATGCCTCTGTATGCCATCATCCGCCGGCCCCTCAAGTATTTGATGGGTCTGAGCGATGCAGGCACCACCGCCGTGGCCAACGCCCTGGGATTGCAGGGCTTTGTGGCCGGCTCCGGCTACGGTGAGCTGACCCTGGCCGCCACCATGAACAGCGGCAACCTGGCCACCGCCAAGGAGGCCGTCACCGCCGCTGGCCTGTCCGCAGGCGGCATGTTTGTCATCAACTTTAACTTCCTGGGCCTGGACCTGTCCCAGATCCCCAACTGGAAGTTCTGGGACGGCGGCATCACCCCCAACTCTGTGGGTCTGTTCCTGCTGCCCGTCATCTCCGCCTGCCTGTCCCTGCTGTCCATGATCGTGTCCCAGCGCACCAACCAGATGAACGCAGACCAGAAGCCCGCCGGCATGAACTCCATGATGATCATGAGCCCCCTGATCTCTCTGTGGATCGGCTTTGCCATGCCCGCCGGCTTGTGTGTGTACTGGATTGCCAACTCCCTGTTCATGATGGTGCAGGAAGTCATCTGCGGCAAGATCCTCAAGAAGGACTATGAGGCCGCCCAGCGCCAGATCGCCCAGCAGGCTGCCCGTGCCAAGGAGGCCGAGAAGGAGCGCCGCCGCCAGGCCGCCCAGCGCAAGGCCCAGGCCATCGCCGCCAACAAGGGCAAGAAGGTCAAGGAGAAGAAGAGCAAGGGCGTGGATGTCACCGCCAGCCGGGAGGGTATGCGTACCTATGCCCGTGGCCGTGCCTACGACCCCAACCGCTACCCCATCACCCCTTATGTGGACCCCAACCCCGTCCGCCACACGGTGGAAGAGGATGTGGAGCCGGAGGAGACCGAGCCTGTGGTGGAGAAGAAGGACAACACCACCCCGGTGATTCCCCCCGTGGTGCCCGAGGCCGTGGAGGCCGACCAGGACCTGGACCAGGATGGGGAGTATGAGGAGGCCTACGCCCCCGAGAGCGAAGAGCAAGACCCCAAGGGCTAAGGAAGGAGTGCACCATCGTGCTGAAGTTTATTGAAGTAACCGGCAAGAATGAGGACGAGGCCATTGCCAAGGGTCTGGCCCAGCTGGGTCTGGACCGGGACGATGTGTCTCTGGAGATTTTGGAGCGAGGCAAGACCGGCTTTTTGGGCATCGGTTCTGTGCCCGCCAAGGTAAAGCTCACCTACGAGGCCCCCGATGAGGCCCCCGTGGTGGAAGAGCAGCCCGCCCCTGCCCCCGCCGCCCCTGTGGTGGAGGAGAAGGTGGTGCCCGTGGTGGCAACCCAGCCTGTAGAGGAGCAGCCCGCCCAGACTTCCACACCTGTGGTGGAAGTTGTGGATGACGAGGTGGCTCAGGGCATCATCCGCTTCCAGTCCGGCCTGTTCGCCCAGATGGGGGTGGAGGCCACGTCCCGGGTGACCCGGGACGGGGAGACCTACCAGGTGGTGCTGGAGGGCGAGAACATGGGCGCCCTCATTGGCCACCGGGGCGAGACCCTGGACGCCATCCAGCAGCTCACCGGCTACGTGGTCAACCGGGGCCGCAGCCACCGGGTGCGCATCCATGTGGATGCGGAAGGGTATCGTGCCCGCCGGGAGGAGGCCCTCCAGCGGCTGGCCCACAAGACCGCGGCCAAGGTGGTCAAGTACCGCCGCAACATCACCCTGGAGGCCATGAACGCCTACGAGCGTCATGTCATCCACGCCGCCCTCCAGGACGTGGCTGGTGTGAGCACCTATTCCACCGGCACCGAGCCCAACCGCCGTACGGTTGTGGCTTACACCCCCCAGAAACATTAACAACTTCATGGCCTGCTGTGGAAGTCCACGGCAGGCCATTGTTGTATTTCTCTTCTCCCCTGGTGAGGGGAGACGCGCTCCGCTGGGGTGACTTTCTGATTGGGCAGAAAGTCACCAAAGACCCACCAAAGGCGGGGCCTTCCCCCGCCTTGTGGAATCCACCCCGCGGTACTGGCTATCCCTGCGTGCTCCTCTTTTCGGCCCTGGACTGGTTCATGTCACATAGATGGCGTAGGCATTCTATGGGGCGTGCCTGCTCCTCTGACGATGGTACTTCTACTCCCCAGGGCCTTACCCTGGTGAGCCGCTGTTCCCAGCGATCGTGGCCTGGCTCCCGGCGGCGGGAACGCCGCTGTACCAGGGCAGGCCCGGAGGTGGAAAGCACCCAGCCATAGGGCCAGCTGCCCAGGGTAACCTGGTGTGGTGGCAGTACCAGGAGCCACAGCAAGAGTCACGGGCCGAACCTAGGCTTGACGCAGTTCCAGCCTCGTACCCCAGGGGGGTACTTAGGGGGGAACGCCCTAAGTGGCTTTTCGTCCATTTTGGCCAGTCAAAATGGACCCCCAGCGGGGAGCGCGTTCCCTAGGCTTCCAAGCCTGAACCATCGAAAATAGATAAACCATCTCCAGGACTGGAGACAAAATCTGTTTTTCATAAAGCATGAAAAAGGATGTGATCCCTATGACCCCCCTCTACGACCGCCTGGTGGAGCTGTCCCACCAGCCCCTCACCCGCCTGGATATGCCTGGCCACCACGGCCACCCCGCCCCGGGTCTGGACTTCTGGCCCGCCTGATTGGGCAGAAAGTCACCAAAGACCCACCAAAGGCGGGGCGTTCCCGCCGCCGGGAGCCAGATGTTCGTTAGCTGGGAACAGCGGCTCACCAGGGTAAGGCCCTGGAGGTAGAAGTTTATTTGCCATAGAAGCTGAAACTTACAATAGGATTGCCATGCCATCCATGTGACCCCACCCGTCCAAGGGCCGAAAATAGGAGGACGCAGGGACACCCCGTACCGCGGGGTGGATTCCACAAGGCGGGGGAAGGCCCCGCCTTTGGCGATTCTTTCCCCTCTTTCTCATCGCTGAGAAAGGGGGCCCAGCGGAGCGTCCCCGGCGGGGGCGCAGGTCTGCGACTGAGAAATCGGAGAAGAACAGATTTTGATATCGGCCCTTATGGGCTTTCAGCTTCCCTAAAAGGGAAAGCCAAGTGAAGCGTGAAAAAGGAAGCGATGCTTATGCCAACTCCCCTCTTTGACCGCCTGGTGGAGCTGTCCCACCAGCCCCTCACCCGCCTGGATATGCCCGGCCACCACGGCCACCCCGCCCCGGGGCTGGACTTCTGGCCCGCCCATCTGGACGTCACCGAGCACCCCGCCACCGGGGACCTCTTCGACCCCGAGGCCGACGACCCCATCGCGGAGGCTCAGGCCCTGTGGGCCAACGCCGTGGGCATGGAGTCCTGCCTCTTTCTCACCGGCGGCTCCACCCAGGGCATCCACGCCGCCCTGGCCCTCACCGCCGGGACGGGCGGCGAGGTGCTGCTGGACCGGGGGTCCCACCGCTCCGTGTTCAACGCCCTGGCCCTCTTAGACCTCACTCCCCACTACCTCCCCCGCCCCTGGCTGGCCGAGGAGGGGGTCACCGGGCCCATCCAGCCCCAGGACGTGGACCAAGCTCTAAAAAACCACTCAAATATCAAAACGGTGTGTATAATATCGCCCACTTATTACGGCGTGTTGTCAGATATTCCCGCTCTTGCCGCCATTTGCCACGCCCACGGGGCCAAGCTCATGGTGGACGGAGCCCATGGAGCCCACCTGCCCTTCTTGGGCTACACCGGGTACAGGTATGCCGACGTGGTGGTGGTGTCCGCCCACAAGACCCTCCCCGCCCCCGGCCAGACCGCCCTGCTGCTGGCCCAGGGGTACACCGCCGACCAGCTGCGGTGGGCGGCCTCCCTCTACGGCACCTCCTCCCCCAACTATGTGATGATGGCGGCGTTGGATGTGGTGCGGGACTACCTGGAGGGGGACGGGCGGCGAGCTTACACAGAAACCGTGGGTCTTGTGGAACACTTGCGGTGTACCTTCCCCGCCCTGCGCCCGGTGGGTGTGGAGCTGGACCCCACCCGGCTGGTGCTCAACTGCCGGGACGGCTACGGGGTGGCCAAGACCCTCATGGACCGGGGCATCTATTACGAGATGGCGGATAGTGGCCACGTGGTGCTCATCTTCACCTGTGCCGACGGCTCCCAAACCGTGGCCGCCCTCACCGCTGCCCTGGAGGGGGTGGACCTGGGCGGGGCCTCACCTCTGCCCCCGCCCAGGTCCACCCCCTCCAGGGCAGCGGTGAGGG
>NZ_NFIH01000014.1 GCF_002161675.1 Pseudoflavonifractor sp. An44
GTGTGCCTGCTTCCTCAAGCCTATTCTAACAAATTACGACTGGCTGCGTTAGAGGTACCGGGTTTCATATTCCTTTGGTGCCTTGGAGCGCAGCGGAAAGGAATGGTCATAAATATGAATAATAGAGTGTAAGTACAGGTCGTATTCAGAGGCAGCCATGCGCCGGAAAAAAGAAGCCGAACGGCAGCGGAAAAAATACCTGTCTTTGGCCGCCCGGAAATGAATATACATGAAAAATCCCATGCAGATAAAAATATGTCAACGATCTGCGCCGGTTTGGTTAATGAACGTCCTACAAATCCGTCGAACAATTCCGTATAATGCACGCAAGGCCGTTGCGAAAGTACGCAAAATACAGGCCGGAAAAGTGGTGACAGGTCGTGAAGATATGGAAAAGGTGTTTCCGCCTGTGCTTTCAGATTTCAATTTTGTTGTGGTAGCCGGGTGTGGCCCGGTTAAAATGCCTCCCGTCTACGCATTTAAGACGCCAATAAGCCCGCCATTTCAAGACTTTCCCGGTATGGTCGGTGGGCATACATGACAGATTATCCAATCTCCGCCAGAGAGGGCTTCTAAATGCGTAGAGGAAAACCCATAAGAAAGCGCCGGACACGGCCTGCTGGCCCTGCGCCCGGCGTTTTCTCATAGGCTGTCCTTTAGGATGGCCTGGATCAGCTTGTTTTGCAAGCGGTGTTTCATGTACTCGTCCACCCGCACATGAGGCGTTCCGTCCAGATCATAGAGCGTCCGGGTACATAGCTTATTCATATAGCCGTCATAGTACCGTAAGATGCGCTCCATTGCCAGCGGATCACCGGCACAGGCATTTGCAAATACAGACAGGGGCAGACGCACCCTGCCATGAAATCCGTTGACAGGTTGAAATGATGTAGCTTTGTTCATTAACCTTTGATATAATATACATAACAGGAACACCCAAAGATCGTATCATTTTTGAGAGTTAAGGTGATAAATTGCTACAAATTTTGGAATGCAACCGATAGTTGCCGAATAGTTGGTAGAATGAGAGTGCCACTTTCGCTACAATATAGGTGGAGGTGAAGAATATGTCATTAGGCGAAAGGATTAAGGAGCAACGAAAAATCTCTGGATTATCACAAGAAAAAGTGGCCGAGTTTGTCGGTGTAAGCCGACAAGCAGTAACAAAGTGGGAAACAGGTCAATCCGCCCCAAGTACAGAGAATCTTTTCAAGCTGGCAGAGATATTCGGCACGACAGTAGATATACTGTTAGCTTCCGATGAAGAAGAAAAAGACACACCGGCGGAACAGATTTACTATCTTTACAAAATGGAGCAAGAAAAGATACGTGAAGAACGCCGTAAAAAAATAAGAAAGAATATATTTTTTACACTGGTTGTTGCCGTTGGGTATGTCATTGTCTATCTTGTTGGACGCATTTTCGGTACGACTGGGCAGCAAACAAGTGTAATAGGGTGGCTATTTGGAGATGATCCAGCACAATTAAGCTATTTATATGGTTGGCTGCTACATCAAAATATATTTTGGATTGCTATGGCGGTATCTGTAATCCCTGCATTGTTTGGAAAAAAGTATTTTTCATTTACAACACTGGCAGGATTTGCGCTTGGACTACTTATTGGTGAATTAGTGGGCCAGAATCCCGCAGGAGCAGCATACGGTTACGGTCATTACGGTTGGGCTATTTGGGGCGGTATCTTTACATTCTCCATTGTAATGGGTATTATCTTTGAAAAAATCACCAAAAGCACGCTTGACTGGAAATCCAAAAAGTTATGGATTTGGTTAGCAATTTTCACCGTTGGTATTTTATTTATCGTTTTAATCATTAGAATGGGTATGCCTACGAGTTTTAGCTAATTGAAATTTGACGTTTCAAATAAACAGAGGAAAACTTCAATGAGAAATATAACTGTCTAAGTATAGGCCATATCCAGAGGAAGCCGTGAGCAGAAAGGAAAAGACCGAACGGCAACAAAAAAGACACCTCTTGTCTACGCATTTAGGGCGCAAATAAGCTCGTCATTTCAGGGCTTTCCCGGCAGGGTCGGCAGATGGGTGGGACAGATTATCCAATCCCTGCCAGAGAGGGCTTCTAAATGTGTAGAGGACAACCCATAAGAAAGCGCCGGACGCGGCCCTGTACGCCGAGATCAGCAAGAGCCGGGACGAGCTGAAACGCTGCACCGTATGCGGGGCCGTGTTCACGCCGAAATCCAACCGGGCCAAATACTGCCCGGATTGCGCGGTGCGGATGCGCCGGAAGAAAGAAGCCGAACAATAGCGGCAAAGATACCTGTCTTTGGTCGCCCGGAAATGAACACACATGAAAAATCCCATGCAGATAAAAATATGTCAACGAACTGCGCCGGTTTGGTTAATGAGCGTCCGACAAATCCCAAGAACAATTCCGTATAATGCACGCAAAGCCGTTGCGGAAGTACGCAAAATAGAGGCTTGAAAAGGGGTGATAGGTCGTGAAGATATGGAAAAGGCGTTTCCGCCTATGCTTTCAGATTTCACTTTTATTGTGGTAGTCGGGTTTGGACTGGTTGAAAGATGCCTCTTATCATTTAAGATAACCCGTGCATTGGCTCCTTACATTTAGGCGTAAAAAAAGCGGCCCGCCGGTTCATCGGCGGGCCAAATCTTTACCTTATGCAATTTTGTACCGTGCCTGCAGGTGAAGGGAAAAAACCAGTACAGCCCCCAGCACCCACACTACATAGGTCCATACCATATCTTTGCCGGAAAATTCATAGGCCATGGTAGCAAAAATAAATCCCCATACAACAGACAATAGACCACCAATCAGCCAGAAGCCAGGGCGGGTGCGGTGAAGCAGGAGAAGCCCCAGCAGGACAGCAATGCCAATCACAATCGCCAGGGCGGGATGGACGCCTAAAAGCCCGTGGGAAAGAAATCCCGCCAGGATTGCCAGCGCAATGCTGTCAAAAACAATGATGTTTCCAAAGAACAGCCCGATCACCGTCACAATCAGCCCGATTCCAATGCCGATCAACAATTCTATGCCAACGGCCAGTAAAGCAGCGCCCATACTATGGCCTCCCTTCTCAAAAACAGATTTTCTCTTTCTATAAAAATTCTACCGCTCCGGGCCACAGGAAAGCAACCGTTTTTTTGAATGTTCATGGAATGTTTGTAAATTCCGTCAGCAGCTTTTTTGCAATTTCCCAAAGCCCGTCCATGCGGGATTGCAGATCTGCAATATCCACCGCATAAATACTGCCGGTTTCATGGGCTTTCCGGGCGTACTGGTTCAGATTGTTGGAGCAGATACGCAGCAGCCGGGTCAGCTCCCGGACTTCGGACAGATCCAGGTTAATCACATATCCGTCAATCGCCATTTTACGGATAAACGCAGAAGTATTCGTGATACCGGTCTGCGCCATGCGTTCCCTGATCCTATCCATTTCCTGTTCTGAAATCAAAATGTGAAGCTGAGCGCTGCGTTTTTCTTTCGGGGCCTTCATCGCTGGGGCTGTTCCTTTGTCTTTTTATTAGGAGCCGGGCGTGGAGCATTTGCGGCGGCCTCTTTCAGAAAGTGGGTGACAGAACGCTTTTCCGCCGCGATCATTTTATCCAGATGATTTTCAAACACGCCGGGTATAAAGTTATGACGGTATTCCTGTTCGCTTGCCAGAATCCCGCGAAGCAGACCCGGAACAGCCGGCTCCATCCGGAATTTCTCGGCCTTGCCAAATTGAGCGTGAAGGGACAGCCTATGCTCATAGTAATACGCATAACTAAATTCCATTGGCTCGTTCTGGCCTTCAAACTGGACGATCACAGCCGCGGCGGGGAGGGCGGTCCGTTCAATATGCTCCGCCATAGCCCTGTAATCCTGCGTATAGAGATTTCCCTTGATCGCAGCACCTTCCATGCCGGTGATCTCCACCGTGTACGCGAGGATCGTATCACGGGTATCTTTGTAAAACTGCCAGGTGTGGAACGCATCGGAATCCCGGATAAAAATATCCCGCTCCCGAAAGCACCATGTACCGGAAGGGCGGGACATCCAGTACAGCGGGGTACGCTCCGGGTGCTTTGTTTGAGCGATACGTTCCATGCTGCCCACATCAAATTCAAAATCGGATTGATAATGCTTTGTGTTCCGCTCCATCACAGAGCGCAAGCATTGTTCTACATCCACATTTTCAAATTTCAGCTTCAATCCTTAAAGCCCCCTTTCCGGCGGGGAAGGCTGAAAACCGCGGGCCTCATGCTCCATGCGGTCTGCCCGCAGCTTTTCCATGATTGAAGGCTTCTCATTCGGCAGCGTTTCCGGGGTCAGCTCCTTGACTTCCTCATGGGTCTGCCCATCGGTAAGGTCGGCCCGGATCGGCGGGTCGTTATTCACAATGCCGTCAATCATGTTATAGTTGCCCTTTTCGCCCTCCAGGTCCAGCTCCGCGTTGCGGAGATAGTTTTCCGGCGCCTGGAAGGGCTGGCCCGCAAACAAGATTTCCCGGCGCGGGGTGAATTGCCGCAGAACACTTTCCTGCAGGCGGGCAAATTCCATATACTGATCCATCGTCAGCCCCCGGTCCAGCATTTCCTCCTGCGAGTGCGACCAGCCTTCCCCATAGAGAAAATAATACATTTCCGGCATATCGCTCACAAAGCATAAAGAGCCGTCCCGGTTGTCATAGCTTCCCGGCTGGCCTGGGGTAAAGGAATAGCGTTCCTCCCGGCCAAGATATACCTTATTGTCAGCGGAAAGCATGGCGACCATATTGGCATAGTTGCTGTGTACCGCAGAACGGATCTCCACAACCGGGTCCGCCTCCGGCGCCATCTGCCTGCCGGGGATCTCATTATGTTTTTCGGCCACATCATTTCTCGGCACACGGTCCACCGGGCCAACTGCCTCAATATCCAGCTGCGAGGCAGGGACTCTTACAGCATTTGGTTCCGGTTCTTTCTCTTTGATAAAGTAACGGACATTGGCCGTTGCCTTACGGTTCAATTCCAGGGCATAAGCCCGGGCCGCCTCCAGGGATTCAAATTCCAGGGGACGGCCATCTTCTTTGCACCATGCTTCCGCATGGCCGAACATGGAAGCGGCACTTCTGACCGCCCAAACTCCATATACCTGTTCCATTTCACATCCTCCTTATCGTTCCGGCTCCTTTGCCGCCTTTTTAGGGACAGCCGTTTCCGGGGATTTACTATTTTTAAGCTGCTGCCGGATAGAATAAGGACGCTCAGCCTCCCGGTCAGCCGAAGTGATATTGACATATTCCCCTATAATACAAAGCGCCTTATGATAGCTGTCGCAGGAAAATACCCGGTCCGCCATTTCCTTCGCCTGGTCGGGCATCCCATGGGTTTTGAGCGTGCGGGAAGCAATACCTACCAGGTTGAAAATGTTCCCGTCCTGGCCGATCAGCGGGCAATCCGGCTTTTCTGGCACTTCCTGCGCCGGTTCACGGCCCAGGCGGTTGTCGATATAATCGGACAGCCAGGTGCCGCCGAAAGTATCATGGGTTTGCAGACGCCACATAGCAAGTTTCCCTATATCCAGCTTGACATCCTCAAAAGGGAACAGCAGACAGGTAAGATCCTCATTTTGGAATACGCTCACATGGGTAAAGGTGGTTCCCTCTAAAAGAATCCCATCCTGTGTCAGCAGGTCATTGATCCCTTTGACCCACTCGCCAGGCTCACCGCCGCAGCCTTGCAGAATAAGCCCTTCTTTATCCTCCATACAGCGAAGGTCCTCCACCGTGATATTCTGAATTTCCATAGATTCCTCCTGATTTGAGATCATTTTGTTATGCGCCGGGGAAAGGGCTTCGGAAAGCGCCTGTTCCCACTGTCTGCCAAATCCCCGGACCATTGTATCGGGAAGCGCACCGTTGCGCTGAAACATTTCTAATGTGTCAAACGCCCGGTTAAACAGGGAAATATTCTGGGCGTCCACATTCGGGGCAAAATGAATGACTCCCGCGGGATAGCTCTTTCCAGTACCTACCCAGCCGCGCACAAAATCATCAAAGCCACTTCTGATTCCGGCCTGGGCCAGATCATCGGCATGGCTGCCGGGCAACCCTCTTGTTTTCCCGTACTGCTGGCCCAAAACCAGAATACCGGTCTTGGGATTATACATAAAGCGCCGGTTTGAAATATCCTGCATATCAAAAGCCTGCACCGTCACATCCAGCTTCATCATTGCGGGGACTATCGGCACGACTTCAAGTTTCTGCTTCTCCGTATCATCACCTCCCGTCAGCTTCTTTCAGTTGGCTCATTACAATCGCCGGACGGACCCAAAGCCGTTGAAATTTTCTCCATTCACTGTCTACAATGCCTTTTTCATCCCGGTAGAGCATGGCATAGGGAATAAACCCGGCTTTCCAGGCGTCCCGCAGGCGTTTTTCCGCTGCCTCCATGGTATCGCCCCGGTAGCCGATCAGGACATAACAGCAGGCTTTATGCGATTTTCTCTCAAACCCTCCAGCCTGCAAAAGCCGTCCGGCTTCCACAAGCGGCTCATAGTCATCCGGGGTATCATAGGCAAAATACATGCGCTGCGTCCTGGATTCCCGCAGGAGATCCACATGCCAGGGCCGAAGAAGGCGGGCCTCCAGCCCTCCCGTAAAGATTGGACGCTCTTTCTGTCTGCCCAGCATTTCAAATACCGCTTCAATATGTTGCCGGGAGCAGGCCAGCAGGTTATCATCCAGCACAATATTTCCTTCGGTGATCGGCAGCTCCCGCAGCCTTCCGCCTTCCCGCCGGGGGACGGAACAGAACCAGCAGCGGTTGGGACAGCCCCTTGAAGTGATAACATAGCCCTTTTTCAGATACATCCCCGGCACGAAATCACCGCCAGGCATATTGAAGGCGGGACCGCCCATGTGGACAGGGACTCCCAGCTTCATCCACTGTTCGGCAAGCTGGCACGCCTTCTCCATGTCATAAGTAAAGGCCACAGAAACATGCACTTCTTCCATATCCGGCAGGCCGCCCCTTGGCGGCGGTCCGGTAAATGCCAGAGGATCATCCGGCGTTGCTTTTGTACGGCGTGGAAATACACGCACAATCTTCAAATACACATCCCTCCTAAAAGTTGATTTCCGGCCAGTTACATTTACCTGTTTGTCCGCAACTTAACCTTCCTATTGAGGGGCAGAGTATAAATCTCTTACCGCCTATAAAAGCGTGGCCGGAAAGCCTTATAAATCAAGGCGTAAATAGGCTAAGTTGCAGACATATCATCCCTTGTGCTGGCGAATCCTGCGCTTGCGCTTTTTATCCGCGTCCCGTCTGGCCCAGATCCGGCAGGCGTCAGAACAATACGCCTGGCTGGTGGTGGGAAGATACAGCTTCCCGCATACCGGGCATTTTTTCTGGCGCTGGGAAGTATCGTTTCCCGTCAGAACTGCTTCCAGCGCCGGTTCAACCGGCAGCACAGACCGCTCAAAATACCGGCAAAGGCAGCCGGTCCACCATTTATGAAGCATATAGCAGGGGCAGTCCAGGGGAAGGCAGAGCTTTTCCCGCTCATCATAGTTGGCGCATAAGCCTGTTACCAGCCTTCGGATTGCTGCACGCTCGGAGCGGGTCAGCTCCCGCGGCGGGCCGGTCATTTCTTCCGTCCCCGCTGCTGTGGAAATTCCAGCTTGAAATTCACATACTTTTCGCCTGTATCATCCAGCACCACCACGGCGTCATAGGTTTTGCCGGTTTTCTCACTGAAAAGTCCGGACATGGAAACGCGGCCCTCCTTTAAGAGCGCCGCGGCAACGGTTTTTGTTAAGGTTTTCTTTTTACTGGAAAAGAACCGGTTTTCTTTCCAGAGTGCAAAGGCGCAGGCTCCATTTTCACAGAAGAAGCCTTTCTTCCCCTCATAGACAGCGCCGCCGCACCGGGGACAGGTGCCGACAGCTTCCCGATTGGCTGCATTTTTGCTTCCGAACAAAGAGGAATAGGCAGGATCAGGGGCGGTGTTTTGTCGGATTAGGTCACGGATCAAACCGGCAATCCCTTCCATAAAAGCGTCAGCCGTCATTTCTCCGCGTTCCACCTGTTTCAGCATGGACTCCCATTCCGCTGTAAGCGCCGGGGATTTTATCACATCGGGCAGGACAGCAATCAGGTTGACTCCCTTCTCCGTAGGCAAAAGCTGTTTCTTTTTCCGCTGGACAAATCCCGTGGACACCAGCTTTTCCAGTGTGGCGGCACGGGTGGCCGAAGTGCCCAGTCCTTTCCGCTCGGCGTCCCCCGGCATATCCTCCGTACCGGCTGTCTCCATAGCCGCAAGCAAAGAATCTTCGGTGTAGTGCTTGGGCGGGCTGGTTTTGCCTTCCCGAATCGTGGCGGTAGCCTTTTCAAATCTCTGTCCTTCTTTCAACTCCGGCAGGCGGGCCGTATTTTCGTCGCCGTCCTCCGGCTGTTTTTGTTTCAGGCTGGCACGGAAAGCCTGTTCAATGCCTTTCCATCCCTCATGCAGAATCGTTTTCCCTTTGGCGGTAAATGTGTGGCCCTCGGACTCTAAAACTGCCAGCACCGCCTCAAAGCGGTGGGGCTGGGCGGTAGCGCAGAGAAGGCGGCAGGCAAGGAGCATCAGGACATCCCGCTCACCGGCAGGCAAAGAGGACAAATCAGTGCGGGCCATCTCCACCGTGGGGAGAATGGCATGGTGGTCCGTTACCTTGCTGTCATCAATGATTCCTTCCAGCTCCGGCGCCGTGGTGCTGTCCTTGCCAAAAGGCATATTCTGCCAAAGCCACAGAGCCAGAGAGCCAACCGTTGCCTGCATATCCGCTGTGATATACTGGCTGTCTGTTCTCGGATAGGTCGCCAACTTTTTCTCATACAGGCTTTGTAAATAATCAAGGGTCTGTTGGGCAGTAAAGCCATACAAGCGGTTGCACGCCCGTTGCAAAGTAGTCAAATCGTAAAGGCGGGGCGGCTGGACGGTCTTTTTTTGCCGCTCCACTTGGCGGACAACGGCAGGCTTTCCGTCACAAACTGTCTGTATTGCCTCCGCAGCCGCTTTGTCCTCCAGCTTCTCCCCGGCAGCAGTAAACCCTCCGCAGGTGAGTTCCGGCACATAGAAAGGTTTGCTTTGGAAAGAGTGGATCGCATCTTCCCGCTGGACGATCAGCGCCAGTGTCGGCGTCATTACACGACCCACATTCAAGGTATCACCATACAGGACAGAGAAAAGGCGGGTGGCGTTAATTCCCACAAGCCAGTCCGCACCTGCCCGGCAGAGTGCCGCCTGATAAAGCAAATCATAGTCGGCGCCGGGCCGCAGGTGTTCAAATCCATCACGGATAGCCGCGTCCTCCATAGAGCTGATCCAGAGCCGGAGAATGGGTTTGCTGCATCCGACCTGCTGATAGACCAGCCGGAAAATCAGTTCACCTTCCCGGCCAGCATCGGTAGCGCACACCACAGCGTCCACACGTTTATCCTCCATCAAATGACGCAGGACGCCAAGCTGCTTTTTCTTATCCTTTGCCACATCATACTTCCAATGGGCGGGAAGAATAGGCAGATCCGCATACCGCCATTTGGCGTACTGCTCCCCATAGGCTTCCGGCTGGGCCAGCTCCACCAGATGGCCCACGCACCAGGACACCAGCCAGCCGCCGCCCTCCAGATACCCGTCTTTTTTCTCCTTTGCACCCAGCACTGCGGCCAAGGATTGGGCCACGCTGGGCTTTTCGGCTACCACAAGTTTCATTCGTCCGAACCTCCCTTTTTATCAAAGAATTTTGAAAACTGCTCGTCTGCCTGCCTTCCGGCCTGCAGCAGACACATCAAAGTTACGCCTGCGATTGTGCCAAGCGTGAAAGACAGAAAATGTGATACTGCGCTCCACATGTGCCGCACCTCCTTTGGATTTTGAATATGAAAAAAGCGCAAAGGGATAAAAACACCTTTGCGCCGTGGTTATATAGCAAAACGCCACAGAAAGGTTCTGCGGCGTGAATTCATAGTATTTAGTTTTGGTTGACAAATTAGGATTTGTCAAATTAAAAAGATAATGCATTCCCATACTGTCTGTTGGTCCTGCAAATAAGGGAGAAATATAAAACATAAAAAGCTGTATTAAAAATATGCGATTTCTACAATATACTTTTTCATAAGCATACCTCAGTACAATAACTTGTACTACATACCTCGTCAGTACTCCTACCAAAATACAAATGATGTATATTATGCATCTCTCACTTTTTCTTATGAAAGCGATTGAAAAACATATTCACCAGACTCCTCTTTATATTTAATTAAGTCATTATTTTTCAAATTAATAAAGGTTTTTTTCTGAAACGAATCTACATCTAAATATTTTTTCCCATCACTCGGATCTATAATTGTAGTAACCTCAGGTATAATATCTATATCTATAAAATGTTCCATATACCGACTTAGCTTATTAAAATGAATTAAGTACTTTCCAACAGGAAACCCATTTTCTATATTAAACTTCTCATATTCTTTTATAAATGTTTTATGCTCCGGAATTTGAATCTCCCAAAAAACATTTTCGTTTAATGAATAATATGCTAAATGATAGAGACCGTGAACAAATAGTGCAACAGATCTTCCTAACCTATTATGAATCGTATCCAGAAAAATTTCTTCTTGAACCCAATTCGATTTTGTAACGGTATTACATAATTCAAATAAATAGCTTGAAATATCTATAGGATTCTCATGGTACAATGCCAGAAGATACAAAGTAAAAGAAATGTCAAATTTACTTTGCTTCTTTGATAAGAAATCCAGAAGTTGTTTTTCTGCTACTTTCCCAATTTCTTGGTTTTTCCAATACAACGCATAGATCATATTATATTGACTTTTATAAAAACCATTATCTGAAATTTCTAAACTAACTGGCATACTTTTATCAATAAGCTTTAAATCATTTGCTGCAAAGGCCAAAATTATATTAATTAATCCAGCAGATTGATCTTGTGGGGTATGAAGCCAATTGCTTTGTATCATTCCAATTCTATTACCTTGAAATAATCCATTTAACATTAAAGACATATCGCCACTTTCGCAGGCAAGTTTGATTCCTAGAAAAATAAAATCTTCATATATTTGTTTATAAAATAATTTGAAACAATTTTTCATTGGATAACACAATAATCCTTTTCTTAAATCAGTAACGATTTCCCTACACTGGTCCTTTTTTTCATCTAGAGTCTTATACTTTAATTCTGTCATACAAATTTGTTGGATTAACCTATTCCTTTTATTCAATTATATTGCTGACTTCCTTTCACAGATGAAGAATTCCAATTTGTCCACTTATATTTCTTATTTTACCACACTGGCAAATTCTTATCTACCCGAAGCGTTCCTGAAATATCCAAGATTTATCATGTTTTCAGGAAGATAAGGCCCCACAGGGACCTCCCGCATTTCTTTCCGCTGGGCGTGAACCATACGGATTGTGGACACCGTGCCGCCTTTCTCTCGTCCATCATAGACAGCGATCACCCGATCCGCCTGGCCTACCATATAGCGGTTGCGTTTCATGTAGACATTAGAAGCCCATTCCTCGCTGACAACCTCGACCTTCGTACATGACTCCAGCATGGCCCTGGTCCGCTCGTCCTCCATCAGCCGCTTATAGCGGTTGCGGTACGGAATCGCCGCCTCCAGGCGCAGCGCCGGATTTTCTTTGGCCTTTTCCAGAACAATCCCGGCAAATAGCTGATCTGCACCGTCAGCAAAACCGGAAATAAAGTAAGTATAGCCGTCCGCGATGGCTTTTTCGATTTCGCGCCGCAGACCTTGCTCTGCCTGCTCCATATATTCAGCGGGGATTTCCCGGTGTCCGGTTACTCCGCATACTTTTTCTTTCATGTTGCAGCCTCCCTTTCAGATGATAGTTGAAAACTACCATACCTCTTATTTTAATAGGTTATATTTAGCGTGTCAACTCAAATACCCCTTTTCATTTAGCGAATAGAGCCAGCCTGTAAGGTACAATCTATTATAGAATGGGAGGTGACTATGGTGTACGAAGATTTTGTCCCGGAAAGGCTGGCAAAATTGAGGATGCAGAAGGGTGTTTCCGCACGGGATATGTCGCTGTCGCTTGGGCAGGCCAACAATTATATCAACAACGTGGAGAATAAGAAAACGCTTCCTTCTATGCAGTCCTTCTTTTATATCTGCGAATACCTGGGTGTGACACCACAGGAATTCTTCGATGAAGGCAATCCAAATCCTACTGCCTTAAACGAATTTATCGCAGAGGCAAAGAAGCTGGATTCCAAAGCGATGTCCTACATCCTCGGTATTATGAAAGAACTGAACAGCAAAAAGTAGAAGCAGTCGGCACGATGAGGCAGGCTGCTTTCTTTATCCATAAGTATTTCCATTTGCTGTTTTAACATACAGCCATAAGAAAAGGCCGCGTTTGCGGCCTTTTCCGTTATAATGCGTGGATTTCCTTCTCCAGTTCTCCAACGGCGTCCATCATGGTTTCAAAAGATGGAATCTCCCCATAGAGCATATTCCGCATGGCAGAGTAATCCTCCTGCAGCGCACCCAGGCGATATGACGGAGGAAGCAGCTTTAAGGTGGCCGGAACAGCCTCCGGGTAGCGCGCCCAGGCCCGCGGATAAAACTTCATCTTGAAATCGACCACTTTCTGCAGCAGGTCCAGCCGTTCAAACGCTTTTTCCTTCACAGGCGATTTCGCCATACAGTAAAGGTCATAATAATGGCGGGAATACCGCTGGGGCATGGAAAGATGTTCAGGCCTGTTGGCCTCATGGTGGAGGATCGTCGCCTTTTCCCAGAAAGTCCGCTCCGGCGCCACCGTCAGGACAGGAACCTCTTTCTGCTTGAATAACTGCGGGTACTGTTCCGCAGCATACGGTACAATATCCACCAGCTCTGCCGGTGTCCAAGCTGCCAGCGCCCCAATCTCCAATCGAATCACCTGTAAGGTAGAGGCATCGGTAAACAGGTTTGGATAAGCAAAGATCACTGTCTGTTTATCTTCCTCGTCTATGTAAAGATTGGCCGGAAGGCCCAATTCAGCAGAAAGTCCTTCCCGGACCTGCGGGCAGAAGGTTTCTGCCAGGAAAATCTCGGCCTTTCGGTTCGCCTCTTTATTGAAGGCATCCTGCTTGGTGTTCGAGCGTTTTTCCCAGGGTTCATTGACACCATACCCCAGGACACGCCAATCCAAAATCAGATCAATGTCCTCGGAAAACCGGCTGATAAGATGATACCCTTTGGATAAGCTGGTCCCGCCCTTAAATGTGACCGCCTTTTTCCACGGAGAGCGGTGGAACAGGTAATCCAGCGTCAGGCATACCCAAAAATCCTTTTCCACAATGGCATCGTGAAGGCCGGTTTTTGCTGCGGTGTTATGAAACAGCTCCCGCCGGTCATCAGCCGGAAGTCTGGCAATCTCAATCATTTTCTCTTTCTCCTTTGCAGATCTCTTTAATCACAGTGTAAATCCAATCCGTCGCTTCGGCTCCTTCTGCAAGGAGCGCCGCCTTTTCATCTTCATTCAGCCTGCGGGAAAGCACCCGTATGGTTTTTTCATCCACATGTTCTTTTCCCAGGGTCTTTAACGCCTGGATCACCAGGATCGTCATAGGCGACAGGCCCGTGACCTCCTTGTTGGTCCGGTGCTTAAATTCAATCTTTGTCTTATCCCATTCATAGGTTTTATATGGCCCGTCGCTGATATAGGACCATACTGCCGTTACCTGGGTAGACAGCCCCAGCATATTTAATGCGGTATCTCCACAGGGAGCGATGGTCCAATGATAGCATCTCGCCAGTGCTTTGGCAACCGCATCCGGGTCCGCCGCCACATATTCCCCAAGGAGCTTGCTGAATTTCGGCTTATCAAATACTCCCCGGATAACACGGCGCAGAACCCCTTCCTGGATCAGCCGGTTAATGCTCTGCTTAATCGTATTGTTATCTGCAATATCCGCAAAATCCGAGTTGACGAATACGCTGCCCTCCGGGGCGTTTATGATCCGGTCACGGATTTGTTCTGTATAACCGTTATTCATACGACCAACCTCCTTCATGTAACCAATATTATATATGATTGGTTACATCAATGCAATAGCTGCACCTCCTTTTTAGGTTGTCCGCATAAAAAATTTTTATTCATTCCGGCTAAAAATACACTTATTTTCCCGTGCTGCCAAAAGCGCCTGCGCCGCGTTTCCCGCCCAGGTCATTCACGAAATCTGCGATCACCACAGGCATGATGATAAGCTGCCCGATCCTGGAATCTTTCGTAAGCGTTTGGGCCTCATTTCCCACATTGCTGACAATGGCGTGGATCTCGCCCCGGTAGCCGGAATCCACAGGGGGCAGCTCGCAGACCACCCCTTTTGCCGCCAGGCTGCTCCTGGGGAACACATAGGCGGCGTAACCGTCCGGCACCTCCAGGCCAAAGCCCAGCGGGATTTTTGCAATCCCGCCAGGCTCCAGGGTACAGTCAAAAGGCATATAGACATCCGCCCCGGCGTCATTGGCGTGGGAACGGAAGGGACGGTGGTTCGCCGGCAGCCCAAAATCAATGATTTTGATTTTCACAGGCCGCCTCCTTCCAGTGCTGCGGGATAGTCCTGGCGCAGCAGGGCAAGAGGCAGCGCCCCTTTCTCGCACGGGCAGCCGCAGGACATATCTTTTTCCCGGCAGCCCTCCCGCTGGCAGAAGGGGCCGGTAAGCTCCGGGCTGAACAGTTCCGGGTCCAGCGCATATAGGTCCGTCCATATTTTCAGCAGGACAAAGCGTGTTTCATCCGTGTTGCGGCGGCAAGTCCGCTGACCGATCATGTGCTTCCACTGATAAGGCGTGGCGCTGATAACCAGCACATTGCGAAGGCTCTGCGGGGCAAGATACCCCGCAGCGTCCCTGGAAATCCCGCAGGCGCCTATATCCGCATAATGCTCCATGGCAGCCCGGCACTTTTTCAGGTAGAAGTCATGCACCCACTGGCTTGCCGTCAGGATCTCATAAGGCACCACAAAATCAGCCTGCCCCGCATAATTGCTGTACTGCAAAGAGGCGCTGATAAACTTGACCTCGTTTTGGTGCCGGGTGATCTGTGCCAGGAAACGCCTGCTGGCTCCCACAACCGCCACCGTGATAACTGAAAACTTCTGTACGGCGGGGTGCGGCAGAGAAGCGATCCGTTTGACCGTATCGGCAGTATAGGCTTTCTCATAAAGGGCCATAAGGTCATCCATAGAGTGGATCGCATGACCCCGCTGGGTGAGTCTCGCCGCAAACACCATGTTTTTTTCGGCTTCCTGTACTGCGGTGCAGTTCAAAATTTTAGTTTCAATCTGATTGATGTTCCAATTCCTCCTTTATCACAGCTTTCAGTAAAAACAGATAGTTAAGGCTGTCAGTGATCTTTTCCTCCCAGACAGCCAGCTCAAAAGTTTTCCGGTCCGTAAAGCACATATCATAAATGGAGATGATGTGCTTTGCCATCATCCCGGCCAACGCCCGCTGCGGGGTGCTGTCCTGGATCGCAGCCGCCGCTTTGAAGGCGCTGAGCCGGTCCGGGTTGTCGCCGGTATATTCTTTGGCCTTCTGAATCAGAAGCCCTTCACACTGCCGTACCTGTTCCCGGAAAACAGCCTGAAATTCTTTTTGTGTCATAACTCACCCCACTTTACGCCGTAGGAAGATAAATCCAATCGTGCATCAGGCACACGCTGGGTTCGTCCTCCCGCGGGATCAGCCGGAAGGCGCACTCGGAATACACCGTGCGCTTATCCTCAAATTCCATGTTGTAGGCTTTATAGAACCGGTATTCCAGGTTGGAGATCACGCACCGGAGCATTTGAAGGGCCTCCCGCTGGGAAGTGACAATACAATCCCGGTCAATGCTGCGTTTCAGGGCCAGCAGGGATTTATAAAGCTGCACCTCCGTCCGGTAAGGGCGGGCATACCGTTGATCCAGCCAGCCGCAGAAGGCCACCGGGCCGCTCTCGACCACATGCGCCTCCGGGTGGTGGAAGCCGTAGCTGTCCAGGTTGGCGGTATTCAAAAGATAGAGCATTTCTTTCAGCTCCGCGCTGGGCATATCGTAAAACCGCAGCATGGAGCGGTAGAGATGGACATATCCGGGAATGGGAACAATGTTATTTACCATTGCAAATCCTCCATATATAGAGATGGGCGCGGGAGCAACCGTCGTCCCGCGCCATCTTCTTAAAATCTGTTATTCAGTTACAGCTACCAGCCTGCCCATGACGATAAAGCGGTCAGCGCCGCCATTGGTACAGGTGGAAAGGGTCAGCACCTTGTCGCTGGAAGTGACGGAAACGCCCGTTTCGATCACAGAACGCTCCTGCATCGCGGAAAGCCAGGTCGTATATGCGCCGCTGTCTTTCCATTCCAGCGCCCAGGGAGAAGTTTCGCTGCCGGATTCCTCCGGGCTTGCCACAAATGCGGAAAACACCTCAACCACATAGCCGCCCTCCGGCGTTACCAGGTACATTTCCGGGTGTTCATCATAGTAAGCCTGCGCTTTGTATTCCACCAGCGTGGAGAACATGGAGCCGTCCCGCATGTTGTGCCCATAGATGATCGTGTTGTTGTCGGAAAAATCCTCCGCGTTTTCATAGTCGATGAACAGGCAGCCCACCTTGTTTGCCGTACCGTCATACAAGTGTTTCAGGTAGTAGCTGTTATCCTCGCCCTGGGCCACCGGGTACTGAATGACCGTGCCGGGAAGCTCCAGCCATGCCTTGACATCCGGCCCCTGGGCCAGCAGACTTTCAAAGTCTACCGTGGGCAGAGAAATGGAGGAAGCGCCGGTTTCCTCCGGCGCCTCCGCGTTCCCATTTTCCCCGTCCGTTTCAGCCGGGGTGACATATTCCGAAAGCCCGGCATAAGTATCGGCGCTTTCCTTGTACTGGCCGATCTCCCGCGCCAGCATAAAGCCGCTGCCTACCGCCATAGCAATGCAGATCAGAAGCACGCCGGTTGCCGCTTTGCGGCGTCCGGGGCTGGCTTTCTGTCCCTTTTTCTTGTAAACGCACAGGAAAAGGGCAACACCGCTGCCGATCACCGCCGCGCCCAGCACGCCAATCCAGATATACAGGTTATAATCATCGCCTGTCTGCGGGACCGGCTTAGAAGGATTGGAAGGCGTTGTCGGGTTATTCGGGGTATCTGGCGTATCAGGCGTTTCCGGGGTTTCTTCCTCCGGCTTTTCATTGAAGAAGCTCACTTCGGCGGTTTCATCGGCCTTGATCTCCACCGTGGCGCCATCCGGGATAATATAGTCCTCGCTGGCCTTATTTTTCACCTCGGTCACAGTGTATTTGCCCACGCGCAGCCCTTCGATCAGGATAATACCATCCTCCGGGCTTGTGAAAGTCTCGCAATAGGTGCCATCCTCACTTTTCACCTCAAAGGCAAAGCCGTCCTTGCGGCCATCGCTGGAATCTTTTGTGATTTTCAGATTGCCGCGGTAAGCCTCATTCACAAAGCCGCGGCCAGCCTCACCATTTTCCACAACGACAACCTGCCCGTCCGTGGTGATTTCAAAATAGTAGGCATTGGGGTCCAGCTTGTGGCCTTCCGGGGCAGTTTTCTCTTTGACAAAATAGCCCTTTGCCAAGAGGCCGCTCATTTCATGGAACCCTTCATCGGTTTCCGTCAGCTCCCCGATCAGGGCGTCGCCTTCATCAAACGCCTTATCGCCGTTGGTGTCCTCATAAAGCTCAAAGACAGCGCCGGGCAGCCGGTGGAGGAATGGATTGTCCAAAGTGTCCTCGCCGGTATCATCATCGGCGCTTTCTTCTGTCTCGCCAGCCTCACTTTCAGAAGTGTTTTCCCCGTCCTCCTGGATAGACTTCAATTCGTCCACAGCCTCGGTCTTGATGACCTGCACCGTACCGTGGATCAGGGTATTGTCGATCTCGATTTCAATGGTCTGCCCATCGGTGCCGATATAGACATGGTGCTGTTCCGGGCTGATGGAGTACAGGGCCGAAGGGCTGGAAATCTCCTTGATGATCCAATGGCCGAAAGGCACATCCTCAAAGGAGAAGGCGCCGTTTTCCCCGGAAGTTGTCACAAGGAGGGCATTTTCTTCTGTAAATTCCTCCGTGCCGGGAGCGAACAGTCCGATCAGCGCGCCCTCCAGGGTAAGGTCCTCACCGCCTTCGGGGTCCTCGCCGTATTTCACACCGTCAATACGCCCGCGGATCATCTCGTTGGAAATGGCCTCGCCGTCATTGACCGCAATCGTAACCAGGCCGATTTCCTGCCCGGCATACGCAAAGACTACCGGGTACTGCTGATCGGAAAGCACAAATGCCTCATTGGTGGTGCGTTCCTGGACATAGAAGCTGCCAAAAGGCAGGTCGGAGGCAAAGGCAGCCGAATACTGGCCGGGCGCGTCCTCCACCGGCGCAACCGCCACGACTTCCAGAAGCCCTCCCGCGGGAATCACGCTGCCATCCAGGGCAGTCAGGTCCTCAGAAGCGTACAGGCCAAAGGAAATATCCTTGTATTCCTCACCAAGCCCAATGCCAAAGGTTTCGTCTGTTTCCAGGGATTTCAGAAGGTCGATCTCTACCTTCTGGCGTTCATCATAAAGCCCGATGGCCGCCTGGGTGATCTCTACCTCCTGACCGGCATAGGTAAGCTCGGTATAGATCGGTGTGGGGTCCAGCACCATGCCCTCCGGCGCCTGTCGTTCCTCCAGACGGTAGCGGCCCAGGTATTGCGGTTCGCTGACCGCCGTTCCATCCTCCCCAGTGGTAAGGGTAGCGACTACCGTATCTTTTGCCACCCGCAGCGTGCCGTCACCGGTATAAATATCTTCATCGGCAATCAGGTCATACACAGCTCCAGGCTGTCCAACCACTTCATAAACCGGCTGATAGAAGCCATCATTTTCCTGCACGCTGGCAAAAACCTCGCCGGATTTGCTGATGGTGAGCTGGGCTTTCTGCGGCTGATTGTACTGTACGACGGTAACAACCGCCTCGGAACCATCTACTGTGAAAGGCACCGGCTCGTCAGAAAGGACGTACCCTTCCGGGGCTGTCACCTCATAAAGCTCAAACGCATGGGCGGGCAGCGGCTCCGGCAGCATCAGCCTGCCTTCATCCGAAGTGTAAAATACGTCAATGGTTTCAGGGTTGGGATAGTAGATTTCCTGGCTGATAAATTCACCGGTGGTAAGGTCCTTAATACGGAATCCCGTACCGGCCATAGGAATGATCTCACCGGTTTCCGCGTCCCGTTTTTCCACACGCACCCTGGCAGTGATGGCGTCATTGTTCAGGATATAGGAGTAGGTCTTTCCGTTCTCGCTGATAAATACCGTGAAATCCGGTACAAAGGCTTTATCGTCCTCACCTGCGGTCTGGTGGACGGTATAGCGGCCATAGGGCATATCCTTGGAGGCGGCAAAGCCGTCCGCATCTGTTGTCAGAATGTCCCGCTCGCTTTCTGTGGCATTTTCATAGCTGCCCGCGCTCGTCAGATAAACTTCAAAAACAGCGCCTTCCTCCGGCTTTTCCACCATACCGGCATTGGCGTCGTCACTGTGTTCCTCGTCCGATACATCCGGGTCCGGGTCATCGGTGTGTTTCACAAGCTGGATATTGCCGCGGATCACCGTTTCCGGCAGCGTATTTTCCGTGGTATTCAGCTCGATTTCATAAAGGGAAGGAGAAGCGCCCACCTCATGCACCGTTTCATCCAGCAGGTAGCCGGGGCTTGGGGAAATCTCCTGCAAGGTCCATTCATCCCCGCAAGGATAGTAGCCGGTGACAAAGCTGCCGTCCGGCCCGGTGGGGAAGGTATCTACCAGTTCCCCGCCTTTATACAGGCCATAGACGGCCCCCGCAAGGGAAGCGTCACCCTGGGCCTCGCCGGTTTCCGCGTCCACCTTGTGGCCTTCCACACGGAACTTCTTCAAAATGTTGGAAAACTGAACGCTGGCGGTCTGGCCGCTCTCGATGGTGATATACTGCGAAGCAGGCGTTACATAGCGGTCAATGGGCTGCTCGGTCACAAGATAGGTGCCCGGCAGAAGATCCAGGGACACCATGCCGTCCGCGCCGGTGACAACCGATTCCTCCACGCCGTTGCCGCTGATGCTAAAAGGAATCCCCTCAACAATGCCATCCTCACTGGTCTTTACGATCTTTGCCTTGCCATAGGTTTCTGTCTTGATCTGCATATAGAAGGAAACGGGGTCTTTGGCGCCCGTCATCATGGTCTGCCAGCCCTCGCGTCCCCAGATCAGCATGGCCTCACCGATAGGCACATTTTTGCGGAATTGGAGCGCCACCGGGGATTCCAGCATTTCCTTGCTGGTAAAGGTGTAGCTGTTTCCGCTGCGGGTCACGGAGATCCCGCTTGCAGTAAGAGCCTCCAGGTCGATATTTAAGTTGTTGGCATCGGTCAGCGTCAGGGTATAAACCTTGGCATTGGAATTCCATTTCAGTTCATGCACCGGGGCACTTTCCGCAGTTGCCCCGGCAAAAGAAGGAATGATGGAATGGGAAGCGATCTGCTCCAGAATCCAATAATAAACCTGTTCGGCTGGCCGTCCCTGCACAATGCGGAAGAAAGTATTTTCTGCAACACTTCCATTGTCGTGGCGGCTGGCAGCGTCGCTGCGGAGCTGCTGCTGGTATTCCCAAATGATACACTGCGCTGCCATGTACCAGTCATCAGCGTTGATACCAGCCATGGGGAGGGAAGCCCCAGGCTGCCAGCCATACAGGGAGGCCAGCATGATCCCGCGGCGGGAAGCCTCCGGCAACTGGTTGAAATACTGGCTGTTGTCCGTCTGTTCGGAATAATAGCCATCGTCTGAATCACCGAACCGGATGCCGCTCTCAATGCAGTACACCCAGCGGAATCCGCCGCCATCCGTGTTCAGCACGAAATGACGGTAGGCCACATTCCCGCCATGATACACATAAGAAGTAGAACCGTCGTCATGGTAGGTCATCGTGTAATAGCCCGAAGGGGAATAATAGGGCTGGCCGTCAGAGCTGATGACCGTATCGCCATAAGCGGAGCTGGCCTGCTGGCCTTCCGAAGCCGCAAACGCGCTGACAGGCAAGATCCCTACCAAAAGCAGCAGACAAAGAAAACCGGCCAAAAGCCGGGAAAGGCCATGGCCGCGCATAGATTTTGTATTCAAGCTGTAATCCTCACTTTCATAAAATTTGTTTGGGAAACGGAAAGGACGGCGTTATCTGCCGTCCTTTGTGGGTTCTTCGTCCTCGTCATAAGAAAGATCATCGCTGTACGCCAAATCCTGCTCATCATCTTCCCCGTAACCGTCATCCTCGAACTCGTCCTCGTCCATAGCCGCCTGCTGTTTCGGGCGCACGATCTTGAAGTAGTAACCCAGCCCGCCAGCGGCCACAAGAGCGATCACCAGGAAGATAATCATGCCGGTATTGCCGCCGGATTTCTCCGTCTCGGCTTCCGGCTGCTCGGTTTCCTCCGGCGCCAGTTCTTCCGTTACTTTCCCCAGGCAGCCGTTCAGGTCATTTTTGCAGACCGGGCAATCGGTATTCACCGCGCCCGCCTCGCATTTTTCCGTACAGTTACAGGTGACAACCTCAATGGCGCTTTCGCTGCCATTATCCTGCTGGGCCAGGGACAGCAGATCTTCCTCCGTAACGCCATTCAGGAAGTAGACGTTTTCCGAATCCCGCTTCCCGTCAATGATAAGGTAAAACACATTTCCGTCCGCGGTGGTGATGGTATAAAACTGCTTATCATCTTCCTGCTCGGTGGCTGAATCCAGGACCGTGCCGGTGCCTTCCGGGGTAAATGCCCCTTCCGGCACAGCCGATTCCGTTTCTTCCTCCGTAGCAGAACTTTCAGAAGAAGACTCTGTTTCTGCCTGGGAGGTCGAAGGGGTCTGGGCGGCCTGGCTGCTTTCCGAATTGCCGGAAGCATTGTTTGATGAAGGAGAAGGCGCGGGCGTTTGGGAAGGCGCGGCCTGTGTTTCCCCACCGGAAGATTGGGGCGCGGCAGAGGAAGCCGCCTGGGTCTGCGCCGGTTCCTCATAATAAGGGTTATCCAGCTTTACCTCTTTGGAGCGGTTGCCGGAATAGTCCACCGCGTAAACCGTCACTTCCTTGCCGTCCCCGGCGTAATCCTTCAAGGCCACGGTCCCCTTGCCGTTGACAAGGCTGTTGATACGGGTATCATCCACATACACCGCCTCCACGCCGGACATATCATCGCTGGCCTCCACCGCCAGTTTGTCGTTATTTAATGTAGCGGAAAGAGTGGGCGGCGTGGTATCGCTGCCCGTGGAAGCGTAAGCGGTGACGGGCAAAGCAATGGCGCTCATGCAAAGCACAAGCGCCGCTAAAACATTCCTCACTTTATTCTTCATGGCCGGCCTCCTGTTCTCCCGCAGGCGGGGCAGCCTCCGGGATCGTGAGGGTGCCCGCCCTGTGCGCTTTCAAAAATTCTGCCAGCTCCTTCGGGGTGAGGTGGAAATCACGGCCAATATCGCCGTAATCCTCGTTCTCCAGCCGGGTCTTTTCCTCTTTGAAAAGCTCCAGCTTTTTTTGCAGGTCTGCGATTTTCTTTTCCGTTTTTTCTATATCCCTTGCGAGTTTGTCAATTTTGGGATTCAATTTATTACCTCCGATCTTTAATTGGTTGAGATACGCCCAAATGCGTAAAAATGTTCGGTCCAGTAGGACGTATTGATATTGGCATACTGTACCGGGTCCCCGGCATGGATCATCTGCCCGTTGCCGATATAGATACCTACATGGGTCACAGGCGTGCCCGCCGAGTAGGTGCCGGTGAAGAAGATCAGATCTCCCGGCTGGGCGTTTTCTCTGGAAACAGGGGTACTCATGTTAAAAAGCCCCTGGGCTGTGGAGCGTCCCACACTGGCAACACCGCTCTGATTGAGGACATAGGAAACAAAGCCGCTGCAATCAAAGCTGTTTGGTCCCGAAGCGCCGAACACATAAGGCTTTCCGAGATGTTTCTGCGCCTCCGTAATCAGCGCCGCGTAATCGCCATCGCCCATAGGAGCGCCGGGATATGCGGGGATCTCCGGTCCGCCTGCGCTGCCGGGGATCAGGTTTGTCCCGGTATGGTCGCCGGTATCGGCAAAATACAGGGGATTAAGGTACTGCCCATCCACCAACACCTCCAGGTGAAGGTGCGGGCCGGTGGAATCACCGGTGCTGCCCACTTTGGCAATGACATCCCCCTGTTTGACTTCCTGCCCGGCAGATACCAGCAGCTCGGAGCAGTGGGCGTATTTTGTGGTTAGGGTCTTGCCGTCCTCCATGGTACCCTCCAGCACCACGATCAGCCCGTAGCTGCCTGCTTCCCCGGCCTGCGTTACCACGCCGTCATGCCCGGCCAAAATCTCTGTGCCCTGGGGCATCCCAATATCCACCGCCTTATGATAGTTCTTTTCTCCGCTGATGGGGTGGACGCGGTAGCCATAGTAGCTTGTGACATACGGAAGCCAGTTGGTATCGCCAAACACGTTGGAGACATACTGGCGGTTGCCCTTCGTCATCATCAGGACATTGAAAAGCTGGGCCTGTTCCGCGTTCATGCGGGCGGCGATCACATCGGTAAAGGACTTGGCCGTCAGGTTGACATTGAGAATCCGCCATTCATAAGTCACTTCCACCTCATAGGTCTCACCGGTACTGGGGTCTGTTCGGGTTTCCGTGCGGGTGCGGGTCTCCACTTCCTCCACAAATTCGAGGGAATACTGCTCGGCAAAAAGCTCCTGCAGCACCGCCTCAATATCTTCATACTGGAAGGCTTGATAGGATGCGGTGAGGAATCCCATCAGCTCAAAGGGGTTGTGCCCGATATTGCCCACATGGTAGCGGTATTCATCGTAGCCGGGGTGGTCCGCTTCGGCATTGTCAATCTGCATCTGCAGATCGGTTTCCCACTCCGTATAAACCAGCTCGGCATTGTTGATGTCCTGATCTTCCGCGGTATAGCTGGACGCCGCAATCGCGCCGGCCCCGCCTGTCCCTATGCTGGAACAGGAGGAAAAGAGGGAAAAAATCAGGACGACGATCAGGAACAACAGCGCCGCCATCAGGCAGAGGGCCGGGTGGCGGCTGGCAAAACGGCCAACAGCGCCACC
Organism: Pseudoflavonifractor sp. An44; assembly: GCF_002161675.1. Classification (GTDB taxonomy): domain Bacteria; phylum Bacillota; class Clostridia; order Oscillospirales; family Oscillospiraceae; genus Enterenecus; species Enterenecus faecium. Next base: position 24,151 of record NZ_NFIH01000014.1, read on the forward strand.
GGCTTTTTTCGTGACAGCGGCAGTTTTCCCGGCGGCCTGCCCGGTGCGCCGGGCGGTCCGGGCAGCTTTGGCATACTCCCTTTTTAAGCGGTATTTCTGCCACGTGCGGGAAAACACATTGCTCCGTAACTGCGGGTTATCGTGGAGGGCCTGCTGGTAAGCCGCCCTTGCTAGGGTTTTCACCGTCTTTTTCTGCAGCCGGGACACCTTGCGGTAAGGCGCGGTTTTCCGGCGGTGGTTCAGGGCGCGAAGCCCGCCCTCGGCCACCAGCTCTGTGCGGTGGGCCGCCTCAATGCCCACATTTTCATGCTCATTCTCATAGATCTTCTTATGGGCATATCCGATAGCCGCGTTTGCGCCTTTTTTCACCGGGCGCAGAGGTTTGGCGCCTTTTATGTGTTCCTGTTGGGAGATCACCTCTTTTTCAAATTTTAAGCGCCGTTTGGCGTTGCCGGTGGCAGCGTCCGGCTCCACCTCCAGCCGCAGCTTCCGTCTGGCCGGAAGGCTGCCTTCGGCCTGTTCCAGCTTCCGGGCAGTCCGTTCCGCCTTCTGCTGGGCCTTCACCAGCTTTTTGCCGGGGGCATCCGGCGGCAGCTCATCCTCGGCAAATTGCAGTTTTGAGGTGCGGGGCTGCTCGGTAGCCGCTTCACTGGCGCTGCTGGACTCGGAAAACTTCTGCTGGTAGCGGGTACGCCGGTTGCCGGACTTCTCCCGCGGTTCCTCCCGTGGGGCGTCCTCATGGGTTTCCGGCTGCGAATCTTCCAGAGGGGAAGCATCCGCATCCTCCACTGGCTCCACCTGCGAGGCGTCACCGTCTTTCGGCCTTTGCTGCCGGGTGTGGCGGGCTTTGGCCGAAAGGTCCTCCAAAGAGTCAGGAGAATCCCTTGCCTGCCGCAAATCAAAATCCTGTTCCCGGCCACTGATACGGGTTTCCTCGCCGGAAGCCGCGCCCCGTTCCACCAGCCCGTCACGGGTCATCTTGTGAAATTTCTTTTCCTTTGCTCTAAATTCTTCATCCCTTGGCAACTGCATCACCTCCCATACGCCAGGCGGTGAAGAAGATTATCACGTTCCAGCCTCCGCGACTTCCTCCGGGCGGGTTGTCATGATCTGATACAGGCTGGTGTCCTTCGGGAAGTGATCGACAAAGGGGATAATCACATTTCCGAAAAACAAAAGGCCCTCGCCGGGGCCGCTGTGGGTCACATAGGAAAGCTGCGTCGGGCTGATCCCAAGCTGTTTCGCCAGAATTTGCCTGTCTCCCTGGGCCTGGTTCAACATGTAGATGAAATCCGAGTTTTCAAAGATATTCTCGATTTCACGGGAAGCCAGCAGGTCCTTCACATTTTGCGTCAGGCCGCTCGGAATCCCGCCCCATTTTCTGAACCGCTTCCAGATCTCAACGGAAAAAGCACCGGTCTGGCCTTTGAGCAGGAGATGAAATTCATCAATATAGAACCAGGTCGTTTTATGCTTCTCCCGGTTGGCAGTAACGCGGTTCCACACGGCGTCCTGCATGATAAGCAGCCCGATCTCTTTTAAGGCTTTGCCCAGGGATTTAAGCTGGAAGCACAGGACGCGGTGGCTGTCCATGTCGATGTTGCTCCTATGATTAAACACATTTAAGCTGCCGTTGACATAGATTTCAAGGGCAGTGGCGATATTCTGGGCCTCCGGCTCGCTCTGCTTGCGAAGCAGCTCATACAGGTCCCCCAAAATCGGCATATTCTCCGGGCGGGGGTCCTGCAGGTAATCCCGGTAGACCAGGCGGGTGCAGCGGTCAATGATGGTTTTCTCGATAGGGGTAAGTCCATCCTTGCCGCCGATAATCAGATCACACAAAGAGAGGACAAAATCGCTCTTTAATGTAATGGGGTTCTCGTCATCGCTGTAATCCAGGTTGATGTCCAGCGGATTGATATAGTTGGAGGAAGTGGGCGAAAGGTCAATGACCTGCCCCTGTTTCCCAAAGCGTTTTACCAGCGGGCCATATTCATTTTCCGGGTCTGCGATGATAATAGAATCATCCGTCAGCAGGAACACGTTGACGATCTCGCGCTTCGCGCTGAAAGATTTTCCGCTGTTGTGGACGACCAGCCCGTTTTCCAGCAGGAAATTCATATAGCGGGGGACGGTAAGGTCATACACCGGCACTTTCTTCGGCAGTTTCAGCACTGATACCCGCACCGCGGTATGGCCGCCGCTCAATTTCTGGCCTTCCTTCACATCCACCGCCTGCATATACTCCCCGGCGTCATCCATAATGAGATGGCTTTCCGTACAGCGGAAAGTGGTGCCGTCCTCCAAAGTGATCTGCTTTAAGACATCCGCATATTTCTCAATGCGAATATCCCGCGCCATGGCAGTGATAATCTGGCCGGTTTCATCATCAAAGGTCTTGACCTCGATTTCCTCCACACCGCGGGCCAGCAGTTCCTCAAAGGAGGCGGCGCTGCCGTCTGCCAGGAGAATCCGGGTATCACCGGCAAAGCAGCCGGGCGTGCCAAGAAACAATCCGTTGGGGTTTTTCAGCAGCTTACGGTTCGCCATAATCAGGTTTGAGGAAATGGCGTTGAGGCCGTAATACAATGCCTGCCCATCCTGGAACAATTCGCAGGTGGTAAAGGGTACGAAAATAGCGGTGCTGCTGGTGGTGAGTCCCCGCTGGATCTCGATCTGGTTCTGGCCCAGCGCCAGGGAGGACATAAGGCCCTGTTCCTGCTGATAGTCCAGGCGTTTCAGCGCGCAGTTATACTTTTGGGCAATGCCGGAAGCAGCCATAATGTCGCTGAACAGCTTTTGCCTTTTCGGGGCAATGTTCTGTACCAGCACCGTTACCAAAAACATACGCTCATTCCGGGATTGCAGATCTTGAAGCAGGTTTTGGGCTTCCTCCCCATAGGTGGCAAGGTCCGTGGGAATGATGTCCATATCATATCCGGCCCGCACCGCCTTTTTCTGTTCCTCGATCTTCATTTTCTGCAAATCGCTCATTTTCCGCTTGATATTGCGGATCGCCTGGGCCTGGTCGATAGACTGGATATGCAGGTTGATCGTCACCGCATCGTCCAGGTCCAAAAACTCTGCCAGCATCCGGTCCGTCAGCTCCGGCGCCAAAATCTGCAGAAAGGAGACAGCGCCGGAATACTCCCCAATGCGGAAAGTCTTACCGTCCTTTGAGAAGGTAAAGCTGGTGGGCGCGATAAAATCCTTTGTGGAAAGGCCGGTTTTGGCAAGGTCGCTCCAGGCAAACTTCAATTTCTCCTGCCCGCTGGGGTGGAGCTGGCTGTGCAGAAGCTCCAGCCGTTCCAGCCCGTTCAAAGAAGCCGCCTGGACGCCCAGGGTCTTAAAGTTGTTCAATACATCCGCTTCCACACGCTCCAGTCGCATTTTCGCGGTACGCAGGTCGTCCGCCTCAATGCCAAAGGTGATATATTTCCGTTTGGCAAGGCCGTTATTTCCTTTTTCAAGCTGGTTTTTGAGCATTTCCGCATACTCACGCCGGATGTCATCGTACTCGTCCCCCTGGGGCGGGATAGCAATGCTCTTGGAAAAGTCCTGCATATTGGCCCGCTGGTTGATAAAGGTGAGCTGGACGCTGATGGTGGAATCAAAGTAATTGAGGAAATCACAGTAATTCTCGAAAATCTGCGCCTTATCGTCTGCCTGGGCAAGCTGGTAGTTAATATCGAAAAACTGAATGGTCTTGGTATATAGCTTATCATTGACGCGGCAGATACCATCCTTGTAGATCTCCCGGTAGGGGATCGTCTGCTGGGCCGTCTGCGGCGCGTCCCGTTTTACTCCACTGAAAAAGCCGCCCTTGCCAGGCGGCTTCGCATGAGGCCCAGATTTCTTACCGGCCTTTTTTACTGCGGACCGGTTTTTTCGCGCCTGCTGGATGTTTGCCTGCAGGCGTTTTTCCTGCGCTTCCTGCTGTTTGGTTTTTGGCAATACTTATTTCCTCCTTCTTCGACATGATTTTATAAAAGTTCCGGGTCTTGTATGGGCGCGTCTCCGGCCACAGCCGGTGCCGGATCATATTTTTCAGAATCTTCTCCGCTGGCTGGCCGTCGCGCTCATACATTGCCATAAAGAAAAAGGGCATCATCAGCCCGATCATCAAAAGCACCGAAGCGGTATTTCCGATCACCGTGCGGGTGAAAAAATACACCGGCAGGCCAACCGCCCCGGCAATGCTGAAAAAAATAAGCTGCCTTTTGGTCAGATTAAAGGCAACTTTGGTCTTAACCTTCGTCAAATCTTTTGGAACCGGTACATAGGGCAAAAAATCACCTTCTTTCTTATCCGTATCATAAATTCCCTGTATGACGCAGGTCGTACAGGGAACCACAATGCAATTCTGTCAGATCATCAAAAAAGCAGTCCCCGTTACCGAACCTGGGGATCTCGATTTTCTTTAGCATGGGAACCTTGTGTACTTACCTGTTGGGCGGCTTTCTGCAGCCGGTCATGTACCGACTCCCGCGCCGTTGTCGCTCCCTTCTGGGCAAGATATTCCGGGCTGCTCTGAATATCTCCGATATATTCCTCCAGAAGATCATCCATATCAATCAGGTCAGATACCGGCTTCGGCCATCTGTCGGCAAGATATTTCAAGGGATTTTCCAGCGAAAGCAGTGCTTCCACCTCATTTTTTTCAAATGTCATACCCCGCGTTACATAGGCGTAGACATCCTGCGCAGCCGCAATCTCCGGGGCCTTTGCAATCAATATCTCTTTATCCATGGAGAGCCAATCATCCCGAAGGCTCACCCAATTTTGCCCCAGGCGTTTTATCAGGCCAAGCATCCGGTCCGGGGACGTTTCCTCGTTGATCTGCTCAAACCTCTGGAAAGCGTCAATTTTATCCAGCAATTCGCAAATTGGAAAACTATGTTCGTGCGTGTTTTCCTCCCAGCACCAGTGAGCCACATCCAGCGGGTCTTGAAAAGACAGCAGAGCTTCTACCTCCGCTGGTGTAAATTCATGCTCGACTTTCAGATAATAGTGCAGAGCCGCCAAATCCTGCAATTCATAGATACTGCCGATATTCGTGCTGTCCAGCATATCCGCGTGTATTGACAGGCAATCGTCCAGCCTATCCATCAACAGTTTTTTCGCATCCTGTTCCAAGCTCAAATTTCCTCCTTTCCCGCCGGGAGGGTGATCGTGCAATCGACTTCGTTGCCCCAGACATCCCAACCCGGCGTTTTCTGGCGGGCAAAAAGCTCTACCCTGGGCTGGTCGCCCATCAGCTTGACGATCTTATCCCGCACAATATCCGGCTTTTTGCTGTGCTGCTCGATATGGGAAATGACAAATTGATGGATTCCGGCGCTCTGCCGTTTGGGATGGCCGCGGGTAGCCAGAAGGCACACCTCCGCGTTAGAGCGCGTCCAGAACCCCATACCGTAAAACCAGGTATCAGCTTTGCGGTTTTGTTTCAGCCACAGGAAGGCCAGCGTTTTATACTGGAATCCCCAGGCGTCAATGACGCGGAACGCTTCTTTAAGCTGGGGAAACGTACCCCAAAGAAAAAGTGCGCTGTCCTTGGCCGCAAGGTCCGCAACCGGAAGCGCACAGATTTCCTCAATGCTCATCGTGGGATAATGGTTTTCCGCAACTCCATGGCCCCGCTTCATATCGTACCGCCACGGCGGGTCCGCATAGATGATCCCGTATTTTTTATCCTCCGGCATCAGCGGGAGGGGCCGTCTTTAGAGGCGGCTGCCTTCACCGGCTGGCTTTTCACCTTACCGGCGTTCTCTTTCAAAGCCCCGGAGAGGGAAGGACGGTCATTCATCCCCCTGGCAGCTTCCAAAGTGGCCTGCATTTTTTCAATGGCAGCGCCATACCCCTCCGCAACAGCCTCATTAAGCTGCTTTCGGAAATCTGCCGTAATCGGCTTGCAGATGTCCCTCCAGTTCCCGTTTCCGTCCTGCTGGGAAGGCATGTTGACATACAGCCCTTTCTCACTGGCGCAGACCTTCAAGCCTTCCACCACAAAGCAATCGTTGATGGTAATGGCCGCAAAGCCTACCAGGTTTTCTTTGGGGGTAATCGGGCGCACCCGGACATCCAGCTTCAAAGGCATGGCATCGTTTTTCTCCTGTGCGGCTTTGGAAGCAGTAGTATTTGTATTGCTCATGGAAAATCCTCCTTAAATTTGAATGATATAAGCACAATCAATGTGCATTGAATATTGATTTGGATAACGAGCCTGTCTTAAACAGGGCAAAGGCCAGCAGCACCGTATAGCCTGCTGTACCCCAGATTGCACCATGCACGCTGCTGGAAGATGGGATGGATTGTACCAGCACCGCATAGATCGCAACGCAGATTAAAATTAGGAATCCCTGGAAGCCAAGGGCAAACAGGGAGCGCAGGTAATTCGTCCCCATCGCTCCCCATTCGCGGTTGGCAAGTGTGGAAAAAGGAATCGGCGCAATGCTCACGGTCAAATAAATCTCTATCATTCTGCCGTAAACAATCACGAAAATCACGATAGACAAAATCCACATGCACAGGTTGATGATGTTAGTTTCCAGCCAAAGGCCGATCAGTTCCCAGATCCCCATAGCTTGAAGCTGTGTTTCCAGATTGGCCATGGACGCGGCCACATCCAGATTTCCGTTGATGATCCCCGAACTGTTCGCCACAACCGTCTGCGCCACATCGAATACGGCCATCACAATCGTAAAGCAGTTGGTGAGCAGATAGGTGGCAACGAAGGTCTTGAACACCCACTTAAAAATGTTGAAGGTGTCAAATTCGTGCATGTTGTTTTTCTCAAGAATCATCTGGATCAACTCATATACCAGCACAAAGGTAAGGATTATGCCAGCAATGGGCAGCACCACCGTTTCCGATAGCGTCTGGATCATATTGAAAACACCGCTGTTCCAGCCCTGGGGTGTCTGGCCTACCTGCGCGGCCACATCGGTTACTTGGTTGTTGACCGATTCAAAGATTCCCGTAAATTGTCCTGTGATGGCGTCGATTAAGCCCTGTTTTATCCAGTCTGTTATCCAGCCAAATAACCAGTCCATGGACGATTAGAACAAGCCCGACAGAAGCGGAATCAGTGTCATCCCTACCACTGCGATACCGCCGCCAGCCATGAGCTGTTTCATACCCTGGCTTTTTGCTTATGTGTGATAAAGAAGCAATAGAAGTGCAAAAAATTTTGCCGTTCCTATCCGACACTTGGCCATTGTGTCGGATAGGTCGGGCGGTTATTCGGGCAAGTCAATCTTGCCGACAAAGCTGTAATAAATCTCAATGTCCTGCCTGCGGGTGCCGTTCTCATCATAGCTGCACTCATGCACGACGATTTTCTCAATCATCTCCCGCAAGAGGGTGGGGGTCAATTCCTCAAAGGCAAGGTGCTTTCGGACGATACCCATAAACTTTTCCGCGTTGACGGTGGCGGCCTGCGACTTGTCCAGTTCGGCCTGCAAAGCGGCGGCGCGGTCTTTTAGTTCCCGCTGCTCCTGCTCATAGTCTGCCGACAATTCCATGAAACGCTCGTCGCTGATTTTGCCGTTCACATTGTCCTCATACAGCCGCTTGATAATGCGGCTCACTTCGGAAATGCGCTCCTGCGCCTGTTCAAGCTGCTTCGTAGCTGCGGCGGTCTTTCTCTTGCCGCCGATCTCGTTCTGCTGGATAAGCAGCTTCACAAAGCGGCTCTCATGCTTGGCGGCGTATTCCGTCACCTGCCGGAGATTGGAGAGGACACCGGCGGTCAACAGGTCGGTGCGGATAAAGTGCGCCGTACAGTCGCGGGTGCGCTTCTTGTAGCTGCCGCAGATGTAACAGTCCTGCTTGCGGTTCTTGTTCTGATACCGCTGCTGGTACATCACATGGCCGCAGTCGGCGCAGAACAGCATACCGGAGAACAGCCCCACTTCGTCATAGCGGTTCGGGCGTTTGCGCTGCTTGCGTAACTCCTGCACGCGCTCCCATGTTTCCGTGTCGATAATCGGCTCATGGTGGTTCGGGAAAATGGCCTGCTTCTCCACGGGGTTCTCTATGCTGTGCTTGGTCTTGTAAGAGGGCTTCTCCGTCTTGAAGTTTACCAGACAGCCGGTGTACTCTCGGTTTTCGAGGATATGAACAACGGTGTTTGTCGCCCATTTGCACTCATAGCCGGGGTGATAGCGGCGGGTGCTGCCCGTCCTGCGGTATTCCAGCGTCCCCGGCGTGGGGATTTGCTGCTCCGACAGCATACGGGCAATCTTGGTCGGGCCGTTCCCGGCAAGGCAAAGCTGGTATATCTGCTTGACTACCGGCGCGGTTTCCTCGTCAACGATATAATTCTCGTCCTCGTCCATGAGGTAGCCGTACACCGGCTTGCTGGTAACGGGCTTGCCGCTCATGCCTTTTGCTCTCTTAACTGCCTTGATTTTCTTGCTCGTATCTCTCACCAGCCATTCGTTGAACAGATTTCGCAGAGGGGTAAAATCGTTGTCCATGCCGCCGTTTGCGCTGTCCACATTGTCGTTGACAGCGATAAAACGCACGCCCTTTTGAGGGAACAGCATTTCCGTGTAAAACCCTACCTGCAAGTAGTTTCGCCCTAACCGGCTCATGTCCTTGACGATAACTGTACCCACTTTCCCGGCTTCAATGTCTGCAAGCATGGCTTGAAAACCGGGCCTTTGAAAGTTCGCGCCGGAATAGCCGTCGTCGGTGTACCAGCGCAGGTTGGTAAAGCCATTCTGTTTTGCAAAGGCTTCGAGTATCCTTTTTTGGTTCGATATGGAATTACTCTCACCTTGCAATTCGTCCTCATGGGACAATCTCGGATAAAGGGCGGTAATGAGGTTTTGGGTGGCTTGTCTTAACATAAAATCCTCCGTTTCCGACAGCCAGCCCCACTATTCCGTGGTTTCATTGTACCACGGAATAGGGTGGGCTGTATAGCGGCAAAAGTGTAAAATCTGATTCTTTATGATTTGTAAAATTGCCGATTTTTGTGTAGCGATTTATTGTTTTCATTTTCTTGTGTAAATATTTATAAATCCGTGTTATGATATTAAAAATAAATTTACGGGGTGGAGAAATGAAAAATGTAATTATTAGCGCCGATGGTGATAGAATGGTTTATTCTGTTCCGAACATTGTAGCTGACAATCTAACCGAATACTGCATTGAATTTTGTGATAAATGGCTTAGAACAAGTTCCCACGCAAAAAAATATAGGATTAACGGTGGCCTATGTTACAATGAGCGGGATTTCATTGAGTATCTCAACAGATTCATATTTCCCAAAGAGCAATCGGTGTTTATTGAAAATCTTGGTCCAATAGGGATTGATGAATTACCAATACCAGAACGCTACAAGGATTGTCCTATGTTTAATTTCTAAAAGATATAAAAAGCGGCCACGCTCCCCGGCATGGCCGCTTTTTCCATGCCCCGGCTCACGCCGGATAAGTTGGCTCCTGTGTAGCAGCGGCTTCCGCTTCCAGTACCCGCGCCATTTTGTCGGCAGCGGTGGTCGTGGTGTCTTTCTTGAAATAGCCGGACACGACAAGGACGGAATTGCCCATGCGGATTTCCGTCACGCAGTCGGGGCGGCGGGCGGTGCGGGTGTCGTGCTGCTTGTTATCTGCCATAGGCAATACTCCTTTCACTCGTTCATCAGTTCTTTCAAAAGCCCCAGCTTGTCCTGCGCGGCCTTTTTGCGGAAATTGCCGCCGGTACAGCACACCGGGGGACACATTTCCAGCACCCGGTCATAAATCCGGGAATGGGCGGTGTCTTTTGGGTGCTGCAACTCTGAAAGCGTGAGGTTGGTCGTGACGATCAGCGGCTTGCGGCTGCGGTAACGGCTGTCAATCACATTGAAAACCTGTTCCAGCCCGTATTCTGTCCCGCGCTCCATGCCGAAGTCGTCAAGGATAAGCAGCGGATAGCGGCAAAGGCGGGAAATATATTCATTCCTGCCCTCAAAGCTGGCGGCAAGGTCATTGAGGATAAGGGCAAAATTCGTCATATAGACGGGGATTTCTTTCTCCATGAGGGCGTTTGCGATACAGCCCGCAAGGTAACTCTTGCCGGTGCCGACGCTCCCCCAGAACAGGCAGCCCACATTCCCGGCGTATGCCCGTTCCCAGTTCTTCACATAGTTACGCGCCCGGATTGCCTGCGGGTTCTGGCCGTTGTCGTTCTCAAAAGTCCAGTCCCGCATGGCGGGGTCGGTAAAGCCCCGGCGTTTCAAGTCCTCTACGGTGTCAAGGTGCTTTTGTCGTTTCTCGGCGGCTTCCCGTTCCTCACGGGCGGCTCTCTGGCAGTCGCACTCTGCCGGGTGGCGGTCACGGCCAAAGACAGCGGCCTTGTCCGGCGCAAAATAGGCTTCTTTCGGCTTATGGCACTTGCCGCAGTACAGTAAACCGTCCTCGCCGGTGTAGTCCTCCGGCTCCGGGGTGGTGGCGGTCAATCTGTCAATCATTTCTGAAAATGTGGTGTTCATAGGCTCTCTCCCTCCTTGAATGAGTAATCGGGGACGCCCTGTTTTGCGGCTCCCTTTCTGTCCCGGTCTGCCCACATACGGACAGCGGCGGCATAGTTGCGGTAATCTTTCCCGGTGGCGGCGATATACTGGCTCAATTCCTCAATGAACCGTTCCAGCCTGTCGGGGTAGTCCTCTTTCAGTTCTGCGTATTCTGTTTCTGACAGGAAAATATTCTGGTATCTGCCAAAAGCTGCGGGCGGCTCCCCACTCGCTCCCATTGTTTGGTTCTCTGTAAGGTTGTTTATAGTAGTTTGGTTAGGGGACGGTTTTCCGACCATCATAAGGTCGGTTTTCTGACCATCAGTAGGTCGGTTTTCCGGCTCTGTGAGGGTCGGTTTTCCGGCCATCAGTTGGTCGGAAAACTGTACCTGTGGCACACGTGGCACTTTCACATATAGCCGGTTCGGTGCGGAGAAGCCGCCCCGTTCCCGTTCCAAAAGCCCCGCCATGTCCAGTTCGTTAAGCGCCCCCTTTATGGTGGTGCTGCCTTTATCCAGTATTTCGGCTATCTCCGCGATGGGATAGATAATATAAATCCTGCCCTTGTCGTCCTGCCACTTGTTTTTCTGTGAGAGGGTTGAGCGGTCTAACAGAAGCGAATACAGCAGCTTGGCGGTCTGGGAAATCTCCATTTTCAGCAGGAAACGGGGATAAGGCAGAAAGAGAGGCAGCGGCGTGTCTGCCATGATATAATCAGCGATAGTATCACCTCCCTGTGTTCGGGTTGATTTTGGCAGTTTGTCACGCATTAGGACGGCGTTTCCGGTGGAAAAGGATAAATGTATCGCGCACCCTTTGACACCCACGAAAAAAGCCTTGATTTATGCGGGTTTGAAAGGCTCTAAAGCGTGACATTTATGCCTTTGTTTCCGCTTTCGCTCGGCGGCTTTGATTTTCTTCATGCGTCCGGCGCAGTCCGGGCAGTATTTTCCCCGGTTTGACTTGGGGACAAAGGCCGCGCCGCAGACGGCACATCGTTTCCGGCTCCCCCGATACAAGAGGGCGGCGGCCAGTTCCCCGTCAAGGGGCAGGACAGCCACACGGAACCACCGGCACATGAGAGAAAGGGAAATGCTCTGGACACACACGCAAGGCTCCCCGTCATCTAACAGCAGGCAGTTCCCCCCGTCGTAGTTACAGCACTCATGCACCAGCCGCCGCGCCCGCCGGTGCTGGCGGTAGTCCATGCGGGGCAGCTTATCGCTCATGGCTCTGCTCCTTTCTGCGGTGCGGCTCGCTCCGGCGCAAAATCTGGTCGATGTTCCGCTTGACGGTCTGCAACTCCGTGTACCGCTGCTTCTGTTCGTGGTAGGTGTTATACAGGCTGGATTTCTTGGAAACAAGCTGCTCGATCTCGTCCTGCAACGCTTTCCGGGCGGGCAGCTTGGTAATGCCATGCTCCCGGAAATACCGGGCGGCTGCGTCGGCTATGATAAAATCGCTCTCATGTGCCTGCCGGTATGCGGCGCGGGCTTTCTCGGATTTCTGCGCTTTCAGCCCGTCGCGGGCGGGCTTGGTCTTGGCGTAGGCAAGTACCTGCCGCTGCAACTCCTTTTTCCCTTGCAGCTTCGTTTCCAGTGCTTTCAGCTTGCCGCTGGTCTGGCGCATTTCCTGATAGGCGGTATCAACGGCGGCTTCCAACTGCTCCGGGGAAGTGAAGCCGTATTCCTGATACACATTCAGCGTCGCGGCCATTTGTTTGAGGTTGTGCATGGTCGCCCAGCGTTCATAGCCCCGGCCTTTGCCCTCGGCTTTCTTCTGCTCAATGTCCACAAGCCGCTGCACACCGTCCTGTTTCGGGGCGGTTTGAGGGGCTTTTGTGGGCTGTATGCCGGTTTTCCCACGCCGGGGGTATTCGAGTATGGCCGCGGCCTTTTCTGTGGCTCTGGCGGCGTTCTGCTCCAAAACGGCAAGGACAGCGGCGCGGTCAAAGTCGTCACCCAGCTTCCGGGCGGTAATGGGCTTTGTCCTGTCCGGCGTAAGGTAGGAAAGCCGCCCCCGGCTCTCCTTGACGGCCACGCCCTCCCGCAGCAGCAGAGAGGAAAAGTCCTCGAATGAGGCCGCTGTAGACAGCGCGGCGCGTATGGTCTGCCGCAGCTTCTCCTTGTTCGTTTCAAACTTGGTCTGCCGGGGCGTGATACCGCCTGCAATCATGGGGGCGTTCTGCTTGTCCAGTGCGGCCTGTCCCTTTTTCTGCGCCCAATACTCCCGGTCTGTGACGCGGTTCTTGCTGCCGTTCAAGAGGTCGATTTGGTAAAGCCCCTCCCGGTGGCACATCTCCATGACTTCGGACTTGAAGTAGCGCAAGGCCGCGTCGGTACAGCGGTGCTTGCAGCCGGCTTTCGTGTCGGCTGGCCTGTCCATGTAGGGCAGGAACGGCACTTCCTCAATCCGCAGGCTGTTAATGACGATATGCACATGGATATTTCCGCTGTGGTTATGCCCGTCCGGGTGGGTGCATACAAGGGCTTGGTGGCCGGGGAAATGCTCGGCGCAAAACTTCTCGCCCAACTCCTGCGCCCGGTCTACGGTCAAGCCGTTGTCCGGGCCGTCCCGTGGGTCAAAGCTGATGATATAGTGGTGGCTTTTCACATCTTCCCGCCGCTGGTTCTTCTCATAGCGGAGATTTGCCCGCATACAGGCAACGGCAAAATCCTCCCCGCCGCAGTTCAGCGTGGACAGCCGGTAGTCCTCGCGGGGGATAAGCCTGCCGGTTTCATCAAGGACAGGCTTCATGGTAAACTCGTCATGCTCAAACAGCAGGTATTGTTCGGCGGCTCCGTAGTCGGCGTTTTTAGAGTTGATATGCTTGAGTGTTGCCAACTGCGTCACCTACTTTCTTGAGGACTTCATACTTGAGGGCGGCAAGGTCGGCTATGGCGGCGCGTACCTCGCCGGACAGCGCGTTATAGGGTACGCCGTACTCGTTCAGATACCGGGCAATCTGGTTGAGGTTGCCGCCAATCTTGCCATACTCGGCGGCCAGCTTTCCAACAGCGGAGAGCAGTTCATCATTGACCGCCGACACATGGATTACGGGGCGTATAGTCGCCCGCCGTATCGCCTGCCGGAGAAATTCGGACTGGCTGATACCATAGGGCGCAAGCCGCGCTGTGAAGTCGGCGTATTCTTCTTCGGACAGCCGGGTTTTCACAACGCGGCTGCGGTGGGGTGTGTTGTATCGCTTCGGCATAGGCTGTAAACCTCCTTTCACTTATCACAAAAAATAGGCTGGTCTGTTAGGTATTTCCGGGGCAGTTCTCGCAAAAAAATGGCCTGCCGGACGGAAATATTTTTGCGGCGCAAGCCGCCATAGCAGGGTTTGGGGAAGGCACTCCCCAACAAGTTTCCCGCGAGGGGCAAAACCGCAGAATTGCGGATTTTGGCACCGTGGTAGAAACTTGCTCTCCGTGACTGCAAACTTTCTCTCACTTCCGTCCGCCACTTTTTTGGAAAACTGCAACCACAAAAGTTTGTTTCTCTTTTTCTGCTACTACTAATCCTGTAAAGGGCATTCCTGCCCGCTTTCGCTAAAATGACACCGGACGCAGTGGTTTCTACCCGGTGTTGGAGAAATCCTTTCTCTTTGCCCTCTACTACGGGTAAATGCTCCAAATGCCAAACACCAGGGCAGAAAAATTCCCTCCTCGCTTACTACTACAACCGGCAGGGGGCAAAATGGCCGGGAGCGGAGCCGGACAACAAAAAAAGCAGTAAATCTTTTTCAAGACTTACTGCTTTCGCTGGCCGCGTCGGTGGCGGCTGGTATTCAGTTTTTATGACTTGTCCGGTGGTTCGTCAAGCCGGAACTTGAATTGACAGTCAATTAACCGCTGCTTTACATAGTCCTCCACCTCGGCGTTGACCTGCCCGTTCACTTTTGAGAAATAGCGGATATATCCGGCGTAGTGGAGCAGGACAGCGTTCACGGCTTCTGGGTCGCCCTCACGGGCTTTGAGGATTGTTTCATAGGGGAGAAGTCTACTCATACCGGCTCACCCCCATTTCTTCGCGTAGCCGCTGCAAGGCAAGCTGGATATGCCGCCCCGCTGTGCTGCGTGACCGGCCAATACACGCGCCGATCACGCGCTGCGGCTGGCGCAGAAAGTAATAGCGCAGGATTTCTTCCCGCGTCTGCTCCGGCAAAACAGAGATCGCGTCGGCAAGGGCGGCGTTGCAGAGCAGGACGGTCTGACCGCAGACGGTAAATGGGTATTCCTCGTCCGGCTCCGACGCGGCAAACTGGACAAACTTCTCGTTCATCAGATAGTCAAGGGAAACTTGCCGTTCCCATTGCCGTTTAAGCTTCAAAATCTTGTCCAAGGCGGCACAGCGGATAACAGTCTTGCAAAAGGCGTTGTACCTGCGCTGGATATATTCTTGATAGGCTATCTGGTCGGTCATGGAAATTCCCCTTTCTGAATAATAGTGCGGGGCGGTGGCACTTCTTGCTGTCGCCCCTTGATTGCCTACCAGCAAAGGCGGGCGGGGCTGTCAACGGCTGCGCATATGCGCCGTTCATCTTGACCGTTGACTGGCTCGGCTGGGTTTGCTATTTACCCGACAAACTTGAATTTATTTTAAGCTATCACGTTTTACCTTCTTAAGCCTTACTATCATTACCATAGGAATTTCTTTGTTGGTTTTAAAACATTCTTCATAAAATCCATCAATGACAAATCCAGCTCTAAAACAAAGGTTAAAAATATCTTGTATGGAACGATGATAATAAATCTGCTCTTTCGGTTGCCCTTCAATCGCTATATCATAGTAACTGTGCGGTGTCATATATTTTTCAGTCAACGTGACAAAACAAGGGTGTTGCGTTGCAAAGACAAAAATTCCGCTTTCCTGCAACAGTTCATAAACAGCCATAAGAAGTGGTTCAATATCCGTAATATCCATAATTGCCATATTAGAAACTGCTTTCGTAAAGGCTCGATTTCTTTTTAATTCTAATATACTTTTTCTATCGGTCGCATCCGCCACACAAAATTCAATTTGTTTTGCATATTGTGATTGCCGTCTTTTAGCCAATTCTATCATTTTTTTGCTGTAATCAAAAGCGACAACCGAAGCGCCTCTTTGTGCAAGATACGAAGAATAATTTCCATTGCCACACGCAATATCCAAAATGTAATCCGCAGGATTAGGAGATAGAAGTTCCGTTACTTTGGGACGCACTACCTCTCTGTGAAATTCATTAGATTCGTCACCCATTGCATTATCCCAAAATTGTGCGTTCTCCTCCCAGATTTTTTTACTTTCCTCTGTTCCCATGTTCTCTCCCACTCCCCAAATTTGCTTTTTTGCTTCCATTAAATCTTCCTTACTATATTCCATTGTTACCCTCCATAACTTCTGATTGTTGCCGTCTTGACGATTATGTATCTTTACATTACCTTCTGAAACATATGGCGCACCTTGTCCAGGCGGCTGTTTGGACGGCGGGGCTGGATGACCGGCTGACCGACAGCGGCCTGATATCCTTTCAGCTCTGTAAGGCATACGCTCCGCCCGTTGGTGTAAAAGGCCAGATCAGTACGGTATGCCTGTATACAGCGGGCGGGAATCTCGCCAGTAAAGACAACTTCATCCTTTTTTACCTGGGCCGTTTCGATGGTGGCACAGTATTTCGGTGCATCATGATAAGCCCTGGAAAGGTATTCCTGGGGCGCATAGAGGATGAAGGAGAGATAAGGTTCCAGCAGCTGCGTCCCCGATTCCTTCAATGCCTGTTCCAATACAATCGGGGCCAATGAGCGGAAGTCCGCCGGCGTGCTGACCGGACTGTAATAAAGCCCGTATTCAAAGCAAATCTTACAGTCCGTTACGTTCCAGCCGAACAAGCCCTGCTCCAGCCCGTAACGGATACCATCCCTGACAGCGTTTTGAAAACTCTGGTTCAAGTATCCCAGCGAAACCCGGCTCTCGTATTGTACACCGGAGCCAAGCGAGAGTGGTGTAACAGACAGTCCTATGGATGCCCAAAACGGGTTGGGCGGCACCTCGATATGAATGGTGTGGCTGGCTGCTTTGAGCGGCCGCTCCATATAAATGACGGAGGGTTCCTTTACCACTGTTTCAAGCTTGTATTTTTCCGACAGCAAAGCGGAAACAACCTCCAACTGCACCCGGCCCAAAAAAGAAAGAATGATCTCATGGGTGATGGAATCCACTTCGCAACGCAAAAGCGGGTCAGTATCCGCAAGTTGCGTAAGAGCGTCCAGCAGCCGTTCTCTTTGCGCTGCCGTTTTCGGCGCAATCGTCGTCCGCAGCATGGGGAGGGGGTCCTCGCGCCACCTTTTACGAGGGAGCCGGGTTTGGTCCCCTAATACATCGTTTAACCTCACGCTGTCGCTGGGAAGGATAACAATTTCACCCTGATAAGCGGTGTCTGTCCGAACAATTTCCCCTTTGGATGGAATACGCATCTCTGTGATTTTCAGCTTTTCTCTCCCGGCCAGGGCCACCGTATCCCGCAGGCGCAGCGTTCCGCTGTATAACCGTAGATAGACACGCCGCTGGCCGCAATCGGTGTACTCAACCTTGAAAACGCTGCCGCATAGGGCGGCGCCCCCCTGTTCCCCAATCGGTTGGAACAGCCCTGTCACCGCATCCATCAACGGTTGAATGCCAAGGCCATTTTTGGCGCTGCCATGATAGACTGGGAACAGGGAGGCGTCTTGAACCCGCTGCTGTTCCTCCCGCGCAAGTTTTTCCCGGCTGATTGGTTCTCCTGCGATATACTTTTCCAATAATTCATCGTTATTTTCGATGACCGCATCCCATGCTTCTATGTCGGTATTTTCCTCCAGGACTATTTCCGGGGACAGCGACACCGTCTGCTTGATGATAATATCGGCGGAGAGCTTATCCCGAACAGACTGAACCACGCTCTGCAAATCAACGCCAGCCTGGTCGATCTTGTTGATAAAGATAACGGTGGGAATGTTCATTTTCCGCAGGGCATGGAACAGAATACGGGTCTGGGCCTGCACGCCATCTTTAGCGGAGATCACCAAGATGGCCCCATCTAAAACAGCCAAAGAGCGGTACACCTCCGCCAAAAAATCCATGTGGCCGGGCGTATCCACAATGTTAACTTTACATCTGTGCCACTGGAAGGAAGTGACTGCCGCTTGAATGGTAATCCCACGCTGCCGCTCCAAAAACATGGTGTCCGTCCTCGTTGTCCCTTTTTCGACGCTCCCCGGTTCTGAAATGGCTCCGCTGGCATATAGCAGGCTCTCCGTCAAGGTCGTCTTTCCAGCGTCTACATGGGCAAGAATTCCAATATTGATTATTTTCATGTGATTGTCCTCCCTTTACAGCCCCAAAGGGCATAAAAATCCCCAGCAGTAAAATACTTTTACCACTGGGGATTATAAGTTGCGGACATACACATATACAGCATACACCTGTTTGTGATTGCTGTTTTTGGGGATATGTCAAAATTGATAAGGCAAAAGTATTCTTAAATTGGGTACAAAAAACTAAGCCCCTACAAAAGGAGCTATCATAATCCTTTGTTCCCACTATTTGATTATAGTTTTATTTAAGAATACCTTGCCGCATATTTTTTACTCCTTTTCTGGATTAAATCATTGTATCACATCAGTTTTAGGAAAGCAAGTACCTAAAAGAAATTTTTCTTCCCCTTATATGTAACAATCATACCGGCTTCCTAGCGTTCAGAATGTTTTCTGCTGTCTGCTGTGGTGTTTGGTTGGAATTGTCCAACCAAAAGCCGATCCGTGGTGTTGTCTGCATTTTACTAAATACAAATTCAATGTATACAGAAAGATATAAGGAGTGGGAGGGATTCCGCCGTAGTTGGCATTGTAGGAAAATCCAAAAGTTTAGATTTTCCCACAATGCTTATCTTTTGGTCTTTGGTTCGGAATAGTGTAGTGCTGGCGGTCTATCTCTTGTTTTCGGTTGCTTGCTTCCTTACCGTACATGAGCATTAGCTCCGGGATTGTCATTTCCATATCCTTCCAAAAGATTGATGACGCCCCACGCACCCAAACCGGCGCCCAGCGCAACAACCAAAATCTGCAGGGTATCAATAGCAGAAGTGAAAAAACTCATATTGGGTAATTACCTCCTTATCAAATGAAAAATGATAGTGTTGTGGCCGTTTTTGGCCTGAAACGCAAAAAAAGCCGCCCGCTGCTTGAAGAAAGAACAAACAGCGGGCGGCGAGCGCAGGCGTACATCCTGCGGATTGTGAGTAAATTTAGGAGAATCACGGCTCCTTACCAATAGGCACCTCCTTGAAATGGGCATAAAAAAATAAGGCCCGCCGAAAAGAAAAAGGATTTTGCAAATCGGCGGGTCTATTCGGTATCGTCTGCGGATTCTTCCGCCAGCTCGGACGGGCTGATCTCATAATTGAGGAACAGATCGTCCGGCCTCATCCGCAAGCGGGTAGACAGGTATTTCTCTATATCGAAAGTGTTTTTCGGGTTGAAATCCGAAAGGTACTTATAATTGGGGTGCTGGGTAATATCGTATTTTTTGGACAGGAAGGGCCGGACGCCGCGCACCTGCAGCAGACACTTCCCGCCGTCCATCACGGCAAGCTCATCCATGGACATCAGATCTTTGCCCAGCTTTTGGAAATTCTGCCCGTGGGATTCCTGCGTACCCTTCGTGACACTGGTGTTATACATATCAATCGTTTCTTTCCCCAGCAGGGCGCTCCAGCTTTTCAGGGTAGTTTCCTCCTTTCCGCCCAGGAACAAGCTGGAATCACAGTTGCCGATGATGGTGTCCATGTTATCCTTATACAGTGCTTTCAACTGGCTCTGCGCCTGCAGCACCAGGCAGGCCGAAATCTCTCTTGACCGAATTGTTGCCATGAGTTTTTCGAGGTTTGGGATCTGCCCAATGTTCGCTGCCTCATCAATCAAACAGCGCACATGCACCGGCAGCCGGCCTCCGTATTTATCATCCGCCCTTTCACAAAGCAAGTTAAAAAGCTGGGTATAGGCCATGCTGACAAGGAAGTTGAAAGTGGCGTCCGTATCGGAAATGATAAAAAACAGGGCTGTTTTCCGGTCCCCGACCAAATCCAGCTCCAGTTCGTCATACATGGTGATCTCCCGGACTTCCGCAATATCAAAGGGTGCTAATCTGGCTCCGCAGGAAATCAGGATTGACTTTGCTGTTTTTCCTGCCGCCAGTTTATACTTCTTGTATTGCCTGAGGGCGAAGTGGTCCGGGTCTTTCTGCTCCAAAGCGTCAAAGAGAAGGTCAACCGCATTTTTGAATGATTCATCATCCTCACGGACCTCCATGACATTTATCATTTCTACCAAAGTGGAGAAGTTCTGCTCATTCTTGGGAGCCTCATAATAGATGTAGCCGATCAAAGCCGTGTAAAGCAACGTCTCGGCCTTCACCCAAAAATCGTCCCCGGATTTGCCTTCCCCTTTCGTATTGGCGATCAGTACCGTAACCAGTTTTAATATATCCTTCTCCGAATGTAGATACGCAAAAGGGTTATAGTGCATACTTTTCTTAAAGTTAATGGTATTAAATACCTTGATCTGATAAGGCTCATAAATGATCTTGCCTTTCTTATTGCGTAGGGGCTTGCCGTCCTTGCCCAGCCTGGGAGCGCCGCGGGACAGCAGCTTTCCGCACTCCACCAGGACAGTACCCTTCGGATCTGTCACTACATAGGAGGAATGGAGCTGCATCAAGTTCGGCTTGATGAAGAAGCGGGTTTTCTGATCGTGATTACCGGATAGCTTTTTATCTATCCCTCCGGGGCTTTCGCCCATTTCCATCGGCATGGCGTCCATGCCCGGCATAGCATACCTTTTCGCCCAGCAAAGACCGGCAGGCGGCGCGGACTCGTGGAGCCGTTATATTCTGCCGAAACAGGGTCAGGCTCTATGCGTTGCGTGTGACTTCCTTTTTACAGGCAAGCCTTCCACTCTGATTAGGGCGCGACACCCTTCCAGGTTTCTTCCGCACTGATACCCTCGACCTGCAGCCGGTATTGGTCGAGGCGGCGAAAGCAACGCCCATTCGCGCATTTCAAGCATTGCCTGTCAGTCCACCACTGCCGCTTCCTCCAACGACAAGGACATTTTTATTCCGGGCATAAGCCGGATTTTTGGGCCTGCCGGACATCATCAGCCCCTCCGTCTGGGTCAGAATGATGTTATTTTCCGGCTTAGGGTCCATAAAGGGAGCAATATCCGCTTTCGTGCCCCATGAAGCGTTTTGTCAAGTGCTATTTTGAGTTATTGACGCACAATCAAAGTGAAAGCGCGAAAGTGCAAAGCGCAAAGGGTCTGCACTTTGCGTTTTCAGCTTGCGGGTTCGGGCGGCTGCTTCTTCTTGATGAAGTTGTACCATTGACCGCCGACGCGCCTTGCATCCAAAACACCGCCCATGTTGCGCTTGGCGTTCTGCACCGTCCTTTCAGATATTCCGGCTTCGGCTGCGGCCTTTACAATTTCCTCGCTGGCAAGCTCTTTCCCGTCTGCAAGCAGGTCAAGTATCAGCCGTTCCGCCTGTTCGGTCTTGGTGGCCGTGTTGCCGCCCGCGCCGGATAGCAGCTCGTCGGCGGTAATGTCATACTCGCCTATCCACGAAAAGCCCGTTTCCGGGTCAAGGCAAAAGGCAACGGGCTTGCCCTCCGGCGCAAGGGAAGATTTGTCATGGACGATAACGCGCACATTTGGCTCCCGCTTCACGCGCCCAATCAGCAGGACGCTCCTTGCTGCGGCGCGGAAGTCAATAGAACCTAAGCCCCGGTATGCGCTCTGTCCTCCGGCGGCTTTATTCAAGTGTCCGATAAGGATAACGGCGCACCCGGTACGCTCGGCAACATCGGCAAGGCGGCGGAACATGGGGCGCACCTCGTTTGCCCTGTTCATGTCGGTCTTTTCGCCCATGTACGCCTGTATGGGGTCAAGGATAATCAGCCGCGCCCCGGTCTGCCGGATAGCTCTCTCTATGCGCTCGTCGGAAAGGGAAAGCCCCTGCTTGCTCTCATCAATGACAAGAACACGGTCAAGGTCTGCTTCGGCTT
The DNA here is from genome assembly GCF_002161675.1 of Pseudoflavonifractor sp. An44. Classification (GTDB taxonomy): domain Bacteria; phylum Bacillota; class Clostridia; order Oscillospirales; family Oscillospiraceae; genus Enterenecus; species Enterenecus faecium. The sequence continues at coordinate 45,732 of NZ_NFIH01000014.1, forward strand.
CCATAAGGCGGGGCTTGATGGTGTCGCCCAAACCGTCCTCGGCGGTCTGGTAAATCACATTGAATGGCTCATGCGCTGCCATGTGGGGGAACGGCTTGCGGTTGGTACAAGCGGCGGCAAGGCGTAGGGCAAAGGTGGTCTTGCCCTCGCCGGGGTTGCCTTGCACAATGGTTACTTTCCCAAACGGGATATACGGCTCCCATAGCCATTCAACGGTCTGCGTGTCAACCTCGCTCATGCGGATAATCTCGACGGTTTCTTCCTGCGGCGGCTCTTTCAAGCCGTAAACAGCTTCCCGGATATACTTCCCGTCTGTGATTTCTGCCCGGTGCTGCAATACCTCGTTCCAATCCTTGAAAAGAGGGATAAGCCGGTGGACGGTATAGCCCTCCGGCATGAGCTTTACAAGGCGGCTGCAAGCGTCGTTCCCGGCTTCATCGCTGTCAAGGCAGAGGTAAACGGTCTTGATGTTCGGACGGTCAGAGAGAAAGCGGAGCAGGGCTTTTTCTCCCACGCCGCCCAATGACAGGTAGCTTTGCTTCTGCCATTCCTTTTTGAACAGGCAGAGGAAAGAGATCAGGTCAATGGGTGCTTCAAAGACAAACAATCTTTCGCCCTCGCCCCGGTAACAGAAGTTAAAGGCTTTGTCGCTGCCTTTCACATCAAGCCGGAAGTTTCCCGCCGTTCCTTTGCTGTGGGCGTAGCGCGGTATTCCGTCCTCGTCCCGCCCCACAAATACGGCGTTGTGGTGGGCTGCGTCCTCGTAAATATCGCCGCGGGCAAAGAAAAAGCCCGTCACATCTTCATCAATGCGGCGGGCTGTTGTGAGGTAGTTCCTCGCTGTTCGGTTGTCGCTGTTTGGGGGTGGTAGCCGGAAGTCGGATAGGGACGCGGGGCAAGGTCTGTCCGGCGGCGGTGCGGCTCCCTTTTCTCCTGTGAGAAGTTCTACGGCTTCGGTGAAGCTCTTGCCGAAAAACTCCATAACAAAATCAACGGGGCCGCCGCCCTTGCTCTGGCTGTGCCTGTACCACTTGTTTCCCCGGACGGTCAAGCTGTCGTGCCGTTTCCAGCGGTATTCATTCCCGGCGCGGGTAAGCTGCTCGCCCTGTGATTGCAGGAAAGAAACAAGGTCGGCTTGGTTCGCCCGGTCTATCTGTTCTTGGGTGTAATACAAAAAGCTCAACTCCTTTCATCGTTCTAAGTCGTGCCGCTTGGCGCGGGTCTGCTCCGGCTGGTCGGCTTTCAGCGCAATGTCAACACACTTGCGGATATTGTGCAGCTCGGCAACCTCGGCGCGGGTTTCTTTCAGCTTGGTATATTCCGCTGTTCTCTGCCCGCTGAGAGTGGCGTACTCTTTTTCCCATTCAGAGATAGGCAAGGTCTTTGTCCCTTTCGGCAGATTTGCATGGAGATAGCGGCTCGCTGCGTTCCATAGCGTAAGCTCGGCGCGGTGGGCTTCCTCGTACTTGTCGCGCTTGCTCGTCCAGCCATTTTTCAGCTTTTTCAGCTCGTCGTGAATGGGCTTGTACTCGGTGTAGTTCTTCCCGTATTCAATCAGCTTTTGCAATTCTTTCATGCGCTTCTCGGCGGTTTTCATGCCCTCCCGGATAGCGTCGGCTTGGTCGCTGACAGAGGAAAGGGCAGCGTCCAGCTCGTCAAGGGTGGAAATGCCATGCTCGGAAAGATAGTTGACCGCCTTTGCAACGGTTTTCAGTTCGTCGGCGGTGTGCTGCCTTTGCCAACTCTGCGAATACTTCCGGCTCTTTTCTCTCTGAACGCTTAAATACTTCATCAGCAGATTTGCAAGGCCGGGGGATTGCGGGGGCTGCTCCGGGGCGGTTTCCCGCGCCTTGAACAGTTCGCCAATCCATTCTTTGAGCTTTCCAATCTGCGCCCGGATTTCCCGGATAAGGCGGTTTGCTTTTTGGATATTCCGGTTCAGCTCGCCTTTCTCGGTGGCTATGCCTTTCTTCTCCATTTGACAGGCCGCCACGCCCATGTGGACGGTGGGCAGCTCGTCAATGCCGCGCTCGGCGTTGCTGCGGTGGTCGATGCGCTCCGGGCTTCCGGCGCGTTCAAGGTAGGCGTTTGAAATATCCGCCCATGCCTTGCGCCATAAAAGCGCGTTGCCCTTGTCGTTCCAGCCGGTCAGGTCAACTTTGCGGGCCTTGTATTTGCCGCTTGGCAAGCGAATACGCTCGCCGTTTTCATCAAGGTCATATTCCTTTTTGGACTTCGCCGCCCATGCGCCGCGCTCGTCAAGGGGGCGCATGGTAAGCATGATGTGACAATGGGGATTGCCCTTGCCGGTGTCGTGAATGGCGTAATCAACGCACATTCCTCTGGAAACAAATTGAGAGGAACAGTATTCCCGGACAAGCCGGATCTGTTCCTCTCTGGATAACTCTATGGGAAGCGCCGCGTCAATCTCTCTGGCAAGCTGGGCGTTCCCGGCTTTCTCGTAAAGCTCCACGCTGTTCCACAAGGTTGAACGGTCAGAGAAAGAGGGCGGGGCATTGGGCGGCAGTAGGATTTCCGTATGGACAACACCGCCTTTGCGGGTGTAGTCGTGGGTCATTCCGTCCCACTCATTTGTCAACTTTTCGCCGCTTCGGTAGGCGGCTGCGGCAACGGCTGATTTGCCCTTGCCCCGGCTGACAATGCTGATATTACAATGGTAGATGGCTATGGGTATCACCTCCCGGATAGGATAATAAAACCCGCAAAAATGGTACAGACGCCAACGGCGGGTGTACTGTTTTTGTGGGTGTGCAGGGATAGCCGCGTAAGCGGCGCAAGGGGTGCAGCCCCTTGTTGCGGCAAAGCCGCCAATGTCGGTCAGAGAGGGAAGCAAGCGGCTTTCTCTCTGTGCCGACAAGCCCTCGGCAGAGCGCACGCACCCGTAAGGGTGTATAAGTGCGCCCTTTGTGCCAAAGGGATTATTCGCTTTTCCCGCCCTTGGTGCGTTTTTTCAGATAAGCCCGCGCTTCCTCGCTCGTCAAGGCAAGCCGGAGAAAGGCGGCGGCTTCCTCGTCGGTCATGGTCTTGGCTTCCGGCACAATGCTCTCAAAGACCGCACCCCGGACGATCAGCCGATGGCTGCGCGTCCTGCGTTCCTCTTGGGATAACTTTTGCCGCAACACCTTTTCCCGGTTTTCAAGCTGCCGGATTTTCTTCTTCCCGTCCTCAATCTCGGCTTGCAATTCCTCGCGGTTTTTTTCTCTCGGTTTCGTCATGGGTGGTCACTCCTTTCTACCTGTCGGCATAGAAAAAGGACAGTCGATTTCCTCGGCTGTCCTTTTGATTAGGGTGTTTGGTTTACTCCGTTCTGCTCAATAAATGGGAATATTAAATATCAATACGCCCTTTAATACATTCCTATTAAAACATCAGCTTCGATTGTCAAATGTGTGAGAGTACGCCAATCAACGCAATCTTTTTCAACGCAAAAGAGAAGCGGCGTCATTTCAATAAACGACATTCTTTGTTCTGATGACAACTGTACGGTGGCTGAAACCGTTTCTCTTGAAATGGTTTTAAGATATTTCTCAAAATATTCAACGACAGACTCATTTGAATAATCTGGATTTTTCAAGTGTGCTTGCACTTTAGTCCTGATTTCCCTCAAATGATTTTTCGTAGGAATTACTTTCACAACATATCCGTTAGGAGATAGCAATCGCTGAAATTCTTTGTAGTGTGCAGGCGAAAATATGTCTAAAATACAATCCATACTTCCGTCTTTCAAAGGGATTTTTGATAAGTCAGTAACAAACCACTTCACTGCTTTGCGCTTGTCTTTTTTTGATGCAATCTGTATTGCCTCCCTTGACAAGTCAAAGGCAAAGATGTTTCGTTCTGTTCTTTGCTGTATCTGCCTTGCATAGAAACCCTCGCCGCAACCAACATCTAAAATGTTTCTTATAGATGGCGTATCAGAAATAAACTGTATGATTTTCTCCAACACAACATCATACATGCCATACTCCAAAATTTGGTGCCGGTTGTCAAAAGACCGCTTGCTGTAGTTGGTTTTGGGCGATGATTTTAACAACAAATTTACATACCCATATCTTGAAATATCAAAGCAATGTCCATGTCTACAAATTAGGCTATTGCCTTGTATATCCATTGATTTTGTGCAAATTGGGCATTGAAAATAAACCTTGCTGTCTGCAAAGCGTGATAAATTATTATTCATTTGTTTTTCCTCCGTAATTACATCTCTGCTTCAATAAGCGAGTTATGCAATACGGATAACCGCAACATAACTCGCGGTTTTATCTTAATCTCATAAATGTAACCATTGTGTTGTCCTCCAATCAATTCCGCAGTATTACTCTGCTTTTAGAAAAAGTATAGCACAAAACTATGAACATTTCCACTCTATTTCAGCCTGTCGGCGGCGTTGCTCTCTCTGGCGTACCGCCGCGCCGCTTCCCGCCGTTCCTCGCTGTATGGGGCGGTCAGACGGAAAGAGAAGCGGCCTTTCTCAATGTCAAACTCCATGCAGCCCGTTTCCGGGTCTGCGTCGGTCTGGCGGCACACATCGGGGTGCTGCTCGGCATAGGCGGCAAGCCGCTTCTTCAAGTCGGTATTGTGGGTACGGATATGGATCAACGGGTCTTTCTCATCAAACCAGATGTCTGTGGTCTTTTTTTGCTTGGGAAGCCCTGTTCGCATAAACTCTCCTTTCTGCGCCCCTGTTACGCAATAGGGGCATTTTTCGGGTGTTTTCTCCGGCTCTTGACTTGGAGAAAACGGCGTTTTTGACGATAAAAACCGCCCGGACGGGGAATGTATCGTCGGGGCGGCTGTTATCGCAAAATTTCCGATTTTTCCGGCTCTTGACCGTCCTGCAAGCTGTCGGCAAGTATCACTTTGAGCAGCTTGTCGCGGAATGTTTCTGTGCCGCTGTGATTGAAAAACAATTCCGCAACGATGGTCTGTCCGTTCTTCTGTGTCGTGATGATACTGTCGGGGGTCTGTTCTGCCATAGGCGGCTCCTTTCTCCGGGCGCGAAAAAGGGATTTCCCGTAGCCCGGAAAATCCCTCTTAGTTGTCGGTATTCTGTTTTACTGTGCGGGTGCTGCGGCGGCGGCCTGCGCCTTTCTCCTTGCCCGGTATTCCCGCGCTTTCATGCGGTCATATTCCCGTTGCTTTTCAAGGTTTCGCGCCCGGTACTCCCTTGAATACTGCCGGTGGTAGGCGCGGCTCTTTTCCTTTTGGGCTTCTTCGATTTCCTCCCGCATTTGCCGGACTTCCTGCTCCGTAGGCTCTGCAAGCTGCGTCACTTCGTTCTCAAATCTGCCGATATAGTTAAAATATATCCCGATGTGCTGAACAGCCTGTTTTGCCCTTTTCTTGTCGCGCTCATGCACTTCAATCCGGCTGATAAACTCGTTGAGAATGGCGGGGGTCAGGTCAGTAAAGGCGGCATAGCGTTCCGTCAGCTTCAAAAACTTCTGCGCCCGCCCTCCCGCGTTCTCATAAGCGGATAGCTGCTCTTGGAGTGTGGCAAGCTCCGTTTTCAGTGTGTAGTATTCTTCCGAATATTTTTGCGACATTTGCTCATAGCGGTCTTGCGGGATAGTGCCGAGGGCGTTGTCCTCATAGAGCTTATTCAGCACCTTGTCAATCTGTTCAAGGCGTGTCGTGATTTGCGGGATACGTTTCTGCTGCTTCTTGGTCTGGTCGGTCTGCTGCATGGCAAGGTTCTTTTTCACTAAGGCTTCAAACTCCGCCCGGTTGCTGATAGAGTAGTCCTCGATTTTCTTCAGCACTTCCGCGACGGTCTGCATGAGCAAGTCCGCGTCGATGATGTGTGGGGAATGGCACTTGGGGTTTTTGGCTTTCCCCTTGTGATACTCGCTGCAATAGGCAACATGCCGCTTGCCGCCGTTCCTGTAATCTATGCGGATGTGCATTTTTGCGCCGCAATCCTTACAGAAAAGCAAGCCCGACAAAGGGTGGATTTCCCCGTCCCCGTTGGGGCGTCTGACGGGCGCGTTTTCCAAAATCCGCTGTGCGGTTTCAAAGTCGGCGCGGTCAATAATCGGCTCATGCACATTTTCGGTTATCTGCCATTGGCTCCGGTCTACATAGTGGTTCCGCTTGTCCCGGAAATGCTTTGTAGTCTTGAAGTTGACTACATCGCCGCAATACTCCTGCCGCGTGAGGATATGGGTCAAGGTGACTTTGTTCCACTTGTAGCGGTTATCCTCATTGAGCGCCTTGTTTTTACACGTTCCCCGTCCCCGGTCTTTCATGTAGAAAGTAGGGGTAGGGATTTGCTCCTGCGTCAGATATACGGCGATTTGGTTGCGGTTCTTCCCGCCGATAAACAGACGGAAAATAAGGCGCACAACCTCGGCGGCTTCCTCGTCGATTATCCAAAAATCCTTGTTGTCCGGGTCTTTCATATAGCCGTAGGGGGCTTCGGTGGCAATCGGCTTTCCGCTCATGCCCTTCGTTTTAATGCCGGTCTTTACTTTCTTGCTGATGTCCTTTGCGTACCACTCCGACATGATGTTGATAAAGGGCGCAAACTCCAATGTGTCGGGCTTCTCGCTGTCTATCCCGTTGTTGACCGCGATAAAGCGCACATTGTTCCGTCTGAATATCTCCATAGCGTTGCCAACTTGGAGATAGTCGCGCCCCCAGCGCGTCAGGTCTTTCATAATGCAGACACCGATTTTTCCGTTTTCTACATCGTCCATCATGCGGGAATAGGCAGAACGGTCAAAAAATCTGCCGCTTTCGTCATCGTCAATGTAGTGCCGGATATTGGTTAAGTGCTGTCCTCTGGCATAGTTCTCCAAAAAGATTTTTTGGTTCTGTATGCTGTTGCTCTCACCGCCGTCCCTGTCCTCGTCGCCCACGGAAAGGCGGGAGTAAAGGGCGGTAATTTTGCTATAATCAGTCATGTGCATAACCTCCTGTGCGTCCATGTAGGTGTCCTTTACACTTAAAATTATGCACTCCAGCGGGCGCTCCCGTATTCCACATCCTTCCTGTACTTTTTGGCATTTTTCCCTTTCACATAAACCACCAGGCGAACCACTGCGGCGCCGATCAGCCCAATCAGCCAGTCAACCGCCGCGCCGGGCATAGAAGTCTGAAAGGCCAGAGTAAAACCATCCGCCAGTCCCAGCAGCTTTGTGGAAGCGTCAACACCGGGAGCCAGCCGCACCGCTTCGCCAACCTTGGCAAAGAACCAAAGGAATATAAGATAAGGAAGGTTCGGAAGCACATATTTTTTCAGAATATCCGTCATCTTCATCGCTCCGGCCCTCCATGCTCCTTGTTCTTTACAGGATCGCGGGCCATCTTCCTTGCCATCTCTTTGAATTTCGATAACTGGGAGAGAAGGGACGGCCTGTTTTCACGTTTTACCGTCTTTTGCGTATATTTCTTGAAGGCGGCTTCGATAGCATCGGCTTGATTGGCCTTAAAGTACACGGTCCATTTAGGAGGGGAAACACTGACATCCTTCTCCACATGGTAACGGACCTTATATTTCTTTGCATACCGCTCAAAAGAGCGAATCCGTTCCTCAACCTCGATCTTATGGGCGTCCGGCGTCTGTGCCGTAAGGCGGCGCATACTGTTCCGGCCCACTTTTGGGGTATTGCGCTCTTTTTCAATTTTTCGCAAGGCAGCGGCAATAGCAGCCTTCATCACACGGCCCGTCAGCTTTGTGGCCTGGACAGTTACGGAAATGGATTTCCGTTCAAGTTCTTCCTGCAATCACATCCTCCTTTCGCATTTATAATGGGTAGAAAATCATCTGGCCTCCGTTTGGAGGGCTTGCTGCCGGGGCGCTTTTTCAAAGTCTTTGGCCGCCTGCGCTACCTGCACACGGGCATGGTCGAGAAACATTTTTAACATGGAACGGGGAGAATCCCGTTCCACCAGCTCACCGGTCATGCCGCTGCACTCGTCAGGCAGGTAATCCTCAATGCCTTTTATGGCTTCCTCGTTACTGCCGATAAAGCCCCAGCAGCTATCCTCCAGCTCGCCGTCTTTATACAGTTCAAAACCGTAAGCCTCACCACGGAGGTAGGAATCGTAACATTCCACTTCACCGCGCATACAATCCTCGGCTTTCTTCCGGGTAGCGGCAGTAAAGGATTTGCCCCCAAACTCCCGGAGGGCATCTTCTTTGGAGGCATAGATCCATCCGACCTGCCCGCTGTCCCAGGGGCAGGAGAAGCCCGTGGTATTCATCGTAATGCCGCTGTGGTCGTAAAGATACAGCGGCAGCATAAGATATTTCTGTGAGATCACCTTCATCAGCCGTTCATCCACCTGACGCTCATAATCAGGAGAACCAAAAGGCGCTTTGATTTTGTAATTCATCAGGTCCAGCGCCCGCTCATAGCGGTGGGCGCCCCGTTCATCATCACCCACGGTTTTCAGATACAGATCCCGGAGAAAATCATCTTTATCTATGTAATTATGATGGTCGCCCAAGCTATACTGCCGGTGAAAGCAGACCATTTTCCCAAAATTGTCATCCTCACGGGGATTGAACGGGGAATCGTCCTGCTGGACCACCAGCACATACGAGCCGCGTGTCGCTGTCAGCATCTTTGACCTCCTTCCTAAAGCTCCGGCCCGGATTTGTGGGGCGGCTTTTGCGTCATATCTTTATTTTCTGCCCCAGGAACCGGCTGCTTGACGGCGAGAATTTTGCCGCCGATCCGCACAAAGGACTCCGGCGCCAGAAATTGCTCCTTATATTTTTCCATCAGGTCAGGGGAAAGATCTGAAAAACTTTCTTCACCAAGCCCGGTGATAATAAAATTACCGGCAATGATGTCGTAAATCTCGCCAGTATCATCCCGCAGCGCACGATTCAAAGGCAGCCCCATAAATTTTCCATCCTCATTACAGATCAGTGCCACAGGGTCCTCATAAGGGTACACCGCCTGGATATTGCCGCCCACCGCCGCCTGCAAAGACCTCAGCCCCGGCTCGATGTCTGCCTCATAGGGAATTTCCCCAGGTTCAACCATTAAAACCTTCATCTATGAATATCCTCCTTTTTCTTATCAGGCGCCTTTGGCGGCGCTGCTTTTTCCTGCTTCTTTGCATCCGAGAGCTTTTCCAAAACCGAAGCCCGTTCTGGCTTACCTGAATCACGCCCAGGCGCAGTTACAGATTTTTCCGGCATCTGTCCTTCCACGGTATATCCTGGCAAAAGTGAGCCATGTACAGTAAAATGCTGCTTGTATTGATCTGGAACCGGAGGGGAAATCTCTGTGAACAAATGGGAATAGGCTTTCTTCCGGCCCTCCAAATACTTCATGGCAGCATTTTTGTCTGTATAGCGTTTCTGACTCTGCCCGGCAATTCTTTCTCCATACCCCTTCTTAGGGGAATTTACATAAACATCCCAGGTGACATACCAGGCAACCGGCACACTCTGTTTCGTTTCCCGATCATATTTCGTATCTTCCCAAACGCTGCAAGTCATCCTATAAACACGGTTGCTGATTTCTTCTTTATCCCGCCAGTTATCCTTTGATTGCCACTGATTAGATGTATGAGCAACCTCCGGGGTCCGCAGATATTCCAGCGCCCGGTTGATGGTCTGTGTCGCCACCGCCTGCTGTTCCCATTGCTTTGCCGCGGCCAAAACGATCTCATAGGCTTTTTGCTCACCATCAATGCTTCCCTGGCGCATGGCTTCCAAACTTTCCGTGCCCATGGCGATCAAAGCAGAAATATCTACATTTTCGCAGGAAACACTATGTTCCACTTTTAATTCATATCCGGGTTTTAAGTCATCACCATAACGATAAACACGGTAATCCTTATTTTCTTCCAATCTTTCACCTCCATCAAAGTTCCGGCTCATGGGTCTTATTTTGTTTTGGTGCTGCTGGCGTTTTGCTCTGCTCTTTAGTAGCGGCAAGCTGTCCTAAAATAGAAGGCTTCTCCCCGCCAAAGAGGGAAAGCTGTTCTACATCCGTGATAACCGGCATGGAATCCATACGAGAAGGCGTAGGTTCGGCCACTGGCCGAGTTTCCTCCAATGTCTGCGGGTGATCGGAATGGGTGAGAAAATGCTCCCGCTTTAGGTCCGCAAAAACTTCATCAAAAACAGCATTGATGGCCTTGCGTTCCTCGCCCTCCGGGAAGGCTTTCAGAATTTCTATTTCTCCATCCTTGCCGGTGGCAAAAGTAGCGGCGCTGTCTGCGTGGCCCGCCAGGTAATCCGAAATTTCAGGCGCCAGCTTGTCTTTGATATAGCAGGCGAAAGCTCTGGCGGTCATCTCCGTATTGCTTTCCCAATAGCCGCCGTCCTTTTCGCACTCTTTGCCCATACGGATAGAGTTTTTATAGAAATCCGTTTCTACACGACCAATCTGCGGAGGTTCCTGTGTCTGCATCCCGGACAGCATACGCTCGAAAATCTCCAGCCGGTCACGCTCACTCTTAGGAATCACCCGCCCGGTAACAGATTTCTTGAAATCATTTAACTGTTCCACAGAGCCGGGGACACCCAAAAGAAATTCTTCCCGAAGAACCGCATAAGCCTCCATGTGCATCTCGTCATTTGCCACCCGTTTAAGCGGGGTGAGTACCGCCGAATCCAGCCAGCTTGCCGCGTTTTTCCGGGTACGCTCCACCTGCGCCTCTGTCCGGGCCGCGGCCTGCTCCGGTGTTTCCGGCTTATATTTCATGGTTTCAATCAGCTTTTTGAATGGCTCATACAGGTGAGAATGTTCAGAAAGAAATCCCTTTGCTCCCATTTTCACGCCCAGGTAATCATCAAGACCATGCCACCACTCATGGGCCAGTGAACCGGCTCCGTGCATTTTGGTAAGATTGATGACCTTCCGCAGCGGTTCATAGTGGGCGGCGGCATTTCCGCTGCCGCGGGCGCCAAAGGCAATCGAGAGCGTTCCCTGGTAGGAAATATCCTTTTCACTGATCTGCAAGACAGCCGCCAGGTCTTTAAGAGCGTCAAACCCCATATTCAGGGAAGCGCGCCGGTCATTCTGCGTCATCCAGTTTCCAAACTCGCCGCCCCGGAAAGCAAAGGCGTCAAGATAATCCTGCCCGATCACATCACGGTTCCCACGGTAATCCGGGCCAGTGCGCCGGACGCGGGAAAGCTGCTGCGGTACAAATCGCTGTTTTCCGCTGCCTCCGCGCTGCCGGGCAAGATCCTGAACCCATTTCAAGGCTTCCTCACGGGTGGCAAAATTCGTTTTCAGGATCGTATAGCCCTTCGTGACATAGTAGGTATCGGGAAGCCAGTCATTATTTTTCGAGTAGGTTCTTTTGCCATCATTGAACCGAATATCGTACCCGCGGGGGATCTTTTGCTCGGCAGGAACGCCAAACTGCTTTTTTACAGCCTCCCGAACGATTTTCCTGTCAAAGTCCTGCGTCCCACGGAAATAGAGGGCATTTACCAGCTTATCGGTGATTACCAGGTTATCCCGCCCCTTTTGGGTGGCCCGGATATACCCGCCGCCGATCCCGTGAGAAATACGCTCACAATAACCGCCGCCGATGATAAGAGCTTCAAACACGCCCATAGCCTCCTGGACTGTCTGAACCTTTTCAACGGCTTCCTGCACTTGACGGACGGTTGCAATGTACTCTTTCTGCCGCGCCAGGCGCTTCTCCGGCGTATCATCAGAACGCAGATAACGTGGGGAGGCGTTCAGGCTGTCACGCACAACTTTCCGAAAGTACAGAATATCCACCGGGACGCCGGATTGGATCAAGGCGTTATAATCCGGCTTTTTCCAAACATTATCTTTTTTTACATACTTATCGGCCTCGCGCTCGTTCATCCCCAACAGGTCATCCACATACAGGCCGCGGGCTGCCCAAAGGTCCTTTTTGGCGCCGCCGATCTTTTCACCGAAATCTTCATGTACGGTTTCTTTCGCCATCTAACTCCACCTCCTTTATCAGCGAGAGTATATATTTTTTTGCCGCCGGCACATTTGAAAAAGCGCATGGCCTTCCAGACAGATAGGCCAGCGCCCTGTTCCATTCAGATATGGGATATAAATGGTTATCCATTTCAAGCATGATCCCGAAAGCGGGGAGCGTACACCAAAGCCGCAGATCCGAAATGAATACATCCAGCCGGTCAGCAAGGGTGTCAAGCAATCCCATTGCCATGACACCTACCGTTCCGCTTTGCTTACAGCAGGCACAGCTTTTTTCGCTGGCGGCTGCACCTTCTCGCCATTTTCCTGCATAGCCCTTAAAACGGAGGGCCTGCGTTCAGCGGATTCCTGCAAGCGGGTTACACAGTCAATGGCTTTTTCGATGCTCTTTTGGGCGGCGGTCATGCAGGCACGATCCGCCTTATAGGGAGCCGCAATCACCTTAGAAAGCCTGCCGGGGCTTTTGACCTCGGCCACCGGTTCTTTGCCCACCAGGGCGCGGCCCATGTTTTTCAAATGCCTGCCCGCCTGATGGTATTCACCAGCATGGGTTTGACATGGAAAAAGCGGGAAAGGCCATCCAGGGCAGAAGTGCCGCGCTCTTTGAAAGCCGAAAGAGCTTTCTGGCAGCCTTCGATAATGTGATCTTTCAGCTCCGCCAGCTTTTGGCGCATATTGGAGATATTATTCTCCAGCGATTTACAGCTCTTTTGAAGCACAGCTTTCAGAGAGCGGTTCTGCACCTGTTGAAGCTCCTGGCGCATAGTTTTCAATTCCTCTACGGCCTCGGCCAACCGGCTTTCCAGTTCGCCAACATGGGCAACCATTTCAGCAAAATCCTTGCCGCTGGGGGAAGGGTTCTCTTTCAGGACGGCCAGCAATTCCTTCACATACTCATTTTCCACAAGAAGCTGTTTGTTCCTTCGCTTCACTCGTTTGGCGTCCTCCTTTCTCCGGGCAGCTTTCCCCGGCAATCTTACTTACGATTTCCGGCCCGGATTCATAAATCTGCATCAGCCTCCGGGCCATGCTGCAGGGACGGGCCGCACCCGTTGTCCAGAGGCGCACCGTGGAAGGGGTGACATTCATCAGCAGAGCAAAGGCTTTTTCATTGGTTTCCAGCTTTTTCATCAAAGCCTTAACCATGGACGGGCTGTACTCCGGGCAGCGGGCAGCCCCGGCGATTACCTGAATCGCGGATTTGTCGTTATTCATTGGGTTTTCCTCCTAAATTGAAACAGCCGCCTGTTTCTGGCGGCTGGCGTGTTTTTCTTCGCGGATCGCTTGAAGTGTGCGCTGTAATTTCTCGTTGTAGTCTTTCCCGCTGCGGGGAGGATTGACAGACACCCGGATTTTGGAAAATCTCTGGTCTGATTTCAGCAGTGCCTTGATTTTCCGGGCGTTGACCCGGCCCGCAAGGTCATTGTCCAAATAGAGGGCAACGCGGGTGATCTCCGGGTGGCGCTCCAGGAAAGCGACCAGTGCCACAGGAGAGGTCCCACCCAGGGAAAGCCGGTAGCCATTCCATTGCCAGCCCTCCAGCTTTTGGAGCGTAGCATGGGAGAGGGCGTCAATCGGAGCCTCAAAAACCGCCAGGTGGCGGCTGCCTGGCTGATCCGGCGGATAGCAGAAGCTAAACCGCTTATCACTGCCGCTGATGTCCTTTTTCAAGTCACCTGCAATTCCGCGGACGCAGGCAAATCGGCCCGTACCGGTATCATCCCGACCAACAAAAACGCAAACCGCCTCGTTGTTATAGCGGGACTCATAGAATAGGCCCAACTGCATACACCGTCTGATGATGTCCGAATGGACTCCCCGGCGTTGGAGATAAGAAACAGCAAAGGTGGCACACCGCTTTACCCAGGGGAGGCGGAAAGGCTTTTTCTCCACCGGTTTCCGCTGTTCCCGGCTGCCGGAAGCTGTATAATGAGAAACAGTAGGGGTGCCGCAGCCTGCCAGCCGCTCCACAGCATCCACAAAGCTGTACCCCCGGATTTCCATGAGGTAATCCACGGCATTGATCTTTCGGCCACGGCTGTTCCAGTACCAGTAATTCTTGCTCGCCACATAAACCAGGCTGTCATGCTCCCTATGGCGGTAATTGGCGCCTTCCCGTTTCAGCACACCGCTTTCGTGGGAAAGCAGATAATCTAACAGATCTGTCTCCCTTGCCTGGATGATCTGTTCCTGAGTCAAGCTCGGCATTGTTTCGGCGTTTCATGGATTTTCATGGCGCTCGGCCTCCTTTCTGTAATTTTTTCATGTGAGTACGCAGGCAGCTCCCGTCCGTACTCCAGCACACAAAACCATGTGAAGGAAAAGGGCAGCCTGCACAATCCGGTTTCATCGTGCAATACATTTTTTCGGTTTGAGGACGCTTTTCCTCCCGTCTGGAAGCATATACCGGGCGTCCGTTTCTTTTGCCCATAGAAGCATCCCCCTTTAGCCGTAAAGATCGTGATTGACTTCGGCCCGGTAATAGCTGTCCATGGTAGCCGGGGCGTTATAGAGAGCCGCCAGCAGATAGGACTTGATATTCCGAACCTTGGTCGTGTTATTATCCAGGCAGTCGAACACATACTCCACATGAGAGAAGTTCACTTTCAGGAAGCGGCTTTTTACCACCTCACGGGGGTAGTCATCACCGGCAATGCGGATATATGGCCGCTGGGAGAGGACCGTCTGCAGCATCAGCTCAACCAGTTCGTCCACACGCTCATACCCATACCGGTGGACAAGAGCCTCAAATTCAATATTTTCTTTGATAATCTCCCGGTAGGTATCTATCCTATCAATCCTATCCCTATCCATCTCCGTGTTACCATCAGGCGTTCCTCCAGAGGCCGGATAGATTGATTGATGGATATTTGATATATCCGTAATTGATTTTTCAGTAATTGATTCTTGTATATTTAATTGGGCGGGTTTTTCCTGTTCAGGTTTTCCCAAAACAGGTTTTACCTGTCTTGGATTTACCTGTCTTGGATTTTCCCGTTTAGGTGGCAGAATAGCGTCCTGCTCATCAGGAGGCACAGGTTTCTCATGGATGACATACTCAATATCGCCCAGCCTGCCATGCGCGTCACGGAGCCGCTGCCGGGTAAGATACCCTTGCTTTTCCAGCTCCTTGATCGCACTGCTGATAGAATCCACCCCATCTTTACAGATATGGGCCAGCCCCTTAGTCGTATAGTCCCAATTATCAGGCAAGGACAACATCAACGACAGCAGCCCCTTTGCCTTCAAAGACAGCGACACATTCCGAAGATGGTGATTGGACATGACCGTAAAATCTTTTGTCTTTTCAACTCTGAACACTGCCATTTGACATCCTCCTTCCTGGCAAGTCTTTATACTGAGCAGCAGCTACAAATCTCTGTCTTTATGGTCGTAATTCAAATAGCCATTGTGTACCTTGGCATGGTTCTTTAGCTTGATAAAGCCGCGTTCCTGATTCTCCAACGCTTTCTGATACCCTTCATCCGTGAGAAACAGGCGCATCTTATCGCCTTTATAGCCGACAGGGGATTCAAAAGAAAGCACATCAAAGACAACCATGTGGCGTACCTGCGAGTCAAACCGCTCCAGAGCCATAATGTCATGGCCTTTCAGTTTTTCAGCCCCGGATTGCTGCCGGGCCAATGCGATCCGCTCGCCCATAGTGCGAGGGTAAGGCAAGTGGTAGTTCTTCTGAATATCCTTCACCAGATCCATGCACTGTTCATCCGACAGAACCCGCAGCTTTGCCATGAGGCCCCGCACCATATCACGCTGCTCCGGGTTACGGGTAAAACGGGCTGTCATATACAGTTCATCCAGCACTTTGGCCTGGCAGTCGCCGTCAACCTGAAACAACTGCCTTTTTTCTTCTTCGTTAAGTTCCATGTGAATTTCCTCCTTCTGAAAATGGGCGCAAAAAAAGGGCGCCCATCAGATCAGATGAAACGCCCTGACAAACAGCGGTCCGGTAAAACACCGCACCGCTGCTGTAATATTCAATTTTGTCTTTTAGGTAACACCTCCCATCATTCGACAGATTTTTCGTTGACTATCAAGGTTGGAAAAGGAATTGAATAGGCAACGACAAACGCTGAAACCCTTGAAAACACTGGGTTTTTCCGTTTGTCTTTATTATACCGTAAGGGCACACCTTTGCCACCTTGGCCCTACAAAACGGGGTGGACGTAAAAACGGTGTCCGGGATGCTGGGACACTTTTCCGCAGGTTTCACCCTGGACACCTACGCCCATATCACCAGTGCAGCCCAGCGACAGGCGGCAAAGACTATGGGGAGTGTGCTGGCGGGGACAATCCAGACTTGATTGTTGCTTGAAAACTTCTGCCTGGAGTTTTGTAAGGTTTCCAGAGTAATGGGGGCGTAGGGAGGGCCACTTCAAATTACAATCTCAAGACACTCTATGGGCTGTCTTACACAAAATTTAGGAGCATTGGTGACATGGATGGCTGGATGTGGTATGATAACAATAAATAGTTTCATGTTGCGGAGGTGGAATGCGAAAATGCACAAAAATCGTTTGATGTATTTTCTAATAATTACATTTTCTATCACAGGTATAGCTTGGATTAGTCTTGCTGCTTTAACGAAATTGTGCATTATTTCGTTCACACATCCAATAGGTACCATTTTGCATATTATAGGCGGGTTTGGACCGACAATCGCAGCCTTACTTCTAATAGACGAGAAATTGACATTCGATTCTGTGAAAAAGTTTGTGTTTCATGGAAAAAAGAAATCGATGACCTGTTTTTGGATACTGTCTGTTATGGCAATAGTAACAATTGGGATTTCGTCGATGGAATTTAATTCGGTACTGCCGTGGTATCTGGTACCAGTCGTTTTTCTTCAAGCCGTATTTATATATGGAGGAGAAGAAGAATTGGGTTGGCGTGGTACAATGCAGCCTCTATTAGAGAAAAAGTATAATTTTCAAATAGCGACCGTAATTACAGGTGTGGTATGGGGCGTTTGGCATATTCCGCTTTGGTTTGTGGAAGGCTCATCTCAACAAAATATGGATTTTTTGTTATTTTTAATCCTTGCAGTAATATTAAGTTTTTGGCTGGCTGCGATTTATAAAAAGACACAATGTGTTTTCGCTTGTAATGTCTTTCACGGACTGATAAATACGCTTTTATCCGTGTTTGTTGTTAAGCTAAATCCAGTATTGGTGTTGGGGCTCATTGTTATGTTGGTCTATTCCATATACCTATGGTATGACGAAGATAAGAAAATGAAAATTTCGAATTTGTCCCAGTAAGGCCAATTTTTACATAGCAGTCCTGCACGGCTAGTCCAGGGGTGCTTTTACTTTGTGAGTAGCTGCCGGTGTTGTAGATTATGTTCTGGCGCATCCTCTCCGGGAAAATCCAGCTCTCACCGCTCCAAACTCCCGTATGGGTCACGGTTTGGGTCAAGCCAGTTTAGTGCCGTTTTGACACTACCAGGGGAGGGAAGCCATCACAAATCCAAACTACCGAAAAAGTCCTAAAATTCGGGAGAAATAAGTGAATAGTGAAGAGTGAATAGGGAAAAAGGAAATCCCAGATGCTTTCGCATCTGGGATTTATGGTTGCGGGGGCAGGATTTGAACCTACGACCTCCGGGTTATGAGCTGCGGATCGTTGATGCTTTTGGCCCCGTTGGATGCTTTTCAGCCCTGTTTGCTCAGAATGCGTATGCAGTTTGACCCTGTGTGTTTCGTTGGCTCCACGCAGTCCAGACTCCGTAGGGGTCAGGGTTTGGGTCAAAGCTGTTTCAGCTCCTCCAGGAACTTTGGAAGGACATCATAGATAATGGCGCAGATGACCGTCCAGTTGGTGTCCTCGTAGTGGTGAACCAGCCGATGTCTCAGTCCGGCAATTTTCACCCACGGAATGGTGTTGTGTTCCTGTTTGAACTCAGCGGTCAGGTTGGCCACATGTTCCCCGATGTTGTACAGGGGAGTTGTCACCGCCCATTGGATGGGCTCCTCGTGAAAGATTCGTTCGGGGGTAATGTTTTCCCGGCTGATGTAGTTCAGCAATTTCTCCGTGGTTTCCTGAATCTTGGCGATTCGTTGCTCGTCACTGTACTTCATGCGATTTGTACGCCCTCCCCCATAATCGTATCGTAGAAGGTGGAATCAGGATTGATTTCCCTAAGCTCAAACACATCAACGGGCTTGTTCAGTGTCATGTGTAGTTCCTCTGCAATGCACAGCACATCGGTGGGATCAAAATTCTTGCCCCCCACAACAATCAAATCAATGTCCGAGGAAGCATCTGCCTCTTGACGGGCGTAGGAGCCAAACAGGATGGCCCGCTCTGCATGATACTTTTTCAATAAGGTCAATACCACCGCAGAAATCTCATTCAGGGAGTAAATTTGTTCAGACATAGCTGCATACCTCCTTTTGTGGTTGGTGTGCTTCTGAAAATATTATACCATGGGGGTTGAAGAAATAAAAGCGGCATCATTTTCTGTAATCAGTGTACCATGGCAGTGCCGTGTTTACAACTCAGGGGGGAATTTTGGCCTATTTGCAGGGCAGATGGCAGTCGACGAAAGAAAAGCAGGAGAAAGGAGAGGGGGCGTGACCGCCCCCTCTCCGGCCACAAATGCCCGCAGTGCGGGCATTTGCTATTGAAGGTGGTGGCACGGGAATTTACTCCATTATAAAATACTTATATGCCTTGTGCAAGGCATCCTGTCCAAAACTAGCACAGTGTTAACAATGAAAAGCCCCGCTGTGGAAATTGATAACTTTCTCTTAACTCTGCCTGTGTTCCCTGGCTATTTCAGAATTCTGTGGTATGCTGTGTCGTTACAAAGGAGGCGACACACATGGCAAAGAAATGAGCCAACGGCGAAGGCAGCATCCGCAAGCGAAAAGACGGACGCTGGGAAGGCCGATACACGGCAGGGCATGACCCGGAGACGGGGAAAGCCATCTACAAGAATGTGCTGGGCAAAACCCAGGCAGAGGTGAAGGAGAAACTGAAACAGGCCATCGGGGAAACCCAAGCGCTGGACATCACCAAGGCGGGGAAGTACACGGTGGGGGAGTGGATGGAGGTGTGGTTCCAGGACTATGCCAAGATCAAAGTCCGGCCCTCCTCCCACCAGACCTACCAGGGCTACATCCAAAACCACATTCGCCCCAACATTGGAGATATTCCGCTGGAAAAACTCACTTCTCTGGACTTACAGAAGCTCTACAAAAAGCTGCTGGCCCAGGGCAGGGTAGACCGGCTGGAGGCCAAGGGACAGCCCAAAGGGCTCAGTGCAAAAACGGTGCGAAACATCCACCAAATTCTATCCTCTGCTCTAAAGTTAGCGCAGGAGCAGCGGCTGATCCTCGCCAATCCAGCGGAGGGCTGCGCCCTGCCCCGGGTGGAACACCAGGAGATGAAAAACCTGACCACAGTACAGCTGGCCTCCTTCTTCCGGGAGGCCAGGGATAGCGGCGTGTTTGAGCTGTACTATCTGGAACTGGCCACAGGTCTGCGGCGGGGCGAGTTACTGGGGCTGAAATGGGAAGATATTGATTTAGAACGGGGTGACCTCCGGGTGCGGCGGCAAGTTTTCCGAATCAACGGGGAAGTGGTGGAAGCACCCCTGAAAACAAAAAACGCCTACCGTACCCTGCCCCTGGCAGAGGATACGGTAAGCGTTCTGAGAGAACAGAGAAAGAAGGTGGGCAACAGCCACTGGGTGTTCCCGTCCCCCAATGGCGGTCCCATCTCCCCGGACAGTGTGCTGCATATGCTCCACCGAGTGCTGAAACGGGCAGGTCTGCCCAAGGTGCGGTTCCACGACTTACGCCACACCTTCGCCACCCTGGTGCTGCAAAACGGGGTAGATGTGAAGACCGTGTCCGGGATGCTGGGCCACTTCTCCGCAGGGTTTACCCTGGACACTTACGCCCACATTACCAGTGCTGCCCAGCGTCAAGCGGCAAAGACTATGGAAAACATACTGTCTGGCAGCATTTCACCGTGACGGTTTCCTCTTGTCGTAACTGATCTACGCTTCCTTATCGACCCCAGTGTCGTTATCTGTTGTCCACAGTATGCAAAGGGAAAGTAATGCTCCAATCTCCTTCAATGCTCCCAGAAGAAGTAACAAATTCTCCGTATAACTCATACTCTCCTAATGTTTCCATAGGGATATTCGTGAAAACGTAATCCGTATAACTTCCTCTCTGTTCCTCATCAAAAAAGGAGACTGAGCCATAGCAATCAATGCTTTCACCTGTATTCTTATTGATGAGTTTAATAAATCCATGATTATCGGTTTTCAAAATGTCCTCATAATAAACCTGCACATGGAGCTTCCCATCAATATAGCCTATGCCGGTCAGGGCTACACCACCGGTCGGCGAAGCAATTCTTCCGTTGGATTTCAGCACAACGACACCGGTTGAGCTATCAGCGTATTCATTTTCTGCCACGTATTCATCTCCACTCATTCCCCGTGAAGACACTGCTTGAGTCGATGTGCTCAAGGTAATATGACCTAAATCAACATCGTTGATTGTTCCCTTATGTTCTTCCTTCTGGCCCAAAAGCTCTCTAACGGAGAATGTGAGCTTATCGCCCACAATATCGACGTTTCCCCACTGTTCAATCGTAATCAAGAATGTTGCTGTTTTAGTATTCGGATCATAACTTACCAATGTGCAATTTGAAGTGCAATCAAATGGCGTATGGATGGAATAGCTGTCAAAAAGGTCTGTCGATTCACTCAATCGATCACCTTCCAGATCTTGCAGTGAAACGTAAATCTCTGCCGTGTCCTCATGGATGTAAGATGCAACTACCTCCATTTGAATTCCTTGACTTTCGCAAGATCTCTGAACCGGTTTGAAAAATTGTGCGGTAGCCGGAGAAATTTCATAAAGGACATTATAAAATGAAGGGATTTTTGCAGCCATTGTAGGTATGGAAAGTGAAATCACAAGGCATATACAAGCAGCCCACGCTCCCCATCGTAACCAGCGGTGGGATTTGGGCCTTTGATAAGATTTGGCATCAAGGATTGCATTATCATCGATTGCTCCCATGGCGTTCAGAATATGATTACTATCCATCAAATAACACCCTTTCTATGCAAATAGATTCTTAAGTCTTTGCGTGTCCGGTGCAACATTACTTTCACCTTGCTCTGAGAAAAGCCAAACTGTTGACTTATTGAAGAAATGGAATCAAGATACCAGTATCGGCAGATAAAGACTCGGCGCTCAGTAATTGGCAGAGCCATAACAAAGTCATTCATTACTTGTTCCAGCTCTTCGGTTTCTACCTCCTGCTCAACACTCGATTTCGCAGGAACACAGTCAGACAATTCATCCAGTGCCAGAGGAATCTCCCCGCCACCTCGCTTTTCTGCACTGCGTGATCTCCACTTATCTATGGCAATCCGGCGCGTAATTTTCCCCAAAAAAGTTGCTAGGTTAGACGGACGATGTGGCGGAATACTATTCCAAGCGTTCAGGTATGTATCATTGACACTTTCGTCTGCATCCTCTGCATTGGCAAGAATGTTGTAGGCTATGGTATAGCAGTATTTTCCGTACTTTGCAGAAGTTGCGCCTATGGCTGTTTCTGATCTTGCCCAGAAAAGTTCAATAATGTGGACGTCCTCCATTGGTTGCCTCCATTCTCCATTTGATAAGGCCTTTCAACAAACTACTCGTAATTCAAATAAGTAGGTTACAACTTTTCGTGTTCTCTTCTGCTGAAATCTCTAAAATGTTCCCGCACATTATACTCAATAACCGTTCCAAACTCCCGTATGGGTCAAAATCTGGGTCAAAGGAAAGCTATAAAAATCAAGCAACTGAAAAAGTGCAGAGAAACAAAATAAAACCGCCGGAATCTTGCGATTCCAGCGGTTTTCTGGTTGCGGGGGCAGGATTTGAACCTACGACCTCCGGGTTATGAGCCCGACGAGCTACCAAACTGCTCTACCCCGCGATATAAAATTGTGGTGCCGGAGACCGGGATCGAACCGGCACGGGATTTCTCCCACGGGATTTTAAGTCCCGGGCGTCTGCCAATTCCGCCACTCCGGCCCGTGGGCAAGAATTATAATACCATGGCCCCGGGGCTGTGTCAAGAGAAAATTTTAAAATCGGGAAAAATTCTTCTTGACGGCAGAGCGGGGGTGTGCCAAACTGGGTGAGAATAGGAGGAACCAGCTATGGGAAAGGAATTGACCGAAAAGGACATTGAACTGATGCGCCAGGAGCTGTATCACCGGCGGTTTGAGCTGCGGCCCAAACTCATCGAGGCGGTGAAGGAGGCCCGGGCCTTCGGCGACCTCAGCGAGAACTTCGAGTACAAGGCCGCCAAGCAGGAGAAAAACCGCAATGACAGCCGGTGCCGGTACCTGGAGAACGTCATCCGCACCGCCACCATCATCTCGGACAAATCCCAGGAGGGGACGGTGGGGCTGTACGACAAAGTCACCCTCTACGTGGAGGACGACGAGGAGGAGATGGTCATCCAGATCGTCACCACCATGCGCCAGGACGCCCTCAAGGGCTTGGTGAGCAAGGAGTCCCCAGTGGGCCGGGCGGTGTTGGGCCGCCGGGTGGGGGACCGGGTAACGGTACAGGTCAACGACAACTACGGCTATGACGTGATCATCCGGGCCATTGAGCCCGGCGAGGACAACGGGGAGGCCCCCCTGGTGTCCTTCTAATTGGATAGAAAGGAAGAAGAACCATGAAGAAGATGAAAACGCTACTTGCTGCGGTGCTGGCCGGGGCCCTGTCCCTGAGCCTGGCCGCCTGCTCCGGCCCCAAGGCCGCCGAGACCACCACCCAGCCCACCGACCAGCCCACCCAAGAGGTATTCCAGGGTGAGAACGTGCGCCTGGCAGTGCTCTCCGGCCCCACAGGCATTGGAGCGGCCAAGCTGCTGTCGGGCAGCGACAACGGCGACACCGTCAACCACTACACCTACACCGTGGCCTCCGACAACAACGAGGTGGTGGCGGGGCTCACCGCCGCCGAAGGGGAGTATGACATCGCCATGGTGGCCTCCAACGTGGCCGCCAACCTGTACAACAAGACCGAAGGGGATGTGAAGATTCTGGCCCTGGGCACCCAGGGTGTGCTCCACATTCTGGAGGGGAGCAACGGCACCGCCATCCAGTCCATGAAGGATTTGAAGGGCAAGACCATCTATGCCACCGGACAGGGGGCCAACCCGGAGTATATCCTCCGCCACCTGCTCACCGAGAATGGCTTGGACCCGGACAAGGACGTGGAGATCGTCTTTGCCGACGCCACCGAGATCAGCGCCAAGCTGATTTCCGGGGAGATTGAGACGGCTATGCTCCCCGTGCCCGCTGCCACTGCCGCCATCGCCCAGAGCAAGGGCAGCGTCCGGGACGCCATCGACCTCACCACGGCCTGGAACGACCTGGACAACGGCAGCCAACTCATCATGTCCGCTGTGGTGGCCCGGGCGGACTTCCTGGCCGAGCACCCCCAGGCGGTGGACGCCTTCCTGGAGGAGTATGAGGCTTCCGTCACCTATGTAAAGGAGAACCCGGAGGAGGCGGGGCAGCTGGTGGCAGACCTGGGCATCGCCCCCTCCGCCGCCATCGCTCAGAAAGCCATCCCCCAGTGCAACCTGGTGTTTTTGTCCGGGGAAGACATGAAACCCGCCATCAGCGGCTACTATGAGGTACTCTACTCCATCGACCCCACCGCAGTGGGCGGAAAGCTGCCGGATGACGACATCTACTATGTCCCCTAAGGGAAAGAAAACACTGTTCCGGGTTGCCATACCCCTGGCCGTCTGGCTGGGGGTATGGCAGCTGGCCTCTTGGTGGGTGGGGCGGGACCTGCTGCTGCCCTCCCCGGCCTCGGTGGCGGCGTGTCTGGTGGAGCTGAGCCAGACCGGGGAGTTCTGGCTGTCTGCGGTGTCCACCCTGACCCGGGTGGTATGCGGCCTGGTGGGCGGGGTGGTGCTGGGCACTCTGTTGGCCTTTCTCACCCACTTTTCCACCTGGGCGGACCGGATTTTCTCCCCTGCCATCCGGGTGCTGCGGGCTACCCCGGTGGTGTGCTTTATTTTGCTGGTCTACTTATGGGTGGCCCGGGCCAACATTCCCGGACTCATCGCGGGAATGATGGTGCTCCCGGTGGTGTGGGGCAGCCTGACGGCGGGGCTCAAGGCGGTGGACGGACAGCTGCTGGAGCTGGCCCGGGCCTATGGCTTCTCCCGCCTCAAGACCCTGCGCCTCATTTACCTGCCCTCTCTGCGCCCCCACTTCACCGCCGCCCTGCTCAACGGCTTTGGTCTGGCCTGGAAGTCCGGGGTGGCCGCCGAGGTGCTCTGTCCGCCCAAATTCGCCATCGGCTCCAGCATTCAACAGGCCCGGCAGGCCCTGGAGACCCCGGAACTGTTTGCCTGGACGGCGGTGATTGTGGTTCTCTCCCTGGTTCTGGAGGGGCTGCTGGGGCTGTGGCTGAAACCCAGAGGGGAGGGTGCGACATGATACAGGTGGAACATCTCACGGTACGATACGGGGACAAGGTGGCCCTGGATGACGTGAGCCTCTCCATTCCCCGGTCCGGGGTCACCGCCCTGGTGGGTCCATCCGGGTGCGGCAAGACCACTCTGCTGCGGGTGCTGGGCGGGCTGATGCAGCCTCAACAGGGGAAAATCTCCGGCCTGAACCCCGCAGAGACCGCCTTTCTCTTTCAAGAAAACCGCCTACTGCCCTGGCGCACAGTGCTCCAACACCTCACCGATGTGGCCCCCCGCTATCCCGCCGTGGAGCCTGAGCATTGGCTGTCCCTGGTGGAGCTGGAGGGGGAGGAGGGGAGCTACCCTGCCGCCCTGTCCGGCGGTATGGCCCGGCGGCTGGCCCTGGGGCGGTGTCTGGCTCTGGAGCGGGAAGTTCTACTGTTGGACGAGCCCTTTACCGGAGTGGACCCTCAGCGGGCGCAGCGTATCTTGCAGCGGCTGAAAGACCTGGGCAAGCCGGTGATTTTGGTGGCCCACGAGCCCCACTTGGCCCAGAGCTGTGACCGAGTGGTGGAGCTCAAGTAAATAAAACGAGATTTATAGCAAAAAAGTACGGTCAGCGAAAGCTGACCGTACTTTTTTGTCTGTTAGGGATTAGCGGCGGCTGCGCTTGTAGGCCACGGTGGCGGCACCCAGGCACACCACAGCGGAGGCCAGAGCGGCCACATACCACAGCACCTGGGCGGAGTCGCCAGTCTGAGGCACGTCGGGCTTCTCAGAGGGCTTGGCGGTAGGCTGAGCGGTGGGCTCCACGGTAGGCTGAGCGGTGGGCTCCACAGTGGGAGTGACCACCTCTTCCAGAGCGGCAATGGCGTCGTTGAGCTTGGAGACCATAGCGGCCACCTCATCGGTGGTCAGGGCGCTGTAGGTCAGCAGGTCGGAGGCCTCCTTCACCACGCCCTGGAGCGCAGTCCAGGACTCCTGAGTGTACAGGGAGGAATCCATGCCGGCGATGCTGCCCAGCACAGCGGTGATCTCGCCCTTGTCGCCCACAGAGAGAGCGTTGTAGCTCAGGCCGTAGCCGTTGGCATAGGTCTGGCCGTTGAGAGCAAAGACGTTGTCGGTGAAAGCGCCCTGCTCCTCGTCATACTCCATGATGTTCACAGGCAGAGTGCCCTGGGCGGGGAAGATGCCGAAGGCCACTTCCACACCGGCGGGGACGTTGGGACCAAAGGCGGCGTCAGGCACCAGACCCTCGGTGGGGTCCATGCCCTTGTTGCCGTACACGGCCATGATGGCGTCGGCATTGTCGTAGAACTGCACGTCATAGGGGTGGGAGATGCTCATGACCACGGACTTCTTGCCCAGCTCGTGGGCGGTGTTCACGATCATTTCGGGCATGTCCCGCTTCCAGGTGCCCGGCTTCATGGAGGAGCCGCTGAGCTCGGAGATGACGATGACGTAGTCGCTCTCGGCGATCTTGTCCTTGATCTGGGCCTGGGTGGCCTCGTCGGCGTTGTAGTAGATCAGGGACTCATACTCCACGCCGTCCACCAGACCGGCAGCCTGAGCGCGGCGGAAGCCCAGCTCCAGGCCCGGGGCCTCGTTGGAGTAGGCACCCACCAGCAGCACCTTCTCACCGCCCTTGGTGCGGATGGGCAGAGTGTTGTCCTCGTTCTTCACCACGGTGACACCGGCGGCGGAGATTTCCCGCTCCTCCTGGCGGTTCTCGTCGGAACCCACGGCGGCCAGAGCCTTCTCCAGGGAGTAGTCGGCGGGGTCGTAGTCCAGAATGCCGCGCTTCTCCTTCAGGGTCAGGATGCGGGTGACGGCCTCGTCGATACGGCTCTGGGGAATCTCACCGGACCCCACAGCGGCCATGATGTCGGCGATGATCTGGTCCAGGTTGTCCACGCTGCTGTTCCGATCCAGCACGCAGGGCATGAGCAGAATGTCCATACCAGCCTTGATGGACTCGATGCAGGCCTCGGACTGAGTGTACAAATTGGCCAGACCTGCCATGTTCATGGCATCGGTGATGAGAACGCCGTCGTAACCCATGTCACCGCGTGCGATGTCGGTCAGGAACTTCTTGGAGACCGTGGCGGGGATGTAGTTGCCGTCCTTCATGGTGGGGTCAATCTGGGGATAGGCGATGTGGGCCACCATGAACATGTCGGTGCCCGCATCCATAGCGGCCTGGAAGGGGACCAGCTCCATGTTCTTGAGCTCCTCATAGCTCTTGTTCACCACGGGCAGGCCGGTGTGGGAGTCGGTGGCGGTGTCACCGTGGCCGGGGAAGTGCTTGGCGGCGGTGATCACGTTGGAGGAGTTGATGCCCTCGATCATGGCCACGGCGAAGTCAGCCACCTTGTCGGGGTCGTCGCCGAAGGAGCGCAGGCCGATGACGGGGTTATTGGGGTTGTTGTTCACATCCACCACAGGGGCAAAGTCGGTGTTGATGCCCAGGGCGCTGAGCTCGCGGCCGATGATGGCGCCGGCCCGCTTGGCGTACTCGGTGTCGCCGGTGGCGCCCACGGCCATGTTGCCGGGCAGAGCGCTGCCGGAGCCCAGACGGTACACAATGCCGCCCTCCTGGTCAATGCCGATGAGCATGGGCACCGGGCTGTCCTTGCCCTCCAGGTTCTCCGCCTGCAGGTCCTGAACCAGGTTGAAGCTCTGCTCGGTGGTCTTGACGTTGTCGGCGAAGAGGATGACGCCGCCAAAGTCGTGGTCCTGGAGCACCTGGGCCACCTGATCGTTCATCACGGTGAAGTCAGGGGCGGTGCCCTCTCCGGTGGTGGACCAGTCCCGGAAGTCGGGCATGAGCATCTGCTCCACCTTTTGCTTCAGGGTCATGTTGCCCAGGATCTCCTCCACACGGGAGGAGGCGGCGCTGGCCCGGGTGGGGGCCAGGAATGGGACGCACATGGCCGCGGCTAAGGCACAGGCACCCACTCTTTGCAAGAGTTTTCTTTTGTCCATAGTACATTCTCTCCTTTCAACGGGGTTTCCCCCTTTTGCGCATTAGACATTATAACGCAAAAGCGTGAATGTGTCAAATTGAGTTTGTGCAAAAGATATAAAAATACACCCTGGATAGAGCCAAAAGACTTCATCCGGGGTGTATGGGTAAAATATGGTATCAATGGGCTCAATATTGGTTGACCCATCCCGCAATGAGCAATTCCGGAACCAGCCAGGCCAGCATGAAAATAAAGAAGTTCACAGGGCTCAGGGCCTCATAGGAGCCGGTGTAGGCGATAAAGCAGGTGAGCAAAACACCCAGGACGGCCCCGGCCAGGGCAAACACCAGACTCAGCCGGGTGGCCCAGCGCAGACGGCGGCAGCCCAGCACGGTGTCGCAGAAGGCACCCACGCCCTCCCGGGACAGCAGAGCCACGGGCTGGGTGGAGTGGAGCTGGTTGGCGTCGGACAGCTCTCGGCGGCGGTCGGTGGAGGGGAACTCCATCTTATCCACCGGCAGCTTGAACTTGGAGCTGAGCAGGGCGGGGATGAGGTTGGGGTCCCGGGTGGCCAGAATGGGGGTCACCTTCAACCCGATGAGGGTGGACAGGCTGGGACGCACCGTGGAGGGCATGGCGTAGGTGACCGGGAACATGGCCGCCAGCTTGCCGTCTACGGCACAGTAGATGGCGTGCTTGACCCGGATGCTCCGGGGCAGGGGAATGTCCACCAGATGCATGAAGTCGGAGGTGCCCACGATGATGTCGTGGTTGTGGATGATGCCGGTGATGCCGCCCTCGTGGAACCGCACCCCGGAGGCCTCCCGGTAGAGCGCGCCGGTGGATTGCAGCAGTTTATAGAAGGGCTGAGTCAGGCCGCAGTCGGCCACCTTTAACAGAGTGGCGGCATAGGACACGGTTTTTTCCTTCTTGGCGGTGCCGAACAGCTCAAACTGGGACACCTGAATGCATCCGGGGGGGAACAGGTCTCCGTCGGTGAGGACGATGCCCGCATGGCGGCAGCGCTGCACCCCCGCCCACCCGGCGATGGCAGCCCCCACCTTATAAAGACGGGAGGACAGCTTCTTGTAGGGCAGGGCAAAGGCCAGCAAGGAAGAGTAAGAGGACGCTGCGGTAAAGGTGGCGGCAGCGGCCCACACAAACCGCTCTCCGGCTCCCTGGCCCACAGAGGCCAGCAGAGAGCAGAGCAGACAGGCTACAATGAGCAGGGGGGCGGCGATGGCATAGGCCTGCTGGGCCCCGTCCTCCATTTGCAGCTGGGAGCCGAAGCCCCGGGAGGTGCCGGGCCACTTGGAGTAGGCGGGGCGGTGGTTCCACTTGTCCTCGTCCAGGGACACCACATAGGGGGCGCTGGTCTGAGCGGCGGCCTTGGCAGAGAACCGGTCTCCCTGCTGGCGCAGGTAGCGGCCCCACATGGCCATGGTCAGGCCCAGGGCGGTGATGGCGCAGCAGGGCAGATTGTCCCCACGCTGGGGCCACACCGAGAAGGTGAGGCCGTCGATGAGGGAGAACAGCCAGGCCAGTGCCACCAGGGACTCGGCCCGGGGGTGGAGCTTACACAGGCGGACGATGCCCACCACCAGCACTTCCATACACAAAATGCCCACAATGGCCAGCAGACCGCACAAAATCCACACCCGCAGCTGGGTCAGGGACACCCCGGGCACGGAGATGGAGATGGAAACCGGAATATCCACCGAGAGAACCATGGCCAGGAGGCTGAGCACCAGGGAGATGATTACCCGGTTGCGCCGGGCCTTCAGCCCCTTTTGATAGCGGGCGGCCAGGTCGGCGGGCTTGGTGTCCGGGGGGACAGGCTTGACCTTGGCCCGGGCGGGCTTGGGCCGTTTGAGTTTGCTGAGGGCTTTGAGTACCTTGGGCAGCTTGGGTACCTGTTTCTTTTTGGGCGTGGGCACCGGGGTCTCCTGGTCCACGCCGGGCAGATAGGTCTCCACCTTTTTGGTCTCCGCGTCCGGCTCGGCCTGGTCGTACATGTGGTCGGCGAAGTGGTCGGCCCGACGGCTCAGGGTGGACAGGCGGGCGCCCAGGTGGCGCAGCAGGGTGGCGGGCTGGATGATGGGCATGGGCGGGGCTTCCTGGTCATCCTGGTCCTGGCTCTGTCCCTCCTCCTGGGTGGGGGCCTTCTTTTCAAACTGGACGGGCTCAGGGCCGTCCACCGGGGGCTGCTGGGGGGCTTGCTCCCCCTGTTTCTTCTTCTTTTCCGGGAAGGGGACCACTTTGGCCTTGCCCTTGCCCTCTTCGGCCTCTTGTGCGGAGGAATCCTCCCCCTCCTCGCTGTCTGGGTGGTGGGAGTCCGGGCGGCTCTCCAGCCGCATTTTCAGCTGTAAAATGGCCTCTACCTTCTCCGGGTCCTGGACCGGGGGCTGGGCGGGAGCCTCTTCTTCCGGCTCCTCTTCTGCCTCTTCCACCTGTTCCTCGTCCAGAATCTCCTCCTCTTCTTCGAGTTCCGGCTCCTCCGGGGGCGGCGGAGCGGATGTGGCAGAGGAAGTGGAGCTAAATTCGGCTAAAATATCATCCAACGCGTAGTTGGGCTGTTGGGGATCGTAACGTTCAGACATGGGGCGTGCTCCTTTGCGGCGGTTCAGCTGCGCTGGCGGACGGCTTCGTACAACACCACAGCGGCGGCGGCCGAGGCGTTGAGGGAGTTGACCTGGCCCCGCATGGGGATGGACACCAGGAAGTCACACTGCTCCCGCACCAAGCGGCTCATGCCGTCCCCCTCGCTGCCGATGACAATGGCAGCGGGGCCCTTCAAATCCGCCTGATAGAGGCTGGTGGCGCCGTCGGCGGCGGTGCCGAACACCCACAGCCCCTCCTCTTTCAGCTCACGGAGCAGGGCGGTGAGGTTGGCCACCCGGGCCACAGGCAGGTAGCTGACGGCCCCGGCGGAGGTCTTGGCCACGATGGCGGTCAAACCAGCGGAGCGGCGCTTGGGGATGATGACCCCGTGGGCTCCGGCGGCCTCGGCGGTACGGATGACAGCGCCCAGGTTGTGGGGGTCGCTGAGCTCGTCGCACACCACCACCAGGGGGGCCTCCCCCTTGTCCCGGGCGGACTGGAGGATGTCGGACACACTGGCGTACTCCCGCACCGCCGCCACGGCGATGACGCCCTGGTGGGAGTGGGTGACGCTCATG
Source organism: Pseudoflavonifractor sp. An44 (assembly GCF_002161675.1). Lineage (GTDB taxonomy): Bacteria > Bacillota > Clostridia > Oscillospirales > Oscillospiraceae > Enterenecus > Enterenecus faecium. Next base: position 76,293 of record NZ_NFIH01000014.1, read on the forward strand.
GCATCCAGCTTGCGGCGGTCTGCTTCCACCACTACAATGCCCTTACCCCGGGCGGTGGAGGCGATGTGGCCCAGGGTGGCATCGGTCTCACCCTTGGCGATATAGACTTTATCCACGGCGGTGCCGGCCCGTAGGGCCTCAATGACGGCGTTACGGCCCTCGATGATGCCGTCGGCGGGACTGTTTTGCTCTCTGTGTTGTTGGCGCATAGCAACGTGCTCCTTTGTTCTGATCTCTATTATGGAAGTCGATCCAGAAGATCGCAGAAAAATTTGTTCATGGTTGACGTAGTATTATATCACGGTTTTGCCGGATGAAAAAGAGGGAAAACGGAGAATCTAACAGGGAATCCGGGCAAAGTCATAGAAAGTTTACACCCAGGCCAAGAACATTTCTTGTTTTTACCTTTCAGATGTGTTATACTTCTCGCAAATGGTGAAACGAAACCGTTTCAGGAGAAAAACGCCGGGCAATCTTACCCGGCTTGTGTGATTTTAAGGAGGACACCCCTATGGCGGGACCCAATGGACCCAACAATCAAAATGACAACAGAAAGCGACCATCCCTGGGCTTTATCGGCATCGTGGTGTGGGCCATCTTACTGGTGGTGCTGCTCAACAGCTGCCTGGTGACCATGCGCTCGGCCAACACCATCACGGTGCCCTACTCCACCTTCCGGGAGTGGGTGGTCAGCGACTATGTGGCCGAGGTGGAGATGGACAACTACGGGTACTACTTCACCTTGAAGGACGACGCAGCCCCCCTGCAAGAGTACAAGGATAAAATCAAAAATTCCGGCTCCACCAGCCTGAGCGTCAGCAACCTGCTGATGGACCAGCTTGGCAGCGACCAGAAAAACAAATTGAAGTTCCAGGCAGCCATGCCCCCGGTGCAGGACCAGGAGATTATCCCCCTGATGAGCGAGCATGGTGTCAAGTACAAATCTGAGATGATCACAAGTGAGCAGTCCATGCTTATGGCAGTGGTCAGCTATGTGCTGCCCACCCTGATTTTGGTGGTGGCCATGGTCTTCCTCTACCGCTACATGTTCAAGAAGATGGGCGGCGGCGGTTTGGGCGGCCTGGGCGGCGTGGGCAAAGCCAACGCCAAGGTGTACGTGGAGAAATCCACCGGGGTCACCTTCCGGGACGTGGCGGGCCAGGACGAGGCCAAGGAGAGCCTGGAGGAGATCATCGACTTCCTCCACCACCCCCAGCGCTATACTGAAATCGGCGCCAAGCTGCCCAAGGGCGCGCTGCTGGTGGGCCCTCCCGGTACCGGTAAGACCCTGCTGGCCAAGGCGGTGGCAGGAGAGGCCAACGTCCCCTTCTTCTCCATCTCCGGCTCCGACTTTGTGGAGATGTTCGTGGGCGTGGGCGCTTCCCGTGTCCGTGACCTGTTCAAAGAGGCCAACAAGATGGCCCCCTGTATCATCTTCATCGACGAGATCGACACCATCGGTAAGTCCCGTGACAACCGCATGGGCGGCAACGACGAGCGGGAGCAGACCTTGAACCAGCTGCTGGCGGAGCTGGACGGCTTCGACCCCGGCAAGGGCATCATTGTCCTGGGCGCCACCAACCGCCCCGAGGTGCTGGATAAGGCGCTGCTGCGTCCCGGCCGCTTCGACCGACGCATTACCATCGACCGGCCCAACCTGGCCGGACGTCTGGCCACCCTCCAGGTACACACCCGGAAGATTCGTCTGGCTGAGGACGTGGATTTGAACAAGATCGCCCAGGCCACCGCCGGATGCGTGGGCGCTGACCTGGCCAACCTGGTCAACGAGGCCGCCCTGCGGGCGGTGCGCCAGGGCCGCAAGGCCGTCAACCAGCAGGACCTGCTCTCCTCCTTCGAGTTTGTCATCGCAGGCAGCGAGAAGAAGGGCACGGTGCTCACCGAGCAGGAGAAGCGGATGGTAGCGTACCACGAGGTGGGCCACGCCCTGGTGGCGCATTTCCAGAAGAACAACGCCATGCCCGTATCCAAGATCACCATCGTGCCCCACACTCAGGGCGCTTTGGGTTACACCCTCCACCTGCCGGAGGAGGAGAAGTTCCTCATGACGGAGGAGGACCTGCTGGCCGAGATTCGCTCTCTGTTGGCTGGCCGCTCGGCGGAGGAAGTGGTGTTTGCCTCCCGCTCTTCCGGTGCCGCCAACGACATCGAGCGGGCCACCGACATTGCCCGCAAGATGGTGACCATGTTCGGTATGAGCGAGAAGTACGGCATGATGGGCCTGGCCACGGTGCACAACCAGTACCTGGACGGCCAGCTGGGCCTGACCTGCGGCCAGGAGACCGCCGCCGGCATCGACAACGAGGTGCGCGCCATCATCGAGCGCTGCCATGGCGAGGCCATTCAGATTTTGAAGGACAACCGGGAGCTGCTGGACAAGATCGCCGCCTACCTGTTGGAGAAGGAGACCATCACCGGTGCCGAGATGGTGGCCATCATCGAGGGCCGGGACCCCGCTCTGGCAGAGGTCACCCTGGACAGCAACATCGAGCCTCCCGCCCGGGCCATCCACATGGTCAGCGAGCCGGTGCCCATGCCCCCCGCCTCCTCTCAGGAGCCGGAGCAGGACAAGGAGCCGGAGGCCGACTCTGATGGAGACCAGACCCCCGACGGGGAGAAGTCCGATCAGCCTCAGGAGTAAGCAAATAGACATGAAAAACGGATGCAGAGTTAAATCTGCATCCGTTTTTTCCAATACGGTTGATACACCCACTCATGGGAGGAAGAAAGAAATGGAGTATTACCAGAAACGCATTCGTGACCTGCGGGAAGACGCAGATAAGACCCAGAGTGAGATTGCAGAGATGTTGGGAACTTCTCAAACCATGTATGCCCGCTATGAGCGGGGAGCCAGTGAGCTGCCCATTCGCCACCTGATCAAACTGGCCCGGTACTACCACGTCTCCACGGATGATATTCTCGGCCTGACTCTACTGAATTAGGGGAGTTGTCAGCCCTCCGGCGGACTGAGGGGGTGTCCTTCTCCGATTTCCTTGGCGCAGACCAGCGCCCCCGCCGGGGACGCTCCGCTGGGGTAACTTTCTGACTGGGCAGAAAGTCACCAAAGACCCACCAAAGGCGGGGCCTTCCCCCGCCTTGTGGAATCCACCCCGCGGTACTGGGAGCCCCTGCATCCTCCTTGTTTTGGCCCTTGGCATGATAGTGTCACATAGACGGCGTGGAAATTCTACCTAAAATATCTGCTTCTCTGTGAGGTTGTCCTTCTACTGCCAGGGCCTTACCCTGGCCAGCAACTGTTCCCAGTTGCCGGGGGCCGGGCGCAAAAAGCCCCTGAACATTGCCGAATTTCTTGCGTTGTTGGGTGTAGGGGAGGGGCTTGCCCCTCCCG
>NZ_NFIH01000015.1 GCF_002161675.1 Pseudoflavonifractor sp. An44
CCCACCCGGGCCAGCGCCCAGGCTGATGTATTCGCCTATATGGAGGCCTTCTACAACACTGTCCGGCCACATTCTGCACTGGGTTGGCTGTCTCCAACGCAGTTTGAGGCAAGCCTCCTCGCCTCAGGCAGCATAAACGAGTATCCCGCAGAAACTCAGAGATTCATTCTGTTTTTTCTGGTATTTTCCTGTCCGTTTTTTCGGGAAGGGCTCAATTCACTCGATTTTTGCCGATTACCGAATACACACAGACAGGGTGTAAGGAAAACTCGATGGCTCCCGTCTCCTCCTGCAACTCTCTTCTGGCAGTGTCCAGAATTTGCTCTCCCGGTTCTCGGTGGCCACCAGGAAGTTCATAGGTGTCTCTCTCCCGGTGTTTACAAAACACCCACTTCCCGTTGTGTCGGGCTATGATCACCGCAAACCGTAGCAGTTCGTCATCGACTTGTTCATAGAAATTTACTTTCACATGGGGTACCTCGCAATTTATTTTTGAGTATCTCATAGTCTCTCAATTTAATCTTTATTGTACCAAAGTCTCGGGGCCCCAGCAAGCGAATTGATTGTATCTAACTACGAATCTATTCCCCATGCAGTAAGGCAGTTCGCCTCCTCTTGCTGTCATTTCGTGTCAAAACCATTTGATGGATATGGCAAAAGAAATACATGACAGACACCTTTCCTCCCGTGGTAGTACGAAATCACGGAGAAAAAGATATGTACTATGCAGAGTCCACACACCCCGCAATCATTGCAAAGGAAGTTTTTCACGCAGCTCAGGCACTCCTTCAACAGCGGGCCAAACGAGAAGCTCTGCCCCGCAATACTTCCCCCTTTGATCAAAAGATCTTCTGTGGCCTATGCGGAACATCCTTCCGGAAAAAGGTCAGCCATGGGAAACTATTTTGGACATGCAGAAAGCATAGCAGGGATGCCCAGAGCTGTCCGGTAACACAGGTTCCTGATACGGAAATCCGTGAAGCATTTCTCCGGTTCTACTACAAGCTGAACCATCACAGAGATATCATCCTTACGCCGATGCTCAACTCCCTCCAGTCTATCCTCCAGCGTCGTATGCTCTGGAGTGAAAATATCATGGAACTTAACCATCAAATATCCGAACTTTCCAGTCAGAATCAAATGTTGGCCACGCTGAAGGAACAGGGCCTCATTGATCCTGACATTTTTATATCCCAGAGTAACGAGTTGACCCAAGAACTCCGTGCCGCAAAGCAAATGCTGGCCGGGTATCAACACCCTTGCTTCGGACATGAAGCTGTCCCGCTCCACGGTGAAGCGGGCGCTTCATGATTTGGAGCAGCACGGATATCTGGAGAAGACGCCTAGGCATCGAGCCAACGGTAGCTCTACCTCCAATCTATACACCGTCCGATAAGGCCGCAAAAAGCGCAGCTCTCCACCAAGGGGGAGCTGCGCTCATCTGCTGGACCCAGGGGTGGTTCATGGTGGACCGCCCAGAAGAACTCATTCTAACTGAGTATTAGTTCAGAGGATGCATTTACACGGTACACGTCTACGCATCAACCCATTTCAAGCTCACCGTTTGGGTGCATCCTGGTATTCTCTCACATGCAAAAGTTCCTCAGCGGCCTGAATTTCTTCTTCAGTTGGGACCCGGACACCATCCAAAGAATATGGGATGTTTAGGTTCTGCCATTTAAACGTACCCAAGGTGTGGTAAGGCAAAATTTCTACCCGTCGCACGGTAGGCAATGCCCTGATAAACGCATTCAGACGACGAAGGCCTTCGGTATCATCTGTCAGGCCGGGAACCAGTACATGGCGAATCCAAAGGGGAATTCCTTTTCTGGCAATGTATTGTGCCATTTCCAGAATATTCGTGTTGTCGTGACCGGTCAGGGCACGATGCTTTTGGTTGTCCATTTCCTTCAAATCCAAAATCACCAGGCTTGTATGCTCCAACAATGCATCGAACCGGGCCATCCAACGGGCATTGTCAGGAGAAAACGGCTGTCCGCTGGTGTCCAGTGCCGTGTGAATCCCTTTGTCATGGGCTAAACGGAACACCTCGCTGACAAAGTCCATCTGCAAGAGAGGTTCACCTCCGCTGATAGTCAGGCCACCGTTGTTACGCCAGTAATTCCGATAACGGTATGCCGCATCAAAGGCTTCCTGGGGCGTTTTCCCATTGCTTTGGGTAAAGGTCCAGGTTTCAGGATTATGACAGTATTGGCAGCGCATGGCACATCCTTGCATAAAAATCACATATCGAACTCCTGGCCCATCCACCAAACCAAATGTTTCAACAGAATGGACATATCCAATCCGTTCATCTTGTGCCATAGTAGTCCACTCCTTCCTATACATCGTTGTGTGAAAAACCCGCGGCCGCACAAGCAGCCGCGGGTTTCAAAATCATTTTATCAGATTACATGACCTTGTGGCAAGTGCGGGCAATCACATCCATCTGTTGCTCACGGGTCAGATCGATGAACTTGACTGCATATCCCGATACCCGGATGGTGAAGTTGCTGTACTCTTCCTTCTCAGGATGCTCCATGGCATCCATCAGCTTTTCCACACCGAACACATTGACGTTCAAGTGATGGGCACCTTGGTCAAAATATCCATCCATGACCTGAACCAGATTCTCCACCCGCTCCTGCTCACTGTGACCCAGCGCCTCAGGGCTGATGGTCTGGGTGTTGGAGATTCCATCCAACGCCCAGTGGTAGGGCAGCTTAGCCACCGAGTTCAAGGAGGCCAGCAGGCCATTGGTTTCAGCCCCATAGCTGGGGTTGCCTCCGGGAGCAAAGGGCGTGTAGGCCTTGCGTCCGTCCGGCATGGCACCGGTAGCTTTGCCGTACACCACATTGGAGGTGATGGTCAGAATGGAGGTAGTTGCCTCAGAATTGCGATAGGTGTGGCGGCGCTTGATCTTCTCCAGGAAGCTACGCAGCAGCTCAACGGCAATGTCATCCGCACGGTCATCGTCGTTGCCGTACTTGGGGAAGTCACCCTCCACCTCGTAGTCGGTCACCAATCCCTTTTCATTGCGGATACACTTGACCTTGGCATACTTAATCGCACTCAGGGAATCAACCACATGACTGAAACCAGCAATGCCCGTGGCAAAGGTACGGCGCACTTCTGTGTCAATGAGGGCCATCTCAGCCGCTTCATAGTAATACTTATCATGCATGTACTGAATGAGATTGAGAATGTTGACGTACAGACCAGCCAACCAGTCCATCATCACGTCGTATTTCTGCATGACCTCTTGATAGTCCAGATACTCACTGGTGATGGGGGCGTAGGCCGGGCCCACCTGTTCCTCCAGCTTTTCGTCCATGCCACCGTTGATGGCGTACAGCAGGCACTTGGCCAAGTTGGCACGAGCCCCAAAGAACTGCATCTCCTTGCCAGTCTGCGTGGCAGACACACAGCAGCAGATGGAGTAGTCGTCTCCCCAAACCGGCTTCATCACGTCGTCATTCTCGTACTGGACCGAGGAGGTATCAATGGAGACACGAGCAGCATAATCTTTGAATGCTTTGGGCAATGCAGAAGAGTACAGGACCGTCATGTTGGGCTCGGGAGCAGGCCCCATGTTTTCCAGCGTATGCAGGAAACGGAAGTCTGTCTTGGTGACCATGGAACGGCCATCCATGCCAATGCCACCCACTTCCAGAGTGGCCCACACCGGATCACCACTAAACAGCTGATTGTAGCTGGGAATCCGTGCAAACTTGACCATACGGAACTTCATAACCAGATGATCAATGAGTTCCTGGGCCTCACGTTCCGTGAGAACGCCCCGCTCCATGTCCCGCTGAATGTAAATATCCAAGAACGTAGAGATACGGCCCACACTCATAGCCGCACCATTCTGCGTTTTGATTGCGGCCAGATAGCCGAAATACAGCCATTGGACGGCCTCTTTGGCATTGGCGGCAGGCTGGGAGATGTCATAGCCGTATGCGGCGGCCATGTCTTTCATACCCTTCAGCGCATGGATTTGCAGTGCAATCTCCTCACGCTGCCGGATCACGTCATCCAACATCGTGCCGTCGCCGCAGTTGGCCAGATCTTTTTGCTTTTCCTGGACCAAGAAATCAATGCCATACAGCGCCACACGGCGGTAATCTCCCACAATACGGCCACGGCCGTAGGTGTCAGGCAAACCCGTGACGATGTGGCTATGCCGGGCCTTCTTCATTTCAGGGGTATATGCATCAAACACCGCCTGGTTATGGGTACGGGCATACTGGGTGAAAATCTCATGCAGCTTTTCGCTGGGGGTATAGCCGTAGGTGGTACAAGCCTGTTCTGCCATCTTGATGCCACCATAAGGCATAAATGCACGCTTGAGTGGTTTGTCAGTTTGCAAACCAACCACCTGCTCCAAGTCCTTGAGTTCAGGATCAATGTACCCGGGGCCATATGCAGTCAGGCCAGAGACAACCTCGGTCTCCATATCCAGCACGCCACCCTTGGCTCGCTCTTGTTTCTGCAAGGCCTGCAAGGCATCCCACAACTTGTTTGTCGCCTCAGTAGGGCCAACAAGAAAAGCCTCGTCCCCATCATAAGGCTTATAGTTTTTCTGGATAAAGTCACGGGTATTGACCTCTTCCTTCCAGATACGGCCTTCAAAACCTTCCCACTGCTTATAATTTGTCATGACGTTCTCCTTTCACAAAATGCGGACTACATCAAAGCGGAAAAGAATCTATATGAATCCGCTGTACGGTGTAACGCTATTGCCTGCAAGTGGGTTAGCCACCGCTAACCACAGGAAATACATTACCACATCGCATTATAGATTGTCAAGGCGTTGCACAGATGAATTCATTTGACCCTACTATCTGATTTTGACACGATGGTTTTCACTCCAAAGACAAAGTAGATAACATGGCACACCCAGACAATGGCCAAAATAATACTGGGAATCACAATTCCACCTCGTAGCATCATAAAGATACCAACCCCCATCAGCAGGGTCACAGGCACCATGATGCCAACCTTTGTCTGTACTGTCATGCCCTTTTTCTTCACAAAGGAGTCCAGATGCTTTTGATAAAGCTGCGTCCCCACAAACCAGCTATGAAGTCTCTGGGAGCTTTTTGCAAAGCAGAATACGGTGACCAGGAAAAACGGCACTGTGGGCAGTATGGGCAGCACAACGCCAATGCACCCCAGCCCCAGACAGACACAGCCCAGCACCAGAAAAAACAGTCGTTTCACTTTCATAGAAGGCCTCCCCTTTCCTCCCTACACCGGAATCACAAAGGGCTTTCCGTCCACGCTCTGGATGGTCAAGTCCACGTCATACACCTCTTTGACCAGTTCTCCGGTCAAAATGCACTCCGGTACCCCCTGAGCCATGATTTTTCCGCCCTTCATGGCCACAATTTCATCGCTGTAATAGAGGGACTGGTTGATGTCGTGGAGCACCATCACAATGGTAATGCCGTACTCCCGATTTAATTTTTGAATCAGTTTGAGGATTTGGAGCTGGTAGCGCACATCCAGATAGGTGGTGGGCTCGTCCAAAAAAAGCACCTTGGTATCCTGGGCCAGGGCCATGGCAATCCACACCCGCTGCTTCTGGCCGCCGGACAGCTCTGCCACCGGCTTGTCCTTGTGTTTGACCGTGTGGGTGATCTCCAGAGCCCAGCGGATCTTCTCCTCGTCCTGCTGGGGGTCGCCGGACAGACCCAGGGTATGATAGGGGGTGCGACCATACCCCACCAGCTTCTCCACAGTCAGGTCTGGGGGTGCGGTGTTGTACTGGTGGACGATGGCCACCTCTTTGGCAAAGTCCTTCAGACGAAGATGGGCGATGTCCTGCCCCCGGAACTGGATTTCCCCCTGGTCTGGTTTCAGATTTTTGGTCATCAGGTTGAACAGGGTGGATTTGCCACAGCCATTAGCGCCAATCAGAGTGGTAATTTTCCCCTCACGGAGGGAAATGTCCAGTCCCTGGAGCACTTGGTGCTTTCCGTATGCAAAGGATAGGTTTTTGACGGTAAAAATATCACTGACCATAGCTCTGTCTGGACCTCCTCAGCAAAATGATAAAGAACGGGCCACCCACCACAGACATGATCACCGATGCACTGATCTCATAGGGTGCGGCAATGGTACGCCCCACCGTGTCAGCCAGCAGCAGGGTGAATGCTCCCAACAGGATGGTGTAGGGCACCAGAATTTTATGGTTGCTGCCCACCAGAAGCCGGGCAATGTGGGGGACAATCAAACCCAGGAAGCTGATGGGGCCGATGACAGCGGTAGCAATCCCCGCCAGCAACACGGCAATGACTGAGATCATGATTCGGCTCCGATTCACATTGACCCCCAGGCTTCGGGCGGTTTTATCTTCCAGGGCCAGCAGGTTGCACTGCCCCAGCACAAAGAACGAGGCAATCAGCCCCACCAACCCGTAGAGGAGCAGGGTTTGCAGGTCGCTCCATGTCTTCATGGTAATATTGGCGTTGACAATGCTGGCCACCCCGGAATAGTTGCTTCCGGTGCCGGAGTTGAAGGCACTCATGAGGCCGGAGAACATGGCATTCACCGCCACGCCCACCAAAATGATACGCAGCGGGGACAGCCCGCCCTTCCAGGACAGGGAGTACACCAGGAAAAAGGCAAGCATCCCCCCCAGAAAGGCAAACAGCGGAGTAAAAAAGTAGAGTGCGGGGAAAAAGGCGGTGATGAGCACCGCCACCAGGCTGGCACCGGAGCTGATGCCAATGATGCCGGGGTCCGCCAGCGGGTTTTTCAGCACCGCCTGCAGCAGCACGCCGGACACCGCCATAACAGCTCCGCCGAACATGGCAATGAAAATACGGGGAAATCGCAAGTCAAAAATGGTGGCCACGTTTTCATTGTAGGCCACAAAGAGTCCTCGGAACAGCTCCACAGGGGTGACCTTCAAGCTGCCGGTGTTGACTGCAAAGAGAAACAGCCCAACCAGCAGCACAGCCGTTCCCACAAAAGAGCCGATGATCTTTTTTCGGCTGATCAAGACGAGTAGACCTCCTTCCATGAGATAAAGCAGGCAGGGCCGGGATGTCGAAGTACGGCATCCCGGCCTTTACTGTGGTATCAGCCCTTGCGTTTACGGGCAGCGTATACGGTGCATCCTGCCAGAGCTAGGCCGCAGCTCATCATCACTCCCACCAGAGGAAGCAACTGGGCGGAATCTCCGGTCTGGGGGACGTCACCCACCTGAGCAGTGTTTTCCGCATCGGTGATGGTGCTGCCTTTTTCCACCAGTGCATAGGCTCCGGCAGATTTGGTTATGACCGTATAATAGTCATCTCTCAAACTACCACGAACCAGCACTTTATTGTCCGTTGCCATGCGATACACAGCTACTTGTTGGTCCGCATATCCATTCGGAATGGGGAAACCAATGGAGACCGTTCCATTGGGTACCACCTGCTCCCCATTGGCATCCACAAATTTCACCTGGTAGAGCTTGAACTTCTTCCCAACCTCCTGGAGAGCGTAGGCAGCGGAAGAATACTCGCTGCCGGAGGTTATGGGCGTAATCTCAAAGCCCACGCCTGCAGGGAACACTCCCTTGTCAGCCCAGACGGTGACACCGGTCTTCTCATCCGTATAATTCACAGCAGGAGACTGCTCCACCGGCTCTTCCGGCTGGAAGTCAGGGTCATCCTCCGTGGTCTTCTCCAGACTAGACCAGTCAACTTTCATCAACACATCCTGATCACCAGTACCGGCGCTGATGGCCTCCATAATGGGCACGAAGACATGCAGGGGCACAAAGCCGTCCCGGTCAGCAATGGCGGTGGACACCAGGCGAATGCGCACCTGGTCGGGATATAGGTGGTTGGCATCGTTGTATTGGTCGATGACATCACTGCCGTCGGCATTCTTCTGTGTGGAGAGCACCTCGGCCAACACCAGATCTCCCTGGGGTCTGCCATACTGGCTGTACACATAGCCCTCATCGTAGTAGGACAGGGTGGACAGGTAGCCAAAGCGATTATCAATGGCCATGCCCTTGAAGTCCAGGGTCACATAATAGACACCGTCTACCACTTCCAGCTTTACAGTGTGGTTGATGGCATTGTTGGACATGGACAGCTTGCTGCGGTCAGTCTGGTACATGTCCACCTTTACAGAATAGATGCCATCCTCCAGCACATCCTGATCCGGAGTTTCCCCGGTTCCGGTGCCGGAATAAACCACAATGCGATGTTCTGCCTTGGTGCCAGTCACTGTCTTGACCAAACGGTAACGGCCTTCAGGGGTAATTCCCTCCTGCTGGAAGGTGCCGGAGCAAGCATCCTCATCCTGGCTGACCTGTGTGGTGCTGAGGGTGTACCAGGTGCCGTTGCGAAGCTCCTGTACATCGGTGCGCACGGTGAAGGCATCCACAGTACCGGTCTTATCTGTGAGAATGGAGCCCTTGATAGACTCTTGAGAGAAGTCGGGCAAATCCACAGCCTGGAACTTTAGCAGCTCCTCCACGGTGTCAATGGAGGTTTTGCCCAACACTTCTTGCAGCTTGTCTTCGATTTCCCAAGACACATAGCCGCCCTTGCACAAAGCCCAATAGTAATAATCGAAGGCGGACAACTGAGACTGATAGCTCAAGGTGCCCTCCCCCACCTCCAGGGTGAGCCCCAGGTGATGCTTGGAGGGATATTCTCCTGCGGCCTCTTGAATGGTTGCAATCTGCTCCTGGGTAAAGCCGCTGAGATCACAGGTAGACAGGTCCACAGAGTTGTACTCAAAGGCGCTGGCAAATCCATAGCCTCCTTCCGCTACCTTGGCCAGCAACGGAGTAGGCAGGGTACGCAAACTATTCTTAGACAGATCCAGAGAGGAGAGGGCGGGATTGGTCTCTACCAGACTGGCCGGGACCTCCTCCAGCAGGTTATCGCTGAGATTCAGGGTCTCCAGGGCAAGCATCCCATCCAAATCGCTGCCCAACTGAGCAATATCATTTTGGTTGAGGTACAAGTCGGTAATGCCAGACATCTGGTTGATCCCCTCAGGAACCTGGATGAGTTGGTTGTCGGTGAGAGACAGCCAGGTAAAGGTCTCCCGCTGAGGCAGTGCATTGGCGTTGAGCTTCACCAGCTGGTTGCGAGCCAGATACAGACCAGTGACATGTTCCATATCATCAAAGGCACCGGCAGCAATGGAGGAGATCCGGTTATTCTCCAAATCCAGAATGTACTCGTCTTCCCCGGCACCTACCTGGCTGAGGCCGTCAAATAGTTTGTCGTTGATGACAGTAAGCAGGTTGCTGGCCAGCTTCATATCCTTCAGGGAGGAAAGCTGGGAGAAGGCATCGTCATCAATGGTGGAAATACAGTTGGCGGACAGGTTTAGGCTGGTGAGCTGGGTAAAGCCCAGGAACTCATCATGAATTTCAGAAATGCTGTTGCCGTTAAAGTTAATGCTTTCCAGGGACTTGTCCCCCAAATCAGCAAGCCATGAAATATCTTGAATCTTGAACGGATCAAAGACGCCGTAGGCGTTCATCAGGGTGCTGGAACTCAAATCCAGGCTCTTCCTACCTTCCGCAAATCGGAAGTCGTTGAGCTCTTGCGTGGTGACATAGCCATCTCCGTCCATGTCCAGACCAGTCACGGTCATCAGCGCCCGGTTGATAAGCTTAGCCTGGGTGAAGCCGGAGTTTTTGATCTGGAAGCCCTCAAAGCCCTCGGTGACGGTGGTGTCAAATACCAGCTTCACCTGGGTGTATCGATCATACATGCCGTTCATAGCCTCAGAGCCGCCCATAGCCTGTACATTGACTGCACCCACCATATAACCACTGTCCAATGCGGAGATGGGCAAGGTGTACACAGCGGCTACCACTTTCCCGGAAGCGTCCGTCTCAGGGACACGGGAGCCGTCGGTGATGGCGCCCTTCCAGGTGCCATCACTGCTCTGAATGGCAAAGTCCAGCATGGAGTGAGCGAACACGGTGTTGTAAAAGGAGGCGGTGAGAGTACCGTCCTGGGCCACCTTGATTTCCACATAGGGATCAAAGAAGCCAGCCAGCATGGACTCAGTGACCCCATCGTCAATGCGGAAGGCTTGGAAGGTGGCGGTGTACGTCTGCCCCGGCTTCATTTCACTGGCAGAAATTTGCGCACCACCAGTTGCATCGGCAGACTGATCCTCTTGAGTCAAGGTAACTTCGTCGAGGTTGCTGGCATCCAGCACCACGTGCTTGGTGCTGGAACCCTCCATCACTACGTCCAGGGCAATGGGCTGGGAAAGATCCCAAGTCTCAGAATCGAAGTTGAGCAGCATCTGCACGCCATCATCAACCCGCTTGAGGGCAAAGCCGCCCACGCCGCCGTTATAGACAAACTTCTCCTCCCGGTCCCCCTGGGTAACCCGGACAAAATACTGAGGGCTGGACATCTGGTCACTCCAAATGGCATCACCGTAACGGGTATCCTCAGTATTCAGGGTGAGGGTGGTGTATCCATCCTTGGGCTGGATCTCGGCACCGGTGAACTGGCCCAGCAAACTCCAGGTGTAGGTAGCAGTAGCCTCAAAGCTACTTCCCATACCATCTTTTACTGCAATGGCTTTGACCGTGGTCGTCTGGTTAATGGTAAAGGGGCCAGTGTACTGGGTGCTCTCCTGGGTGGGTGTGGTGCCGTCCAGGGTGTAGTAGATGGTGGCATCCGGGGTATCACAGGTGATGGTCACCTCTGTCTCCTCATAAATAGAGCCTTCGTTGGGGGAGATGACCGGTGTGGCCACAGAGGCAGTCTGTTGGTGGGCAGTGTCCCACTGCACAGACAATGTGTATGTGCCGTAAGTTCCATTACTCAGCTGATAAGTTCCGGAATAGTTCTGCTTTACACCATAATAGGGCAGTACAATGTTGGAAATGCCGCTGATGGTTTTATATCCCACTTCTCCAGACGCGGGAACAATCTCCAAAGCTGTTAGGTCTTGTGGGTCGTCCGAATTCTCTACCTGATACATGCTCAGAGCAGAGACCTTGTTCCCCTGCCAATCCTGGAGATAGGTCAGTTTCATGGTCAGACTTCCATTCTGGTCTGCAGTGACCACAGCCTGAGTGTGTACATAGCTGGTCAGCTCCCATTGAGGGTCGTCCACCGAGATGGTTACCGCATACTCTTGGCCAGGCACCAGTTCAGGCATGGTGGTACGGGTAAAGGTGGCAGAAGCTACAGCGCTGGGATCATATTCACCCGGAACGTAGGCAATCGCCTTGACGGTGGTGGTTCTGGTTACTGTAAAGGGCTCGCTGTACACCTCTCCCGTCTGATAGCCGGAAGAATAGGACGGGTCACTGCCGTCGGTGGTGTAGAGAATGGTTGCCCCCGGAGTGTCACAGGTAATGGTGACCTCCTGGGAGGTTTCAAAATCTGCTCCACTGGGGGTGATCTCCGGAACTGCTGCCTCAGGCAGCACCTGCTCCAGCGTGGACCAGTCCACCGTGAGCACCATGTCACTCTGGGTCTCGTTGTTGAGGGTCACAGTACCTGTGTACTCATTACTGTCCCAGTAGGGCAGCACAAATGTGGCTTCGCCACGAATGGTATAATATCCTTCCGTGAAGGACACCTCATTAAATTCCAGTGCAACAGGGTCGGTGCTATCCTTTTCATAAACCTGCACGCCAGTAACCCACTGGGTCTCCGATGTCTCATAGTCGTCTGCCCAGACGACCACTTCAGGGAACCGGAGCTCCAAGGTGGGATTGCCATCGGAATCTGTGGTCACAGTGGCCGTGCGCTGAAGATGGCTGTAGAAACTGCTGTTCCATCCGCCTTCCTCGTCAGGCTTGCGCATCTGGACATCCACCTGGTAAGTGGCATTGGTTTCAAATTCTGGAGTGGACGGAGAAGCCGCCCACACCGGAGGTGTGGCCAGGCCCAACGTGAGGGCCGAAGCCAAGGACATGGCCAAGCCACGCTTGAACCACGTCTGTTTGGTTGTTGTCATGATCTTGCCTCCCTTATGGATTTTGCTTTATTCCCTCGCCGTAGAGCAGCGGCTGCAGCTCTTCCAGCGCATCGGGGTAGTTGAACTTGGCACTCATGCCGAACAGGTCATAGGGCAAGTCGTAGACACGCCCCTCCTGCACCGCCTCAAAGTGCTTCCAGATATCGTTGGTTTCAAATTCATCCTGGAACATCTCCACCACGTCTTCGGGCAGAGCATGGGCTGCCCGGAGAATGATATCTGGTTCCTTGGTCTTCATGTCCTCGGTGTTGGCGGTGAGGAATTCCTGGCCGTCCCCATCTCCATAGACGTTGACCCCACCGGCCAGTTTGACCAGGTTGCCCACATAGCTACTTTCCGTGGCCACAATGTAGGAGCCAGGCAGACCCATGAGCACCAGCACCGTGGGGGATTCTTTCCCCTCATTTTGGCTTCGGTACTCCTCCATAAACTGCTGGTATTCCTCCACCAGAGCCTGGGCCTGTTCCTCCCGGTCAAACTTCTCCCCCAGTCCCTCGATGGAGGCATACATTCCCTCCACGCTGCGCAGATTGAGAAACAGGGAGTTGACTTCAATGGAGGCATATTTGGGCTGCAAATCGCTTTGCAGGCTGTTGGGGGAAATCACATAGTCCGGGTTCAAAGATTTGAGAATTTCCAAATCCGGACTCATAGCCGTCCCTACAGTGGTCACATCCTGATATCGTTCGGGAATGGTACTCAGAGTGGAGGAGCACACACCCACCAGATCCAGTTCCAGCTTGTCGCAGATGTCCACCGCAGCGGGTGAGGTTGCTACAATACGTACCTGGTCTGAACCGTCATCTGCAGTCTGCTCCGGATGTTGGTTGACACAGCCGATGGCGGACAGGGCCAGCATTCCCGCCAAGCAGAGAGACAGAAGTCTTCTTGGTTTCATACTCGGCTCCTTCCCTCACTTCTTACCAAAGGGATGCTTGCCCTTTCTTACAAAGAAGACGTACCACACGCCGCCGCCCACAGCTGCGATGACCACCAGCCCTCCAATGACCCACCAGAGAACGGGAGAGCCGGAGGAGGAGTCGGTGTTTTCAGGAGCCTGGGTTTCCTCCACAGCGTTGCCCGAGGCGTCAAATTCCTCCAGGCCGCTGGCACTGGACTGGGCCTCTGGGTCTGTAGTGGGAGACGGCTCCGGGGTAGCGGAAGGTACAGCTGTAGCCTCAGACGCAGGCGATTGTGTCGTCACCGGGGTCTTGGCGGGCGCAGGCGTGGATGCCACCGGAGCCTTGGTGGGCACCGGGGTTGCTGCAGGGGCAGGGGTCGGTTTGGGCTGTTCCACCGAGATGCTGGTAACAAAATCCCCAGAACCGGACTTCAGATTGCCCACGGTAATGTAAAAGATGACCTCACGGCCCATGGGGGTCACATACATATTGCAGCGGATGATAGATTTCTCGCTGTTGGCTCTCAAGCGAAAATCTGCAGTATTGCTGCCATAGTCTTCTTGCATCAGACTGGCAGAAACGGAATGTCCATCCACCTGAAACTTGGGTGATTGAATGTTGTCCATTAGATTTAAGCGAACGGTGATCCATGTGTTACCACTTGCATCTACCTCTACCAGAGCCTTTTTATTGGTAGCACTTTCTGTCATGGACTGACCTAGTACTGCAGAATTCTCTCCGCCAGAGTCTTCGATGACTCCTGTGGTTGGATGCCGGTAGTGGGCGGTAGCGGTGGCAGTATATATGCCGTGGGAAGCTGCCGATGCAGGCATGGAAACAATGCTCGCCGCAAGGGCGAGCATTGCCACCATACCGCAAAGCCCTCGAACAGCTTTTCTCGCGGTATTCTTCATAACATCAATCTCCCTATATCATTGTTCTTTTTTTCTGGCAAGCAGAATCCCCATCAGTCCGACACAGGACAGAGTCAACACTACAAAGGGAGCTACGTTTGCACGATCACCGGTGTCGGGATTGCCATTCACATTTGCGCTGTTTTCCGCATCCGTGATGGTGCTGCCCTGCTCCACCAGCGCGTAGGTGATGAAGGTCTTGGTCAGCACCTTATAGTAGCCATTCTCCACAGTACCCTTAACCAGGGTCTTGGTTCCGTCCTCATTGATTCGATACAAAACCACCTTGTCAGCATCATATCCTTCGGGAATGGGGTAGTACACGGTGACCACACCGTTGGGCTGAACCTCAACACCATTCAGCTCAAAATGGATCTCGAACAGGCGGAACTTCTTGCCCACATCGGCAAGCAGCTCAGCAGCCTTTTCGTAGACTTCCCCGGAGGTAATCTGGGTCACCACCTGCTGGACGCCCTCAGGAAACACACCTTTGTCAGCCTCTACCTTGATGCCGGTGGTGGTGTCGGTGACGTTGACGGCGGGGGACTGTTCCACAGGTTCTTCCGGCTGGAAGTTAGGATCATCCTCGGTGGTCTTTTTCAAGGTAGACCAGTCCAACTTCAGTAATACATCCTGAGTACCAGATCCAGCGGAGATGTCCTCCATGACCGGAACAAATACCTGAAGCGGCACGAATCCCTGCTCATCCTCCAGAGCATCCGATACCAGGGGGAATTTGATTTGATCTGGATAAAGTTTTCCAGCATAAATCCCACCCGCCTGATTGAATTCATCCACAATATCCGTTCCATCTGGATTTTTCTGTGTGGACAACACGGTTGCAGGCACCACAGTTCCCTGCAAATCACCATAAGCGCCGTATTGATAGCCATTTTCATAATAGGCCAGTTCCGCCAGATACCCATATTGATTCAGATAAGAAAGACCTTGAAAATCCATTGTCAGATAGTACTTACCGTCTTCCACGGTGAGCTTCAAGGTATGGTGGATGGCATCATTGGACATGGAGTAATCCGTTTGGTTTGTCTTGAACATTTCACCGTAAACAGAGTAGACCCCATCCTCCAGGGTATGTCGATCCAACTCCCCCTCTTTTCTCAGGTTATCCATAGCGGTTTGCAGTGCCTGAACTTGGGCATCCACCTCACTTTGTGTGGCATTGGCGTTGTCCAGCACACGCTGAGCGTGGTCAATGGCCTGTTGCAATGCGCTCCAAGTAGCCTGCGTATATCCTTCATTCTTCAGAACACTCGCCTGTTCCAGAATAGTTTTCAACTCGTCAGTATTGGCGCGCTTCACCAAAGCCTCCAACGCGTTTCCTAGCTCACTCACAGCACGCGTAACTTCGGAGACACCTGCATTGTCGTCCCGCTCCACTTGTTTTGCTGCAGCCAGCGCAACCTGGAAGGGTTCCCATGTTTCAGGGGTATATTGAGACTCTTGGCAAACATCCGCTTTCTCGATGAGGGCACGGAGGGATGTCTTATCTCCTTTTTCTTCCAATTCGCTTATAGCAGCAGCAATAGCAGAGGCCATGTCCTGCTGCTCCTGAACCGTAAATTCCTTCTGATTCAGCACAGGAACTGCCTGGAAGCCAGCTCCCGACATCTCCAGCGTGGAATCGGGCCATATATTGGTGAGTTTACCACTCACATCTTCGATGGTTTCCTGCAAAGCCTGATAGGAGCTTTCCGTATAATTCCCTTTGGCAATATTCTTAGCCTTCCAAAGCTGATAACTTACATTTTCCTGAGCATTTTCCACCTCAGTAAGACTGCTCCAATCCACTTGTAGTCTGGCATACTGGTCTCCAGATGTGGGACTGATAGAGAACATAATGGGAACAAATACGTGCACATAGGCTGCATTGTTGACTGTGAACTCGCTGCTAGTCTGCGGAATGTCAAACTCACCGGACTGATTGGCCACCACAACGGGAGTCACATCCAAGGCCATCATATGCTGATAGGGCAGGTTGTCAATGTCAATCAATCGAGGTTCATCATGCCCAAATCCAGCCGGTCGTGTCATGGTATCAGGATTAGACCCATCATACACCATTTCAGATTCTGGATTGTTATAGGCATCATACACGACGCTCCCATCTTGTGTTCGGTGTTGGGTCAACAGCTCTGCAGAAGTGTATGTACAGAAATTGTCGTCGGGATACCCGTATTTCGTTAAAACTTCTGCCTGGACAGATTCCAACTCCATCATAAAGCCATACTGCCCAATATACCCCATAGGCATAAACTCTACGATTGCAGTGGCTGTACCCTGCTCCACTACCAAGAGCGCCTGGTATTGGGTGTCGTCGGGATGTTTTTGCAGAAACGATTCACTGCCTCGAAGTGCTGCGTTTCCCATCGAGTACTGTCCACTACTGTTTGCATTCATTAAGTTCAAGGAAGCGGTGTATACCCCGTCTTCCACAGGCGCATCCAGTCGCTGAACAACTCTGGAGCCTTCTGGGTAGGTTATCTCATGGACAGTGTCCGCAAATCCATAATTGCTACCCAGGCTGGCTACCATAGCTGCTGCCAAAACGGCAGATGTGCCCTGCTTGGCCATACGCATTCCAATCCACATAGAAGCAACCCCTCTCTTTCCTAAGAAAAAACTGACGATCTCTTGTTAGCAATCGCTAACCACTATACAAAAAGAAAGCCGCTGACACGGCAATTCGGGATCAAACCACCTCCTATTTCTATTCACATGATACAGCACCTTCCACCTTAGGTATGTTAGACTGTTCACCAGGCAATCGATTAGCCGAAACTAACTGCCAGGCCAAAAAATAACTCCACAAGGAGCCGGATTTCGTCGATCTGTAAATCGCCATATATATTCTTCTCTTTGGACCTCAAACATTTCCTAAAGCACGCATAGTATATCCATTGTTTCCAGTGTAGTCAATGAATATTTTGTTGCACTTCTGCTACAAACCTATCTTTTCCCCATTAGAAAACGCCTGAAATCCTTTAGCCACAAAGAAATCAAGATTGGAGCAACTGTGCAACAGAAAATTTCTATCTTTCGGGCAACACCGTGTTTAATGGATGAACACAGTGAATACTGCTGTACTCTCTGGCATATGCATTTCCCCCACACTGCACTGCATCTTCAGGCACACGCTCCCATGAAGCAACGTGTCACGACCTTTCCCCATAGAGATAAACTGTAGCGCAGTTGCTGGGAAATATATGTAGCGTCCGTCCATTCCACCGTCCCGAAATTCCCCGTCGCATAGATATTGCAGCTTCTGAATCCGTCCCTCCATCTGTTTCCCGCTGGATATAGACTGAGCGGACACCGTTTTGATGGTCAGATATACCAATCCCTGGTGATCCTTTACCATCAGCTCGCAGGGATGCTCGAAACCTTGATTTGCCATAGAGATATTGCTGTGATTTTTCATCTGCTCTCGATAGATGATAAACGGAAAGTGGTAGCTTCCGTCTTCCAGAAGGTCACAAATTTCGCCGCCATGAAATCGTTGACGGCCTGTAAAGTGTTCTTTGATTTCCATACGGCTCTCCTGTTCGGAGAGCCGATCCATAAATGCGTCAGAAAACCCCGCTGCCAGCCCCTGCAGCGCATTTTCTCGAATTTGACTTAATGGGACATCTAGGTACTGCATATATCGATGAAAAACACAGAATTTACGTCTGTATTGCTCCGCCAGCTTGATTCCAGGTACGGTGAGGGCCGTTTTGCGGTGTTCCAGCCGTTCTACAATTCCCTGTTTCTCCATGGCATCCATGGCACGGGTAATGGCCCATTTCCCTACCCCCAGGCTTCTGGCAGAATCGGTGACCGTACGCTTGGACGGCTCTGCCTCCAGATAGTACAGCAACAGCTGAATTTGAAATGGCGTCAATGCTTCTGACATACCAATCTTCCCTTCTCTCTCATCCCTTCATGCTGCAAAAACGGAATGCGCATGGGCGAATAACTTAGGCTTTCAACCGAGGTTAGCTTATGCTAACTTTCGAGTTAACTATACGCCTGTTTTTCCCACTTGTCAAGGAAGTGCTTTCTGTATGTACGCAGAAACAGGCTTTGGATCTACCGGACAACAGAATTGCTGCAAGAGAGAGAGACCCACAGCTCCTTTCGAACTGTGGGCTTCTCTCATTTCCTGATTGCACAAAGAATTATGAGCCTGCCCGATTCAACTGCCACAGAGCACTTTCGTTCTGAAGCTCCACCATGTGTCGGAACAGGCCACCTTCTTCCATCAGCTCTTGCGGGGTTCCCTGTTGGTCCACACAACCGTCTTTCAGAACAACAATATGGTCTGCCCCGGCCACAGTACGCATCCGGTGGGCGATGACCAGTACCGTCTTTCCGGTGAGAAGCTTCGAGAGCGCCCCCTGTACCTTGGTCTCATTTTCCACGTCCAGAGAGGCGGTGGCTTCGTCCAGCAATACGATGGGCGCGTCTTTGAGCAGCGCACGGGCGATGGAGATGCGCTGTCGCTCGCCGCCGGATAGCTTTGCGCCGTTTTCTCCGATGGGCGTTTGGTAGCTCTGGGGCAGTTTGCTGACAAACTCCTCGCAATTGGCGGCTTTGGCTGCGGCCATCACCTCCGCGTCAGAGGCGCCGCGCCTGCCCAGGCGGATGTTTTCCATCACCGTGTCGTCAAACAGCACCACATCCTGAAAAACCATGGAATAATCGGTCAGCAGCACCTCTGGGTCCACCGTGGCAATATCCACCCCGCCCACTTTGATGGCGCCCCCGGTGACATCCCACAGACGCGCCGCAAGCCGGGCGCAGGTACTTTTACCGGAGCCAGAAGGACCGACCAGTGCAGTGATCTCGCCTTCTTTGGCGGTAAAACTGACATCGTGCAGGACGCCCTTTTGGTCATAGGCAAACTCCACATGGTCAAAGACGATGTCGTGTCCCTTGGGCTGAAAAACTTCCGCCCCCTCTGCGATAGGCGTGTCGAACAGAGCGTTCATCCGGTCTGCCGACACCTGGGAGACAAATAGCTCGGCGATCAGAGCAAGGCTCTGGTCAAAGGGGGCATAGATACGGGTAATGACCATGAGGAACAGGAACAGCAGCATGAAGTCGATCTGTCCGGACAGGATCAGCCCCGCGCCCGTAAGGATCGTGGTCGCCACGCCCAGCCGCATGATGACGCTGGCTCCGTTGACGAACAGGCCGGTAACCAGCTCGCCGCGGATCATGATCCGTTCATGGTCGTCGATCTTCCGGTACAGCCCCGCAAGATAACGCTCCTCCTGATTGGTGGCACGGATCTCCCGCACATGTTCCAGCGCCTCCTGCATCCCATCTGAAACCCGCACGGCGGCGTGCTTGGTCTGCTCAGCCCGGCGCTCGGTGAGCTTCCGGCTTCCAAACAGCAGGCCAAACGCGACCGGAACTCCCCAAAGACAGGCAATGGTCAGCCGCCAGTCATACCAGAGCAGGCAGACCGCAATCACGGCGGTGGAAATGTAGGAGCCGTACAGGTAGCCCAGCACATGGCTCCAGACATGTTCCATGCGGTTGACATCACCCATCAGGGTCTCCGTCAGGTCGGCCAGATCCCGCTTACCGAAAAAGCCGAGGGGCAGCTTGCGCAGCCGTTCCGCCAAACCCAGCCGGGTGGCTTTGACTTCGCCGTACACAAGACCGTAAGTGGCCTTATACTGCTGGAAATGGGTGAGAAAAGAGAGAAGCGCAAACACCACAAGACCGGCCAGTACAGGCAGAGAGGCGGTCAAGGAGGCACTGTCGGTCAGAGATGCCATCAGGCCGGACATCACAAGGTACAGGATGCTGACCCCGCCCATGACCACCAGATTGACGACCACCGTCCAAAAGGTGCCCTTTTTGGTATTCTGTACGCCCTGATCCGTCAGGGCATATTTCCGTTGAAATTTTGCTCCGAACATTTATTTTCCCTCCTTGCCGCTTTCCATTTTCCATTGGATCGCCCGATTGTAGTCGGCCCACATCCGGGTGTACAATCCGCCTGCCGCAATCAGCTCCCCGTGGGCGCCCTGCTCTGTCACCCGGCCACCCTCCAGCACCAGGATCTTATCCGCGCCCACCACGGTGGAGAGTCGGTGGGCGATCATAATGACGGTGCGGTCCTTTGTCAGCCGAGCGAAGGCTTTCTGGATCAAGGCTTCATTTTCCGGATCCGCGAAAGCGGTGGCTTCATCCAGCACCACAATAGAGGCATCCTTCAAAATGGCCCGTGCCAGCGCAATGCGCTGCGCCTCGCCGCCGGAAAGATAGGTCCCCTCGGTTCCGATCACAGTATCCAGCCCTTGAGGCAGCTTTTCCAGAATGTCGCCGCACTGGGCGGCCTCCAGGGCGGCCAGCACCTGCTCCCGGCTGGCATTGGGACGGGCCGCCCGAACATTTTCCAGAATGCTGGCCTTGAACAGGCGGTTGTTTTGAAACACAAAAGCGACCTGATCCATCAGCACATGGGGATCGATCTGGCGTACATCCACGCCGCCCACTTCCACGGCACCGGTGTCCACGTCCCAAAACCGGGGAATTAGACTGGCGGCGGTGGTCTTGCCCCCGCCTGAAGGCCCCACTAGCGCCACGGTCTCTCCGGGCTCGGCGGTGAAGGAGACCTGGGACAGGGCGGGAGACTGCGCGCCGTCGTAGGTAAAGCTCACATCCCGGAATACCACCCGGTTGTCCCTGGGAGTCTGGGGATGATTCGGCACCGGCAGCATCGGTGCGTCCATGACCGGCTGGATACGCCCCAGAGCGGTGTTGGCCAGCATCATACCGGAAGCCGCAAACATAATCTTGGCCAGTGCCGTGGAAATGATGGCAGAGAATACGGCGTAGAAGGCGAAGTTTGTGACAAGTCCCGCAAAATCACCCGAAGCCAGTGCGCCGGGAGCCAGGAACAGCACCACCGGAACCAGAAACAGAAAGGCGCCCTCGGTGAAGGTCAGATTGATGGACTGCGGAACGCGGCACACATCACCTTGATAGTACTCCGCCTTAGCGCTGTACTCCTCAATGGCCTGCTGAAAGGCCTTGAAGGAGTAGACGGTCTGCTGAAAAATTTTGACCACCGGGATGCCGCGCACATACTCGGTGCCGGATTTGGTCATGCGGTCCTGAGCCGCCTGGTATTCCGCCATAAGCTCGGCGTTTTTGCCGCCCATCATACTGAACATGGCAAGGATGGAGATCACCGCTGACAGCAGGCATGCCGCACCCATACGCCAATCAAACACGAACATCAGCACCAGCATGGCAAGAAACAGGGTGATTGTGCCCACGATGTCCGCCAGATTGTGAGCCAGCAGGGTTTCTGTATCGGCGGCCGCTGCGTCCAGGCGGCTGCGGATCAAACCGGAAGCATTGGCATCAAAATAGCCCAACGGAGCCTGCATCACATGTGCCATGCCCTGTTTGCGGATGTTGGACGCCGTGCGGAACGCCGCCAGATGGGTGCACATCAGACCCAGGAAGTAGATGAGGATGCCGCCCACCGCGAAAGCAAAGGCGATCCAGCCATAGCGCGTCACGCTCTGGGCCTGCGTCCAATCCGGCGCCACGGCAATCAAATCTCGGGCCGCCAGCCAGATACAGAGATAGGGAATCATACTGCACACCATGGATATTGCTGACAGTCCCAGCCCCAGGAAGGTAAGCCGCCTGTGGCTGCCCGCATATCCCAGCAGAACGGTCAGAGCGTTTTGCTTCTTTTCCTTCACAAATATTCCTCCTTTTATGGTTAGCTATCGCTAACCTTTTGTGTAAAAAGAAAGGGGCAAAGCCCCGATCTTACGAAAAAGATTGGCGGTATGTTACTGGCCGATCAGCTGCAACCACCCGGCAGTGTAGAAATCCCGCAGCTGGTCCACATACCGCATGGCCTGCTCCTTGGGCATGTCGTGGACGACGATCTCGAAAATGCCGTTAAACATTCCGCTGGCAATGATGTGGCATAGCTGTGCATCCAGCTGGGGGCATTCATGCCCCAGACGGTGGAGTACCTCCAGGTATTGGAGGGTGTATTCCACTTCGACCTCCACCATATTATGGACGAAATGCTCATAGCTGGTGCCCTCGGCCTTGCACAGCAGCAGCTTCACCGGCTCTCGGTGGTCGCAGATGTAGTCCACCATCCAATGGACGCATTGGCTGGACTCCAGTCCCATGTGTTCCGGCTGTTCCTGCTCCGGCAGCTCGGCAAAGGAGGTCTGGGCTTCCATGAACCGGCCCATCAGCGCAGCGGCGTGGGGCTCCACGATGGATGCAAAGAGCGCCTCTTTGCTGGAGAAATAGCCGTAAAATGCGCCGGTGGTGACACCAGCCTGCTTCACAATCTGCCGCAGAGAGGCACCCTGAAAGCCCTTCTCTGTAAATTCCTCCATAGCGGCCTGCTGGATTCTCTCCAGCGTGGCAGTCGATTTTTCTTCCATATACAACCTCATATAACAGTGACATATAACACTGTTATAATAAAGCGGTGAGCATTTTTTGTCAAGAGGCAGTGGAAGAAATATTGCAAAAGGGATTGCTGTATAAAATTAACACAGCAATCCCTTTATATCATACCGAACGTAGTTTCTATCCTTTTGTATAAACTTCTACCACTCCGTGTCCACCAAAACATAGTATACTGCTCACCTATACGCTACCAGAAAGTTCTGCGATAAAATATAGGCAAAATGGTCGTTTTATAACTTCAGATGTATCATCTTCACCATGCACCATCGATCAGAAACTGCCATACTGACCTTTGTGGAGAATCGCAAACCATCTCTGGGGATATGGCGATAATAAGCTTCCTGGGCAAGAATCTCGACCCCGCCGCCGATTTTCCCGGTCAGTTCCGAGGCTTCATCCACATAGAAAAACATCCGGGCATCGCCGTGGCCTACCTGCCTCATGTACTTTTTCCGCATCATGGCCATGCCGCTTTTGCTCACAGCATCAAAGACAAGTTCTATCTCTCCGAATTGCTGCAGCATTCGAAGCAGCCCCATAACCTTGGCTTCCTCAAAATAGTGGAACAGCCCACCAGCGGTGACCAAGATGGGAGCATCCGGCACATTGGCACGGATCCGCCTGATCCAGTCGTCATCAAAGGCATCGGCAGCAACATAGGTTTCCCGCTCCGGCTCCGGCAGCAACTCCCGCCGATACTCCACCACATGAGGCAAATCCACAGCATACCAGCGAGTGCAGCCGTTGTCGCAGCGATGATATGTGGTTTCCAGACCGCATCCAAGCTGGACGATGACCCCGTCCCGCCTGCGTCCCAGAAATGACCGGATGAACCGATCCATATTGGCTGACCGAACGGCGGAGGCCAGCAAGGTGTACTGGTTCTGGTCACCCGGCTTCCGCAGACCAGCCGGCAGCTTCTCCTTCAACTCCAGCGCCTTTTTATCATATAAGATTTGCGGGCAATGTTCGCTGGCATAGAGCCTACCCAGCATAGGGACAAACAGCGTATCTTCCACAACGCCTAAATGAGACATTCGTTATCCTCCTTCCAAGCAACCAGCCTCAGCCCAGCGCCACATCCAGTGTCATCATGAGTGTAAATCCAACTGCAAACAGAATGGTTCCCACATTAGAGTGCTTTCCCACTGACATTTCCGGGATCAATTCCTCCACCACCACATAGATCATCGCTCCTGCGGCAAAGCTCAGGGCGTAGGGCAGTACCGGGACTAAAATTCCAGCCAGAAGGATGGTCAGGATGGCGCCTAACGGCTCCACCGCACCGGACAACGCCCCATACAGGAAGGAGCGGAATTTTGAGAACCCTTCCGCCTTCAAAGGCATGGATATGATAGCGCCTTCCGGGAAGTTCTGAATGGCGATTCCCAAAGAAAGAGCTAACGCCCCCGCCAGCGTGATCCCACTGTCTCCATAAAGCCACCCGGCGTAGACCGCGCCTACTGCCATTCCTTCTGGGATATTGTGCAGTGCCACGGCCAAAGTGAGCATGGTTGTCCTTCCAAGACTGCTTTTGAGCCCTTCTGCCTCCGAACTGCCGCGGTGCAGATGAGGAATCAGCCGATCCAGCCCCAGCAGAAATAGAACACCAAGCCAGAAACCCGCAACGGCAGGTACAAAGGACCATCGGCCCATATCTGCTGCCTGCTCCATCGCAGGTAACAGCAGACTCCAGATGGAAGCGGCCACCATCACTCCTGCCGCAAAGCCGGTAAGCGCACGCTGTACCAGCTCGCTCAAATTGTTTCGCATAAAAAAGACACAGGCCGCACCCAGCGTTGTCCCAACAAAAGGAATCAGCAGGCCTTGCCATAGTTCCATTGACATACGATCCTCCAATCTGGTCATGGTATTTGTTCGCAAAGTTTACCTGGACAATCTGGATATGCATGGACACCTCCAGTGCGCCGAGCGTCAGCAACAGGCTGCTTACCTGCCGCTCCAAAAGTGCTCTAACTGTTCGAAGGTAAAACGGGAGCGTCCCCATCGGACAGCTCTGATGAGTACGCTCCCATTTTCACTTTTACTTGCGCTTATATGACTCATGTATCATCAAAAAACGACCCATCAAGAAAAGTCGAGCGTAAAAATCATGAATCAGTAATAGCATCCATTCGGCATAAATCAGATATTTCATCCGGTCTGTTGTCATGATTTTGATGATGTTTTCCGCAACAGTGGTGCCCACCGTGCCCGCCGCAGCAACAATGGCCATTGGGGTTGAAGGGATCAAAATGCAGTAAATCAACTTTCTCGACGGAAACCTTAGTATTCATGACGTTGGTATTCTTGTGTTCCAGCATAAAAACACTCCTTCATTGTAGTTTGTATTATTTGTGTTCCGAGAATGATCAGAACATAGAACGCTTGCAGTTAGCTATTGCTAACTGCATTGAATTCTACCACACGACTCTATCCATGTCAATCATAAGACCATTTGCATAGCGAAATCTTACCTTCTCCATGGGATTAAATTTTTTGGCCACCGTCCTTGCCACCACCGATGTATTAAGGCCGGTTGTGGGAGCGCTGGTACATAATGCGGGTTCCGTCCTGGTCATTATCAACTCGGCGCTTCTCCTTGGCTGGAAGCAAAACTCGCTATGACAAATATGATTCCATCTCCTCTGTTCCCTGTATTCAGAAAATTCTTGCATCTTGTCGTATTATGATGTATCATCCAGTTAGTGTGCGCTAACCACTGGCGTTTCCTCTCGGAAAAGGTCTGTTTTATCATGAGGCGGGATGAGAACATGTTGCGAGAATATCTACAAAGTCAACGGATTCACCAAATTTCATGGAGTGTCAGTATGCCTGGAGTCCAGATCTGTCACTTTCCCCTGACAAGGTCCAGCAGAAATGGACAACTGCCCATTCCGGTGGTGGGAAGCCTCTGCATTTTGAAGCCTTCTTTTGTTTCGGTGGTCGGCTTTTCCTTCATCCTGATTAGGCAGAGCCCTATACCGTGGAAACGTCAGATATTCTTCTTCTCTCAGACCCCTCATGGCTTCTCTCCTGCCAGTGTAGCCCAGACCTGTGTGGTGTACTGGTGGCGGTAGATGCAAAGCTGGCAAAGGACAGTTTTTCCTCTATCTGTACCACAATGGGAATGGAACTCGACACTAAAATCGTCAGAGAAAAGATGATTTCAAGCAGGGGTCATATGGTCATATCCGGAACCTCCTGGTCCCAAGCACTATTTCAGGATCTTCTGAACCTGTCGAAAGAAGCTCAGGATCGGTATTGCGTATTTAAGGCTGTGGAATTGTTATATTTGCTCTGCTCCAAAGTACCAGTTTCTCATACACCAGGTACCAATGTCCATCGCTATGTCCCCCAGAGCATTTTGGAGGCCACATCGTATATGCAGGCCCATTTGGGGGAGAAACTCACCATCCCCCACATCTGCAAACAATGCTCTGTTTCCCCCACATTTTTGAAGGAATGGTTTCACCGTGCGTATGGGGTTTCCGTCCATAGCTGGTTGGTAGAACAGCGCATGAAACAGGCCAATAAACTGATTTGCACACCCAAACTCCCTATCCACCAAATCGCACAAGCTGTAGGCTACACCGGAATCAGTCAATTCAATGCAACATTCAAACGATTCTACGGTATGACCCCAAGCCGACTGAGAAAAATGTCAGAAACCGCAATCTCGCGTCCGATTTGACAACGACAAGTGTCCTACTTTGCTGCTATAATGATGAGATATTCCAAAGAAGCCTGGAACAAAAGGAGTGACGCCAATGAAGCAGCATCGATTTTGGGCCTGGGGGGCCGTCATCTGTATGATCATGGTCATGGTGACAGGCTACAAGAGAAAGTAAGGGAAAGGATGGGTTACCATGAGTATTTATAGCAAATTGGCCTGCTTTGCAGGCGGAGCCTTGTTTGGATCCTTCGGGATCAAACTGCTGTCCAGCAAGGACGCAAAAAAAGCCTACGTTCATGCCACTGCCGTAGGACTGCGCATGAAGGATTCTGTAATGGAGACCGTAACCACGGTACAGGAGAATGCTGCTGACATTCTTGCCTCTGCCAAAGACTTGAATGAAGCTCGCGCTGCCAAGGAGGCAGAGGAAACTGCTGCCTCCAAGCTGGACGAGGTGGACGCCTAAGAAAACAGCAGAGGGAGCCGCATGGGCGGCTCCCTCTGCCTGTCGAAAAAGGTCACCTTTTGGTGGCCTTTTTCGACAGGCTGCGAGGAGCAAGCGTATGCTTGCTCCTCGTTGACTTTTGCTCAACCTATGCAGGCATGAACTGCGGCAGTAGCTCCATCTGCCACCGCCGTGGCCACCTGACGCACCTGCTTGACGCGAATATCTCCCGCGGCGTAGACACCGGGAATGCTGGTCTCCATCCAGTCGTTGACAGGGATGTAGCCGTCTTGCAGCTCCAGCTCCGTATACAGCTGGGTATTGGGTACCGTCCCGGCATAGACAAAGATGCCGCACCCGGGATCGTCCACGGTGGTGATGGAGCCGTCCACCTCACTGCGAAGGTCCAGCTGCTCCACTTGGTTCTCCCCGCGGACGGCGTGCAGGCGTGTGTTGAGCATCAACTGGATGTTGCGGGTCTTCTTCACCTTGTCTCGGAACTCCGCAATGCAGCCCAGTTGGGGCTCGAAGTGGATGATGGTCACCTTCTCTGCCAGGCTGGCCAGGTACAGGGCTTCTTTCACAGCGCCGTCAGCACCACCGACCACGTACACATGCTTTCCTGCGTAGTTGGCCCCGTGCTTGGCAGCGTTCATGCCCATTCCCTTTCCTGCCAACTCCATTTCTCCGGGAATCCCCAGCTTGCGCCCAGTGGTACCATTGGCCAGGATGAGCTTCTTGCAGGTATGCTGTCCCTGGTCTGTGACCACCGTCTTCACGTCTCCTTGCATCTGGACCTGCTCCACCGTCTCCTGGCGGATTTCCACTCCAGCGCTCTCCGCCTGTTCCCGCATCCGGGCGGCAAAGGAGTCTCCCGTCTCTCCAGGGACAATGCCTGCATAGTGAGTGACCGTAGAGACCTTCCCGATGAGGCCGCCTACCTCGCCTTTCTCCAGAACCAAAACCTTCTTGCCACGGCTGACACCGTAAATACCAGCACTAATCCCAGCGGGGCCAGCGCCCACCACAATGATATCATACATATCGCATACTCCTCTCTATTTACATCAGGCCCAAGGCAAATTGCAGGACCAAACTCACAACGGTAATGGCCACCCAGCAGCAGGCCCCCATGGCAATGGGCTTACCGCCACTTTTGACCAATTGGATGATGTTGGTGTTCAAACCGATGGCAGCCATGGCCAACACGATCATGAACTTACTCAGCTCCTTCAGGGGATCAAACACCGCAGCGGGAATCCCATTGCTCACGGACACGGTGGTAATCACCGATGCGGCGATGAAAAACAGAATGAAGAAGGGAAAGATTTTAGACATCTGAATTTTGGCCTCGCCGTTGCCCCGCTCCTTCCGGGTGCGCATCAGTGCCAGCACCAAAGTGATGGGAATGATGGCCAGGGTTCGGGTCAGCTTCACAGTCACCGCCTTGTCCAGAGTCTGGGTACCCAGATTCCACATGCTGTCCCAGGTGGCAGCGGTGGCCGTGACCGAAGAGGTATCATTCACCGCCGTCCCGGCAAAGATACCGAAGGCCTCGCCGGACGTGGTATCAAAGCCCACCAGCTGGCCCAGCGCAGGGAAAAGCAAGGCGGCCAAGACATTGAAGAAGAAAATCACGGAGATGGCCTGGGCCACTTCGTTTTCGTCGGCGTCAATGACAGGAGCGGTGGCAGCGATGGCGGAGCCGCCGCAAATGGAAGACCCCACACCCACCAAGGTGGCCACTTTGCCGGGGATGTTCATCCATCGGCTGAGGAGAACCGCCACCACCAGGGACACCGTAATGGTACACACGATGATGGGCAGCGATTGGCGTCCGGTCTGAATGACCACGTTCAGGTCCATTCCAAATCCCAGAAGCACCACCGCCCACTGCAGCACTTTCTTAGAGACGAACTTGATGCCGCTGTCCACTGGCTCCCGCCACTTCCAAACTAAGGTGATTACCATGCCGGCCAAAATGGCGATGACCGCCCCACCAATAATCGGGAATGCTTTCCCTGCAAACCAAGATGGAACCGCTATGGCCAGGCACAGCAAAATTCCATATCCATTCTTTTTCACGAACTGCAACGTTATTCCACCTTTCTCTGATTTTGGTCTCTCTTGTTGTTCAAGTGCATTATAATACGGCTCTTCCAAAAAATAAAATTATTTATATTGATATATAGATAAATTTCCGTTATGATATAGGGGATGATTGACGAGGAGGGTCTCCCCATGCTGGACTTTCGCATTGAAACCTTTTTAAGTGTATGTCGGCATATGAGCTTCACCGCCGCCTCGGAGGAACTGCACATCACCCAGCCCGCCGTCTCCCAACACATTCGTTTTCTGGAGAAGACCTATGGCTGTCCGCTCTTTCTCCGGGATGGGAAACGAATTGCCCTTACTCCGGCCGGTAAGGTGCTGCTGCGCACCATGGGTTCCCTGCGCAACGACGAGAAAGCCCTGGTCCGGCGGATGCAAGAGGCGGGGTCCCAGGGGAAAACTCTGGTGTTCGGCGCCACCCGTACCATCGGAGAGTACGCCATCCTCCCCGCTCTGTCCCAGTATCTCAAACAGCACCCAGACGTGAATGTCCAGGTGCGGTATGGCAACACCCAAATGCTGGTGGACCTGCTCCACGCCGGGGAGATCGACTTCGCCCTGGTGGAGGGCTATGTCTCCCTGGACGACTTCGACATTTTGGTAGACCGGGTGGAGCCATATCTTCCGGTATGTGCCAAAGGCCACGTCTTTCAAAAGCCGGTGTCCTCCCTGCGGGATTTGCTGGGGGAGCGACTGCTCATCCGAGAGAAGGGGTCGGGCACCCGTGAAATTCTGGAGAAATACCTCTCGGCCTTCAACCTGAGTGTGTCAGACTTCTCCCACTATGCCCAGGTGGAGAACATGCACAGCATTGTGGGGCTGCTGCTCCAGGACTGCGGCATCGCCTTTGTCTACCAGGCCGCTGTGCAAGACCTATTAAAAGAGGGGAAAGTGAAGGTGATTCCCATCTCCGACTTTCAGATGCACCACGAGTTCACCTTCATCTGGAGCAAAAACAGCTGTTTTGCCCAGGAATACCGGGAGATCTGCCAGCAACTTCACAGCAACTGTCAACGCCCCCTTGACGAAGTCCCCGTCCAGTGATACCATTGGAGTTAGCGCAACCAAACTGCAAAGGAGTTTCACCATGCATTCCCAACTCATCTATCTCATTCTTCTCTCTGCGGTCACCGGTGTGGGCGGCCTGGCCCTGGGTGGCCTGCTGGCTCTGCTGCTCAAGCGGGAGTCCCCCAAGGGCACCAGCCTGCTCTTGAGTTTCACTGCCGGGCTGATGCTGTGTATTGTCTGCTTCGACATGATTCCCGAGGCCATGGAGCAGGTGGACCAGCTCTACCTCCCCCCTGTATGCCTGGTGCTGGGCTTTCTCATTACCTTCGCCCTCAACGCCTGGATTGACAAGAGCATGCACCACGAAGATCACCACCACCCCCACCACTGTGCCTGTGGCCACCATGACCTGAAGACCGCCGGGTTTGTGCTGGCTGCCGCCGTGGCCCTGCACAACATGCCGGTGGGTATGGCGGTGGGCACCACCGTGGCGGTACAGGGTATCTGCTATGCCAGCCTGCTCACCGCTGTCACCATCGCCTTTCACAATATCCCCGAGGGCATGAGCATTGCGGTCCCCCTCCTCCACGATGGCACCAAGCCCTGGTCTGCCATCGGTGTGGCCGCTCTCAGCGGCGCTCCCACGGTGCTGGGCGCTCTGCTGGGCTACTTCATCGGCAACCAGACCCCCCTGGCCCTGTCCGTAGCCATGAGCATTGCAGGCGGCGCCATGCTGTATGTAGTGTTCTTTGAACTACTCCCCGAGGCCTATCAGCAGTGGCGGTCCAAGTGGGCCATTCTGGCCACCATCATTGGCTTTGCCCTGGGTCTGCTCCTCATCTCCAGCCATCTGCACATCCACGTACATCCCCACTAATGAAAGGTGGTACAACTATGACAGACCGTGAACTGGTCGCTCTGGCCCACGTCATGCTGGACCGGGCCTATGCCCCCTACTCTCACTTCCCGGTTGGGGCGGCGCTGCTGTGCTCGGACGGGACGGTATTTACTGGCTGCAACGTGGAAAACGCGGCCTATGGACAGTGCCTATGTGCCGAACGCACGGCGCTAGTTAAGGCGGTGAGCGAGGGACACACCCACGACTGGGAGACCCTGGCTGTGATCTCCCGGGGAGAAGATTACTGCTGGCCCTGCGGCGCCTGTCGTCAAATGTTGTATGAATTCAAACCAAATTTACGTATTTTAGTGGCCCGAGGAGACCAAAGCTATCAGGAAGTAACCTTGGAGCAACTGATGCCCCACGGCTTTGGCCCTCAACAGCTCAACGATGTTTGATGAATAAACCTCCTTTCCCCTGCCCATACTACCAGTGGCAGAGAAAAGGAGGTTTTTCACGTGTTTTTAGACAAATTAGCCTTGTCCCTGGCCATTATCGGTGGTCTGAACTGGGGCGCCATCGGTTTGTTCAACTTTGACTTGGTGGCCCTGATCTGTGGTGGATCCGGCAACTGGCTGGCCCGCACCATCTATGCGCTGGTGGGTCTGGCCGCTGTGTGGTGCATCACCCTGCTGTTCCGTCCCATGGAACACCATGACAACCGACAGACCTATCACGGATAAGTCCGTAAAAATCCCCGACTTCTCCAAGTCGGGGATTTTTTATGGGTATCTTATTTTAACAACAAATTCACGGAACCACCCAGGGCTTCGATGACGCCGTACCCTTCGCGAGCGTGGCAGCCGCCCACAGAGCCGGGATTCATCAGGTAAATCCCATCCCGGTATACCACCTTGGCCAGGTGGGTGTGTCCAAAGCAGGCCACCTGCACCTGACGGTTTTTTGCCTCCTGGAGCAACTCATCCAGCCCGCTTTTTACGTATTGCAGGTGTCCGTGAGTGAGGAGGAACCGCACTCCTTCCAGCTCCACCACCCGCAGGTCTGGACCCTTGCCCCAGTCGCAGTTGCCCCGGACAATGTCCATGGGAATATCCGGGTACAGCTGGGACAGCTCGATGCCGTCCCGGTAGTGGTCGCCCAGAAAGAAGACATGGTGGGGCCGTTCGTGCTCCATGGCCTCCACCATCTTACCCATGGCGCCGTGGGAGTCGGAGAATACAAGTATTTTCATGGTAGTCACCTTTTCTTTGTTTACTCATATAATAGAGCAGGCGAGCCAGAAGGGCTCTCCTGCCGTAGAGGAGGAATTGCCATGGCAAACTTGAATGGTCTGCTCCACAATCCGCAGGCCGCACAGCTGCTGTCCGACCAAAAAAAGCTGGAAGAGCTGCGTAACGCCCCGGAGACGCAACAGCTATTCTCCATGCTGCAAAAGAGCACCAGCGGCGACCTGGAACAGGCGGCCAACCATGCCGCTCAGGGGGATTCCGCTTCCCTGGTCTCTGCCATTCGCAAGCTGATGCGGGACCCGGAAGGGGCCAAACTCATGGAGAAGATGAAACAACATCTCAACCAATAGCCATAAACAGGAGGGGAAGCCAATGGCGGAGTGGGAAGAAAAACTGGAGGGGATTTTGTCCAATCCCCAGGCCATGGAACAGATCATGTCTCTGGCCAAATCTCTGGAAGGGGGCGAGAATTCCGCCTCTCCATCCGCTTCCGCTCCGGCCCCTTCCCCGCCCTCTGCCCCCTCTGACTTGTCCGGGTTCTTGGGGAGTGTGGGGCAGCTGGACCCTAAAATCTTGTCCACAGCCGCCAAACTCTTCTCTCAAATGGGTAGACAGGACGATCGGCGCACCGCTCTGCTCCAGGCCCTGCGGCCCTTTGTGAAACCGGAGCGGTACGCCAAGCTGGACAAAGCCATCCAAATCGCCAAACTCTCGGTGCTCATCCGCAGCGGACTGGAGCTATTCCGGGCAAAGGAGGATGACCATGTATAGCCACTACTTACACGATGACGATTGGATGGTGTTGGACGATCAGCCTGCCCAGGAGCCGCCCCGCCGGGAGCGGCCCCACAGCCAGCCAACGCCCCCGGCCAACAACGCCATCTTTCGGGAGGTGTCCGGGGGCCTGACACAGCTATTAGACGGGCTTGGAAAGCATTTCTCCCTGGAAAACATCGACACGGGCGACATTCTCCTGGTGCTCATTCTGCTGTTTCTCTTTTTAGAGGGGGATAACCTGGAACTGGTCATCACCTTAGGACTCATGCTGCTGTTGGGTCTGGGGGGCGACGAAGAAAAAACATAACCCTTTAGGGGGCCACAAAGCCCACCTTTTTATACACCTTCCGCAGGGTCTTCTGGGCCACGCGGGAGGCTTTTTCTGCGCCGTCACGGTAGACGCTCTCCAGATACGCCTTGTCCTTCATGATGCGGGAGGCCTCCTCTCGGATGGGACGCAGGCACTCCACCACGGCCTCACCCACGGCGGGTTTAAAGACGCCGTAGCCCTGGCCGTCAAACTCCTGCTCGATCTCCTGGAAGGTCTTGCCCGTCACGGAGGAGTAAATGGTCATCAGGTTGGCCACACCGGGCTTGTGCTCGGGATCATAGCGCACACAGTTCTCCCGGTCGCTGTCGGTGATGGCACGCTTAAACTGCTTCATAATGACGGTGGGGTCATCCATCAGGCACACCCGTCCGGTGTCCTCATTCTCCGACTTGGACATTTTGGAGTCGGGGTTGGTCAGGGACATGATGCGGGCGCCCACCTTGGGAATATAGGGCTCGGGCATCTTGAACACGTCTCCATAAATGCCATTGAAGCGCTGGACGATGTTGCGGGTCAGCTCCACGTGCTGCTTCTGGTCCTCTCCCACGGGCACGTAGTCGGGCTGATAGAGGAGAATGTCCGCAGCCATGAGAGAGGGATAGGTGAAGAGGCCACCGTTGATATTGTCCGCATTCTTGGCAGACTTATCCTTAAACTGGGTCATGCGGGACAGCTCGCCAAACATGGCATAGCAGTTGAGCACCCAGCCCAGCTCGGCATGCTGGTGGACGTGGGACTGGATGAACAGGGTGTTCTTCTCCGGGTCCAGACCACAGGCGATATACTGGGCCAGCTGCTCCAGAGTGCGCCGACGCAGATCAGCGGGGTTCTGACGCACGGTGATGGAGTGCAGGTCTGCCATGAAGTAGTAACAATCATATTCTTCAGCTCTGGCTGCCCAATTCTTAATGGCGCCCAAATAGGAGCCCAGGGTCAAATCCCCGCTGGGCTTAATACCGGAGAGCATGACTTTCTTTTCCGTTTGCTGTTGCATATGCTTCACAACCTTTGCTATTTTTCCCAATCAGCCGCCCGTATTGGGCATAAATGGGCCAAATTTCAGCCCTTCGCTGTTTTCCACACATTATACCACATCCCTGTAAGGCCTGCAACCAGCGGGTGTAATTACTACAATTTGTTTCCACATCCTTAAGAATTCTTAAGAAAAGACACATGGCAGTGTTAAAATTTATCCCCCATACTATGACACATGTAGGGGACTGTTCCCCCTGACACCTCATAGGAGACAGATACGCTATGACGAATATTTTGGAATACCTGGAACGCAGCGCACAGCTGTTCCCTGAAAAACCGGCTCTGGTGGACGAGCGGCAGTCGATTACCTTCGCCCAAGCGCTGGAGGACAGCCGACGGGTGGGTTCCTCCCTGGCCCTCTCCCTGGCCAAAGGACAGCCTGTGGCTGTCTATATGGAAAAGAGCGTGAAAAACCTCTGCGCCTTCTGGGGCATTGTGTATGCCGGCGGTTTTTACGTATCCTTTAATACCCAGCTTCCCACTTCCCGGCTCCAGCAGATGCAGGCGGTGTTGCAGGCGCCCTTTGTCATCACCGACGAGGAGCACCGGGCAGCTCTGGAAGAGGTATTTCCGCCTCACCGCATCCTGCTCTATCAGGACCTGGTGAAAAGCGCTGTGGACCGTGCCCTGCTGGCCCAAATCCGGCAGCGCCACGTGGACACCGCCCCCCTCTACGCCAACTTCACCTCCGGCTCTACCGGGGTGCCCAAGGCTGTGGTGGTGGGCCATCGCTCCACCCTGGATTTCATTGACCACTTCTGCCCCATCTTCTCCATTACGCAGAAGGACGTCATTGCAAACCAGGCTCCCTTTGACTTTGACGTATCGGTGAAGGACATCTACTCCGCCCTGGCCACCGGCGCCACCCTGGTGTTGGTACCCCGCCCCTTGTTCTCCCAGCCCCAGCAGTTGCTGGATTTCCTGTGTGAACACCGGGCCACCACCTTGATCTGGGCGGTATCGGCTCTGTGCTTGATCACCACCGTCCACGGTCTGGACTATCGCACACCAGAGACGGTGAACAAGGTGCTGTTCAGCGGCGAGGTGATGCCCGCCAAGCACCTAAAGATCTGGATGGAGCACTTGCCCCGCGCCCAATTTGTCAATCTGTACGGCCCCACTGAGATCACCTGCAACTGTACTTACCACATCATCGACCGGGAACGGTCCTATCCCGACGGCATTCCCATGGGACAAGCGTTTCCCAACGAGGATGTGTTCCTGCTGGACGGAGACGACCAGCTGGTCACTTCTCCCAACGTAGTGGGCGAGGTGTGTGTGCGAGGCTCGGCCCTGGCCTTGGGCTACTACCGAAACCCGGACCAGACGGCCGCTGCCTTTCCCAACAATCCCCTCAACCCATGCTATCCCGAGCGCATCTATCGCACCGGAGACTTGGCCCGATACTCCACCCTGGGAGAGCTGCACTTCTGTGGTCGCAAGGACTTCCAGATCAAGCACATGGGCCACCGTATTGAGTTGGAGGAAATTGAGCGGGCTGTGTCCAATCTCCCCGGTGTGCATCGGTGCTGCTGCGTGTTCCACAGCGAAAAACATCGGCTGTATGCCTTCTATCAAGGAGAGCTCACCTCCAAGGAACTGCGCTTGCAGCTGCTCCCCACCCTTCCCCCGTATATGATTCCCAATGTGTTCCGTCAGGTGGACCAGTTCCCCCTGAACAAGAACGGCAAAATTGACCGCACATTACTGATGAAAGGAGCTGGTAGCCGTGGATGATATCGCTGTGCAATCCCTGCTCACGCAATATGCCACCCCCCTGTACCTGTTTGACGGGGAAACGCTGCAACAGCGGGTTTCCTACCTGCGTTCCAAACTGCCTTCCGGAGTAGGTCTGTGCTACGCCATCAAGGCAAATCCCTTCCTGGCCGGGTACCTCTCTCCTCTGGTGGAGCGGCTGGAGCTGTGCTCCCCCGGTGAGTACCGCATCTGTGCCCAACAGGGCCTGCCCCTGTCCCAGTTTGTGGTATCTGGGGTGTACAAGACCCCAGAGTTCATCCAGGAAATCCTGCCCAACTCTCCGGCCATCTTTACGGTGGAGTCCATGGAGCAGTTTGATCTCATCCACTGCACCGCCCAGGACAGCGGCTCCCCGGTGTCCCTGCTGCTGCGGCTGACCAGTGGAAATCAATTTGGTCTGGAAAAGGACGAGATCATCGAGATTCTCACCCAGCACCAGAATGATCCGCTGCTCCACTTTAAGGGTATCCAGTACTTCTCCGGCACCCAGAAGACCTCGGTGAAGCGTCTGACCCGGGAACTGTCCACGGTGGACGAGTTTTTGCAGACTCTGGAGCAGCTGCTGGGTCACCCCATGGAAGAGTTGGAGTTTGGCCCCGGCTTCCCGGTGAGCTATTACGCCGAGGATGACTTCCCGGAAGACGAGTACCTGGAGCAATTTGCCCAGCTGCTGCAAAATATGACCTTCTCCGGCACCATCACCCTGGAGCTGGGCCGGAGCCTGGCCGCCCACTGTGGCACCTACTTCACCCGGGTGGTGGATGCCAAGTGCAACCACAAGCAGAACTATGCCATTGTAGACGGCGGCATGCACCAACTGGTGTACTACGGCCAGTCCATGGCCATGAAGCTGCCCCCCATCCGCCACTACACCCACCATTCCCCGGGAAATGTGGAGCCGTGGAACATCTGTGGCTCTCTATGCACCATCAATGACATTCTGGTCAAGCAGCTGCCCCTCCCCTCTCTCCACGCGGGAGATGTGCTGGCCTTTGAGCGCACGGGGGCCTACTGCATGACCGAGGGTATTTCCCTATTCCTCAGCCGGGACCTGCCCGCTGTCCTGTACCGCCACCCAGACGGACAGGTGGACGAGCTGCGCTCCCACTTTGAAACCTACCATCTCAATACATCAAATCTACAGAAATGAGGTAATCATCATGGAACAACTGCTGGAAATCTTGGAGGAAATTCGCCCCGACCTGGACTTTGCTAACTGCCAGGACCTCATTGATGGGCACCACCTGAACTCTCTGGACATTATCTCTATCGTGGCCGAGCTGGAGGACGCCTTTGATATCACCGTTCCCACCGTGGAAGTCATTCCCCACAACTTCAACTCCGCCCAAAACCTCTGGGCTATGATTCAACGTCTCCAAGAGGAGGGATAACATGGCCTCCTACTTCTCCCCCCAGTACCTGGCCGTCCTGCTCCCTGCTACGGTGGGGCTCTATGCCATCACACCGCAACGGGCGCGCCGCGTGATCCTGCTGCTGGCCAGCTATGCGTTCTTCTGGGCGGTGAGCGGGTCGCTGATTGTCTACTTACTCTTTTCCACTCTGTCCATTCACCACCTGGGGCTGTGGCTGGAACTGACCGCACGCAACGGGAAGGAAAGGCTGGCACTGGCGGAGTCGGACCAACGGAAAGCCATCCGTGCTGGCATTCAGCGGCAACAGCGGGGCATCATCCTGCTGGCGGTGGTCATTCACATCGGCCTGCTCCTCACCCTCAAGTACAGCCACTTCTTCCTCAGCAACGGAAACGCCCTGCTGCGCTTCCTCCACATGCCCGCCATTCTTCCGGTGCCCTCCTTCTTGCTCCCCATCGGCATCTCCTTCTACACCC
Source organism: Pseudoflavonifractor sp. An44 (assembly GCF_002161675.1). GTDB lineage: Bacteria > Bacillota > Clostridia > Oscillospirales > Oscillospiraceae > Enterenecus > Enterenecus faecium. The sequence continues at coordinate 37,359 of NZ_NFIH01000015.1, forward strand.
TCCAGGCGGTGTCCTACCTGATTGACGTGTACCGGGGCAAGATTCAGGCCGACCACAACCTCTTCCGCCTGGCTCTGTTCCTGGGCTTCTTCCCTCAGATGATGGAGGGCCCCATTTGTCGCTATGAGCAGACCGCCCAGCGGCTGTGGGAGGCGCCCCCCATGTGCTGGAACAACTTCTTGCTGGGTGGTCAGCGCATCCTGTGGGGCATCATCAAGAAGATGGTGGTGGCGGACCGACTGAACATCTTCATTCTCAACGTCTTTTCCGACTACGACCAGTACAACGGCTCCATCATCGCCGTGGCCGCCATCTGCTACACCATTCAGCTGTACATGGACTTCTCCGGCACCATCGACGTGGCTCTGGGCAGCGCCCAGCTCTTCGGGGTCGCCCTGCCGGAAAACTTCCAGCGTCCCTTCTTCTCCCGCACCATCTCGGAGTTCTGGCAGCGGTGGCACATCACCCTGGGCACCTGGTTCAAGGACTACATCTTCTACCCGGTGAGCATGTCCAAGCCCATGAAGAAGCTCACCTCCAAGGCCAGAAAGCGCTTCGGCCCCCGTTATGGCCCCATCCTCACCAGCAGCGTGGCGCTGTTGTGTGTCTGGCTGTGTAACGGCCTATGGCACGGTTCGGCCTGGAACTACATCTTCTTCGGCCTGTACCATTTCGCCCTGATCTTTGCTGGAAATCTGGTGCAACCTCTGGTCCTCACCGTCACCGAGCGGCTCCACATTGACCGCAACCACATCGCTTACCGGCTCATGCAGACCCTTAGAACCTGTGTGCTGGTGTGCATCGGTGAGCTGTTCTTCCGGGCGGAGGGCCTGAAGAACGGCCTGAAAATGGCCTGGCGCATAGTGACCGACTGGTCCTTCTCTCCCATCCTCAAGGGCAACCTCTTTGCCTACGGCATTGACGGCCCCGACACCGTTCTGGTGGCGCTCTTCCTGGTATTTCTGCTGGTTGTGGGCATCATGCAGGAGCGGGGCGTCAAGTTGGGTGAGACCCTGGTGTCCAAGTCCTGGCCGGTGCGCATTGCCGTGTATTATGCGGCCATCTGCTTCCTGGTCATCTTCGGTGCCTACGGTATCGGCTACATCCCTGTTGACCCCATCTATGCAGGCTTTTAATCGGAGGTAATCTCATGGTAAAAATCGCAAAAACCCTCTTGGGCCTTGCCGCCTTTGCCCTGGGGCTTCTGGTAATCCTCTACGGCCTGTCCTTTCTCTTCATTCCCAAGAACAACACCAAGGACGCCGGTATGGAAGAGGTCATCGCCAACGGCATTCAGGGAGAACCCGAAAATTCCATTGACGTGGTAGTGGTGGGAGACAGCGAGTCTTACTTCTCCATCTCCCCCCTGCTCATTTGGAAAGACACCGGATACACCAGCTACGTATGCGGCAGCGGCCGCCAGTATCTCTCCTACAGCAAGACCCTGTTGGAGCGTGCTTTTGAGACCCAGTCCCCCAAGCTGGTGATTCTGGAAACCCTGTGTATCTACCGTCAAATTCCGGCTAAAACCGTGGTGATGGATGAGGTATCCCGGTACCTGCCCATCCTCCGCTACCACGACCGCTGGAAGACCATGACCCGGGAGGATTTCAGCCCCACCGACGGCAACAGCTACACCACGCCCTATAAGGGATACCGCCTGAGCAGTGCAGCCAGCAGTGCAGATGCCACCAACTACATGGCCTACACGGATAAAACTGCATCCATTCCCGTGCTCAATCGGCTGTTGGTGGAGCAGATTCAGGAGCTGTGTGAGGAGCACGGCGCCAAGCTGCTGTTGCTGAGTACCCCAAGCACCGTCAACTGGAACTACCAGCGCCACAACGGCATTCAGCAGTTGGCGGACGAGCTGGGCCTGGAATACATCGACCTGAATACCAAGACCCAGGAGGTCCCCATCGACTGGTCCAAGGACACCTTTGACCGGGGCGATCACTTGAATCACACCGGAACGGTCAAAGTCTCTCAATTCCTGGCCAAATACCTGGAAGGGACCCAGATGTTCTCTGATCGCCGGGGAGACAGCAAATATGCCAGCTGGAACACCCTCCTTCAAGATTACGAGGCGGAAGTGGCCAAAGCTTCCTAAATACACAAATGTCCTCCTGCATTGGCAGGAGGACATTTGCGCGTGTCGAAAAAGTTCGACACGCTTCTCGAAAATGCCAGCATTTTCTCGAGAAGTTGCAGCCCGCTGCATGCAGCCTTGGGTCAAAGGGCGACCCAAGACCACACTGGCGGGCTGAGAAGTGTTTTTTCCGATGCGCATGTCCCCGAAAAAACAGATTTTGATTTATTTTCCCGCCCCCGGGCGGGAAAACTCTGCCGAGGGCTTTTTATGGTGCAAGACGATGTATTTTTCTTGCATGAATATGAGGTTATTGACAGCCTGTCCTTTTTTGCAAAAATCCCCTGTCGTTTTAGACAGGGGATTTGAATTACCGTCGGCTTCTGGAACCCAGAAAGCGAAGGAGATACAAAAACAGGTTGATGAAATCCAAATACAGTTGGAGGGCGGAGTAAATCGAGGCCCGCTCCAGCAGCGCCACATCATGGCTGAAATACTCGTAGTTCTTCTTGATCTTCTGGGTGTCATAGGCGGTGGCACACAGGAAAATCACAAGCCCCACCATACACACCAGTCGATCCAGCGCACCGATATCAAAGAGCATCAGCACCAAACCGCTGATGACCAGGAAGATGAGCCCGCCAAAAATCAGAGGGCGCAGTCGGGACAGGTCCGTGTGGGTGAATCGGCCATACAGGGCAAAGCCACCGAAAAACAGGGCGGTCAACCCAAAGACCAAAATCAGCGCCGCCACATCAAAGGCCACAAAATAGACGGAGAACACCACACCATTGAGAATGGAGTAGATGAAAAACAGGCCTCTGCTTACAAGCACCGACTGCTTATGCAGGCGGGCGGAGAAAACCAAAACCACGGCGATTTCCGCCACCAGCAGGATCATCAAAATGGAGGGCGTGGTCATCAGCAGCCGAATCACCAGGCCGCTGGCGGCCATGTACCAGGCCAGCGCAAAGGTGACCATAAGCCCCAAGAACATCCATCCAAAGGTGCGGGACATATAGAGATTGAGGGTCACCCCTCCTCCCTTAGCGTAGCTGCTGTCAAACTCGCCAGGGTTAAAAGAACCATATTGTTGCATATCAGGTCTCCCGATCCACTTGTTTCATGGTTTTCAAATTTCCAATTTTCAAACTGCGGCGGTCCAGCTCGGCCATCACATCCTCCAGAGGGATGTTCTGCTGGGCCATCATCACCATCAGGTGATAGATGAGGTCGGAAATCTCGCCCACAGTGTCCTCTTTGGCTCCGTTTTTGGCTGCGATGATGGTCTCCGCACACTCCTCCCCCACCTTTTTGAGAATTTTATCCAGCCCCTTGTCAAACAGGTAGCAGGTATAGGAGCCCTCCTGGGGATTGGCCTTGCGGTCCAGAACCACCGAGTACAGGCTCTGCATGGTATCGTTCATGGGAATCCTCTCCTTATCGTATTCCATGGTACAGGTTGATTATACTTCGATTTCCCGGAAAAAACAACTAGTGGCCCCGGTGTGACAGGTGGGGCCTTTAGGGGTACACAGATACAGCAGGGTATCGGTATCGCAGTCGGTAAAAATCTCGTTGACATAGAGGAAGTGCCCGCTGCTCTCCCCCTTATTCCACAGCTTCTGGCGGCTGCGGCTCCAGAACCAGGCGGTTTTGGTCTCCAAAGTCTTCTCCACCGCCTCCCGGTTGGTAAAGCCCAGCATCAGCACCTGGCGGCTGTCCGAATCCTGGATGATCACCGGAATGAGGTCTGACTTTTGAAAGAGCAAATCCAGATCAAACATGGCCCTCTCCCCTCTCTCGCACCGGGATATTCTGCTCCCGGAGGTATTCTTTCACCTGGGGGACCGTAAGCTCCCCAAAGTGGAACAGACTGGCGGCCAGAGCGGCGTCACAGCCAGTCTCCTCAAAGACCTGGGCGAAGTGGCTCAGCTCCCCACAGCCCCCCGAGGCAATCACCGGGATGGTCACAGCGCTGGTCACTGCCCGGGTCAGCTCCAGGTCGAACCCCGCCTTGGTGCCGTCGGCGTCCATGGAGGTGAGGAGGATTTCTCCCGCCCCCAACTCCTGGCCCCGCTTGGCCCACTCCACGGCGTCCAGCCCGGTGGGAATGCGGCCACCGGCCACCACCACCTCAAACCAGCCCTCTTCCCGGCGCTTGGCATCAATGGCCAGCACCACGCACTGAGAGCCGAAAAGCTGAGCGGCGTCGGCTATGAGCTGAGGATTCTTCACCGCCGAGGAGTTGACGGAAATCTTGTCCGCCCCTGCACGCAGCAGGCGGCGGAAATCCTCCACGGTGCGGATGCCGCCCCCCACAGTGAGGGGGACAAACACCTGGCTGGCGGTGCGCTCCACCACATCCTCCACGGTGTCCCGGGCGTCGCTGGTGGCGGTGATGTCCAGAAAGACAATCTCATCCGCCCCCTGGTCGGAGTAGTACCGGGCCAGCTCCACCGGGTCCCCGGCGTCCCGGATGTTGACGAAGTTGACCCCCTTCACCACCCGTCCGTCCCGGACGTCCAGACAGGGGATGATGCGTTTGGCTAGCATTGGGCTCCACCGTCCTTCACCGCCTGGGCCAGGTCGATGGCCCCAGCGTAGTAGGCTTTTCCAATGATGGCCCCGTATACCCCCATACGCTCCAGGTCCACGATGTCCTGGTTGCAGGACACCCCACCAGAGGCAATGAGCTTGCAGGACACCGCTTTCTGTAGCTGTTGCAGGCGGCCAAAAGAGGGGCCGGACAGCATACCATCCGTCTCAATGTCCGTGAAAATGATGATTTTAACCCCCAGGCGCTCCATCTGTCGGGCAAAGTCCAGATAGTCCAGCCCGGAGTCCACCTCCCAGCCGGCGGTCTTCACCTTGCCGTCCCGGGCGTCAATGCCCACGGCGATGCGATCGGCCCCATAGGTGGCGATGGCCTTGGCCACCAGCTCCGGGTTGGAGACGGCGGCGGACCCGATCACCGCCCGGGTCACCCCCAGGGCAAACACGGCTTTCAGGTCTTCCATAGAGCGGATGCCGCCCCCCAGCTCCACCTGGAGCCCCAGGGCTGCCACCGCCTGCACCAGCTGGGCATTGCGGCGCACACCGTCCCGGGCCCCGTCCAGGTCCACCATGTGAATCCAGGTTGCTCCGGCCTCCTGAAAGGCCCGAGCCACCGTCACCGGGTCGGTGGCCACTTGGTGCACCGTGTCAAAGCTGCCTTTGTAGAGCCGTACCACGGCCCCGTCCTTCAAATCAATGGCTGGTAATATGATCATGGGTTCATCGCTCCAAAATTCTTTAGGATTTCCAGGCCCACATCCCCGCTCTTCTCCGGGTGGAACTGGGTGCCGAAAAAGTTGCCATTTTGCACGGCGGCCACCACCTCCATGCCGTAGTCCGTGGTGGCAATCACCTGACTGGGATTGGCTGCCCGCCCGGAAAAAGAGTGGACAAAGTACACCCAGGCCCCTTCATTCAGCCCTCGGAACAAAGGCGAGGGGTTGGGAAAGGATAAGCTGTTCCAGCCGATGTGGGGCAGCTTGTAGTCGGTTTCCATGCGCTGGACCGTGCCGGGGATGACCCCCAGGCCGGAACAGGTCTCCCCTTCCTCTCCCTGGGCAAAGAGCAGCTGCATCCCCAGGCAGATGCCCAGCACCGGCTTGTCCTGTCCCATGCGAAGGATAGCCTGGTCCAGCCCGGTCTGGCGCAGCTTGCGGGCAGCATCCGGGAAGGCCCCCACGCCGGGGAGCAGGATGGAATTGGCCCGCTCCAGCTCCTGGGGGTCTCCGGTGATGCGGTTGTCAAGGCCCACGTAGGTCAGGGCGTTGGAGACGCTTTTCAGGTTCCCCACCCCATAGTCTACAATGGCGGTATAGCTCATAACGCTTCCTCGTTTCTTTAGAGTACCCCTTTGGTGGAGGTCACACCGCTGCCCACCACCTGGGCGGCCTCCTTCAGGGCCATTCCCAGGGATTTGTACAAGGCCTCGGTGATGTGATGGGCGTTGTCCCCGTACTCGCAGGTCTGGTGGAGGGTAATGCCGCCGTGGACGGCGAAGGCCTGCATAAATTCCTTAGTCAGACAGCTGTCATAACCCCCGATCATGGGCTGGGGCATGTTCGCCTGGAACACCAGATAGGGGCGGTTGGAGCAGTCCAGCACCGTGCGGCACAGAGCCTCGTCCATGGGCACATAGGCGGTGCCGAACCGGCGGATGCCCATCTTATCCCCCAGGGCCTGGCGAAAGGCCTGGCCCAGCACGATGCCCGTGTCCTCCACGGTGTGGTGGCCGTCCACGTACAGGTCCCCCTCCACCCGGAGGGTGAGCCCCCACCCGGCGTAAAAGGCCAGAGCGGTGAGCATATGGTCAAAAAATCCGATGCCCGTGGACACGGACACCGCGCCTCCCTCCAGGCAGAGGGAGAGGGAAATGTCCGTCTCCTTGGTCTTTCGGCTGATTTCTGCGCATCTCATGGGTCAGCCCTCCTTTGCAAAGCGCACCTGGATGGAGTTGGCGTGGGCGGTGAGGTGCTCGGACTGGGCCAGAGTGATAATCTCATCCTTCACCCGCTCCAGGTCCTCCCGGCCATACTCCAGTACGCTGGTCTTTTTCACAAAGGAGTCCACCGACAAGGGGGAGAAGAACCGGGCGGTGCCGCTGGTGGGTAGCACGTGGTCCGGCCCTGCCATGTAATCCCCCAGAGGCTCCGGGGTATTGCCGCCCAGGAAGATGGCCCCGGCATTATGTATCAGCTCCAGCACTCGGCGGGGGTCCTCTGTGACGATCTCCATGTGCTCCGGGGCCACCTGATCGGCCAGTCTGGCGCAGGTCTCCAAGTCGGGGCAGATGATGGCGCAGCCGAAGTCCCGCAGGGACTGCTCCATGATCTCCCGGCGGCTTAAATAGCCCAACTGGCGGGTGATCTCTTTCTGCACCGCCTGAGCCAGCTCCATGCTGTCGGTGAGGAGCACTGCCGAGGCCAGAGGGTCGTGCTCGGCCTGGCTGAGCAGGTCGGCAGCCATGTGGCAGGGGTTGGCGGTTTCATCGGCGATGACCAGCACCTCGGAGGGACCCGCCACCATGTCAATGTCCAGGTTGCCGTAGGCCATGCGTTTGGCCTCCGCCACAAACGCGTTGCCCGGGCCCACCAGCTTGTCCACCCGGGGGATGAAGCCCGCCCCATAGGTGAGGGCGGCCACCGCCTGAGCGCCGCCCACAGCGATGCATCGGTCCACACCTGCCACCCAGGCGGCGGCCAGCACCACGTCGCTGAGGTTTTCCGTGGGCGGGGTGACCATGATAACCTCTTCCACCCCCGCCACCTTGGCAGGAATCACATTCATGAGCACCGAGCTGGGGTAGGCGGCACGGCCACCGGGGACGTACACCCCCACCCGCTGCAAGGGGCGGACCAGCCGCCCCACCTTGCCCCCGCTGGGGCTGTCCCACAGACGAAGGCCCATCTGCACCTCGCTCAACAGCTCCTGCTGATAGGCCCGGATGTGCTGGGCGCTGCGCTGGAGGGCGGCTAGCAGGTCCGGGGCAATCCGCCCCGCCGCCTGCTCCAGCTCCTCCATGGACACCTCTCGGGGCGGGTTTTGGTCAAATTTCACGGAGTACTCCTCCACCGCCTCGTAGCCCCGGGCCCGCACATCTTCCATGATGGCCGCCACACTGCGCTGAATCTCCGCCCCGGTCTGGGCGGCACGGGAGCGCATGGACGCCAATTTTTCCTGTTCACGGCCTTCTCCGGCCACCACCAATTCCAACATATCCGTCTCCCCTTTTCTCTCAAGTGCCGGACAGGTTGGCCTGGCACTGCTGGATGAAGTCTAAAATCTCCTGTTTGTGTAGCTTCATGCTGGCGGTATTCACAATGAGCCGGGCAGACACCTGGGCCACATCCTCGATGGGGGTGAGGCCATTCTCTTTCAGGGTGGCCCCCGTCTCCACGATATCCACGATGCCGTCAGCCAGCCCCAAGATGGGAGCCAGCTCCACGCTGCCCTCAATCTTGATCATGTCCACGTCCATTCCCTTGCGCTCAAAGAACGCCCGGGTGACAGCGGGGTACTTGGAGGCCACTCGGCGGGTCTTATAGGTGGCGTAGAAGTCGGTGCCCTCTTTCACGGCCAGGGCAAACCGACACCGCCCAAAGCCCAGGTCCAGAACCTCGTAGAAGGCGCCCCCCTTTTCCAGAATGGTGTCCTTGCCCACAATACCCAAATCACACACCCCGTGCTCCACATAGGTGATGACATCGGGGGCCTTGGCCAGCACCGCATCCAAGGGGTAGTTGGGTACCGAGTGGATGAGCCGCCGCCCTGGGTGCCGGATGGGGGTGCAGTCCAGCCCCATCTTCTCAAATAGCTCCACCGATTTGTCTTGCAGACGCCCCTTGGTCAGGGCGATTCTCAGTCGCTGACTCATACCTCCAACCACCTCTCTCCGGAATTGTCCAGGCACAGCACTTGCAAGGCACCCTTCTCACTGGCCAAATTCATGGTGCTGGACAGGGTGCGGCAAGGGGACAGCTCACAGGTGCCGGCGGGCAGGCGGTCCATGACCTCCAGCGCTCGCCCCAGCAGGCCGCTCTCATAGTGGATGACGGTGCGCAGTTGGGGCACCTTCACCTCCAGGCAGCCACCCACAGCGTCCACGTCCACGGCAAAGCCCGTGGCCTCTGCCCGTCTGCCGAACAGCTCCACCAGGTTGTCGTATCTGCCACCGGACAGCACCGGGGCCCCTGCCCCGTTGGCATAGCCCCGGAACACCACCCCGGTGTAATAGTCGATCTGGTGGACCAGCCCCAGGTCGAAGCGCACATAGTCGCCATAACCCGCCTGGCACAACTCCCGGTACAGAAGCTCCAGATAGTCCAGGCTGGTACACGCCCCGGCCAGCGTCCGGGCCTCCTCCAGCACCTCTGCCCCGCCGAACAAGTACGGTAGGCGGCGGAGGGCGGCACAGTCAGGTTGGGCGGAGTAGGGCTCCAGGAAGTCGTTGAGGACGGCGTAGTTCTTACCCTCAATGAGCAGCCGCATCCGCTCCTGCTCCTCCTGGGGCATATTCATCCGGCTGGCCAGGTCCTGATAAAAGCCCACGTGGCCCACCTCGATGTGGAACCCGCTGAGGCCACAGGCCCGCAGGGCATCCACCGCCAGGGTGATCATCTCCAGGTCCGCTTTCATTCCCGTAGCACCCAGCATCTCCACGCCACACTGGGCAATCTCGCTGCTGCCACCCTCGTGGGCGTTCCCAGAGCGGAACACGGTCTGATCGTAATACAGCCGCTGAGGCAGCGGCAGGGTTTTCAGTTTGGTAGCCGCCAGCCGGGCGATGGGGGTGGTGGTGTCCGGGCGCATGACCATGATCTTGCCCGATCGGTCAATGATTTTCAGCATGGTCTCCTGGGGCAACGGGCTCCCCGAGTGGACAAACAGGTCATAAAACTCCACCTCGGGAGTGATGACCTCCGCATAGCCCCGGCGGCGGAACAAGTCCACCAGGGCACTCTGCACCTGACGCCGCTCCAGGCACTCAGCAAAGAGCCGGTCCCGGGTCCCCTCAGGGGTATTGAAGTGTATGTTCATGGTGTTTCCAGCCTTTCTTTAGCTCGCTAGTGTAGTAAATATACCACAGAATCGACCGATTGTCAACGGGGGGTATGACAAAGCCCCCTTGTGCAGGGGGCTTATATCATAGATTAAAAGAAAGAAAACTGGCTGCTGTCCGGCAGGTCGCCAAAGGCCCCCGCCTCTTTCAGCTGTTGCAGATGGGTGTTGGACACCTTGGTACAGGCCAGGGAGAACTCTTCAATGGAGATGAAGGTCTTCCCCTTCCGCTTCTCCATGATGTCCCAGCCCACGGTTTCACCCAGGCCAGCCACCGAGGTAAAGGGAGGGATAAGGGCGTTGCGCTCCTCGTCCACCAGGAAGTTGATGGCGTGGGAGCGGGAGATATCCATGCGGGCGAAGGTGAGGCCACGGAGGTAGAACTCGTAGCACACTTCCAAGGTCACCAGCATGTCCTCTTCCACCGCAGAGGGGCGGTCCGCCTTATCCTTGGCGTTTTTCTTGGCCTGAATCTCCTTCATCTTCTGCTTGACCACCTCAATGCCCCGACACATGTACTTCTCATCAAAGGCCTTGGCACGGATGGAAAAGTAGGCGGCGTAGAACGCCAGGGGCCGATGCACCTTATACCAGGCGATGCGGAAGGCCATCATCACGTAGGCCACAGCGTGGGCCTTGGGGAACAGGTAGGCGATCTTCTTACAGGAGTCAATGTACCACTGGGGCACCCCGTGCTCCTTCATCTCGTCCTCAGCCCCCTCGGGCAGACCTCTGCCCTTTCGCACCGACTCCATGATCTTAAAGGCCCGGGTGTCCTTAAAGCCCTTGGAGATGAGGAAGATCATAATATCGTCACGACAGCCGATGGCCTCGTTAACCTGGGCGGTGCCAGACGTAATGAGGTCCTTGGCGTTGCCCAACCACACGTCGGTGCCGTGGGAGAAGCCAGACAGACGCACCAGAATATCGAACTGGTTGGGGTGTGTGTCCTCCAGCATGCCGCGCACGAAGGAGGTACCGAACTCGGGGATGGCCACCGCTCCGGTGGGGCCCAGGATGGGGTCATCCATGAATCCTAGCTTCTCAGAAGTAGTGAACAGACTCATGGTGTCCGGGTCGTCCAGAGGAATTTTCTGGGGGTCCACCTTGGTGATATCCTGGAGCATACGAATCATGGACGGGTCATCGTGGCCCAGCATGTCCAGCTTCAAGAGGTTGGACTCCATGGAGTGATATTCGAAATGGGTGGTGATGATGTCCGAGTCCTTATCGTCTGCCGGATGCTGCACCGGGCAGAAGTCGTAAATCTCTTTGTCCTGGGGGATAACCACCATGCCGCCGGGGTGTTGTCCGGTGGTGCGCTTGACCCCCATACAGCCACGGGCCAGGCGCAGCACCTCGGCAAAGGGCACGTTGTAGCGGCCCACCCGCTCCAGGTACTTGCGCACATAGCCGATGGCGGTTTTCTCCGCCACCGTGCCGATGGTGCCGGCTCGGAACACGTGGTTGCTGCCGAAGAGCTCAAAGGTGTACTTGTGGGCGCTGGACTGATACTCACCGGAGAAGTTCAGGTCGATATCCGGCACCTTGTCGCCGCCGAAGCCCAGGAAGGTCTCGAAGGGGATGTTGAAGCCGTCCTTGGCGTAGTCCGCCCCGCACACCGGGCACTTCATGTCCGGCATATCGGCGCCGCAGCCGTAGCCGTGCTCCACGGCGTAGTCGAAGTCGGAGTGCTTGCAGTTGGGGCAGCGGTAGTGGGCGGGCAGCGAGTTTACCTCAGTGATGCCCGACATGAAGGCCACCAGGGAGGACCCCACCGAACCACGTGAGCCAACCAGGTAGCCGTGCTCCAGGGAGTTCTGCACCAACTTCTGGGCGGACATGTAGATGACGTCGTAGTGACAGCCGATGATATCTTTCAGCTCAGCGTTGATACGGTCCACCACAATCTGAGGCGGGTTCTCCCCATACAGGGCGTGGGCCTTGCCCCACACCAGGTCCTTCAGCTCGCCCTCGGAGTTTTCCAGCTTGGGGGTAAACAGGCCGTCGGGCAGAGGCCGCACGTTGTCGCACCAGGAGGCCACCAGAGCCGGGCTCTCTATAACCACCTCATGGGCGGTCTCCACCCCCAGATAGGCAAACTCTTTCAGCATCTCGTCGGTGGTGCGGAAATACAGGGGATTCTCGCTGTCGGCGTCGTCAAACTCCTTGGCAGCCAGAAGGATGTGGCGGTAAATTTCCTCCTCCGGGTCGGTAAAGTGGACGTCGCCCGTGGCGCACACTGGCTTGCCCAGCTTGTGGCCCAGCTCCACAATCTTCCGGTTAAAGTTGCGCAGGTCCTCCAGGGACTGGGCAATGCGTCGTCCCTCCTTGTCCGGCCGGAGCATGTAGGCGTTGTTGGACAGGGGCTGAATCTCCAGGTAGTCATACCAGGAGGCAATGCGCTCCAACTCCCGGTCGTCCTTGCCGTCCACCACCGCCCGGAACAGCTCTCCCGCCTCACAGGCAGAGCCCACAATGAGCCCTTCCCGGTTCTCATTGATGATGGACTTGGGCATGATGGGAAAGCGATTGAAGTGCTCCAGGTGGGACAGGGACACCAGCTTGTAGAGGTTGCGCAGGCCGGTCTGGTTCTTGGCCAGCAATATGAGGTGGTTGGCGCTGCGGCGGCCCCGTCCGCCCCGCTTCTTCCCAGCCAAGGCTCCGTTGATCTGGGATACCCGCTCCACCCCTAGTTCCCGGAGCATGGGAATCATAGCGGCGAAGATCTGGCCGCAGATGGCGGCGTCGTCGTCTGCCCGGTGGTGGTGGAAGGGAGGCAGTCCCAGGTGGGTGGACACGGTGTCCAGCTTGTGGTTGTTTAGCTGGGGGCACAGGTACTGGGCCAAAATGAGGGTATCAAAATAGAGGGGGTCAAAGTCCCGGCCCGCTCTCTGGCAGTAGGCCCGGACAAAGCCGGTATCAAACTCCGCATTGTGGGCCACCAGAGGGGTGTCCCCGGCCCAAGCCAGGAAATCCGCCACCGCCTGGGCGGGCTTGGGGGCGCCCCGCACCATCTCGTCGGTGATGCTGGTCAGGGACACCGTCTTGGGGCTCAAGGGGTGGCCGGGGTCTGCAAAGGTGGAGTAGTGCTCCAGCACCTCTTCCCCCCGCATACGCACAGCGCCAATTTCAATGATGGCATCCGTGTTGGGGTCCAGTCCGGTGGTCTCCAGGTCAAAGGCGATAAACTCTCCATCCAGAGGCATGTCCCCGGGGCCGTGCACCGACACCCGCTCGTCCACGTCATTTTGATAGTAGGCCTCCACGCCGTAGAGCACCTTAATTTTCTCCCCTCGGCCCGAGGCGTTGTAGGCATCGGGGAAGGACTGCACCACTCCGTGGTCGGTGATGGCAATGGCGGGATGTCCCCACTCGATGGCCCGCTTGACAATGGCCTTGCCGTCACACAGGGCGTCCATCATGGACATCTTGGTGTGGAGGTGGAGCTCAATGCGCTTCTCCTCTGCGGTGTCCTTGCGCCCCTCGGGCATGGGCACCTCGTTGATGCCGTAGGGCTCCAGCACCATGTCGTTTTCAAAGCGGCTCACATTCAGCCGCCCCTGGACCTGGACCCGCTGGCCCTTTTTGATGCCCTTGACGATGGGGTTGGCCACCTCTCCCTCCAGGAACTGATTGACCCGGATGGAGCCGGTGTTGTCGGTGATATCAAAGCAGATCACCCACGCCTTGCGCTTGGGCAGTTCCCGGTGCTCTACGTTGAACACGGTGCCCTCCACCAGCACGCTGCCCATATCCAATTGCAGCTCTCCCAGGGGCACCGGCTTTTTCTTGCCATTGATCTTGCCGTAGAGCTGCTTGACCTTGGGCTTGCCGTGTCCGCCGCCGGGTATGCTCTGATTGAGCACCTTGCGGCGCATGGCCTCCAGCTGGGCGTACAGGTCCCCACTAGTGGCGGGCTGAGGTGCCACTGGGGGCGTCTCCACCGCCACCGGGGCAGGCTGCGCCTCCGCCTGTGCGGCATGGAACTCCACCGCCGCCTGGTGCAGGTGGAACGCCCGGGCCAAGCTCTGCTGGACCTGATCCACCAGGTTGGGGGCCAATTGCTCCCCCTCCAGCTCCACCGTCATGGTGCGGGCCTGGCGATTCACCTTCACCCGGGTGGGGTAGGCTGCAAAAGAAGTCAATACCCCTTCGGGGAAGGGGTATTGACCAAAGGTCTCTTGAAATGTCACTTGCTTGTCTGACATGAAATGTACTCCTTGTCACAGGGTATCAATAAGGGCCATGAGACGGGGAATGAGCTGGTCCTCCGGGACCTTGTCCACAATCTCCCCATGGAGGAAGAGCACGCCCTCCCCCTTGCCTCCGGCGATGCCCACGTCGGCGTGGCGGGCCTCTCCAGGTCCGTTGACCACACACCCCATCACAGCCACGGTGATGGGCTTGTCCACGCCCTTCAAAAGCTCCTCCACCTTGTGGGCCATGGGGATGAGGTCAATCTGGGTCCGGCCACAGGTAGGACAGGAGATGAGCTCCGGGCCGTCCTTACGCAGGCCCACCGCCTTGAGAATCTTCTTGGCCAGCACGATCTCCTCCACCGGGTCGGCGGTGAGGGTGACCCGAAAGGTGTCACCGATGCCCAGGCCCAGCAGGCCGCCAATGCCAGCGGCGGACTTGATGGAGCCAATGTCGGCAGTGCCCGCCTCGGTGACGCCCAGGTGCAGGGGGAAGTCATACTTCTGGGCCATGAGCTGATAGGCCCGCATGGTGGTGGGCACCGAGGAGGACTTCATGGAGATGCAGATGTCCTCAAAGCCGTACTTCTCCAGCAGGGCCACGTGGCCCAGGGCACTCTCCACCAGGGCCTCTGGGGTGGGGCCGCCGTATTTCTCCAGCAGGGGCTTCTCCAGAGAGCCGCCGTTGACGCCGATGCGGATGGGGATGCCCCGCTCCTTGCAGGCTTTGGCCACCGCTTCCACCCGGTCTTCCCCGCCAATGTTGCCGGGGTTGATGCGGATTTTATCAATGCCCCCCTCCACAGCGGTGAGGGCCAGCCGATAGTCGAAGTGGATGTCCGCCACCAGGGGCAGCGGGCTGCCCGCCTTCAAAGCGGCCACCGCCTGGGCGGCCCGCTCATCGGGGACGGCCACCCGGACGATCTCACAGCCAGCTGCCGCCAGGGCCCGAATCTGGGCCAGGGTGGCCTCCACGTCATGGGTGGGGGTGTTGGTCATGGATTGAATGGAGACGGGGGCGCCGCCTCCGATGGCGACGTTCCCCACATGAATTTGTCGAGTCATGCAAGGTCACTTCCTTTCCAGTATTTACACCACAATTTTCCACACATCCTGGAAGGCGATGAGAAGCATCACCACCAGCAGCAGCACCAGGGCCACAGCGTGGATATACCCCTCCAGCCGCTGGGGGATATGCCGCCGGAAAAAGAGGTACGAGATGGCGTTGAGCAGCACAAACAGCACTCGCCCGCCATCCAGAGCGGGAATAGGCAGCATGTTCATCACGGCCAGGTTTACAGCGATTAGAGCCATGATATAGAACACATTCTGGACGCCTACCAAAATGGAGTCGGACTGGGTGCCTACCTCAGACACCACGTCCACCACGCCGATAACGCCGGACATCTGGTCCACGCCCACGCGGCCGGTGACCAAGTCGCCCAGGCTCATCCAGACGATGCGCACAAAGTCAAAGGTCTGGGCGGTGGCCAGTTTCACCCTGCCCCAGATGGACAGATCGTCTACCTGCTCAAAGATCAGGCCAAACCCATAGGCGTCTTGACCGTCGTACTGGTATTCAAAGCGCTCCATGGGCAGGTCCTTGAGTACCACCTTCTCCCCGTCTCGCCGTACCGTCAGATCGATGCCATTGCCGTCGTTGCGGGAGAGGAACGTGAGCACATCCTCATAGACCCAGATACCGTGGCCATCCACGGAGAGGATTTCATCCCCCACCATAAGCCCCGACTCCCCTTCCAGCTGGAATCCGTCGGCCAGCTGGGTAATGACAGGCACCCGCACTTGGGTCACTCCCATATACAGCACCAGGACGATGACCAGGCCCATGAGAAAGTGCATGAACGAGCCCGCGCACAGGACAATGATCTTTTTCCAGGCGGGCTGGATGCTGAAGGCCCGCTCGTCCCCGGTGGCCTCGTCCTCCCCTTCCATGGCGCAGTAGCCGCCGACGGGGAAGGCCCGCAGGGAGTACTGAGTCTCGCCACGGGTACGGCTCCACAGCGCCGGACCCATACCGATGGCAAATTCATTCACTCGGATTCCCAACAGCTTGGCAGTGATAAAGTGCCCGAACTCGTGAATGGCAATCATCACGCCGAAGATGAGAATTGCCAAGAGAATAAAGAAGATTCGCTCCAAAGATATTCACCTCAAATTAACAAGTCACGGACTGCCTGCCGGGCGGCACGGTCTGCCTCCAGCACGTCCTCCAGGGTGTCGGCGGGTTTGGACGCCACCCGCTCCAACGCGCCCTCTACCAGCCGGGCAATGTCCAGGAAGGAGATCTTCTCCTCCAGGAACAGCTCCACTGCCACCTCGTTGGCCCCGTTGAGAATGGCCGTCGAGGTGCCGCCCTTCTGGGCGCACTCCAGAGCCAATCCCAGGCACCGGAAGGTGTCCGGGTCGGGCTTGGCGAAGGTCAGGGGCGGACAGGTAAGCAGGTCCAGCGGGGTGGCAGGGCCGGGGGTGCGCTCCGGCCAGGTCAAAGCGTACTGGATGGGCACCCGCATGTCTGCTGTGCCCAGCTGGGCCAGAATAGCACCGTCGTTGAACTCCACCAGAGAGTGGATGATGCTCTCCCGATGCACCACCACCTGAATCTGCTGGGGTGGCATGTGGTAGAGCCGCATGGCCTCGATAAACTCCAATCCCTTGTTCATCAACGTGGCGGAGTCGATGGTGATCTTAGCACCCATGGCCCAGTTGGGGTGGCGCAGCGCCTGGGCCCGGGTCACATGCTCCAGTTCCTCTCGTGTTTTTCCAAAGAAGGGGCCGCCGGAAGCGGTGATGATGAGGCGCTTCACCTCGCCCCGGTCCTTGCAGCCCTGGAGGCACTGGAAGATGGCGGAGTGCTCCGAGTCCACAGGGACGATCTCCGCCCCCTTCTCCTCTGCCCGGCGCATCACCAGGTCCCCGGCGCACACCAAGGTCTCCTTATTGGCCAGGGCAATGCGTTTGCCCTGGTCAATGGCCGCCAGAGTGGGCTCCAATCCGGCGATCCCCACCACGGCAGTGACCACGGTGTCCGCCTGGGGCAGCGTGGCAGCCTCCATCAGGCCCTCCCGGCCTCCCACCACCCGGATGGAGGTATCGGCAAGGCGCTGTTTCAAATCCTGAGCGGCGGATTCGTCCACCGCCGCCACCAGCTGGGGTTGGAACTGCCGGGCCTGCTGCTCGGCCAGCTCCACGCTGCGATTCACCGTCAGGGCCGCCACCTGGTGGCCGCAGACCTGGGCCACGTCCAGGGTCTGCCGACCGATGGAGCCGGTGGAGCCTAAAATGGATAAGGTTCGTTTCATGTTATCCCTCGATTTCTATATCTGGTCCAGGCCATGGTCACAGCACGGGGATGGCCTGGAGGATGAAGAGCACCACAGGGGCACAGAAAATCATACTGTCAAACCGGTCCAGCATTCCCCCATGTCCAGGGAGCAGGTGCCCATAGTCCTTGACCCCGAATTCCCGCTTGATGAAGGAGAAGGACAGGTCGCCCAGCTCGGTGGCCAGAGCGCCCACCAGTCCAGAGAGCACCAAGGGCAGGAAGTTGACCGGATTGTGGCTGATGGCCTGAATGACACCGCCATAGGCCAGCGCATAGAGCACACCAAAGACGAACCCCCCGATGTAGCCCTCCAGACTCTTGTTGGGGCTGACCTTGGTGATGCCCCGGTGTTTGCCAAAAAACACGCCCACAAAGTAGGCCCCTGCATCGGTGACAAAGGCCATAAGCACCGCAAAGAGCACCCAATACTCTCCATGGTCCATCATTTTCAGCAAGACCAGAGCGGACAGGCCCAGAGGAATGAGGACACCGGAGAACAGGGTGAGCATCACATGGTAAAAGCCAATGGGTGCCGTCCCCTCGTCATAGGCCCGAATGGCGCACCAAAAGGACACGGCCATCACCACAAAGGTACACACGCTTACTGTGGTGGTTCCCTTCCCCATCCAGCAACCCAGGGGGATCAGAGCGGCAGAGAGCACCGCAACACAGGTCATCCAGGGGGAGACTTTATCCTCCCCGGCCGCCCGCAGCAGCTCAAAAGAAGCAGCGGCGGCAATGGCTGCCACCACAATGGACCAAATCAGGGGCGAGCTGGGCAGCATGGCCAGCAACAGCAGAGGGACCAACACCACTGCAACCGCAATTCGTACCAGCATCCCTTACACCCCTCCAAATCGCCGGGAGCGATTCTGAAAATCGGCAATTGCCCGCAGCAACTCCTCTTTGGTGAAGTCGGGCCACAGCACGTCGGTAAAGTAAAACTCAGAGTAGGCGGACTGCCACAGCAGGAAGTTGGAAATGCGCACCTCGCCGCTGGGACGAATCACAAGGTCCGGGTCGGGCACGCCAGCCGAATAGAGCAGATCGCCCAGAGCATCCTCGGTGAGATCCTCAGGATTCGCCTGCCCCTGCTGGCACCGACGGGCAAACTCCGTCGCCGCCCGGATGATCTCCGCCCGGCCGCCGTAGTTGAAGCAGATGTTCACCTGGCAGCCGTCATAGCCCTTGGAAATCTCCTCCGTCTGATGACACAGCTCTTGGAGTTTCGGACTCAGCGGGGACAGGTCTCCGAAAAAGGCCATTTTCACCTTGTCCTTGGCCATGGTCTCAATGGCCTCTTTGAGATACCGCTCCAACAGGCCCATGATGGAGGACACCTCATCCTCCGGCCGCTTCCAGTTCTCCGTGGAAAAGGCATACACCGTCAGGTACTCCAGCCCCAGCTCCTTGGCATAGGTGGCAATGGTGCGGAAGGTCTCCGCCCCGGCGGCGTGTCCCGCCTTGCGGGGCAGGCCCCGCTTTTTGGCCCAACGGCCGTTGCCGTCCATGATGATGGCAATATGCCTGGGCAAATGGCTCATATCTACCTGGGGCGCCTGGGTTTTACGATTAAATAACGCCATATTCACGCATCCTAATCTATTTCAAAGTATGGACATTCCATCCCAAAAATACAACACAAGCGGGGCGTACCTTCGCCCCGCTGGTATTGTATGGTACAACGGTGTCAATTACACCGCCATGAGCTCCTTTTCCTTCTCTGCGGTGAGAGCGTCGATCTCCTTGCACCGCTTGTCGGTGATGGTCTGAATCTCATCCTCGTAGTCCTTGTACTGGTCCTCGGTGATCTCAGACTTCTTCTTCAAATCCTTGAAGTGCTCCATGGCGTCCCGGCGGATGTTGCGGATGGCAACCTTACCGCTCTCGCCATACTTGCGCACCTGGCGGGTCAACTCCATACGGCGCTCCTCGGTAAGCTGGGGGAAGGACAGGCGGATGACACGGCCGTCGTTCTGGGGGTTGATGCCCAGATCGGAGCACAGAATGGCCCGCTCAATCTCCTTAAGCAGGGAGCCGTCCCAGGGCTGGATGGCCAGGGTGCGGGGGTCCGGGGTGGAAATGCTGGCCACCTGCTGAATGGGGGTGGGAGTACCATAGTATTCCACCTGGATGCGGTCCAGAACACCCGCGTTGGCACGGCCAGCGCGGACACCGGCGAAATCGCTCTTGACCACCTCAATGGTCTTGACCATCTTTCCGTCAAAGGGCTTGCACAGTTCCGTCATGGTTCTTCCTCCTTAATCCTTTACAATGGTACCAATCTTCTCACCACGGGCCACGCGGAGAATGTTCTCCGGGTCCTTCAGGGCAAACAGGACCACGGGGATCTTGTTGTCCATGGACAGAGAGGTGGCTGTGGAGTCCATCACCTGCAGGTGCTGGGCCAGAATATCGTCATAGGTAATGGTGTCGTACTTCACCGCATTGGGGTCCAGATTGGGGTCGGCGGAGTACACACCGTCCACGTTCTTAGCCAGCAGGATGACGTCGGCGTCAATTTCAGCGGCCCGCAGCACAGCGGCAGTGTCGGTGGAGAAGAAGGGGTTGCCGGTACCACAGCCGAAAATCACCACGCGGCCCTTCTCCAGGTGCCGGATGGCACGGGAGCGGATGTAGGGCTCGGCCATGGCCCGCATCTCAATGGCGGTCTGCACCCGCACGTCCACCCCCTTCTGCTCCAGGATATCCGCCAGGGCCAGACAATTAATGGTGGTGGCCAGCATACCCATGTGGTCGGCACGGGTGCGCTCCCGCATGCCCTTGCCGTCCTTCAGGCCGCGCCAGAAGTTGCCGCCGCCCACCACGACGCCGATCTCAATCCCAGCCTTGTTGCACCGGGCGATGGCATCGCACACGCTGTCAATCACATCAAAATCCAGCCCACGGCCAGCATCCCCGGCCAGAGCTTCACCACTGACCTTCAGCAGGACTCGTTTATACTTCCATTCATTCATGGGGTGATACCTCCGAATTTTGTTATCAGCCCTATTTTAATACAGAATCTCCTTCTTGCCTAGTGGGAAAATTAATTTTTTCCCAAATCTCCTGGTCTCTCCCCTGCATACCGCAAAACCCGGGGGGATACATATAGAATATAGGAGGGAATACTATGATCTGCAACATTTCTGACCTACAATATAAGGAAGTCATTGATATTGCCGACGGGACGCGGTACGGATACATCGGGGATGTGGAGATCGATGCCCAAAATGGCACCATTGAAAGCGTCATCATCTCGGGAAAACCCCGGTGGTTTGGCCTTCTGGGCCGGGAACCGGATACCGTGTTCCCCTGGTCCTCCATCACCCGATTCGGCGAGGACCTCATTTTGGTGGACGGTCGGCAGCGCCGTCAGGAGGCTAAACCGGATACCAAGCCCCGGCATCCATAAATTTATCGCAAAAAGAAGAAAAAACCACTTGCATATCCCGGGATTCTATGGTAGAATTTCAGGGCATTCCGCACGGGGGCGGATTTTTCGTCATGTGCTTTCCTTTGGAAGGTTGGCGCAAGAGATGAGGCTCCCGGAGGTAGTAACTAAATTTTAGGAGGAACTAAACAATGGCAGTCGTATCTATGAAGCAGCTGCTGGAGGCCGGCGTGCACTTCGGCCACCAGACCCGTCGGTGGAACCCCAAGATGGCCACCTACATCTACACCGAGCGCAATGGTATCTATATCATTGACCTGCAGAAGACCGTGAAGAAGCTGGAGGAGGCCTACTCCTTCGTGCGTGACATCGCCGCCAACGGCCAGTCCCTGCTCTTCGTGGGCACCAAGAAGCAGGCTCAGGAGGCCATCAAGGAAGAGGCTTCCCGCTGCGGTATGTACTACGTCAACGCCCGTTGGCTGGGCGGCATGATGACCAACTTCAAGACCATGCGCACCCGCGTGGACCGTCTGAACCAGCTCAAGAAGATGCAGGAGGACGGCACCTTCGACATGCTCCCCAAGAAGGAAGTCATGAAGCTGCTGGGCGAGATCGAGAAGCTGGAGAAGTACCTGGGCGGCGTCGTGGAGATGAAGAAGCTCCCCGGTGCTCTGTTCGTGGTTGACCCCCGCAAGGAGCGCAACGCCATCAACGAGGCCCGCAAGCTGAACATCCCCATCGTGGCTATCGTGGACACCAACTGCGATCCCGACGAGATCGACTACGTGATTCCCGGCAACGATGACGCTATCCGCGCCATCAAGCTCATCTCCTCTGTCATGGCCAACGCCGTGCAGGAGGGCCGCCAGGGTGTGGACGCTGCTCCCGCCGCTGAGGCTGCTGAGGCTCCCGCTGCTGAGTAATCAGTGATTGGTTGGCGCCCGTCCCGTCGGGCGGGCGCCAATTCGTTTATTTACAAATTTGGAGGGAATATACTATGGGTATTACCGCTAAGGACGTACAGAAGCTGCGCGAAATGACCGGCGTCGGCATGATGGACTGCAAGAAGGCTCTCACCGAGGCCGAGGGCGACATGGACAAGGCCATCGAGATTCTGCGTGAGAAGGGTCTGGCTGCTTCCGCCAAGAAGGCTGGCCGTATTGCCGCCGAGGGTATGGCTTACGCCGCTGTCATCGACGGCGTGGGCGTGGTGGTCGAGGTCAACGCCGAGACCGACTTCGTGGGCAAGAACGAGAAGTTCGTCAACTTCGTCAAGGGCGTGGCCGCCACTGTGGCTGCCTGCAACCCCGCCGACCTGGACGCTCTGATGGCCTGCAAGTACGACGGCACCGACCTGACCGTCCAGGAGCAGCAGCAGGAGATGGTTCTGGTCATCGGTGAGAACATCAAGGTCCGCCGCTTTGCCCGCTTCGCTGAGGGCTTCTGCGTGCCCTACATCCACGCTGGCGGCAAGATCGGCGTGCTGGTCTCCCTGAACGTGGAGGGCGACATCGACGCCACCGAGATTGGCAAGGACGTGGCCATGCAGATCGCTGCTCTGAACCCCCGCTTCTGGGACAAGAGCCAGGTCACCGAGGACGTGCTGGCTGAGGAGAAGAAGATCATGCTGGTGCAGATGGCCAACGATCCCAAGATGGCCAACAAGCCCGACCAGGTCAAGGAGAAGATCGTGGACGGCAAGCTCAACAAGTTCTACTCCGAGAACTGCCTGCTCCAGCAGGAGTTCGTCAAGGACGGCGACATGACTGTGGAGAAGTATATCGCTTCCGCTGCCAAGGCTCTGGGCGGCACTGTCACCTTCCGTGACGCCGTGCGCTTCGAGAAGGGCGAGGGCATCGAGAAGAAGCAGGAGAACTTCGCTGAGGAGATCGCCAAGCAGCTGGCTAAGTAATTTTATTTGCCAACCTTTTTCGGGGATGCAGGTTTCACCGCCTGCATCCCCTTTTCTTTTGTGCACTTCTTTACAAACCAGCGGGAATGGATTACAATGCTATTAGAAGTATTGCATAGGAGGTGCTCTGGATGAAGCTCACATTTTTCGGTGCAGCCAAGGCCGTCACCGGCAGCTGCCACTGTGTGGAGTGCAACGGATACAAGGTGCTCATTGACTGCGGCTTGCAGCAGGGGCGGGATGAGATCGACAACACCCAGCTGGACTTCATGCCCAGCTACATTCAGGATGTCATTGTCACCCACGCCCACATTGACCACTCCGGCCGCATTCCCCTGCTCATCAAGCAGGGATTTGGCGGAAACATCTACTGCACCCGCCTCACCGCCCAACTGCTGGACATTATGCTGCGGGACTCCGCCCACATCCAAGAGAGTGACGCCAAGTGGGAAAACCAGAAGGGCCAGCGGGCCGGACGTCCCCCGGTGGAGCCCCTGTACACGCTGGCCGATGTGGAGCGCACCCTCCGCCACCTGGTGGTGTGCGAATACGGCCAAGAGATCCAGGTCAATGACGACATCAAGCTCCGCTTCACCGACGCCGGGCACCTGCTGGGCTCGGCCAGCGCCGAGCTGTGGCTGACCGAGAACGGCGAGACCAAAAAGATCGTCTTCTCCGGGGACATTGGCAACCGGGAGCAGCCCATCATCCGGGACCCCCAGTTCATCTCGGAAGCGGACTATGTGGTCACGGAGAGCACCTACGGGGACCGTCTCCACGACATGGACGTAGACCCGGACTACACCGGAGATTTGGCCGCCCTCATTGACGAGACCCTCTCCAAAGGCGGAAATGTGATCATCCCCTCCTTTGCGGTGGGCCGCACCCAGGAGCTTCTGTACTTTATGCGTGAGATGAAGGAGCAGGGCCTGGTGCGCAGCGTTCCCGATTTTCAGGTGTATGTGGACTCCCCCCTGGCTGGCGCCGCCACCCGGATTTTCTCCGGCGAT
Source organism: Pseudoflavonifractor sp. An44 (assembly GCF_002161675.1). Lineage (GTDB taxonomy): Bacteria > Bacillota > Clostridia > Oscillospirales > Oscillospiraceae > Enterenecus > Enterenecus faecium. The sequence goes on from NZ_NFIH01000015.1 coordinate 60,917, forward strand.
CTCCACGGCTATCTGGACGAAGAGGCCATTGAGGCCCTGAAGGGCGGCGCTCTGTTCCAATTTTCCGGCCTCAACATCACCGAGTCCACTCAGGAGTCCATGGCCCTGAACTCGGACCCCAACCCCAAGGTCATCATCTCTGCCTCGGGCATGTGTGATGCCGGGCGTATCCGCCACCACCTCAAGCACAACCTGTGGCGGGAGGAGTGCGCTGTGGTGTTTGTGGGCTATCAGGCTGAGGGCAGCTTGGGTCGGCGGCTTCTGGACGGGGTAACACACGTCAAGCTCTTCGGTGAGGAGATCTCGGTGCGGGCCCGCATCGTCAACTTCCCCGGTCTCTCCTCCCATGCCGATAAAAACGGCCTCATCGCCTGGATTCAGGCCTATCACCCCCTGCCCCAGCACGTCTTTGTGGTCCACGGCGAGAGCAGCGTCACCGAGCACTACGCCCAGACCCTCCGGGACCTGGGCTTCCAGGCCCACTCCCCCAACTACGAGGAGGTCTACGACCTGCTCCAGAATCGGATGCTGGCCCCCGGTGTCATTCTGGAGCGGAAGCCCGCCACGGCGCTGCCCGCCCCCGGCTCTCCTGCCTACCGCCGTCTGGAGGATGTGGGCAAGCGGCTGATGGAGGTCATCGCCCACAACAAGGGCGGCTCCAACAAGGATTTGGGCAAGTTCGCCGACCAGATTCGGGCCCTCATCGACAAATGGGATCGTTGATGCACTCCAATAGGTAAGGAGACGAAACACTCTATGCACGTACCCCACGTACACCGCCGAAACGCCGCCCTGCTCCCAGCTGCCGCTGGATTTGGCGCACTTCTGCTGGTGTTTGGCCTATTTCATTCACAAAATCTTTTTCAGGGTCTATGGACCATGCTTAGCCATGAGGACGTACTCATCACCGACTATGTAGCTCTGTGCGGAACCGGCCCTGCGTTTGTCAACGCAGGGCTGGTCACCCTCATTGCCGTGGCCATCTTCTATCTGGTGGGCGAGACGCCCAACGGCTCCACCCTGGTCACCATCAGCCTCATGGCGGGCTTTTCCCTGTTTGGCAAAAATATTCTCAACATCTGGCCCATTCTCTTTGGCACCGCCCTCTATGCCCTCTGGCGGAAAGAGCCCTTTTCCAAGTACGTCAACGTGGCCATGTTGGGCACTTCCCTGGCCCCCATGGTCAGCTTCATGGGCTGTGACGTGTCCCCCTGGCTGGGGGCCGTGGTGGGCTTGCTCATCGGCTTTCTCATTGCCCCGGTATCCGAGTACGCCTTCCGCATCCAAAATGGCATGAATCTGTACTCCACCGGCTTTGCCTGCGGACTGGTGGCCATGATCTTTGTTCCCATCTTCAAAGCCTTAGGCCTGAATCCCGCCTCCCACCTGATCTGGTCCACGGGGAACAATCTCACCTTCGGCATCTTTCTAGCTGTGGTGTGTATCATCCTCATTGTGGCTGGGCTCATCCCCACCCCCAGCGCCACCTTGCGGGGCTACTGGCGGCTGCTCCACACCTCTGGCCGTGCCCCCAGCGACTACCTGCGTGTGTTCGGCCACGGGCCCGTTCTGGTGAACATCGGCGTCAATGGACTGTTTGCCATGGTATACATTCTGGTCACGGGCGGAGACTTGAACGGACCCACCCTAGGCGGAATTTTCACCATCATGGGCTTTTCCGCCTACGGAAAGCACCTGCGCAACATCGCCCCAGTGATGATTGGAGTACTGCTGGGCAGCACCTTCCTCCACGTCTCCGCCAGCCACGAGTCGCTCCAGCTGGCCTCCCTGTTTGGCACCGCCCTGGCCCCCTTCTCCGGGGTGTTCGGCTGGCCCTTTGGGGTGGTGGCCGGACTCATCCACTCGGCGGTGGTGCTCCAGGCCGGGCTGCCCCTGGAAGGCATGAACCTGTATAACAACGGCTTTTCTGCAGGCTTGGTGGCCCTGGTGCTCTATCCGGTGATCACATCCCTGTTCCGCCACCGCCGTCCCACCCTCCAGGACGAGGACCTGTTTGAAATTTACGAGGACGACACGCCTCAATCCCAGGAGTTGCTGGCCGCCCATGCCCATGACGGCATGGAAGACCCTCTGTGACGTTGACATGGGACGCCCAATCTGATAAAATAATCCTCAGATTGTCGAAGCAATCCTCTGGGCTGTCAGAAGACGGCCGTTGCCATATCCCCGCCACACCACAAGATTGGATGAATGAGAAGTTCATCAGGAGCACCAGGAGGTGTTCTTGATGAACTTTTTTATTGTTCTAGGAGGACCAACCATGCACACAAAACCCATCATCGCCCTCACCTGTGCCGCCGCCTTAGCCCTGTGCGCCGGATGTACGGCCTCTCCCCCCTCGTCCACACCTGCCAACTCCCAGTATTCCGTGTCTACCCTCAAACTGGAGGGAGGCACCGACTGGGGCGCTCCCAACCCGTTCCTCTGCCAGTCTCGAGGCCCCGGCACCGCTAAAATGAAGCTGGTCTACGGCAGCCTGCTGGAAAAAGACGAGGAGGGGGACGTGTCCTGGCTGGCCGAGAGCTGGACGGTGGACGGCAGCGACTACACCTTCACCCTCTTTGAAACCGCCACCTTCCAGGATGGGGAGCCCCTCACCGCCCAGGACGTGGCCTTTACCCTGGACTACTACCGAGAGCACCCCCCAGTCTCCAATCCCCTGGGCGTAGGCGAGGACTTCCTGGTGGACCACTACACGGTGGTGGACGACCACACCATTACCCTGACGGTGGACGAGCCCGACGCCGACACCCTGTCCAATCTGGGCAGCTTTGTCATCCTCCCCCAGCACATCTGGTCCGAGGTAGAGGACCCCTACTCCTACACCGGGGATGGCTATCTGGTGGGCAGCGGAGCCTTCTCCTGTACCCAATACGACGGAGCCACCGGGCTATATGAGTTCACCGCCTACGAGGGGTGGTGCAATGGAACACAGGGGGCGGAGAAAATCCAGTTTATCCCCGTCAGCGACCCTCTGCTGGCCTTTGACGCCGGGGAGCTGGACATCACCTCCCTGCCCGCCGACTTGAAAGACAGCTACCTCAGTGACCCCAACATCTCGCTGGTGGACAAGGCCAACGACATGGGCTACAAGCTGCTGATCAACTACGAGAAGTGCCCTCAGTTTTTAGACCTCACCTACCGCCAGGCGGTATACGCCGCCATTGACCGCCAGAGCGTGGTGGACAACGTGTTCCGTGGGGCGGGTACCGTGGGCAGTGCGGGCTATGTCCCCCAGGGAAGTATCTTCTACAATGAGAATGTGGTGCAGTACGACTATGACCCCCAAAAGGCCCAGGAGGTGTTGGGCGGTCAAAATCTGTCTGTCACCCTTCTCTGCGGCAATAGCGCCGACGACCTGGCCATTGCTGAGATCATCAAAAACGGTCTCACCCAGGCAGGCATGACCGTGTCCGTCACCGCCTACGACTCCGCTACCCGGGATGATACCATCAACCAGGGCGCCTATGAGTTTGCCCTGGTGGACAATGGCGGCTGGGGCAACAATCCCCCCACCTACATGCGCACCCTCTTCTCCGATATCTCCAAGTTCTCCGGCACCAATCCCCACTCCATGGGGGCCATCGGCTACTCCAATGAGGAGATGACCCGTCTGGCCGAAGGTCAGCAGTACGAGACCGACTTTGACCAGCGCTTGGCCATATTCCAGGAGCTGGAGCTGCTGGTGAGCCAGGAGATTCCCATCCTTGTCATTGCCAACCAATCCACCTATTCCATGTATCGAAAGGACTACTACGACGGATGGATGAAAACCTACGCCTATCAGCAGGCCGAACAAAACCGACTCTCCTACATGGAGCGCTGACGGCCTCCATAACCCGCCGCATCCTGCTGCTCCTGCTCTCCTGTGCGGCCATCTACCTGCTCAACTTCTTCATTCCCCGTCTCATGCCGGGAGACCCCTTTGACTACACCGCCTCTGGGTCCGGGGAGGATGTGGCTGTGGTCTACACCCAGGAGCAGAAGGAACTGCTGCGGGAATACTACGGCCTGGACAAGCCCTGGCCCCAGCAGCTGGTGGACACTGTGGTGCGCAATCTCCACGGGGATTTGGGCCAGAGCATCCACTATAAACGCCCGGTGGCGGACATTCTCCTGGAGCGTCTGCCCTGGAGCCTGTGGATGATGGGGGCTTCCCTGCTGTTAAGCCTCATTCTGGGGGTTGGGCTGGCCCTGGTCTGTGTGGGCACCCGGCATGGACACCGCATTTTGGCTCCTGCCCTCTCCGCCCTGGCGGAACTCCCGCCCTTTCTCACGGGTGTGCTCCTGCTGTTTCTGGTGGCGGCCCGGGTAGCCTGGATTCCTCTGTCAGGAGCGGTGACTCCCTTCGCCCAGTACTCTTCCCTATGGCAGCAGCTAGGTGATATTCTGCTCCACAGTCTCATGCCCATTGCCGCCCTGACTCTGGTGACCTGCCCCAAGTTCTTTTTCACCGCCTGGGCCAGCTTCTCCTCCGTGCTTGAGCAGCCATACATGATAAACGCGAAGGCCAAAGGACTGCGAAAACGGCGGGTGTGGCCCTTCTACCTCCTGGCCAACAGCATTACCCCAATTGTAGCCCGGCTCTTTCTCTCGGTGGGCTCTACCGTGGGAGGTACCATTCTGGTGGAAAACGTCTTTGCCTATCCGGGCCTGGGCACCGTCTTACGGGAGGCAGTGACCTACCGGGACTACCCCATGATTCAGGGGGTATTTCTCCTCTCTGCCCTGCTGGTACTGGTGAGTCTCACCCTGGCAGACCTGTGCAACCACGCCGTGGAGCGGGAGGTGGAGCCATGAAAAAAAGCCTGCTCATCCCTCTCACCCTCTTTCTTGTGCTGACCCTGGTCTTTCTCTGGGGCGTCACCTTCTATCCCTGGGATGCCGCTCTCCCCTCTGGGAACTCCCTCCAGCCCCCCTCTGCCTCTCACTGGCTGGGCACTGACAACCTAGGGGTGGATGTATTCGCCCAAATCTCCGCCGGATTTTTCCGCAGTATGGGCATTGGTGTCATGACCGCCCTTTGTACCTTCCTGCTGGGAGGCGGATTGGGCACGGCGGCGGGACTGCTGGGCGGCTGGGTGGACCACGTCATAGGACTGCTCATTCAGATCTTTCTCTCCATTCCCCAGCTGCCAGTGATGATCGTGCTGGGGGCCTTTCTGGGTCAGAACACCTGGAACATCATCTGGATTCTCTGCCTGTTCTCCTGGGCCCCGGTGGCCAAGGTGATGCGGGCCAAAACCCGTTCGGTGTGTCACCGCCCCTATGTGGCCATGGCCAAAGTGTATGGCGGCGGGCTCTGGTACCTCATCCGCACCCATCTAGCTGGAGACCTGCTCCCCCTACTGTCGGTGAACGCCCTGGGGGTGGTGGGGAAGTCCATCCTTCAGGAGTCCTCCCTGGCCTTTCTGGGCCTGTCCGACCCCCTGGCCCGGTCCTGGGGGCTGATGATTGCCCGGGCCACCCAGTTTCCCGGCATTTACCGCACCCCGTTCTGGCTCTGGTGGCTGCTGGCCCCCGTGGGGGCCACGGTGGTGTCCACTTTACTGCTGCGCCTGATGGTGCAGGCCATTCAATTACCCAAATCCTAGGAGGGGTACCGTGCTGCTTCAAGTTCAAGAACTCTCTGTGTCCTACCCACAATTTCACCTACACCCACTCAGCTTCCAGCTGGACCGGGGGGAAATTCTCTCCGTCATCGGAGAATCCGGCAGCGGGAAGACCTCGCTGGTCCAGGCCATCTCCTGCTTGCTCCCCCCAGAGGGCAAGGTAGGGGGCCAGGTGCTCCTCCACGGGGTGGATTTTCTCACCATGCGGGAGGCTCAGCGCCGCAAACTACGCATGAAGACCCTCTCTGTGGCATTTCAAAACTCAGTCCAGTGGCTCAATCCCAAGCTGACCCTGGCCCAGCACCTCCGCGAGGTGCTGGCTCAGGCCTATTCCCCAGACCAATGTATCACAAAAGCCCATGCCCTCATGGAACTGGTGGGGCTGTCGCCGGACGACCTGTCCCTCCGTCCCCACCAGCTGTCCGGGGGCATGGTGCAGAAATTTTTATTGGCCAACGCCGTGGCCCTGGACCCGGAACTGGTGCTGCTGGATGAACCCACCGCCAGTCTGGACCCGGAGTCCTGCGCTGCCGTGCGCTCTGCCATTGAGACGCTGCGGGACACCTTAGGCACCGCCTTTCTGGTGGTCACCCACGACATGGGGCTGGCTCAGTCCCTGGGCGGGCGCACCATGGTGCTCTACCAGGGCCATGTAGAGGAGGCAGGGCCCACAAGAGACATTCTGGACCGTCCCCGGCACCCCTACACCCGGGGCCTGCTCCAGTCCGCCGTCACTCTCAATCCTCTACGGGACCTGTGGGGCATCCGCCCCAACACCGCCCAGGAGCAGCCAGGCCACCACTGCTGTCCCTTTTACGGGCGGTGCACCCAGAGCATTCCGCTGTGCGGTGAGAGGGCTCCAAACCTGGAAACCCAGCCAGATGGGCGGGCTCTGGCCTGCCACCGGGGCGGCATTGTGCCCCTGCTCTCCTGCCATAACCTATCCCACGCCTATGGAGCCACTCCGGTGCTGAACCACGTAGACCTCACCCTATATGCCGGGGAGATCGTGTCTTTGGTAGGCCGCTCCGGGGCGGGCAAAACCACCTTGGCCCACCTGCTGTCCGGTCTGCTCCCCTGCCCCGCCCACAGCTCCATCCGTTTTCAGGGGCAGGAACAGGACCTGCTCCCTCTCCATCGGCAGCTGGGCGGCATCCAGATGGTACTCCAGGACAGCCAAGCCGCCCTCAATCCTCACCTGACCGTGGAGGAGGCGGTGTCCGAACCCATGCGTCTGGCCAAGGTCTATGACCCTCAGCGCCTTTCTCAGGCCCTGGAGGATGTGGGCCTGTACACCTGTGACAGCTTCTACCGCCGCAAGGTGGGCGCACTATCTGGGGGCCAGAAACAGCGTCTGGCCCTGGCCCGGGCCCTCACCATGGAGCCTGCGGTGCTGCTGGCAGACGAGCCCACCTCCATGCTGGACCCCTCCGCCAAGGCAAACCTGCTGCGTATGCTCAAGGGCCTGCAATACCGCCGGGGCTTCTCCATGCTGATGATCACCCACGACCTGTACAGCGCCTGTAAGATCTCCGACCACATCTATCTGCTGGATAGCGGTACTCTGCACCCAGTGAGCCCCGAACAGGTTCTACACCCCGAACAGGTTCTACACACGGATTTCACATCCATCTTTACCTACAAGACCGGCTATAAAGGGTTGTCAAGAGAAGATTTCTAAATAGCTGGGGAATAGGGGGTATTGTCACGAAGGACAGCGAAGATGATATTCACCATTTTGCGGGAAACATGTCCCAGTGCTGTGAGATGGGATTTCCCTTCAGAGCGTTTGCGCTGGTAGTAGACAGAGATGGAAGGGTCTTTGAAGGCAGCGATAGTTGCAGCAAGCCAAATAGCCCGGCGCAGATAAGGCGAGCCACGTTTGGACATATGGACATGGCTGCCAACAAAGTTACCAGACTGTTTCATAGTCGGATCAATACCGGCAAAGGCGGCTAGTTTGCCCGGTGACGCAAATTTGCGGATATCGCCAATTTCACTGAGGATTGTAGCCGCAAGGGTTGGGCCAATACCTGTAATGGTGGTAAGTTGGTTGTCAAAAGCAGAAAGCAAACGTGCGATTTCTGTGTCGATTCTATCAACCTGTTTTTCCACGAAGCGAATCTGTTCGATGTATTGGCGGATGAGAAGGGCAATGGAATCGGAAGCCAGCAGGATCCCGAAGGAATTGCGTGCGGTGTTTTGAATCTCCTGGGCTTTCTCAATGCCATGGTGACCACGGCTGGCGGTGTAAATCGTCTCTGCCAGTTTGGCCGTATCAACGGCAAGCAGTTCTTCCGGTGTCGTGTATTCGGAGAGAAGTTGTAAAGAAGTCTTTCCAAAGGTATTGGTAAAAAGGTTTTCATACTCAGGGAACACCTGATCCAGCAACGCGATTACTTTCCGCTTTAGATCCGAAACAGAATCAACGATCCAGAAGCGATGGCGGCATAGTTCCCGCAATGCATGGAGTTCCGGTGCTGAAACAGCAGTTTCACAAAAGCGTCCGAAGCGGATGACCTCGGCAATGATAAATGAGTCTCTGCTGTCATTCTTAGCCTGGCGGATATACATTCCCCGCAGAGCATCTGACTGAACAGCGTTGATTACATGGACGGCGTACCCCTCATGACACAAATGGGTGTAAAGCGCCAGCCAGTAGTGCCCGGTAGCTTCCATTCCAAAGACGACATCATCCGCTCCTGAGATGTTCTTTACCCAATCCATCAGTTTGTTGAAGCCGGTATGAGAGTTGGCAAAACGAATGGGCTTTCCATACTGTTTTCCCGCTGCATTCATGATACTGGCTTCATGATTACGTTTGCCGATGTCGATGCCTACGATGTACATGCAGAACACTCCTTTGGTTCAGGTTTCGTATGGCTGCGCCTCTCGTTCTCCACGGGTCATACCCTACTGCGAAATGAGAAGACAGCTCACATCGGGCTGCTTCATCCGGCTCATCAATGAAATCCCGTGAAGGGAGAGGTTCCACTCTTGTATTCAGCGGACTCTGCCGCAAGGAGGGAAAGGAAGCCTCACCCATACGACGGTATTATATCATCAGCCTACTGGCTGCTGATACCAAATCTTAATCTTTATAGTAGGAGG
>NZ_NFIH01000016.1 GCF_002161675.1 Pseudoflavonifractor sp. An44
CAGAAAGGGCCGAAACCTGGAGAAACGTGCACTATCCCGGCAGTAATAGAGAAAATCAGAGCTTTTTACTCCCTTGGTATGGTACTTGCTTTTCGGCCCGGCCTGAGAACCACCGCAGGGACAGCCTCGTACCCCAGGGGGGTACTTAGGGGGGAACGCCCTAAGCGGGTTTTGGTTTCTTTTGACCGGGCAAAAGAAACCCCCAGCGGGTAGCGTCCCCACCAGGCTGGCAAGCCTGAACTAATCTATGGGAAAACGGGGTTTCCCTCCCCAGAAGGAACCCCCTTTTTCACCCCCGCATAGACTGGGTCAAAATCTCTCATCCAGAGGTGTTGACCCATGAAACTTGCCCCTTTGCTGGCCGTGCTCGGCCACTCCTGTGACCAGGATGTGGACATTTCCTCCCTCTCCTGCGACTCCCGTACCGTCACCCCCGGCGCCCTCTTCGTGGCCATTCCCGGCGAACACGCCGACGGCACCCAGTACATCCCCCAGGCCGTGGACCGGGGGGCCGCCGCCGTGGTCTCCCCCGTGTCCCTGCCCTGTCCCGCCCCCCTCTTTGTGGTGGAGGACCCCCGGGACGCCCTGGCCCACCTGGCCGCCGCCTTCTACGGCCACCCCGCCAAGAGCCTCACCCTCATCGGCATCACCGGCACCAAGGGCAAGACCACCACCGCCCACATGGTGCGGGACATTCTTCTAGCTGCCGGGCACACAGCGGGGATGATCGGCACCATGGGGGCATACATAGGGCGGGAGACGTGGGCCGACTGCCCCAACACCACCCCGGACCCCCTGCTCCTCCACCGCCTGCTCCATGATATGGTGGAACAGGGGTGCACCCATGTGGTGATGGAGGTGTCCTCCCAGGCCATGAAACACCGCCGGGTGGCGGGGCTCACCTTCGCCGCCGGGGTCTTCCTCAATCTCTCCCCCGACCACATCGGCCCCGGGGAGCACGCCGACTACGCCGAGTACGCCGCCTGTAAGGCCGCCTTCTTCGCCCAGTGCGCCGGAGCGGTGGGCAATGGGGAGGACATGGCCTGGCCCCAGATGGCCGCCCAGCTGCCCCCAGAGGCCCCGGTGGCCACCTTCGGGTTCTCCCTCACCTGCGGGGTGCAAGGGGGCACCGTGGCCCCCATAGAGTCCCCCAGCGCCCTTGGAAGCCGCTTCACGGTGGCGGACTGTGACACCCCCTATACCATCCCCCTCCCCGGGCGGCACCACGTCCAGGACGCCCTGGCGGCGGTGGCGGTATGCCGCCAGCTGGGTCTGCCGGAAGAGGCCATCCGCCAGGGGCTGGAGGAGGCCGCCGTGCCCGGGCGGGCCCAGGTGTTCCCCAATGACCGGGGAATTCGGGTGGTGGTGGACTACGCCCATAACGCCGCCAGCTTCCGGGCCATTTTGAGCTGCCTCCACTGCTACCCCCACGGGAACATCATTGTGGTGTTCGGGGCCGGGGGCAACCGTCCCCCCATGCGGCGGCTGGACATGGCCCAAGTGGCGGCGGAACTGGCAGACTGCGCCATCGTCACCACCGACAACCCCCGGTGGGAGCCGGTGGAGGACATCTGCCGCTCCATCACCCAGGCCCTGGGCCGTCAAATCCCCTGGGAGGTGATCTACGACCGGAGAGAGGCCATTTTCCGGGCCCTGGACCTGGCCCAGCCCGGAGATATGGTGGCCCTGCTGGGCAAGGGCCACGAGGGGTACATTGAGACCTGTGGGCTGCGCCTGCCCTTCTCCGAGTGGGCGGTGCTGGAGGAATACTTCCACAAAAACCCCTGAGGGGTGTGGAAGTTTCGAAGGAAAACAGCGGCGGGTGGAGTTCTTCCACCCGCCGCTTATCTGTCTCGCTTCGTCAATATCCAAAGTTGCTGTAGTCGATCATGGCCAGATCAATGGAGTTAAAGTCGTCCTGGGAGGGGGTCCAGATGTTCCCGTCGTCCTCAATCTGCACGGTGAAGGTCTCCGCCTCCCCGTTTCCGGTGTTGGGCAGCTCCTTCTCCAACAGGTCCACGATCTTCTCGGCGTACACCGCGTCGATCTCCTGGTACTCCTCCTCGCTGAGGGCCTCCAGCTGCTCCTGGGTGGTGATACCCCGGTCGGAGAGAATCTGGTCAAAGATGGCCTGGAAGTCATCCGAGGTCACCTTGGTCATGAGATCAATGGGGCGCACCGTCACCTCCACGGCGTAGTTTCCGCTGTCCAGCTTGGTGGCAGCCCCCACGGTGTAGTCGCTGTGGCTGTAAATCTCCTTGTACAGCTCAGTCAAACGCTGGGTGATCTCCTCGGTGGGGTAGTCAATGAGGCCAATGCCGCTTTCAAAGAACTCCACCTCCACCTGGATGCCCTCTTCGTACTGCTGTTGGGCCTCCTCCTCGGACAGCTCCATTTCGGTCTGATAGTCCTTGTTGAGCTTGCCCAGGTATGTCAGGTCCAAATAGCCCTGGACATAGCCCTCCATGCGGCTCTTCTCGCTGCCCAGGTTCAGGCTGATGCTGCCGCAGGCGGTGAGAGACAGGGCCAGTACCGCTGCCCCGGCCATGGCCACCCATTTCATACGCTTTTTCATGATGACGCCCCCTTTTCTTCCCAATTCTCACAACAGAAGGCGGAGAAATCCGTCCTCTTTTTGTCAGTATAGCACAAAAGCGCCCCCTTGTACAGATGCAAAAAAGCCTGGGCCCACGAGAACTCGTGAGTCCAGGCTCTTTTTGTTCTAATACGGTAGCCCGTATTCCATTACACCAGCTGGATGATGGCCATCTCGGCGGCGTCGCCGCGACGGGGACCCATCTTCAGCACACGGGTGTAACCGCCATTGCGGTCGGCGTACTTGGGGCCGATCTCGTCGAAGAGCTTCTTAGCCACATCCTCCTTGGTGATGTAGCTGAGCACCTGACGGTAAGAAGCCAGGTTGTTCTTCTTAGCCAGGGTGATCATCTTCTCGGCAATGGGGGCGACCTCCTTAGCGCGGGCGTAGGTGGTCTTGATCTGACCATTCTCCAGCAGGTAGGTGGTCATGGCGCGCAGCATGGCGCGGCGCTGATCGCTGGTCTTACCCAGTTTACGGTTCTGAGCCATTTTTAACACTCCTCCGACCTCGCGTTGCGAGATCTCATTCAAATTCGTTCTGGCACCCGGATGGGGACACTTGCGTGTGGGTGAGGAGGAACGTTACATACCCTCTACCCTGCCTCCAGTGGGCCCCCGTGGATTTCTCCACGGGGAATCCTCACATTTTTTAGTTTTCCTCGCTGGCCAGGGACAGACCCATCATCGCCAGCTTGTTGATGACCTCTTCCAGGGACTTGCGGCCCAGGTTGCGCACCTTCATCATCTCGTCCTCGGTCTTGGAGATCAAGTCCTCCACGGTGTTGATGTTGGCGCGCTTGAGGCAGTTGAAGGAACGGACGGACAGGTCCAGCTCCTCGATGGTCAGCTCCAGCACCTTATCGCGCTGGGTCTCAGCCTTCTCCACCACGGTGGACTTGGAGCCCATGGTCTCAGAGAGATCGGTGAAGAGGGTGAAGTGGTCCAGCAGGATGCGGGCGCCCAGGGACACGGCGTCCCGGGCGGAGATGGTGCCGTTGGTCCAGACCTCCAGGGTCAGCTTGTCGTAGTCGGTGGCGTCTCCCACGCGGGTGTTCTCCACGGTGTAGTTGACCTTGCGCACAGGGGTGTACACAGAGTCCACGGGAATGACGCCGATGACCGTCTGAGCATTCTTGTTCCGGTCGGCGGTGACGTAGCCACGGCCCTGGGACAAGGTCAGCTCCATGTTCAGAGTGGCATCGGGGCCCAGAGTGGCGATGTGATGCTCAGGATTGAGAATCTCCACATCGCTGTCGGCCTTGATGTCACCAGCCGTCACGACCCCCTCACCGGAGGCCTCGATATAGACGGTTTTGACCCCTTCGCTGTACAGCTTGGCAATGATGCCCTTGATGTTCAGAACGATCTGGGTCACGTCCTCCTTCACCCCGGGGATGGTGGAGAACTCGTGCTGGACGCCGGCGATTTTCACCGTGGTCACTGCGGTGCCGGGCAGAGAGGACAGAAGGATGCGGCGCAGGGAGTTGCCAATGGTGGTGCCGTAGCCCCGCTCCAGAGGCTCTACGACATACTTGCCGTAGGTCTCCTCACCCACGTTTTCGATGCACTCAATGCGCGGCTTCTGAATTTCTACCATATCGTGAATACCCTCCTTTTACTGTGGCGTAGCTTCCAAAACGGTTGCGAACTGCTTGAGTTGAGGGTGACGATTACTTGGAGTACAACTCCACGATCAGGTTGACAGCGACCTCGAAGTCGATATCCTCACGGGTGGGCATGGCCACGACCTTGCCCTGGAGGGGGGCGTTCTTGGTCTTCTCCAGCCAAGCGGGAGCGGCCACGAACTTATCCTCCTCCACCAGCTTCTTGAACTTGGCGGAAGAACGGCTCTTCTCGCACACGGCGATCTCCTCGCCCACCTTCACCAGGTAGGAGGGGATGTTCACGCGCTTGCCATTGACGGTGAAGTGGCCGTGGTTGACCAGCTGACGGGCCTCGCGGCGGGTGCTGGCCAGACCCAGACGGTACACCACGTTGTCCAGACGGCGCTCCAGCAGGGTCATCAGCTCGTCGCCGGTGTTGCCCTTCATGCGGGCGGCCTTCTCGTAGTAGGAACGGAACTGCTTCTCCAGCACGCCGTAGATGAACTTCACCTTCTGCTTCTCAGTCAGCTGCAGAGCATACTCGCTCTTCTTGCTGCGGCGCTGGGGGCCGGGGTTCCGGTTGGACTCCTTATTCACGCCCATGGTGGCGGGAGAGATGCCCAGGGTTCTGCAACGCTTCAGATAGGGCTGCATATTCTTAGCCATATTGCTTTTCCTCCTTCCAGATTACACGCGGCGGCGCTTGGGGGGACGGCAGCCGTTGTGGGGCACGGGGGTCACGTCCTTGATCAGGGTGACTTCCAGGCCCACGGCCTGCAGAGCCCGGATGGCGGCCTCACGGCCCTGGCCGGGACCCTTGACGTACACCTCAACGCTCTTGAGGCCGCACTGCTCGATGGCAGCGTTGGCGGCAGTCTCAGCAGCGGTCTGGGCGGCGAAGGGGGTGGACTTACGAGAGCCACGGAAGCCCATCTCGCCGGAGGAAGCCCAGGACAGGGCGTTGCCCTGCATGTCGGTCACAGTAACCATGGTGTTGTTGAAGGAGGAACGGATGTGCACCTGACCCTTCTCCACGTTCTTGCGCTCACGACGGCGCTTGATCACTTTCTTAGCAGTAGCCATGTGTCTAATCCCTCCTTACTTCTTCTTGTTCGCCACAGTGCGCTTGGGACCCTTGCGGGTACGAGCGTTGGTCTTGGAACGCTGGCCGCGGACGGGCAAGCCCTTGCGGTGACGGACACCACGGTAGCAGCCGATCTCGGTCAGACGCTTGATGTCCATAGCCACATTCCGGCGCAGGTCGCCCTCCACCACGTAGTCGTGGCTGATGATCTCACGCAGCTTGGCCTCATCGGCGTCGGTGAGGTCCTTCACGCGGGTATCAGGGTTAATGCCAGCCTTCTCCAGAATCTTGGTAGCGCTGGTACGGCCAATGCCGTAGATATAGGTGAGTCCGATCTCGACTCGCTTCTCCTTAGGCAGATCAATGCCTGCAATACGTGCCATATTCTCCTTGCCCCTCCTTTAACCTTGTCTCTGCTTGTGCTTGGGGTTTTCACAAATGACCATTACTTTGCCCTTGCGCTTGATGATCTTGCACTTCTCGCACATGGGCTTGACAGACGGTCTTACTTTCATATCGGTTAACCTCCTGTGAATGCCTGATGGCCCCGAGTTGGGCGGAGGCAAGGCCCCGGCCCTTCTCGGTCGTGTTATCTCTTACTTGCTTCGCCAGGTGATGCGACCCCTGGTCAGGTCGTAGGGCGACATCTGTACGGTGACCTTGTCGCCGGGCAGGATGCGGATGAAGTTCATGCGCAGCTTGCCGGAAATGTGGGCCAGGATGATGTGTCCGTTCCCGATGTCCACATTGAAAGTCGTATTGGGCAGGGCCTCGGTGACGACGCCCTCCAGCTCGATCATATCGTCCTTCGCCAAAGCTTCATACCTCCATTTCGTCCCGGATGGCCGCCAACGCCGCCCGCAGCTCGCGGTTGCGGACAGGTTCGCCGGCCCGGACTTTTTCGATGGTTGGGTGGTGAAACTCTCCCACGCACTGAACGTGCTTGACGTTTTTGCGCTTGGGGTTCTCCACCCGCCGCCGCTTCCCATCTGCCAGCAGCACGAAGCTGCCATCTAAGGCCAGGACACAGAACAGCTGGTCCTTGTCGTGGCCGCTGAGGGAGCGCACGATTTGGGCTTGTTGGAAACTCATGTCACATCTCTCCGCATTGGGTGAGAATCTCGACCTCTCCGTCGGTGATGAGTACGGTGTTTTCGTAATGGGCCGCCAGAGAGCCGTCCACCGTCACGGTGGTCCAGCCGTCCTTGAGCACCTTTACCTGCCAGTCACCGGCACACACCATGGGCTCCACGGCAATGGTCATGCCGGGTTGGAGCCGGGGGCCGTGGCCAGCGGGACCGTAGTTGGGCACCTCGGGGGCCTCGTGGAGTTTCGCGCCCACACCGTGGCCAACGAAGTCGCGAACGACCGAGTAGCCGAAGCTCTCCACATACTTCTGAACGGCATGGGAGATGTCGGACACTCGTTGGCCGGCCTTGGCGTGCTTCATGCCTTCCCAGAAGCTCTGCTGGGTGACCTCGATGAGGCGCTGAGCCTCTTCGGAGATCTTCCCGCAGGGATAGGTGGCAGCACAGTCGCCGTGGAAACCATCGATGCAGGCACCCACGTCTACGCTGACGATGTCACCCTCTTTCAGCACCACCTTCTTGGAAGGGATGCCGTGGATGACCACGTCGTTGACCGAGATGCAGGCAGATCCGGAGAATCCGCCGTAGCCCAGGAAGGAAGGTTTCGCTCCCTGGCTCTCGATGAACTTGCGTACCGCGGTATCAATGTCTAAGGTCGTCACGCCGGGGGCCACCATCCGCCCGGCCAGCTCTCTGGCCTGGGCGGCGATGCGGCCCGCGCGGCGCATTGCGTCCAGCTCTCTGGACGACTTGAGCGTAATCAGCTCCATCGTTTAGATCCCCAGAGCCTTCTCGATGACCTCAGTGGTGGCCTCGATGCTGGACTGATTGTCCACAGAGCAGAGCAGATTCCGCTCAGCATAGAACGCCTTGAGAGGCTCGGTCTCGGCATGATAGACCTCCAGGCGGTGCTGGACGGTCTCGGGCTTGTCGTCGTCCCGCAGCTCCAGGGTGCCGCCACACTTGTCGCACACGCCCTCCACCTTGGAAGGAGCGTTGACCACGTGGTAGGTGGCGCCGCAGGAAGCGCAGAAGCGGCGGCCGCTCATGCGCTTCTTGATCTCCTCGTCGGAGATCTCGATGGACAGGACGTGGTCGAACACCACGCCGGCCTGCTCCAGAGCCTCAGCCTGGGCGATGGTGCGGGGCACGCCGTCCAGAATGTAACCCTTAGAGCAGTCATCTTGGGCCAAGCGCTCAGCCACGATGCCGATGATCACCTGGTCGGGGACCAGTTTCCCGGCGTCCATGTAGCTCTTGGCCTCCAATCCCACGGGGGTGCCGTTCTTCACGGCAGAGCGCAGGATGTTACCAGTGGAAATGGTGGGGATCCCCAGCTTTTCGCTCAAGATAGCGGCCTGAGTACCCTTACCGGCGCCAGGGGCGCCCAGCATAATCAGCTTCATCTCGTTCACCTTCTCCAATTACTCCAGGAAACCCTTGTAGTGACGCATCATCAGCTGAGCCTCCAGAACCTTCACGGTCTCCAGGGCGACGCCCACCACGATGATGATGGAAGTACCGCCGATGGCCAGGCTGTTGCCAGCGGAGCTGCCAAAGGCCAGCATGATGTTACCGGTGATGGCGGGCAGCAGGGCTACCACAGCCAGGTAGATGGCGCCGAACATGGTCAGGCGATTGATGACGCGGGCCAAGAAGTCAGCGGTGGGCTTGCCGGGACGGAAGCCGGGCACGAAGCCGCCGTTCTTCTTGAGGTTGTTGGCGATCTCCACGGGGTTGAACTGAATGGTGTTGTAGAAGTAGCTGAACACGATGATCAGCAGGAAGTACACCACGCAATAGATCAGGCCGTTGGAGTCAAACACCTTCAGGAAGGTGTTCCAGCCAGAGCCCTCGGTCTGAGCAGAGGGCACGAACATGCCGATGGTGGCGGGGATGGAGGCGATGGCCTGAGCGAAGATGATGGGCATCACGCCGGACATATTCACCTTGATGGGAATATGGCTGGACTGACCGCCGTACATCTTGCGGCCCACCACCCGCTTGGCGTACTGCACGGGCACGCGGCGCTCGGAGTTGGTGATGAACACGATGAACACCACCAGCAGCAGGATACCCACCAGAATCAGGGGGATGAACGCGGGGTGCAGGGAGGCGGTGGTGGTGCTGGTGGAGCCGGAGGCCCACACGCGCACGCCGTTGATCATGGAGGAGACCATGTGGGGTCCCCGGGCAATGATACCGCCGAACAGGATGATGGAAATACCGTTGCCCACACCGAACTCGGTGATCTGCTCGCCCAGCCACATCAGGAAGGCGGAGCCGGCGGTGAAGGCAAAGATGATGACGAAAGCGGGCCACAGGCCGTCAGCCACCAGTTCGTAGTAGCTGATGAGCTTGTAGTAGCCAAAGGCCTGAAGCAGGGCGATGGCCACAGTGGCGTAGCGAGTGATGGCGGCGATCTTCTTCTTGCCCTCCTCGCCCTCGTCCCGGGCCATCTTCTCCAGAGCGGGGATGGCGATGGTCAGCAGCTGCACAATGATGGAGCTGTTGATATAGGGCTGGATGGACAGAGCGAAGACGGTAGCCTGAGCAAAGGCGTCGCCGCTCATGACATTGAGCAGACCAAAGATACTGGAAGACTGAGAGGCCATGTAGGTCTTCAGAGATTCGGTATCAATGAAGGGGACGGGAATGGCAGAACCAACCCGGAAAATCAGCAGAGCAAAGATGGTAAACAGCAGCTTGTTGCGCAGCTCTTGCACCTTCCAGGCACTACGGATGGTCTGAATCATGTCAGATCACCTCCGCTGTACCGCCTGCCTTTTCGATCTTCTCTTTCGCGGAGGCGGAGAACGCGGAAGCACGCACGGTGAGCTTCTTGGTGATCTCGCCGTTGCCCAGCACCTTAACGCCGTACTCGCACTTGGAGAGGATGCCCTGCTCCAGCAGGTCGCAGACGTTGACGGTGGCGCCATCCTCGAACTTGTTCAGAGCGGAGACATTGATGGTCTCCAGACGCTTGGCAAAAATGTTGTTAAAGCCGCGCTTGGGCAGACGACGAGCCAGAGGCATCTGGCCGCCCTCGAAGCCCACACGGACACCGCCGCCGGAACGAGCCCACTGACCCTTGTGTCCACGGCCGGCAGTCTTGCCGTTACCGGAACCGGGGCCGCGGCCCTTGCGCTTGCCCACCTGAGTGGAACCAGCGGCGGGAGAGAGAGTATGCAGATTCATGTTGGGCACCTCCTTAGGCGTTCTCGGTGACCTGGAGCAGGTAACCGATGGCGGCAATCTTGCCGCGGGTAGCAGCGTTGTCGGGCTGCACGGTCACATCGCCGATGTGACGCAGGCCCAGAGCCTCGGCAGTGGCCTTGTGCTTGGCCAGACGGCCGTTCAGGCTCTTGACGAGCTTGATTTCAATGTTAGCCATAGTCGTGAGCCTCCTTAACCGATGATTTCTTCCACGCTCTTGCCGCGGATACGAGCGACTTCAGCGGGGCTGCGCAGAGCCTTCAGGCCAGCCATGGTGGCAGCCACCACGTTCTGGGGGTTGTTGGTGCGCAGGCACTTGGCACGGATGTCGGAGACACCCGCGGCCTCCATCACAGCACGCACGGGGCCGCCGGCGATGATACCGGTACCCTTGGATGCGGGCTTGAGGAGCACGCGGCCGGCGCCGAACTCACCGATGACCTCGTGGGGAATGGTGGTGCCGGACAGGGTCACGGTCACCATGTTCTTCTTGGCATCCTCGATGCCCTTGCGGATGGCCTCGGCCACCTCAGCGGCCTTGCCCAGGCCGTAGCCGACCTTGCCCTTCTCGTCGCCCACAACAACCAGGGCGGAGAACTTGGCCACACGGCCGCCCTTGACGGTCTTGGAGACGCGGTTGAGGTACACAACCTTCTCTACGAACTCCTTGGGTTCTTTCTCAAAACGAGCCATACTTTCTTCCTCCTCCCTTAGAACTGCAGGCCGCCCTCACGGGCGCCCTCGGCCAGAGCCTTCACGCGGCCGTGGTACAGGTAGCCACCACGGTCGAACACAACAGCCTCGATGCCCTTGGCACGGGCGCGCTCGGCAATGGCCTCGCCCACCTTCTTGGCAGCTTCGCAGTTGCTGCCGGAGCCTTCAAAGCCCTTCTCCAGGGAAGAAGCGGAAACCAGGGTCACACCCTTGGTGTCGTCGATGATCTGAGCATAGATGTTGGTCTCGCTGCGGAACACATTCAGACGGGGACGCTCGGAGGTGCCGGACACCTTACCACGAACGCGCTTATGACGATGCAGGCGCTGAGCCTTAGTGTTGGGTCTGTTAATCATAATCGGCACACCTCCTTAATTACTTCTTAGCACCGGTCTTACCAACCTTGCGGCGGATGACCTCGTCAGAGTACTTAATACCCTTACCCTTGTAGGGCTCGGGGGGACGCTTCTCGCGGACCTTGGCAGCGAACTGGCCGACCAGCTGCTTGTCGAAGCCTGCGATGATGATCTGGTTCTGGTTGGGAACCTCGATGGTGATGCCCTCGGGAGCCTCCATGATGACCTGGTGAGAGAAGCCCAGGTTCATCACCAGCTTGCCGCCCTCCAGAGCCACACGGTAACCTACGCCGTTGACGTCCAGGGACTTCTTGTAGCCCTCGGTGACACCCACGATCATGTTGTGCACCAGGGTGCGGGTCAGACCGTGGAGGGCACGGTTCTCCTTCAGATCGTTGGGACGGGTGACGGTGATGACGCCGTCAGCCAGAGTGATGGTCATGTTGGGGTGGAACTGCTCCACCAGGGTGCCCTTGGGGCCCTTGACGGTGACCACGTTGTTGTCAGCAATGCTTACCTCCACGCCGGCGGGGACGGCGATAGGAGCTCTACCAATTCTAGACATTCCTATACCCTCCTTACCAAACGAAAGCCAGGACTTCGCCGCCGACATGGGCCTCGCGGGCCTTCTTGTCGGTCATGACGCCCTTGGAAGTGGACACGATAGCAATGCCCAGGCCACGGAGCACGCGGGGCAGCTCCTCAGCGCCAGCGTACACACGCAGGCCGGGCTTGGACACCCGGCGCAGACCAGTGATGGCCTTCTCCTTGCCGGGCTGCACATACTTCAGAGTGATGCGGATGACACCCTGGGTACCATCGTTGATGGTCTGGAAGTTCTTGATATAGCCCTCGTCCAGCAGAATCTGAGCGATGGCCTTCTTCATGTTAGAAGCAGGAACATCCACGGTGTCATGCTTTGCGTTGTTCGCGTTGCGGATGCGAGTGAGCATATCCGCAATGGGATCGGTGATTTGCATGATTTTTACCTCCTATAAAATTTACGGGCTTGATGCCCGTACAGGCGGAAAGGTATCGAAGGCTAGGTTGGTTCCTCCGACCTTTTGTCCGTCTTTTCCCACGCTGGGGGTCTCTTTTACCATTGGCACGGTGGCCAACGATTTATTATAACATGCCCATAGGCGGGGGTGCAACCCCCCGCCTGGGACTTGTTATCCAAATTTTTCTCCGGTATTCGACCGTTTTGCGGCAAATTACCAGGAGGCCTTCTTCACGCCGGGAATCTGGCCCTTGTAGGCCAGCTCGCGGAAGCAGATACGGCAGATGCCGTAGTCCCGGAGGTAAGCGTGGGGGCGACCGCAGATCTTGCAGCGGTTGTAGCGGCGGCTGGAGAACTTGGGCTCAGCCTGCTGCTTGAGAATCATAGACTTCTTAGCCATAGCTGGTTTCTCCTTCCATTAACCGTTGGTGGTGAAGGGAGCGCCCAGGAGAGTCAGCAGCTCCTTGGCCTCCTCGTCCGTCTTAGCAGTGGTGCAGATGACGATGTCCATACCACGGATCTTGTCGATCTTATCGTACTCGATCTCGGGGAAGATCAGCTGCTCCTTCAGGCCCAGGGCGTAGTTGCCGCGGCCATCGAAGGCGTTGGGGTTGATGCCACGGAAGTCACGCACACGGGGCAGGGCCACGTTGAACAGACGATCCATGAACTCCCACATCTTGTCCTGGCGCAGGGTGACCTTAGCGCCGATGGGCATGCCCTCACGGAGCTTGAAGTTAGCCACGGACTTCTTGGCCCGGGTGATGACGGGCTTCTGGCCGGTGATGGTGGCCAGGTCGTTGACCACGCTCTCCAGCACCTTGGCGTTGTCGCGGGCCTCACCACAGCCCACGTTCACCACGATCTTGTGGATGCGGGGGATCTCCATGGTGGACTTGTAGCCGAACTTCTGCATCAGAGCAGGAGCGATCTCGGCATTGTACTTAGCCTTCAGATTGGGGTTAGCCATTTTCTATACTCCTCCTCTTTCTCAGATTTCAGCGCCGCAGTGCTTGCACACGCGCACCTTCTTGCCGTCCACGATCTTGTGGGCGACGCGGGTGGCCTTGTTGCACTTGGGGCACACGGTCATAACCTTGCAGGCGTAGATGGGGGTCTCCTTCTTGACGATGCCACCCTCCTCGCCCTGACGGCGAGCCTTCTGGTGACGGGTAGCGACGCTGACGCCCTCCACGACCACCTTGCCGGCCTCGGGGTTGACGGACAGGACCTTGCCCTGCTTGCCCTTGTCCTTACCGGACAGGACAACCACGGTATCGTTCTTCTTTACGTTCATACTCATACCTCGTAACCCCCCTCTTACAGCACTTCGGGAGCCAGGGACAGGATCTTCATGTAGTCCTTGTCACGCAGCTCACGAGCCACTGGGCCAAAGATACGGGTGCCGCGGGGGTTCTTGTCGTCGCGGATGATAACGGCGGCGTTGTCGTCGAAACGCACATAGCTGCCGTCGGCACGGCGCACGCCGCGCTTGGAGCGGACGATAACGGCCTTGACCACTTCGCCCTTCTTCACGGTGCCGCCGGGAGCGGCCTTGCGTACGGAGGCGACCACCACGTCGCCGATGTTACCAAACTTGCGCTTGGAGCCGCCCAGTACGCGGATGGTCTTGATCTCCTTGGCGCCGGTGTTGTCGGCAACCTTCAGATAGCTTTCTTCCTGAATCATACTGGCACCTCCTTCTTACTTCGCCTTCTCGATGATCTCAACCACGCGCCAGCGCTTGTCCTTGGACAGGGGGCGGGTCTCCATCACACGAACACGGTCACCTACGCCGCACTGGTTCAGCTCGTCGTGAGCCTTCAGCTTGTAGGTGCGCTTGACAATCTTCTTATACAGAGGGTGGGCCACGCGGTCGGCGATGGCGACCACCACGGTCTTATCCATCTTATCCGAAACCACCAGGCCGACTCTGGTCTTACGAGAAGAGGTTCTCACTTCGCTCATCGTTTACTCCTCCTTATCGGCCCTGCTGCTCACGCAGGATGGTCTTGACTCGGGCAATGTCTTTCTTAACCTCTGCGATGCGGATGGGATTTTCCAGCTGATTGGTGGCGTGCTGAAGACGGAGGTTGAACAGGTCCTTCTTCAGCTCCACCAGCTTGGTCTCCAGCTCGGTTGCGCTCATCTTACGGACTTCGTTAGCTTTCATCTTCATTCACCACCATTCGTCTCTTTCTTGATAATCTTGCACTTGACAGGCAGCTTGTGGCTGGCCAGACGGAGGGCCTCACGGGCGACCTCCTCGGAAACGCCGGCGATCTCGAACATGACACGGCCGGGCTTGACAACGGCAACCCAGTACTCGGGAGCGCCCTTACCGGAACCCATTCGGGTACCCAGGGCCTTCTTGGTCACGGGCTTGTCGGGGAAGATCTTGATCCAGACCTTACCGCCACGCTTGGTGTAACGGGTCATGGCCACACGGGCGGCCTCGATCTGGTTGCCGGTGATCCAAGCGGGCTCGGTGGTCACCAGGCCGAACTCACCGTAAGCGATGGTGTTGCCACGGGTGGCGACGCCGGTCATACGACCACGGTGCACGCGGCGATATTTCACTCTCTTAGGCAGCAGCATTACTGGGCGCCTCCTTCCTTAGCAGCGGGACGGCCCTGGCGGTTGCCACCATTGCGGTTGAAGCCGCCCTGGCGACGATCACCACCGTTGCGGCGATCGCCATTGCGGCGGTCACGACGGGGGCGCTGCTCACGCTCTTTGTAGTTCTTGGTGTCGATGGTGCGGGGAGTGGTGCGCAGGGTCTGAGTCAGAACCTCGCCCTTGTAGATCCACACCTTGATGCCGATGCGGCCATAAGTGGTGGCAGCCTCAGCAAAGCCGTACTCGATGTCGGCACGCAGGGTCTGCAGGGGGATGGTGCCGTCGTGGTACTGCTCGGTGCGGGCGATCTCAGCGCCGTTGAGACGGCCGGAAGCCTGCACCTTGATGCCCAGGGCGCCCATGCGCATAGCGCGGCCCATGGCGTTCTTCATCGCGCGGCGGAACGCGATGCGCTTCTCCAGCTGCTGAGCGATGTTCTCAGCCACCAGCTGAGCGTTGGTGTCCACGTTCTTGACCTCAACGATGTTGAGAGCCACGGGCTTGCCCAGCTTCTTCTCCAGCTCCACGCGCAGCTTCTCGATCTCCTCGCCGCCCTTGCCGATGACGACACCGGGACGGGCGCAGTGCACATAGATGCGGATCTTGGCGTTGTCACGCTCGATCTCGATCTTGGGCACGCCGGCGGAGTAGAGCCGCTTCTTCAGATCGCGGCGGAGATTGTAGTCCTCAACCAGGAGGTCGCCCACTTTCTCATTGCGGGCATACCAACGGGAGTCCCAGTCTTTGATGACGCCCACGCGAAGGCCGTGGGGGTTAACTTTCTGTCCCATTACTCTTTGACCTCCTTACTTAGCGCTCTTTGACCACAACGGTCACGTGAGAAGTTCTCTTGTTGATGCGATAGGCACGACCCTGGGCCCGGGGCATGAAGCGCTTGATGATGGGGCCGGGGGTGGCGAAGGTGGCAGCAACGTACAGCTTCTCGGGGTCCATGCCGTGGTTGTTCTCGGCATTGGCGGCGGCGCTGTTGACCAGCTTCATCAGGGGCTCAGCAGCGGCCTTGGGGGTCAGAGCCAGGATGGCGTTGGCCTGAGCAATGCTCTTGCCACGGATCAGGTCGCACAGAATGCCGACCTTGCGGGGAGAGATACGAATGTATCTCAGTGTTGCTTTAGCTTCCATTCTATCTCTCCTCCTTACTTACCAGTCTTGCTGCCAGCGTGACCCTTGAAGGTACGGGTGGGAGCAAACTCGCCCAGCTTGTGGCCGACCATGTCCTCGGTGACGTACACGGGCACGTGCTTGCGGCCATCATGCACAGCAAAGGTGTGGCCCACGAAGGAGGGGAAGATGGTGGAGGCGCGGCTCCAGGTCTTCAGAACCTTCTTCTCGTTGGCCTTGTTCATTTCGTCGACCCGCTTCAGCAGCTCGGGAGCGCAAAAGGGGCCTTTCTTGATACTTCTGCTCATCTTTTACTGCCTCCTTACTTACCGTTACGACGCTTGACGATGAACTTGTCGGTGGGGTTCTTCTTCTTGCGGGTCTTGTAACCCATAGCAGGCTTGCCCCAGGGAGTGACAGGACCGGGACGGCCCACGGGGCTCTTGCCCTCACCACCGCCGTGGGGGTGGTCATTGGGGTTCATGACGGAGCCACGCACGGTGGGACGCCAGCCCATGTGACGCTTACGGCCGGCCTTACCGATGTGGATGTTGGCCCAGTCGGTGTTGCCGACCTGACCGATGGTGGCCTTGCACTCCTCACGGATGAGGCGGACCTCGCCGGAGGGCAGACGCACCTGAGCCATGCCGTTCTCCTTGGCCATCAGCTGAGCGGCCACGCCAGCGGAACGAACCAGCTGAGCGCCCTTGCCGGGATACAGCTCGATGCAGTGGATCATTTCACCCACGGGGATGTTGGCGATGGGCAGGCAGTTGCCGGGCAGGATGTCGGCGTCGGCGCCGGTCATGATGATGTGGCCGGCCTTCAGGCCCACGGGAGCCAGGATATAACGGCGCTCGCCGTCCTCATACTCGATGAGGGCGATGTTGGCGGAGCGGTTGGGGTCGTACTGCAGGTTGATGACGGTAGCGCTGCCCACCTTATCACGCTTGAAGTCGATGATACGGTACTTGCGCTTGTTGCCGCCGCCGCGGTGGCGGACGGTGATGCGGCCGTAGCTGTTACGGCCGGCGTGCTTCTGGAGCACCTCGGTGAGGGAGCGCTCCGGCTTGGCCTTCTTATCAATGCCCTCGAAGGCGGACACAGTCATGTGACGGCGGGAGGGCGTTGTGGGCTTGTATACGCGAATAGCCATAGTTCAATTTCCTCCTCTTACACCATACCCTCGAAGAACTCGATGGTCTTGGACTCCTCGGTCAGAGTCACAACGGCCTTCTTCCAGCTGGCCCGACGGCCCTCGGGATAACGGCCCATGCGCTTGACCTTACCCTGCATGTTCAGGGTGTTAACCTTCGCCACGTTCACGCCGAAGATCTCCTCGACTGCCTTGGCGATCTCGATCTTGTTGGCGTCCTTGGCGACCTCGAAGGTGTACTTCTTCTCGGTGGCCAGCATCATGGACTGCTCGGTGACGATGGGGCGCTTGATGATATCGTAAGCGGTCTTCATTAGGCGAACACCTCCTCGATGGTGGCCAGCGCAGCCTTGTCGATGATCAGCTGGTTGGCGTTGACAATGTCATAGACATTGATCAGGTTGGCGGGAGTGGTGACCACGCCGGGAATGTTGCGGGCGGACTTGACCACGTTGGCGCAGCTGGTGACAACCACAGCCTTGTCGGCCTCCACGGCGTTCAGGAAGCCCTGGAAGGTACGGGTCTTAATCTCGTTCATGCCCAGGCCGTCCACCACCAGCAGGTTGCCGGAGGCAGCCTTAGCGGACAGAACGGACTTCAGGGCCAGACGCTTCACCTTCTTGTTGAGGGTGTAGCTGTAATCCCGGGGCTTGGGAGCGAACACGATACCGCCGTGGGTCCACTGAGGAGCACGGGTGGAACCCTGACGGGCGTGACCGGTGCCCTTCTGGCGCCAGGGCTTGCGGCCGCCGCCGGAAACCTCGGCACGGGTCAGAGCGCTCTGAGTGCCCTGACGGCAGTTGGCCAGGTGATTCTTGACCACATCGTGAACGACGTACTGGTTGGGCTCGATGCCGAAGATGGACTCGGAGAGCTCGACCTCGCCGATCTGCTTACCGGCCATATCATAAAGGTTAGCTTTAGGCATTTGTCATTCTCTCCTTTCTTACTTGTTACGCGCAGAGGCCTTCTGGGGATTGACACGGGCGGAAGCCTTCTGAGGATTGACGCGGCCAGCCTCGGTGACCTTCTTCTCCATGACCTTCTTGACGGAGCTGCGCAGAGCGACCACGCCGCCCTTGGGGCCGGGGATAGCGCCGCGCACGGCAACCAGGCCCATCTCCTCGTCGACCACCACAACGTCCAGGTTCATCACAGTGACCTGCTCGTTGCCCATCTGGCCGGCGCCGATCTTGCCCTTGAAGATGCGGGAAGGATCGGTGCTGGAGCCCATAGAACCGGCGTGACGGTGCACAGGACCGGTACCGTGGGTATTCTTCAGGGTGTGAGCGCCCCAGCGCTTGACGACGCCCTGATAGCCGTGACCCTTGCTGATGCCGGTCACGTCCACGCGATCGCCCACGGCGAACACGGTGGCGTTGATCTCGTCGCCCACGTTGAGCTCGGCGGCGTTATCCAGCTTGAACTCCTTCAGGACGCGCAGGACCTTGCCGGACTTCTTGCTGTGGCCCACCTCGGGCTTGGACAGCTTGCGCTCGGGAACTTCCTCAAATCCCAGCTGAACGGCGGTGTAGCCGTCCTTTTCCTCGGTCTTCTTCTGCACCACGGTGCAGGGGCCTGCCTGGATGACAGTGACCGGGATGACCTTGCCGGCTTCATCGAAGATCTGGGTCATGCCCAGCTTCTTGCCGATAATGGCCTTTTCCATGTGTATTCCTCCTTAATAAGGTTATTGGTTGAAAAACGTGAGACATTGGGTGCTCATTGGTTTTCCAACATGACCCGCTCACCTCAATTTCAGCGGTGAGCTGCGGGTACAACAAAGTTGTGTGAGAGTCAGTTGTAATGTTGTCACGTTCCAAAGCCTTCGCGACGGCCGCTTTCCCTTCGACTCGCTTTCCAAACTCGAAGTGCTGCTCACTTCTCCTTTGAAACGCTCGCTACGGTCCAAGCTTCCTGCTCCCGGCTTTTCCACGCTTCCTTACAGCTTGATCTCGATGTCCACGCCAGCGGGCAGGTCCAGGCTCATCAGAGCCTCCACAGTCTTGGCAGAGGGCTTCACCACGTCGATCAGACGCTTGTGAGTGCGACGCTCAAACTGCTCACGGCTGTCCTTGTACTTGTGGACAGCGCGCAGGATGGTGACCACTTCCTTCTTGGTGGGCAGGGGGATGGGGCCGGAGACGGTGGCGCCGGAGCGCTTGGCGGTCTCCACGATCTTCTCGGCGGCCTGGTCGATCAGCTGATGATCGTAAGCCTTGAGCCGAATGCGAATCATTTCTTTCTGAGCTGCCATTTGGGTTTTCCTCCTTAATAACATACGAAGTGATGATTGGTCGTCCCTTCGTACGGTGAAAAACTCCGTCCACGTTTCCGTGCGTATCACTCTGGGACATGAATAAAACCGGCACAAAAGCTGGCCGGTTTCACCCATTTCCCGGCGATATACGCCGTGAACTGAGTCTCTCAGCCGCCCGATTCTCGGACATACTCCGCGGAAGTTACCTCGTTTTCACGAGCAATCTCCCGCATCATCGCATAGTGCACCCTTTGCAGGCGCTTGGTTATTGTACTATATACACTTTGTAAAGTCAAGGGAAAATTCAAGTTTTTTCGCTGCAAACTCCGCCAGTTCCCGGGGAAAACCAGGGGGTTTTTGTGTGCAATTTGACCTTTGCTTTTCCGGCCTCCAGGCCCTCAAAACGCCTCCGGCTCTTCGGACGTTTCCGCACCCCATGCGGCGCTGTGGTAGGGGCCGTGGCTTGCCCGGCCCGCTTTGCCGGGGGCCTGTTCTTCTCCCATGTCTCAGGCGCAAACCTGCGCCCCAACGGGGGACGCTCCGCCGGGAGCATTTCCGCCCCCCTGTGGCGCTGGGGTAGGGGCCGCGGCTTGCCCGGCCCGTGGCTACCCTGGTATTGCCCTGGAGGATTCGGGAGGGGCAAGCCCCTCCCCTACGCCCATCAACGCAAGAAATGCACCGATGTTAGGGCTGCCTCAATTAAAATCCGTGCCGCCCAGCGGCACACCACAATTCTTCATTATTCATTCTTCACTATTCATTACCCACAACAGCCGCCGCTGCAACTGCAAGAACTCCCCTGCCCCTCTCTCAGGTGGCTGGGCAGAGAGTCGTCTTCCTCAATCCACTCCTTCTCCACATCCACAATGCGGTACTCCGTCTCCGTGTCCCGGATGACCAGCCGGGAGATACCCGCATTGATGATGAGGCGGCGGCACATGGAGCAGGAGGTGGCCCCGGCCAGAAGGGTGCGGGTCTTGGGGTCCACGCACACCATATATAAGGTGGCCCCCAGCACTTCCCGGCGGGAGGCGGAGATGATGGCGTTGGCCTCGGCGTGCACCGAACGGCACAGCTCGTACCGCTCCCCGGAGGGGATGTTCATGGCCTCCCGGGTGCAGTAGCCCAAATCAATGCAGTTTTTCCGGCCACGGGGAGCCCCGTTGTAGCCGGTGGACACGATCTCGTCATTCTGGACGATGATGGCCCCATAGTGGCGGCGCAGGCAGGTGGAGCGCTCGGACACCGTCTGTGCAATGTCCAGATAATAGTTTGTCTTGTCAATGCGTGGCATGGGACCATCCCTCCATATTTCGTACTGCCTGCCATTATATCAGCCTTTTTTCCGTGACACAACGGTCAAATTCACATTTTGTTTACCGTTACCCCATTGACGTTGCCAAGGGTTGCGATTATCATAATAGTAAACAATACAGCGACGCCTTAGGCTGTCAGGAGGTAAGAACCTGTGATTCGTCAATATCTCAGCCGTTTTATGACTGGCCGCTATGGCATGGACCAACTCAATCTGTTTCTCATGGTCACCTATCTGGTGCTCTACCTGGTGTTTTTCCTCACCGGGCTGTGGGTGCTGGACATGATCGTACTGGTACTATTACTGGTGGTGCTGTTTCGGATGCTGTCCCGGGACATCTACCGCCGTCAGGCAGAAAACACCCGGTTTCTCCAGATTGTCCGGCCCATCCAACATAAATTCCGCACCTTCCGCACCCGGATGAAAGACCGGGAGCACCGTTACTTCAAGTGCCCCAGCTGCGGCCAGCAGATGCGGGTGCCCCGGGGCAAGGGACGCATCACCGTCCACTGCCGCTCCTGCGGGGCCACCTTCGAGGAAAAAAGTTAAAAAAATGGGTCGGACCAAGGTCCGACCCATTTTTTATGGAATTACTTGTTCTGGTTGGGCTGCTTGACCTGCACAGAGTCCTTGGTCATGGGACGGCGCAGCAGGCGGAAGTTGGGCATACCGCCGGCCTCGCACACCCGGCTGACCAGGGTGTCGGCGTAGCAAAACAGCTGCTCGTAGCAGCGCACGTGGAACTCCTTCTTATCGTCGTCGGTGACCTCACCAGTGACCTGGAACAGGCCCACCAGCTCCACAGAGGCGAAGAAACGGTGATCGGGGTTGTCGGTCTTGTCCTTCACGCACTGATACAGCTTGGCCACGCACTTGGTGGAGTCGGCGTTGTACTTGACGGTGAAATTGGAGTTGTTCTCCAGCTGGACCTGCCCAGCCTTGTCCAGCTTGTTGAAAAACTGGAGGTCCTCCAGCTTGTAGGAAAGCATTTGCAAATCTGCCATGGTTGGCACCTCGCCCTTCTTGTTGATTTTTCCTGTGTTCCATTGTACCATAGAGATACCATGGCCGGACGTCTCTGACGCCCCTCGCCTTTGGCGACACTGCCGCTATTGTACCATAACTTGACAGGGTGTGCAACCGTCCTTGTGTAAATTTCTCTCTCTTTTGCACACACGCTCCCTGGCTTTTCGAGGTGATTTTTATGAATGATACCATTGCCGCCATTGCCACCGGGCACCAGGCCACTGCCATCGGCATCCTCCGCCTCTCGGGGCCCCAGGCCATTTCCGCCCTGGACCAGGTGTTTACCCCCGCCCGTGGCAAGCCCATGGCAGAGCAGCCCAACCGCCTGCTGGTGTACGGCACCCTCCACGACGCCCAGGGCAAGGCCCTGGACCACTGCCTGGCCACCGTCTCCCGTGGCCCCCACAGCTATACGGGAGAGGACACCGCCGAGCTGCAATGCCACGGCTCCCCGGTGCTGCTGACCATGGCCCTAGAGGCCCTGTTTTCCTGCGGGGTGCGCCAGGCCCAGGCGGGCGAATTCACCCGGCGGGCCTTCCTGGCGGGAAAAATGGATTTGACCCGCACCGAGGCGGTGGCAGACCTCATCCACGCCGAGACCCAGGGGGCGGTGTATCAGGCCGCCGGACAGCTGGGCGGGGCCCTGGCCCAGGTCATTGAGGACATCTACCACCAGCTCACCGCCCTCATGGCCCA
Organism: Pseudoflavonifractor sp. An44; assembly: GCF_002161675.1. GTDB lineage: Bacteria > Bacillota > Clostridia > Oscillospirales > Oscillospiraceae > Enterenecus > Enterenecus faecium. The sequence goes on from NZ_NFIH01000016.1 coordinate 21,855, forward strand.
CTTCCACGCCGTGCTGGACTACCCCGACGAGGACATCGACCCCTTCGAGGCCCAGGAGATCAACCACACCCTGGGCCAGACGGAGAAACAGCTGGACCAGCTCACCGCCACCTACCAGCGGGGCAAAGCCCTGGTGGAGGGCATCCCCTGCGCCATCGTGGGCAAGCCCAACGCCGGAAAATCCACCCTGTTCAACGCCCTGCTGGGCTATGACCGGGCCATCGTCACCCCCATTGCCGGCACCACCCGGGACACCGTGGAGGAGCGGCTGAATATGGGCGGGGTGCTGCTGCGCCTCATCGACACCGCCGGACTGCGAGACAGCGACGACCAGGTGGAGCAGTTGGGGGTGGAGCGCAGCCGGGAAGCCCTGCGCCGCTCCGAGTTGACCCTGGTGGTGGTGGACGCCTCCCGGCCCCGGGACGAGGAGGAGGAAGAGCTGCTGCGGCTGGCCGCCCAGAACGGCCCCACCATCCTGGTGTACAACAAGGAGGACCTGCCCTCCGCCGCTCCCCTGCCCCAGCCCCCCGCCGGGGTGGAGACGGTGACCCTGTCCGCCCTCACCGGGGACGGCATCGACCAGCTGGAGCTGGCCATTGGCCGCCTGTTCCCCCACGACCCCGGCCTGCGCCCCGGTGCCCTTTTAACCAATGCCCGCCAGGCCCAGGCCGCCGCCCAGGCCCGGGACTGTCTCACCCGTGCCCAGCTGGCCCTCCAGGCCGGGCTCTCCCCCGACGCCGTCCTCACCGATGTGGAAGACGCCCTCCAATATCTGGGCCAGCTCACCGGGCGTGTGGTGCGGGACGACATTACTTCCCAAATTTTCCATCGCTTTTGCGTGGGTAAATGACAGTTTTTGTCACTTTTTAGGGGTTGACACCATATCTATGGATAGCCTTCCACAACTCACACACCATGTGGAAAACTTTGTGGAAGCTGTGGAAGTCTCTCTCACCGGGAAAGGCAGACCGCCTTTCCCGGTGTCTTTTTTTGCACCCTGCTGCGCGCATTTTTGTCCGCCACAGGCGGCCAAAACCACACTTGCAGGGCGAGAAGTATGGGATCCCATGCGCATGTCCTGGGCTCCCATGTATTTCCATGTTTCCCGCCTGGCGGCGGGAACTCTGCGAGGCTTTTCCCCCCTTCCCTGCCACACAGGCCGCTATAGGTGGTGGGTTGTTTCCCGTTTGTTGCCGATGTTTGGCTATCCTGGGGGGATACTGGACTTTTCTCTCCCCCTGTGCTAAGATGCTCTCATCCCCACCCAGGGGAGAGAAAGAGAGAGAGTTTATGAACAAGAAAATTTCCAACGCCTACGCTGGGTTTGCCCAGCGCCTGGGGTTGCAGATGGACCCCAGCGGTGGCCTGTACGGCCAGCGGGGCGGCTACGCCTGGACCATCTTCGCCCCGGACCCCCGCTACCCCTATCAGCTTTTGGTGACCACCCCCGTCCACCGCACCGCCGGACCTCTCAGCAAAGAGGAGGTGCGCCAGTTCAAGCGGGAGCACAAGGAGATTTTTCTCCTCCACCAGCGTCAGAACGCCATCTCCATCACCGTCCGGGTCAAGGGCTCCAAGGGGGCAGAGCGGCTGGAGTCGGCTATGAACGCCTTCATCGAGCTGCTGCGCACCCAGTCCTTCCGGCCCTGCTGCCAGAACTGCGGCCAGGAGTTGCCTGTGGAGGGCTACTTTGTCTCCGGCGGCTACATGCAGGTGTGCGACAGCTGCGCCCAGGCTCTGAAGCAGTCCCACAACACCGCCCAGACCCAGAGAGCCCAGAAGAGCGAAAATGTGGCGGGCGGCATCGTGGGCAGCCTCATCGGCTCCCTGTTGGGAGTGCTGTGCATCGTCCTGCTCAGCCAGTTGGGGGTTGTAGCCGCCCTGTCCGGCCTCATCATGGCCGTGTGTACCCTCAAGGGCTATGAGATGCTGGGGGGCAAGCTGTCCAACCGGGGCATCGTCATCAGCATTGTGGTGATGATCGTCATGACCTTTGTGGGCGACCGGATCGACTGGGCCATTCTGGTGTCTCAGCAGCTGGAAATGTCCCTGCCCATGGCCTTCCAGGCCGTGCCCGTGCTGCTGGCCGAGGAGATCATCGTGCCCTCTGCCTATTGGACCAACCTGGTGCTGCTGTATGTATTCATGTTGGGCGGCGCTGTGCCCACCATCCGCAGCTCCATCCGCAACCGCCGATTTGTGGATGTGGTGTACCGCCTGGGCCACCCGCCTGTGGAACTGTAAGAAAAAATCCGCTGTGCATGGTTGCACAGCGGATTTTTTGTCAGTTGCGGGTTGTTAAGCGGTCTGCCACCACTCGGGCGGCCTTGACGCCGGAGGCGCCGGCCTGGGCCAGGCCACGGGTGACACCGGCGCCGTCGCCCACGGCGAAGAAGCCGGGCAGGGCGGTCTCCAGCTGGTTGGACAGGGAGATGCGGGCGGAGTAGAACTTCACCTCGGCACCATACAGCAGGGTATCGTAGTTGGCGGTACCGGGGGCCAACTTGTCCAGGGCGTAGATCATCTCGATGATGTCGTCCAGCTGCCGCTTGGGCAGAGCCAGGGACAGATCGCCGGGGACGGCGGCGGTGAGGGTGGGCCGCACAAAGGACTTGGCCAGCCGGTGCTCATTGGTGCGGATGCCGGACACCAGATCCCCGAACCGCTGCACCAGCACCCCGCCCGCCAGCATGTTGGACAGAGAGGCGATGTGCTTGCCGTAGCGGTAGGGCTCGTTGAAGGGCTGGGTGAACCGGTTGGACACCAGCAGGGCGAAGTTGGTGTTGCGGCTTTGCAGCTTGGGGTCGGAGTAGGAGTGGCCGTTGACGGTGTTGATGCCCTCCACGTTCTCCGCCACCACGTGGCCGTAGGGGTTCATGCAGAAGGTGCGCACCGAGTCGCCGTACTGCTTGGTGCGGTAGACCAGCTTGGACTCGTACACCACGTCGGTGATGTGCTCGAAGACGGTGGCGGGCAGCTCCACCCGCACGCCGATGTCCACCTGGTTGTTGATGAGCTCCAGCCCCAGCCCCTTGCACTGGTTGGCAAACCACTCCGCGCCGGAGCGGCCGGGGGCAGCGATGAGATAGGGGGCGTTGAAGGTGTCCCCGTTCTCGCTGGCCAGGGTGTAGGTGCCGTCGGCCTCCACGGTGATGGAGCGGATGGCGGTGCGGAACCGGAAGTCGTGATTGTCCCGGATGTGCTCATAGATGTTGGTCAAAATGCGCAGGTTGTTCTCGGTGCCCAGGTGCTTGCACCGGGCCTGGAGCAGGTGCAGGTCGAACTCCAGGGCCTTTTTCTCCAGCTCCCGGGCCTGGGGGGTGGTGGTGGAGAAGCACTGGGTGGTGGCGCCGTGCTGGACATTGATGGAGTCCACGTAGTCGATGAGCTCCATCACCTCTTCCTGGCTGAGGAAGTCGGTGAGCCAGCCGCCGAAATCGGTGGTAAAGTTAAATTTGCCATCGGAGAAGGCCCCGGCTCCGCCGAAGCCGCACATGGTGTCGCACACCTTGCAGTTGATGCAGGCCTTCACTTTGCCCGCCACAATGGGACAGCTGCGGTGGTAAATATCGGCGCCCTGGTCCACCACCAGCACCTTGGCCTCGGGGCAGCGCAGCGCCAGCTCATAGGCGGCAAAAATGCCCGCCTCTCCGGTGCCCAGCACCATAACATCATAACGATTGGTCATGAACGTTCCTCATTTCCGTAATAGTAGGGGCAAAGCCCCGATGCAGTATAGCAGAGGTTTGGGATTGTTGCAATGGAGTTTTCTGTCAAGAAAGGCCCCTTCGACTAAAATCCGTGCCGCTATGCGGCACACCTTACTTCTTCACTCTTCACTATTACCTATTCCCTGCCCTTTATCCTTCCCCGGTACCAACCCGTCACCCCGTGTTTTTTCACCAGGTAGCCCCGGCTGCATTCGGTAACCAGGGCCAGCCGGTCCCCGGCCTGGATGGGGAGCTCATAGTCGGTGGTGTCCTCGGTGTGGGTGAGGCCGTCGCTCTGGCGGGTGTACAGGTAGTGGCGCAAAATCCACATCTCCCGCCCGGTGGACACATGGCGGCACCAGCACACGTCCTCCCCCTCCTCTAAAATCTCCACCACGCTGTCGCTCCAGCGGATGTTAAAGGAATCCTGGGATGGCGCCTGGTCATCCAGGGCCGTCACCACCGGCAGGCCGTCATAGGCCACATAGTCCATGTGCTCCTGGGTGATGTCGGGGATGATGAGGGCGTTGAGCTGGCCGTCCACCTTGAGCACACAGCCGCCGTCAATGGAGACGATGTGCTGGTCCTCTTTCATCCAGGGCCGGGCCACGGGAATGTCGGTGCGGTAGAGGGTCACCGGCCAGTGGCCCACCACCACCCAGTGGTGGAAGTTCCGCCCCTGGCCCACAAAGTTGTCGTTTTTCATGCAGCCGTAGGCGGGCAGGGACTCCATGTCCTCCTCCCGGTCAATGCCGCCGTGGACAAAAATGTACCGCCCTGCCTGTAGGATGTGGGCCATCCCCCGCAAATATGCCACCTCCCGGGGCATTTTTTCCAAAATCTCCGCCCGCAGCCGGGGCAGGTCCTCCGGCCCCTGGGGATGCAGCCCCAGCTCTGCCCCCATCTGGAGGATGAGAGAGCGTTGGTCCCAGGTGCGAAACACCGGCCACAGGGCCTCGTCAATGCCCGGCCGCCCCTCCAAAAAGATGAGGTCCAGGTGGTCGCAGTTGCCGCACAGGGGGTACACGGTGTGGGTCTCCCCCAGCTCCATGAGATAGCGCAGCAGGCCCAGGCTCTCCTCCCCTTTTTCAAACAAGTCTCCCACCAGGATGAGCACATCTTCAGGGGTAAATTCGGCTTTTTTCAGTACGCCACGAAAAAAGGGCAGGTTTCCGTGGATATCGCTGATGGCCAGCACCCGTCTGCCCGGGGCAATGTCAGGCCGTAGAAGCTTAGCTGTGGAACTCATGGGACTCATCCTTCCGTGTGGCATGTATTCCCTTTTATCATATCACGACTTCTCCCCCGGTGCAAAAGAAACCCGCCGCAAGGCGGAGTGAAAAAACCGTTTACTTCATCGCTTCAATGTGTTAGGATAAACGTATCAGAAACTACCCATCCACAAGGAGGAGCCTATGCCCAAAGTAGCGAGCAAGGAGCGCAGCATGGCGCTGTATGAGAGCATTGTGCAGCTGAAGAGCGTGGAGGAGTGTTGCGCCTTTTTTGATGATTTGTGTACCGTGGGAGAGCTGCGGGCCATGGAGCAGCGGTATGACGTGGCCCGCCTGCTGGACCAGGGGCTGGTGTACACCGAGATTCTGGAGAAGACCGGGGCCAGCTCCGCCACCATCAGCCGGGTCAACCGGATTTTCTCCTTCGGCACCGGAGGCATGCACCGGATGATTCAGCGGCAGAAAGAGGACCAGGAGCCCTCAGAATAACGTCCCAACAACAAGCAGGAGGAAGAGCCAGCTTTGGCTCTTCCTCCGATTGTCCATACACAGCCCGGTCTTCATCTTGACATTCCTCCGAAAACGGGCTATCATATAAGCGAAGGGTGCTACCGGTGACGGTTGTCCCCCAGCGTTTACTTAAGAAGTAACCGGAAGTTTGGGAGACTGGCGGTTACTTCTTTTTTATGTTCTGAAACAGAGCAATTATCCCCACGACTAAAATGCCAATCTGAATCAAATCAGAAAATGTCACATATGTCACCGGGACCACCCCCTTTCTCAGGGGGCAAGAAGCACCCCCTTATGAAGCAGGGGGGACAAACCGCCAACCGTATGGTAGCACCCACATCATGATACCGGATACGACACAAAATAGCAAGCCCCCAGGCCGTTTGGCCTGGGGGCTGTTTAGTTTAGTTGTTTTCTCCTAGTGTATGTACTTCAACATCTGCACAAGATACTCTCCAGCAAGACCGGTTTCATCTCGATCCAATGTTCTTCTGTCAAATTCACAAAATCCATTGGAAGAATAAAACTCAATTAACTTCGGCTTGTCCTCACATTCCACATAAGTTACCCTGCCTCCCAGCTCCAGCTGAATTTTGGACACCTTATCGCAAGCTAACTTCAGTAACTCGTCTCCTGTCATCAAGCAGTTCAAGCCATTGGTGTAGTTCTTTCCCAACTGGGCAATCAGTGGAGCGGATAACGTGTAAGAGCGAATCGTTGGGTCATATACTGCAAACTTGGCAATTCGTTTCGCCAACGACCCAGATAAGCGATTTTTCTTGACGGTAATATACTTATTGGCCAAGGTAAAATACCCGGCTATCTCTGCCTTTCCCCGATAAGATGCATACACAATGTGTGTTTGAGACAAGCTGCGTTTAGAAAACTCCACTGCCTTCTGAGTGAAGAAATTCTCCACATCTTCATTAAGCGGGCACGAAAAAGAGGAAAGGAGCTCTTTGGTACGTTCTTCTCCAAGCTCCTCCACCATAAGTTTTAAATTGACAACTTTATACCCCGTCATCTCTCATGCCCCAAACATCTTGCGAATATCCTCTCGGGACGCCTCAGAATGGGACCGTTGCATAACAACGTCTTTCTGTGACTTTCCTCCTGCATTCTCCAAAGCCCGTACCAGTGCAAGTGCAGATTTTCTGTCCTTGATGTGAATGGTTTTCAAAATGCTCTTGGTGGACATACCTTGCACCTCCTATCTTACTTTGCTTATCTCTCCATGATATGAATCACAACCTTTAGTTGTGTTCTTATTATATCAAGATTGTTGATATTTTACATGCACGTATTGTCCAAATTTATCACATATTTGTTGTAAACAATTTCTGTAAAACCTATCTTTCAAAAGCAAGCCCCCAGGCCGTTTGGCCTGGGGACTTGTCTTATTTTGTTTATTTGAAGTACAGAGCGCCGGACTCGAAGATGGGCTGCATCTTGTCGCCCACGATGTTCACGCCCACATGGGCGCCGCACCGCTCGGAGTGGCCCATCTTGCCGAACACCCGGCCATCGGGGGAGAAAATACCCTCAATGGCGCACACCGAGCCGTTGGGGTTGCCCACCATGTCCATGGTGGGGGCTCCGGTGAGGGGGTTGACGTACTGAGTGGCCACCTGGCCGTTGGCGATGAGCTCCCGCACCACACTCTCGGGGGCCACGAAGCGGCCCTCGCCGTGGGAGATGGCGATGGAGTGCAGGTCGCCCACCTGGCTCTTGAGCATCCAGGGGGACTTCACGGAGGCCACACGGGTGGTGACATAGCGGCTCTGGTGGCGGCCAATGGTGTTATAGGTCAGAGTGGGGCAGCTGTCGTCCATGTCCCGAATCTCGCCGTAGGGCACCAGACCCAGCTTGATGAGAGCCTGGAAGCCGTTGCAGATGCCCAGCATCAGGCCGTCTCGGTTCTTCAGCAGGTCGTGGACCGCATCGGTGAGCCGGGGGTTGCGGAAGAAGGAGCAGATGAACTTGGCGGAGCCGTCGGGCTCGTCGCCGCCGGAGAAGCCGCCGGGCACAAAGATGATCTGGCTTCTGGCAATGGCCTTCTCCAACTCCACAGCGGACTGCTGGAGATCCTCGGCGGTGAGGTTGCGCACCACCACGATCTCCGCCTCCATGCCGGCCCGCACACAGGCCCGGGCGGAGTCAAACTCACAGTTGGTGCCGGGGAACACGGGGATGACCACCCGGGGCTTGGCAATGGAGCCGCTGAACACGGCGGGAGAGCGCTTCTCACAGGAGATGGTCTCCACGTCGCCGGACAGGCCCGCGTCGGTGGGGTACACGGTCTCCAGCACGCTGTCGTTGAGCTCCAGCAGCTCGGCGATGGGGGCGGTATCGTCGCCAATGGTGACGGCACCGGACTCGTCGGTGTAGCCCAGCAGCACGCCGCCCTCCACTTCCTCGGTGCACTCGGCAATGATCATGCCGGGACAGGGCGTGTACCAGGGGGCGTTGACGCCGCTCTCAGCGGTAAAGCCCACGCCGTTGCCGAAGGCCATCTTCATGACGCCCTCGGCCACGCCGTTCTCCACGGCCCAGGCGGCGGCCACCTTTCCGGTGCGGCACAGGGCGTGGAACTTCTCAAAGGCGGTGCGGTGTCCGGCGTAGTCGGTGAGGTCGGCCCCGCCGAAGAGGTACACGGGGTGGCCAGCGGCCTTAAACTCCTGGGTGATGACCTCGCCCGCCTTCACGGGAGCGATGGCAAAGGAGATGAGGGTGGGGGGCACGTCCAGTTCCATGAAGGAGCCGGACATGGAGTCCTTGCCGCCGATGGCGGCACAGTTCAGGCCCAGCTGAGCGTCCAGAGCGCCCAGCAGCGCCTGGAAGGGCTTGCCCCAGCGCTTGGCCTCGTCCCGGAGCTTCTCAAAGAACTCCTGGAAGGTGAGGTAGGCACGGGTGTAGTCGGCGCCTGCGGCCACAATCTTGGCCACGGAGGTGACCACGCTGGCCTGAGCACCCAGATAGGGGTCGGCGCTCATCCAGTCGGGGTCAAAGCCCCAGGCCATCAGGCTGGCCTGGTCGGTCTCCTGGCCGGGCTCCACGGGGAACAGGGCGGCCATGGCCTGGGCGGGGGTGCGCTGGGTTTTACCGCCAAAGGGCATGAGCACGCTGCCAGCCCCGATGGAGCCGTCGAACCGCTCGGTGAGGCCCCGGCGGGAGGCGCTCTTCAAGCTGCCGGCCATATCCCGCAGGGTATTGGCCCCGGCCACAGGCTTCACGGTGCCCTGGGGCACCTCCACCTGGGCGTGCTTGACAGCGCCATTGGTGTTCAAAAAGTCTCGGCTCAGGTTGGCGATGGTCTGGCCCTTCCAGGTCATGACCATGCGGGGGCTCTCGGTGACCACGGCCACCTGATAGGCCTCCAGGTTCTCGCTCGCTGCGGCGGCCATGAAGGCGGCGGCGTCCTCGGGGGCCACCACCACGGCCATACGCTCCTGGCTCTCGCTGATGGCCAGCTCGGTGCCGTCCAGGCCGTCATATTTCTTGCGCACGGCGTCCAGGTCGATGGTCAGGCCGTCGGCCAGCTCGCCGATGGCCACGGACACACCGCCGGCGCCGAAGTCGTTGCAGCGCTTGATGAGGCGGGTCACGTCGCCCCGGCGGAACAGGCGCTGAATCTTCCGCTCCTCGGGGGCGTTGCCCTTCTGCACCTCACTGGCCATGGTGGACAGAGAGGTCATGTTGTGGCTCTTGGAGGAGCCGGTGGCACCGCCGATGCCGTCCCGGCCGGTACGGCCGCCCAGCAGGATGACCACGTCACCGGGGGCGGGCACTTCCCGGCGCACGTGGCTGGCGGGAGCGGCACCCACCACAGCGCCGCACTCCATGCGCTTGGCGATGTAGCCGGGGTGGTAGACCTCGGCCACGTGTCCGGTGGCCAGGCCGATCTGGTTGCCGTAGGAGGAGTAACCAGCGGCAGCGGTCTGGGCAATCTTGCGCTGGGGCAGCTTGCCGGGGATGGTGTCGGAGAAGGGCACGGTGGGGTCGCCGCCGCCGGTGACACGCATGGCCTGGTGGACATACACACGGCCGGACAGGGGGTCCCGGATACAGCCGCCGATACAGGTGGCAGCGCCGCCGAAGGGCTCAATCTCGGTGGGATGGTTGTGGGTCTCGTTTTTGAACATGAGCAGCCAATCCTGCTCGGTACCGTCCACCTGGGCGGGGACGTGGATGGAACAGGCGTTAATCTCCTCGCTCTCGTCCAGCTCGGGGAGCATGCCCCGCTTTTTCAGGGTCTTGGCGCCGATGGTAGCCAAATCCATGAGGGTCTGGGGCCGCTTGTCCGCCTTCTCCTGGCCGTACACCTCCACCCGGGCGTCCAGGTAGCGCTGATAGGCGGCCTTCACGTCGTCCCGCTTGACGCTGACGCTGTCCAAGTGGGTGGAGAAGGTGGTGTGGCGGCAGTGGTCGGACCAATAGGTGTCCACCACCCGCACCTCGGTGAGGGTGGGGTCACGCCCCTCCTCGTCCCGGAAATAGGTCTGGAGGAAGGTCAGATCCGCCAGGTCCATGGCCAGGCCGTACTGGGCCAGCAGCTCTTCCAGCCCCTCCCGGTCCAGCTGGGTGAAGCCGTGGAGCACAGGCACCGCCTCGGGCACGGGGTACTGGCCCTGGAGGGTCTCGGGCTTGTCCAGACTAGCCTGACGGCTCTCCACGGGGTTGATGAGGTGGCCACGAATCTTGTCCAGTTGCTCCTCGGTGAGGGTTCCCTCCAGCACGTACACGGTGGCGCAGCGCACGGTGGGGCGCTCGCCGCCGGTCATCATCTGGAAGCACTGGGCGCAGGAGTCCGCCCGCTGGTCATACTGGCCGGGCAGGGCCTCCACGGCCACGATGGTGTGGGGCTCCTGGGGCAGCTGGGGCATCTCCTCGTCCCAAATGCCGTCCACCTGGGGCTCCGAGAGGATGGTGGTGCGGGCGGCGTCGTAGACGCTGCGCTCCACTCCCTCCACGTCGTAGCGGCGGATGACCCGCACCCCGGTGAGGGAGTCCACCCCCAGGGGGCCTTTCAGCTCTCCCATCAGGTGCCCTGCCTCCACGTCAAAGCCGGGCTTCTTTTCCACAAAGCAGCGAAATACCTTGCTCATTGCCACACTCTCCCTTATTTATCTTTGTCTTGCTGTTGGATACCAGCGTTTTTATCTTCCACGGACGACCAGATCGTCCACTGATCCACATTCGCATAGAGATTTGACTGGGTGGGGGTCACCCCCGTCACCAGGCCCCACCGCACCAGCAGGGAACCCCGTAAAAAACAGATGGGAGCCAGCGGGGTCTGCTGGGCAAAGCCCGCCAGATAGGCCTCCAGCTCCGTCTCTCCCCCGGTCCTGCGCCAGGCGTTGAGCAGCTCCTGCACCTCGCTCTGGGTGCCCCCATAGCTCAAGGACCCGGTGAGCAGAGCGGTGAGGTCAAAATCCGAAGTGAGCTGCACCTGGCCTAGGTACAAATCAAAATTGCCCCGCTCCAGGGCGGACACATAGTCCTCCCAGGCCAGGGACTTCACGGTTACGGTAAACCCCGCCCCCTCCAGCTGATTGGCCACAGCCTGGGCCACCTGCTGCCGGGTGGAGTTGTCCTCGTTGACGATGAGGGTGAGGCTCCCCCCGGTAGTCTCCTCCGTGCCCCCCTGGGTCCATTCGGGCAGCTCTCCCCACGCCGGGGAGATGGGCCATGGGGTGGGGTCCCCATGGCCGGACAGCTGCACCTGCACCAGGCTGTCCCGGTTCAGGGCCGAGGAGATGCGCTGGCGCACCGCGGCGTCGGCACACACCCCTCGCTGGGTCTGGAAGCCCAGGTAGAGAAGCTGGCTGGTGGGGTAGTCGAACACCTCACAGGTGCCGGAGTAGCCCACCGCCTGGGGGTCGGAAAACTGGGTGGTGGCCATCCACACCTCGCCGCTGTCAAAGGCGGCCTTGCGCCGGTCCGGGGTGCTCACCTCCACCAGGGGGATGGTCTGGGCGGGCAGGGCGTCCACCTGGCCGCTGTAAGGGTTGGCCACCAGGGCCCCATCCTGCAACAGGTAGGGCCCGGTGCCCAGGGGGTCCTGTCCCTCCCGCTCCAGCACCACCGGAATATCCAGCAGGGCGGGCAGGTTGGCGTTGGGGCGGGACAGGGTGATGGTGAGGGTATAGGTCCCGGTCTGGGCCACCCCAGTGACGCCGGACAGGCGATTTTGGTACCGGGTGGCGGTGCGGGCGGTCTCCAGGGAGGAGACCACATGGGCGGCAGTGAGGGGGGTGCCGTCGGAGAAGCACACCCCCTGGGCCACCTCCACCGTCCAGGTCAGGCCATCGGACCCGGCGGTGGCCCCGGCAGCCAGCCGGGGCTGGGGCTGGAAACTCTGGTCCAGCTCATACAGGCCCTGGTACACCAATCCCCCCAGCTCCAAATTCGCCCCGTTGGTGCCCGTGATGGGGTGCATGGTCTGTTTGGGGTCATAGGCCAGGGAGAAGGTCCCGGTCTGGACCGGCTGCACCGTCCCGGTGGGGGCGGCAGACTGAACCGGGTTCTCCTCCGTGGCGGCGGTACAGCCGGACAGGAGCAGCGCCCCCGCCACGGCCAGGGCCGCTAGTTGGGTCTTGCGTCTCATTTCAAACCAATGGCGGCGGCCATGGAGCCCCGGTTGGTGCCCACCTGGCGGTGGCTCCAGAACAGGTCCGGGTGGCAGCTGGTGCACAGCTCACACACGCCGATGTTCTCGGTGGGCACGCCCGCCTTTTCCAGGCGCATGGCGTTAATTCCCTTCAAATCCACGGAATACTTGCCGTTTTCCTGGATGTGCAGATACTTGAGCACCGGGGTGGAGAAGGCGGACATCATGGCGTTGGGCACGTCCTCATGGGTCTCAAAGCAGCAGGGGCCGATGCCCGGGCCGATGGCGGCCAGGATGTTCTGGGGGTCACAGCCGTACACCTCTTCCATCTTGCGCACCACCGCCCCGGCGATGTCGGCGGCGGTGCCCCGCCACCCGGCGTGGGCGGCGGCCACCACCTGGCGCACCGGGTCATAGTACAAGATGGGCAGGCAGTCGGCGGAAAAGATCACCAGGGTCACCCCGGGCAGGTCGGTGACCAGGCCGTCGGCCTCATAGGACACCTTCTCGTAGGGGTCCTCTTTCACGTCCGCCTTGGTGATTACCCGCACATGGTTTTCATGGACTTGATTGGACATGGCCATCCGGGGCCCTTGGGCCCCGATGGCGGTCAAAAACCGGCGGTAGTTCTCCCGCACATGGTCCGGGTCGTCCCCCCGGCTTACGCCCAGGTTCAGGGACGCCCACATGCCCTCTGAGATGCCGCCCAGGCGGGTGGAGAAGCCGTGGGCCACTCCCCCGGCCTGTTCCATCTCCTCAGAGGCCAAAAAGACCACAGATTGATGTTGCTTCTGGACAATTGTCATGGTGGGTTACCTCCCGGTGATTGGGTCACAAAGGTTACTCTTCCCCGTGGTGGTACTGCTCGCAGGTGCACTTCTTCCACTTCAGGCCGGACCCGCAGGGGCAGGGGTCGTTGCGGCCGATCTTCACCGTCTTCTTGGTGGGCTGCTGGGTCACGGTCTTGTCCGAGCCGCCGGACTCGCCGGTGACCTTGGCCACACGCTGACGCTGGATGCCCTGGTTGGTGCGGATGCGGGCGGAGTACAGGCGCCGCAGAGTCTCCTCCTGGATGGCGGCGATCATCTCCTCGAACATGTCGTAGCCTTCCCGCTTGTACTCCACCACGGGGTCAGACTGGCCGTAAGCCCGCAGGCCGATGCCCTGGCGCAGCTCGGTCATGGCGTCGATGTGGTCCATCCAGTACTCATCCACCACGCGCAGCAGAATGACCCGCTCCAGCTCGCCCATGGGGTTGGAGATAGCGGTCTGGCCCAGTTCCGCCAGCTGCTGGGCAATGGAGTCAGCCTGGTGCTCGTAGTTGGCATGGGCCAGCTCCAGCAGCTTGTCGGTGAGGGCCTGGGTGGACAGGCTCCCCAGCTGTCCCTTCACATCGTCCAGCTGCTGGGCGGTAAACATCACGTTGACCCAGGGGGCCATAGCCACCTTGAAGCCAGCCTCGTCCAGCTTGCCCTGCTCTCCGGTGTGTCCGGCGATGAGGTTGGTGACGGTGGTGGTGAGCATATTCTCAATGGCGGCGTGGACGTCCTCGCCGTCCAGCACCTGGCGGCGCTGCTTGTAGATGACCTCACGCTGGGTGTTCATCACGTCGTCGTACTCCAGCACGGTCTTACGGATCTGGAAGTTCTGAGACTCCACCTTCCGCTGGGCCTTCTCGATGGCGTTGGACAGCATCTTCTGGTCCAGGGGGGTGTCCTCGTCCACGCCCAGCTTATCCATGACGCTCTGAATCCAGTCGGAGGCGAACAGGCGGAGGATATCGTCCTCCAGGGACAGGAAGAAGCAGCTCTCGCCGGGGTCGCCCTGACGGCCGGCACGGCCGCGCAGCTGGTTGTCGATGCGGCGGGACTCGTGGCGCTCGGTGCCCAGGATGTACAGGCCGCCCACTTCCCGGACCTTCTCGGCCTCTTCCTTGATCTCGGCCTTGAACTGGGCCTCGGCCTGGGCGAAGGCCTCACGGGCGGCGAGAATCTCCTCGTTGTCGGTGTCGGCGTGGCCGTCGCACTCGGCTAAAAGCTCGTCGCTCATGCCCTGGCGGCGGAGCAGCGCCTTGGCCATGTACTCGGCGTTACCGCCCAGCATAATATCGGTACCACGGCCGGCCATGTTGGTGGCCACGGTGACGGCGCCCAGCTTACCGGCCTGGGCCACGATCTCCGCTTCCTTGTCGTGGTGCTTGGCGTTCAGCACGTTGTGGGGAATGCCCTCCCGGGTCAGCAGCTTGCTCACCAGCTCGGAGATCTCAATGGACACAGTACCCACCAGCACAGGCTGGCCCTTCTCGTGGCACTCCTTGATCTGACGGACCACAGCCCGGTACTTGCCGGCCTGGGTCTTGTACACCTGGTCGGGGTGGTCCACACGGGCCACGGGGCGGTTGGTGGGAATCTCCACGATATCCAGGGAGTAGATCTGGCCGAACTCCTCCTCCTCGGTCATGGCGGTACCGGTCATACCGGACAGCTTGTCGTAGAGGCGGAAGTAGTTCTGGAAGGTGATGGTGGCCAGGGTCTTGGACTCGTGGGCCACGGTGACGTGCTCCTTGGCCTCGATGGCCTGGTGCAGGCCCTCGTTATAGCGGCGGCCGTACATGAGACGGCCGGTGAACTCGTCGACGATGATGACCTCGCCGTCCTTCACCACGTAGTCAATGTCCCGGCGCATGACGCCACGGGCCTTGATGGCCTGGTTGATGTGGTGGGACAGGGTGGTGTTCTCGGGGTCGGACAGGTTCTCCAGGTTGAACTGCTGCTCGGCCTTGGCCACGCCACGGGCGGTGAGGGTGGCGGTGCGGGCCTTCTCGTCCACGATGTAGTCGGCGTCGATGTTGACGTCCTCTTCCTCCTTGGCGTCCACGGAGGCCACCCGCTGGCAGGTCAGACGGGCCACGAAGTTATCCACCAGCTGGTAGAGCTGGGTGGACTTCTCGCCCTGACCGGAGATGATCAGAGGGGTACGGGCCTCGTCGATGAGGATGGAGTCCACCTCGTCCACGATGGCAAAGTTGTGGCCACGCTGCACCAGCTCCTTGCCGTAGATGGCCATGTTGTCTCGCAGGTAGTCGAAGCCGAACTCGTTGTTGGTGCCGTAGGTGATGTCGGCGGCGTAGGCCTTCTTCTTGGCCTCCTTATCCACGCCGTGGATGACCAGACCCACAGACAGGCCCAGGAATCGGTACACCTTACCCATCCACTCCGAGTCACGCTTGGCCAGGTAGTCGTTGACGGTGACGATGTGCACGCCCTTGCCGGACAGGCCGTTTAAGTAGGCGGGCAGGGTGGCCACCAGGGTCTTACCTTCACCGGTGCGCATCTCAGCGATACGGCCCTGGTGGAGGATGATGCCGCCGATGAGCTGCACCCGATAGGGACGCATACCCAGGACACGCCAGTCTGCCTCCCGACACACGGCAAAGGCCTCGGGGAGGATGTTGTCCAGCGTCTCGCCGTTGGCCAGACGGGCCTTAAACTCGTCGGTTTTTGCCCGCAGCTGCTGGTCGGTGAGGGCCTTCATTTCCTCTTCCAGGGCCTCAATTTTATCCACGAGGGGGGTGAGCGCCTTGACCGCCCGTTGGGACGGGGTGCCAAATATTTTCGTAAACAAACCCATGTTGCGCGCTTCCTTTCTGGTTCAGTGCTTGGGTAGAAAAACCCATTTTAACTTATGTAGTATACCATACTCCCCCACGAGAAAAAAGAGGAAATTGAAATTTCAGTATGTTTTGGGCGTTGCCCCACCCAAAAGCCCCCTGACTGGGGCGTGTGGGTGGGCTTGTCCCTCTGTCTGAGGTGAGTTTAGACCCTGCCAGCCTGTTTTTCGCTCCGCTGGGGTTACTTTCTGATGGGCAGAAAGTAACCAAAGACCCACCAAAGGGAGATCCCTTTGGAAACCCCATGTTTTTATGTTTTGTACCGGGTCGAGGCTCAAGTCGGCCCTGGGCCTGGTGGGGCTGGTTGGATGGCTGGGCATATCTCTGGGCAATTTCTGCTCCGCTGGCAGTTCCCGCTCCTTCCACCAGGGCCTCAGGTCTGGGGGAGCGGCCTCGCCCGGCCGCCGTCGGCCGGGGTGCGCCACAGGTAGGGCCGAAAACAAGAGAATGGCGCACCACCCCAGCAGCGACCAAAAAGAGAAGCGCTGCTTTCCCTCTTGGTATGGCAAACGCCCTTCGGCCCGGCCTGGGAAGCAACTCCTCACAGCCCAGAAAAGCGGGGTGGATTCCACAAGGAGGGGGAAGGCCCCTCCTTTGGCGATTCTTTGGTGGCTTTCTCATCGCTGAGAAAGCCACCCTGCGGAGCAAACCCCGGCTGGCAAGCCTGAAACAGGGGCGGTTCGACGGGTCTGCCTAGCGGCAGACAGCTCCCCCTGCACCGGGGGTGCTCTGCGCCTGGAGGTGCATCTAAATTCCCACCCCTTTATGCACCACTTTACTGTACAAAATTCCCCTTGACACTGTCCGCATGTGGCGGTATAATGTCCATCACAACAAAACAAAAGCAGACGAAGCGTGCAGGAAAAGGCCAGGGTCGGCCTACCGAAGGAGTGACACTCTCAGGTTCCCCGGGACACGGGGTGAGGACTGTACGTGGATGTAACTCTGGAGAAGCTCAGCAATGAGTGCCGAAGGTGCAACGTGGGGACCGCTGGTTCCCGCCAATCTCTCAGGCAAAAGGACAGAGGAAATCATACGCCGACGCACCCGCTCCCCCGTTGGGGAGTCGGTGCCAGCACCGTCATTTCCTCAGGTTGCGGAGTATTCCATCCGCAACCTGTTTTTGTTTTGTCAAAAACAGCTCGAGGAGAGGATTCAACATGGTTCAGCAATTGGAAGCCGCACTTTTACCCGTGGTCAACGCCTTAAATGACTACCTATCCAGCTACATTCTGGTGTTTCTGCTCATTGGCGTTGGCCTGTTCTACTCCATCCGCACCCGGTTTGTGCAGGTGCGCTGCTTTGGCGAGGGCATGAAAAAGGTCTTTGGCAACCTGTCCCTGCGGGGCGGGGCCCAGGCCCAGGGCATGAGCTCCTTCCAGGCCCTGGCCACCGCCATCGCCGCCCAGGTGGGCACCGGCAACATCGTGGGCGCCTCCGGCGCCATCCTCACCGGCGGCCCCGGGGCCATCTTCTGGATGTGGATCATCGCCTTCTTCGGCATGGCCACCATTTACGCCGAGGCCACCCTGGCCATCCACACCCGGGTCATTGACCAGGACGGCCACATCCACGGCGGCCCGGTGTACTACATCACCACCGCCTTCCGGGGCGCCTTCGGCAAGTTTCTGGCCGGGTTCTTCGCCGTGGCCATCATCCTGGCCCTGGGCTTTATGGGCTGCATGGTCCAGTCCAACTCCATCGGCTCCACCTTCCAGACCGCCTTTGGCGTGCCCTCCTGGGTGATGGGCGTGGTGCTGGTGGTCATCTGCGCCTTCATCTTCCTGGGCGGCGTGCAGCGTCTGGCCGCCGTCACCGAGAAGCTGGTGCCCATCATGGCCGCCATCTTCCTGCTGGGCGCTGTGGCGGTGCTGGTGGCCCGCATCGCCTACCTGCCCGAGACCTTCGCCATGATCTTCCGCTACGCCTTCCAGCCCCAGGCTATCATCGGCGGCGGCTTTGGCTACGCCATCAAAACCGCCGTCAGCCAGGGCGCCAAGCGTGGCCTGTTCTCCAATGAGGCGGGCATGGGCTCCACCCCCCACGCCCACGCCCAGGCCAACGTGAAAGACCCCCATGAGCAGGGCGTGGTGGCCATGGTGGGCGTGTTTATCGACACCTTCGTGGTGCTCACCCTCAACGCCCTGGTGGTCATCTCCACCCTGTACACCTCCGACGGCCCCCTGGCCGGCGGCTATGTGGGGGACGTCACCGCCACCCTCAACAGCGCCAACCTGGCCCAGACCGCCTTCGGCACCGTGTTCGGCGCCCACTTCGGGGCCATCTTCGTGGCCATCTGCCTGTTCTTCTTCGCCTTCTCCACCGTGCTGGGCTGGAACCTGTTCGGCAAGATCAACGTGATGTACCTCTTCGGCAAAAAGGCCGCCCCCGTCTACGGGGTGCTGGCCCTGGTGTTCATCTTCCTGGGCACCACCATGTCCAACGACCTGGTTTGGGGCCTCACCGACCTGTTCAACAACCTCATGGTCATCCCCAACGCCATCGCCCTGTTTGCCCTGTCCTCCATCGTGGTGGGCATCGCCAAACGCCGGGGAAACGCCCTGAAATAATGGGAATTTCCCTATAGTTTCTCTGTCCCCCCTCCACTCCCCCGGGCAGGTTTGCCAAAAATCTTCGGATTGGTTGACAATTCTGCCCGGGGGAGATATAATACCGCCAAAATGAACCACTGATAGAGGCGCGGTGCCAATGGGTGCCCCACATGAGCCTGGAAGGGCGTGGGGTGCGAGGTGTCACCGCCGAAGGGCAAAGGGGCTTCCACCCGCTTTGTGCCTGGGTCGTCGGGAAATACCCGGCGGACTGTCACACCCCCTGGTGTGAAGCGCTATCATGGCAAGCCAAAAGTTCCCGTCCCTCTCGTGGGCGGGGGTTTGTTGACCATGATCGCATCACGCGGTTCATGGTCTTTTTGTTTATTCGAAAAAAGAAGGAGAGAGGAACCCCCATGAAACAGAAACTCTTTGCCCTGCTCCTGGCGGTGGCGCTGGTGCTGTCCCTGGCGGCCTGTACCGCCAGCCCTTCGGACTCCGGCTCCAACACCTCTGCCAGCCAGGCACCGGCCGCGGACGTCCCCGACGTCCCCGACTTCACCGACGTGGACACCTCCACCATCCCCGGATTGGAGGACGGCGTGCTCACCGTGGGTATGGAGTGCGCCTACGCCCCCTACAACTGGATGCAGATGGACGACTCCAACGGAGCCGTGCCCATCTCCAACGTGTCCGGGTCCTACGCCAACGGCTATGACGTGATGATCGCCAAGCGCATCTGTGAGGCCTACGGCTGGGAGCTGGAAGTGGTGTCCAGCTCCTGGGACTCCCTGACCCCCGCCGTCCAGGCGGGCACCATGGACGCCAACATCGCCGGCCAGTCCATGACCGCCGACCGGATGAAGGAAGTGGACATGGCTGGCCCCTACTACTACGCCACCATCGTGTGCCTGACCTCCAAGGACAGCCCCTACGCCTCCGCCACCTCCATTGCCGACCTGGCCGGGGGCATCTGCACCGCCCAGTCCGGCACCATCTGGTATGACTCCTGTCTGCCCCAGATTCCCGACGCCAACATCCTGTCCCCCGCCGACAACGCCCCTGCCATGATTATGCAGCTGCAAACCGGCATGGCCGACTTCATCTGCACCGACATGCCCACCGCCAAGGGCGCCGCCGCCAAGGACGACAACCTGGTGGTGCTGGACTTCTCCGGCACCGACGGGGACTTCCAGTTTGAGACCGAGGCTGAGCGGGCGGAGAACGTGAACATCGGCATTTCCGTGAAGAAGGGCAACACCCAGCTCAAGGACGCCATGGACGCCGTGCTCTCCCAGCTCACAGCGGAGGACTTTGACGCCATCATGGACCAGGCCATCGCTGCCCAGCCCGCCACCGACGACACCGACGCCAACCTCTTTGTCAAGCTGGGCCACGACATGGCCCAGCTGTGGAGTGAGTACCACACCGGCTACCTCAAGGGCATCTTGAACACCCTAGTGCTGGCCGTGGCCGCCACCGTCATTGGCTGTATCATCGGCCTGGTGTGCGGCATTCTGAACACCATCCCCTACGCCAAGCAGGACCCCCTGCCCAAGCGGGTCATCCTGAAGGTGATTCGGGCCCTGGTGCGCATCTATGTGGAGGTATTCCGCGGTACTCCCATGGTGCTGCAAGCGGTGTTTATCTACTATGGCCTGCCCTACTTCACCAATGGCTCGGTGGCCTTCCGGGGCTCCTCCGGCATCTGGCTGGCCTCCATCATCGTGGTGTCCATCAACACCGGCGCCTACATGGCCGAGTCGGTGCGTGGCGGTATCATCTCCATTGACCCCGGTCAGACTGAGGGCGCCCGGGCCATCGGCATGAACCACTTCCAGACCATGACCTCGGTGATTCTGCCCCAGGCCATCCGCAACATCATCCCCCAGATCGGCAACAACTTCATCATCAACATCAAGGATACGTCCGTGATGTTCATCATCAGCTTCACCGAGTTCTTCGCCTTCCACCGCTACATCGTGGGCGTGAACAACATGTACTTCCCCTCCGCCGCCATCGAGATGATCGGCTACCTGACCATGACCCTCATTGCCTCCGCCCTGCTGCGCCTCATTGAGAAGCGCATGGACGGCTCGGACAACTACGAGCTGGTGCAGGTGGATGCCCTGACCATGGCCGCCGGGACCTACAGCCACCCCAACCGGGGCACGCCCTTTGACGAGCACAGCAAGGAACAGCGGGACCGCAACGGCAGCACGAGAGGAGAGCGGTAATATGAGCGACGCCATTTTACAAGTCAAGCACCTGTCCAAGTCCTTTGGCAGCCACCAGGTGCTGAAAGATATCGACTTCACCGTCCGGCCCGGAGACGTGACCTCCATCATCGGCGCCTCCGGCTCGGGCAAGTCCACCCTGCTGCGGTGCATCAACCTCCTGGAGACCCCCTCCGCCGGAGACATCCTCTTCCACGGGGAGAACATCACCGCCCGGGGCTTTAACCCCTGCCGCTACCGCTCCCAGGTGGGCATGGTGTTCCAGTCCTTCAACCTGTTCAACAACATGACCGTGCTGGAAAACTGCATGGTGGGCCAGGTGAAGGTGCTGAAAAAGTCCAAGGCCGAGGCCAAGGAAAACGCCATGAAGTACTTAGAGCAGGTGGGCATGGCCCCCTACATCAACGCCCGCCCCCGGCAGATCTCCGGCGGCCAGCGCCAGCGGGTGGCCATCGCCCGGGCCCTGGCCATGGAGCCGGAGGTGCTGCTCTTCGACGAGCCCACCTCCGCCCTGGACCCGGAGATGGTGGGCGAGGTGCTCTCCGTCATGCGGGACCTGGCCTCCCAGGGCATGACCATGCTGGTGGTGACCCACGAGATGGCCTTCGCCCGGGACGTGTCCAACCACGTGGTGTTCATGGCCGATGGAGTCATCTGCGAGCAGGGCGACCCCAAGGACGTGTTCACCAACCCCAAGCAGACCCGGACCCGGGAGTTTTTGTCCCGTTTTATGGGAGAATGAGAAACCCGCCCCGGCAGAGTGCAAACGTTGTACTCCGCCGGGGCGGGTTTTAATGAATAATGAAAAATGAATAGTGAATAAGTATGGTGTGCCCCACAGTGGCACGAATTTTAATTTGAGGTGGAGACTTGAGGGCAGTTTCCCCTTGCCAACTTGGCCGCGATTTAGTACAATAAAGGTTGACAGTTTGTAAAGAAGGAGGGCTTCCATATGACGAGAGATGAAGCCTTTGAATTTTTAGACCGCACCGCCCGGGGCATTGCCGAGATGTTCGGCTCCTCCTGTGAGACGCTGGTGCACGACATGGGAGTCCCCTCCCATCCCATTTTGTCCATCTATAACGGCCATGTCTCCGGCCGAGAGGTGGGCTCCACCATGGATATCCTGGGCATCGGCCTGGAGCTGGATGCCGACTCCTCGGTGACGGATTTTGTCAACCTGGCCGCCACCACCCCCGACGGACGCCAGACCAAATCCTCCACCTTCCACATGATCGGCGAGGACTACAACCTGGCCCTGGGCATCAACTTCGACTACACCTCTCTGGTGTTTGCCAACCGCATTCTGGTGGACCTGATGAGCGCCAGCTCGGACTTGCAGTCCGCCCTGTGGCAGGAGGGGGACTCCAAGCAGCTGGCCGACCTCTTCGAGCGGTGCCTGGCCGCCCTGGGCAAGCCGGTGGACGCTCTGAATAAGAAGGACCGCCTGCGCATGATTGCCATGCTGGAGCAGAAAAACGCCTTCTCCTTCCGCAAATCCGTGCCCTATGTGGCCAAGCACCTGGGGGTGTCCCGGTACACGGTGTACAAGTACCTGGGCGAGCTGGCCGAGCACAGCGAGGAGGAATAATCCCCCTTTCTTCCCTTGTTTTTTCCGCCTCGGTGGACTACAATGTGGAATAGTTATACATTCGTTTACATAAGGAGATCATACATCATGTATCGTGAACAGTTAGAAGCTTATTTTCAGGACAAGCAGGACATGCTGGTGGACGCCGTGTGCCGCCTGGTGTCCATTGACAGCGTGGAGGGCGAGCCCGCGCCCGGCGCTCCCTTCGGCCCCGGCCCCGCCGCCGCGCTGGAAGAGGGCCTGAAGCTGGCCCAGGAGTGGGGCCTCATCACCCAAAACCACGAGGGCTACGTGGGCACCGCCGACCTGTGCGACAAGGAAGACGCCCTGCACATTCTGGGCCATCTGGACGTGGTGGCCCCCGGCGAGGGCTGGACCGTCACCCAGCCCTATCAGCCCAAGGTGGTAGATGGCCTCATCTATGGCCGTGGCACCGACGACGACAAGGGCCCTGTGGTGGCCTCCCTGCTGGCCATGAAGGCGGTGAAGGACCTGGGTGTGCCCCTGAAGTCCAACTGCCGCCTCATCATGGGCACCAACGAGGAGAGCGGCTCCGGGGACATCGCCTGGTACTTTGCCCGCCACCCCTTCGCCCCCGCCACCTTCTCCCCTGACTCCGGCTACCCCGTCATCAACACCGAGAAGGGCGGCTTAAAGCCCACCTTCTCCCGCTCCTGGCCCGTCCAGGAGGCTCTGCCCCGGGTGAAGTGGCTCCACGGCGGCTTCCGCATCAACGTGCTCCCCGGCGACGCTGAGGCAGCGGTGGAGGGGCTCACCCTCCACGACGTGCACCCCTTCGCCCGGGACATCACCGCCCGCACCGGCATCACCTTCACCTGCACCAGCCAGGACGGCTGCACCGTCATCCACGCCAAAGGCGAGGGCAGCCACGCCGCCTGGCCTGAGGGGGGCAACAACGCCGTCACCGGCCTCATCGCCCTGCTGTGCGCCCTGCCTCTGGCCGAGGGTCCCTGCAAGGAGGCCCTGAACCAGCTCAACACCCTGCTTCCCCACGGGGACTACCACGGGCGGGCCCTGGGCATCGCCCAGTCCGAGCCCATCGCCGGGGATTTGACCGTGGCTTTCACCCTGCTGGAGGTCACCGAGACCGGACTCACCGGCCGCTTTGACTCCCGGGTGCCCCTGTGCGCCACCAAGGAAAACTGTGAGGACGTGGCCCGGGCCGCTTTTGAAACGAGTGGCTTCACCTTTGAAGGTGAGCAGGAGGAGGCCCACCACACCCCCGCCGACTCCCCCTTCGTGCAGACGCTGCTGAAGCGGTACGAGGAGTACACTGGACAAAAGGGCGAGTGCCTGTCCACCGGCGGCGGCACCTACGTCCACGAGATTCCCGGCGGCGTGGCCTTCGGCTGCACCATGCCCGGGTTTGACACCCACCTCCACGGGGCGGACGAGCGGGTGAAGATCGCCGACCTGATGCTGTCGGCCAAGCTCTTTGCCCACATTATCCTTGATATGTGCGCTGAATAATCTTCTGGGGCCGCTGCACCATGCAGCGGCCCCTTTGGTTTTTCGGCACACTGGGGAAAAAGTTTCCCCTTCTCTTATTTCTTTGTTCCAGCCCTCCGGCCTGGTGGGGACGCTCCCCGCTGGGGGTTTCTTTTGAGCGGGCAAAAGAAACCAAAACCCGCTTAGGGCGTTCCCCCCTAAGTACCCCCCTGGGGTACGAGGCTGACGTGCGTCAAGTCTATGGTCGTCCCGTCACCCTTGCTGTGGCTCCTGTCGCTGCCACCACACCAGGCAACCTTGGGCAGCTGGCCCTATAGCCAGGCAATTTCCACGTCCGGGCCTATCCTGGCCAAGCGGCGTTCCCGCCGCCGGGAGCCTAGCTTCCGGTCGCTGGGAACAGCGGCTCACCAGGGTAAGGCCCTGGGGACAGAAGCATTGTCTGCCAGAGAAGTAGGTACTTTCTGTAGAATTTCCACGCCATCCATGTGACCCCACCAGGCCAAGGGCCGAAACAAGGAGAACGCAGGGGCATCCAGTACCGCGGGGTGGATTCCACAAGGCGGGGGAAGGCCCCGCCTTTGGCGATTCTTTCCCCAATTTCTCATCGCGGAGAAATTGGGGAAAGCGGAGCGTCCCTGCCAGGGGCGCTGGTTTCCGCCTGAGAAATCGGAGGAGAGCAAGCCCCTCAGGTCAGAGACAAAGAATTGCACCATTCTTCCCTGGCCCTTGTCAGGTGGATGTGGTACAATGAACTCAGATCTGCGGCCCGCCCGTTTGCGGGCCATTGAGGAGGTCATACTATGTTCAACTACTTCTGGTCCCGCAACGCCTCGGTGGGCATGGCGGTGCTCTACATCGCCCTGGGCCTGCCCCTGGTCCTCTTTCCCGCCGCCGTGGGTACCGCCTTTGTCTGGGCCCTGGCCATCGGCTGTGTGGTGTACGCCATTCCCCACCTCATCCGCTACCTCCAGGGCCGGAAAGTGGGCCAGTCCTTCGGAGGCGACCTGTTTCTCACCGTTTTACCCCTGTTCTTCGCCCTGTTCGCCCTCTTCCGCCCCCATGTGATTCTCTCCTTTCTCCCCTTCGTGCTGGGCGCTCTGCTGCTCATGGACGGGGTGGGAAAGCTGCCCCTGATGCTGGCGGCCATCCAGGACCACGCCCCCGGCCTGGCCTTCTGCGTCATCTCCACTCTGGTGCCCCTCATCGTGGGTCTGGTACTCATCGTCAACCCCTTCCAGGCCGCCCAGATGGTCATCATGGTCTTTGGCATCGGCCTCATTGTGGACGGCATCGGCGACCTCATCACCGCCCTGTCCGCCCGTCACCCCTGATACCTGGAGGTCCCTTTATATGAAATACCACTCCCTGCTCCCCCGGGAGCGCGCCGAGCGTCTGAATAAGCGGATTACCGAAGGCATGATGTCCGCTTTGAAAACCATCCACTCCGCCACCTCCCCCGACTCCATGGACCCCGCCGACCTGAACCGTCAGCGCAGAGGCCAGGAGGTGCTGGGGCGGCTGGCCTCTCCCCCCATCGGCTTTAGCTGGGAGCCCTTTACCCACCACCAGATGTCCATGGCCTGGGTGCGCCCCGAGCGGGGCCACCAGCGGCGGCGGGTCATCCTCTACTGCCACGGCGGCGGCTACACCAGCGGCAATCTGGGCTACGCCCGGGTGCTGGCGGCCAAACTATCCGCCGCCACCGGCTGTGAGACCCTGGCCTTCCAGTACCGTCTGGCCCCGGAGCACCCCTACCCCGCCGCCTTAGAGGACGCCCTCACCGCCTGGGACTACCTGATGCACCTGGGGTATGGCGCCCGGGACGTCATTGTGGCCGGGGACTCCGCCGGGGGCAACCTGGCTTTGGAACTGACCTTGAAGCTGAAAGAGTCCGGGCGGTTCCTACCCGGGCGGCTGGTGCTCTTCTCCCCCTGGACCGACCTCACCGCCTCCGGGGAGTCCTACCAGAGCGCCCGGGACTTAGACCCCATGCTCACCATGAACTACATCCAGGCGGTGCGCTCCGCCTACGCCCCTCAGACCGACTGGAGCGACCCGCACCTGTCCCCCCTGTTTGCCGATCTCCACGGCTTTCCCCCCACCCTCATCCACGTGGGAGAGCGGGAAATCCTCCGGGACGACTCCACCGCCCTGGCTCAAAAGCTGCGGGAGGCGGAAGTGCCCTGCGTCATCCGCACCTGGCCGGACATGTGGCACGTGTTCCAGATGTTCCCTCTGAAAAGCGCTGGGGAGGCCATGGAGCACGTGGCGGATTTTTTACAGCGTTACGATTAAATGCCCTTTCCATTTGGCAAGTTTTCCAACAAAGAAATAAGGAGAGTATCCTATTATGACGGATGCCCAGTTAAACTATCATCTTCGATATTGTGGTAAAGGTTTTTTTGTGGAATTTTTTCCAAATTTAAATTCTATTCTATGGACAGACTCAACCCAAGTTCATGCAGCCACAGAGGAAATCTTCCATAAGCTGATAACAAAACAGCGGCCCGATGGGCGGCCATACACACTCAGTGGGCTAGCCGCTCGCATGTCTCATTGCCGCTACATCTTTTTAGAACAACAGCAGTGGGCCGCTTTGCGCAATATTACTCACTCTAAAGTTACACCCAAACAAAGACAGCTAGCTCACACATATCTTAGTCTAATTCCTTCACATACTTGTTAAGATCAAAAATGCGTCTATATCAAATGCAGGCCCCCCAACTTCCCACCAGCCCAAATGGCTAGGGGAATCCTGGAGCGCCTGCATTTTTATCTATTTAACTGCAGTTAATCCCGCCGCCCGCTCCGTGGCGGAAACCTCCCAGGCCCTGGCCCAGGCTCTGGCGCTGTGGCCGTACCACCAGTACACCGCCCTGTGGCAGGTGGCGGTGCACAACCGGGACGCCCAGGAGGCCCTCACCCGGTTGGAGCAGATGCTGGAGACCCTGGAGCAGCCCTGGCAGCTGGGGGACACGGTGCTGTACCGCCGCATGGCCCCCCAGGCCAAGGAGTTCCAGCCCGGAGAACTGCGGGCCCTGCTGCTGGGCCAGCTGGAGCAGGACCCGGACCTCAGTTGGCTGCGGGAGCACCCCCGGGCCCAGGCCCTTCTCCAACGCATTCACCCATGAGGAAACCCCCGGCGGCTCAATTCTTGAGCCGCCGGGGGTCTTGTGTTTCAAGTATATTCCGCAAACAGCACTTGTCGAAATTCTTGTTCGCTTACCTTCATTTGCTCCACAAAGCTCTGGTAATTCTCTGCATTCTGTGGAATCTTCAGGCCGTGTTTCACCACCGTCACGTCCTCTCTCGGCTGGACGTTTCTCTCATAGGTACAGCCCCGGTTCATGTGCAGAACCACGTCTTTGTTCTGGTCTGCCTCGGGATAGAGATAAAATCCTTTTTGGGCCTCAAAGCGAAACAGATAGGCCAACAGCTGCAAATAGTCTCGGTTCCCGATATTGGTGGACGGCTTGTATTTTGCGTCTGCAATCACACGATGTTTTCTGTCTCTGCCAATAAAATCAGGGTAAATCCAACCACTGTTTCCGGCAAACAGTCGCTGAGCACCCTCCCTGCTCCGGTTCATGGGGTGGTAAAACCGCTCCTGGATGAGGGTATTGACATATTCCTCCCACAGCCATGCACCATCAAACAAAATTCCATACACCTGCCGTGACCCGCTGCCAATCTGATGTTTCTGATGCTGCAAAATCAACAGGCACAGGAGCTGCAAGGCCCGGTATTCATGATAATAGGCGTGTCTGACGATGTTGTGCTTATTTTCGGCAATCAGTTTTCCCCGATCATAGGGTTGGTAGCGGGCCGTTGCGTCCACCACCATCTGGACTTCATCCTTCACCTTTGCCAGGATTCCTCGTCCATAGGGTTTCTTGCGAATGTATTCGATGGTATGCCGTACCAACTCCATCAATCCATTGTCGTAGGAATACTCCCTCTGGTTATAGGCCACACGTCCGGTAAAGGGTGTATTCCTCTTAATATGCCTGGCAATATCAATAGCTCCTTTGATATGGCTGTCATTGTACGGATTGTGGATATAGGTTTTGTAAATTCCCTTCCGCATTGCAGTCCTCAGATAGTGTGGAAAGAGAAACAGAAGGAACTGGAACAGTTTATTTTCATGATCCGCATCGGTTTCTAAGTTTACCAAGTTGGGAAAATCCAGCACACGATCCAGCAAATATTGAAAGAAATAGTCGTGACGAGATGTGGAAAAACGGGATTCTATCACCAGTCTCTGATTCCCACACCCCAGATAGCCCATCACATTCCCGGAACAATAGCAGTCATTGACGCTTTGTAGCACCATTTGATCGGCCACCATATCCTCTGCATCTTCCATCACCGCAGGAAAGACAAAAACTCCCTCGTATTCCAGCTGTTTGAGGGTCTTATCTGCAATTTTTTTGGTAAGCAGCGGGATGTCCGAAAAGGCCTCTTTCCTGGTGGAGGTATTGTCCTTAATTTTCAGCGGCTTCATCGCTCTTCTCACCATCTGGCTGTTGGTAGCCGTATGCCTTGGCTAACCGCTGCATGATACTCTCCTCGTCGTACATTCCCCGGATGTAGTCTTGCAGCAGGGGCTGGAGATAATCGGTCCACAGTTGATCAAAGGTCAGAGTCTTTAATTTGAGGAAATAGGCAGCGCCGATTTGATAGTTTTCGTTCAGGTCCTCCACCTTGACAATCTCCTGGTTCAGGGCCGACATGCGCCGAATCGCCTCGGCCTCCAGCACTTCATCCTCCAACTGATCCAGCATATCCAGGCATTCGTCCGCTTTCAGCTCCACAAACCGGAACCTGCGCCGCATGGCAAAGTCAAAGCTATCCACCGATCGGTCAATGTCGTTCATGGTTCCAATGATGTAGACATTCTCGGGGATAAAGAACTTCTCGTCGGGGTCCGCATGGAGATTTGCATATTGGGTGGAAACCTCCCCCGCTCTGCCACGGTAGCCGGGGTCTATGGCAAAAAACAGCTCGCCAAAAATTTTGGATATCTCGCCACGGTTGATTTCATCCATGATAAACACATACTTTTTCAGTGCTTCCTGCCCAGGCACCCGCTTGGAGGCCGTATACTTGGTTGCCTGAATGGCCTTATAAATGGCAAAGTCATAGGAAAATTCCTGTGTGGCAAACCGCTTTCCAAAAAAGTTGGTCACATCCTTGATTTTCTCAAATCTCTGGCCAGACTCCAGCATGCTGCTAATCTCGTCGATGTTAAGACGCAGCCGCTTCACTGTGGCATTACCAGGAATGGAGACCTGCACATGCTGATCGTCCACACTGGTAATATAGAACTCGTTTCCGCTGATGGTTTGAAAGCGCGTCCCGTCCAGCTCGATGCTGGAAAAGAAGTTCTCCATGGCGTCCTGTGCAGATACCTCTTTCTGGATGACCTCCTTGGGCTTTTGGGAGTCCTCATAGTTCTTTCGGGCCCGGGAAATAAACTTCTTAAAGACGCCATCTTGAAGCTCAAAGCCCATGGAACCGTCCTCATTTACCTTGGGCCGGAGGCCCTCCACAAAGTCGGAGTAGTCATAGCTGGGGTGGAACTGTACAAACTCCACCTGCTTTCTCTGCTCTGGCGTCAGTCTGTTATAGTCACTTGTCTCCCCGTTGCTGATGATATCGGCGGCCATGGACCGGGCCAAATAGGACTTTCCAGTGCCGGGAGCCCCTCGAAAGATGACGTTTTTCGACTCCAACAGCATGGAGGAATAGGGATTTTGATACCCCGGCCCTGGAGGAACGATTGTTTCTTGCTGTTCCCCTCCGCCGGAAGGCAAAGCAAGCTCTTTCTCATCCTTTTCCCGATACCGAAGCACGAACTCATCTCCCGGTGCTCCAAATCGCTTCAGACACTCCTGCACAAAGAGGAGGGTTGAGAAGATATTCCAGCGATAGAACACAAACTTCTCACCGTTATTACAGTGATATACTAGATATTCATATGTATTCCGGTATCTTTTGAACTCCTCCACACTGGGATAAATGCCGCAAATCATCATATGAGTGGGCTTATATTGACAGATCGGAAAATTTTGTTTTTCTTCCATAGACAAGGCCTGTAGCTGTTTCTCAAACACCTGACAGGCCAGACGTGGCAACGTCATATTGGAATTTCTCTGCTCTGCTTTTTTTCGTTTTCTTGTAATTCGCCGTCCATCTGCCCTTTGAAAGTACACTTCCAGCGGCCTATAGTAGTCCCCCAAACCCAATTCCTCCATGGAAAACTCCTCATCTGTGGAGGTGACCTCCTCTGCGGTGATGGTGAGCTGGTAGGTCTGCTGCTTTACATCCACCCGGAAGCCCTGTTTCAGCAAAAACGCCCTGGCCTCTGAGCCATGGAACGTCGCGGTGGAAATTTCTCCCCCGTTGGCCAGGTGATTTGCCACAGCAATCACATATTTGGGGGGATATTTCTTCCCATTCTCTCCAATCAGCTCATATCTCACACTTTGATGATTGGAAGGGACTTTATGGACATCAATGTATTTTAAAGCCTCCACGATGTCCTGATAGTTTAACTTTGGAATTGCCATAAGACACCTCAAGTACAAGTTTTTTCTCTATAACTTCGCCCTCTTGGCACAAGCAGCGTTTCCTCCTTGGAGAAAACGCTGCTGAGGCCTCATATTTCGGGATTTATTTTTAGAAGTGGAATCTCCGCCGTACCTCCCGGCGCAAATCCGGCCGATAGCGGATGATGAGCAGGGGCACCATGAGGGTCACCCCCACCACCGCCACCACCAGGGACCACATGGGCCGATAGCCGCCCAAAAACAGGTCAATGCACAGCTCCAGCCACAGCATCAGCACCACGCAGCTGCCCAGCACCAGCATACACCGGCTCAAAATGGAGCGCAGGGGGAGAATATACCACAAAAACAGGATGACCACCGAGCACCCCCACCAGATGGGCAGGGCCAGCCGTCCCAGCCAGCTGCCCCCATGCACCGCCATAGCGATGACCCAGAGGAAGCCCGCCACCGCCAGCAGGTCCAGCCCCACCAGGAAGATGGAGTGCAACGAGCGCAGCAGCAAGGGGAGCACCGTCCACACCCACAGCATGGCACAGGCCCCCGCCACAATGGCGGACCAGGGCATCCCCCGCCACCAAAACAGCAGGTTGAGCACCACACAGCACAGGCCCACCACCCCGTACAGAGCGGAGAGCAGCACCGCCACCTCTCTGTGATTCACCGGCTCCACCTCCCGCCGCTCCACGGGGAAATTGGGGGGAATGGTGGTGTCCACCGGACACACCGGGTTGACCACCGGGGTCTGGCACAGGGGACACTTGGCAGCGTCCTTGTCCAGCTCCACCCCGCAGTTGACACAGTATGACATGGCCTGATTTCACTCCCTTCGATTGGATGTAATCTTCACGTGGAGCCCATCCTGTACCAGCGTGCGGAAAAAGTCCCGCTCCACGTCCGTCTCCTTCACCGTCCCGGCAAAGGTGATCTCCATCATGTCCCCGTAGCTGATGGAGGCGCAGTTCACCCGGGGGGTGTAGGACTGGCCCAGCACCACCTCCATGTGCTGGATGTGGGGCTCCATCTCTTTGGGCACCCGGAAGGCCCCGGGGTTGGTATACGTGGTGGAGTAGGGGCGGTTGCCCGCCAGACGGTACCCTAAGTCCACGGCAAAGTTCTTCACTGGCACCGGAATGAGCTGGAGGGGCAAAAACCGCTGGAGAAACACGTTGCAGGTGATGACTCCCTGCATCTCCTGGCGGGTGATGTGCAGCCGCATGTGGTGGTGCACCTGGGAGATGATCTCCTCCAAGGTGTAGTCCCCCAGCTCGGGGTCAATGGAGGGGCGCACCGTGAGGATGAAGTTGCGCATGCTGCGGGTGGGAAAATAGGGGCGCAGGTTGATGGGGATGGCCAGAGCCACCGGCAGCTCCCGCCGCCGCCCCTCCCGGCGCTGGCGGGCCAGAATGGACTGGATGAGCACAGCGGCCAGATACTCGGTGATGGAGGCCCCATGGCCCTTGGCCACCTGGCGCAGGGCCTGCACCGACACAAAGCCCATGGTGACGTTGAGGGTGTAGAAGGGCTCCGGGGTTCCGGTACAGGGGTAGGCCTTGGGCTCGGACTTGCCCAGCCGCACCCGGGACCGGGCGTACCGGGCGTAGGCGTCCTCCCACTCCTGGGGGTCCGGGGCCTCGTCCACGTCCAGAATCCCCTCCTCATTGGGGATCTCCTCCCCCAGCTCCCGCAAGTACACCGCCAACAGGGTCTTGAAGAGCACCAGCGCCCCGCCGCCGTCGGCCAGGGCGTGGAACACCTCCATGGAGATGCGGTGGCGGTAGTAGAAAAACCGGATGAGCTGGTCCTTGTTCTGAAAATACACCGGCTGACAGGGGTTTTGAATGTCCGGCTGCAAAAAGGGCCCGGGGGTGTCGTCCGGCTCGAAGTAGTACCAGAATACCCCCTTGCGGATTTTCACATGGAAGCCGGGGAACCGGGGCATGGTGCGGTCAATGGCCCGCTGGAGGGCCTGGGGGTCCACCTCCTGAGTCATGACGGCGGAAAAGCGGTACACCGCCGAATAGGTGCCGCTCTGGATGGCAGAGTACATCATGGCGGCGTTATCCAGCTGAAACCAGCCCTTGTCCTGTCCTCTCCGCCTAACCATACTCCACCCCCCTTTCGTTTGCTTTATTATAATACGCCCTTTTGACCGTGGCAATACCGCAAAACCTGCCGACTGCGTTGACACCCACTCGCTCCGCCTGTTACAATGGCCTCACAGGCGGCTCCTACGCCGTCAATTCCTCTCAAGGGGGTTTTTACAAATGGGACTCATCAATAAACTGGGCGGCTCCATGCTGCAAGGGATGGCTGGCAACCTCAACGAGGTCTCCCCCGAGGCCCTGAACCAGGAGTTCGGCATGTATCTCATGGACGGCGAGACCATCGCCATGGGCTTCCGGCTCATCCGGGACGTGGTGATCTTCACCGACAAGCGCATCATCGACTTTGACAAGCAGGGCGCCACCGGCGTGAAAATGCGGGTGGATTCCATCAACCTGAGCACCATCATCCACGTCTCTGCGGAGACGGCGGGCTTTGGCGCCGACGACAGCGAGATCAATGTCCACTACATCGCCTCCCCCTACTTCAAGTGCAGCGGCGGCGTGGAAGTGGCGGAAAAGAAGTTCGAGTTCCCCAAGAAATACAACATCCAGCCCCTGTACAAGTATTTGCAGGAGATCGCCTACCACAACCACGAGACCCTGAACCACTAAACAGCAAAAAACACCCCGGAGAACTCCGTTCTCCGGGGTGTTCTGTGTCTTTCTGGTGTTTAGCCGATGGCAATGGTGGTGCTTCTGGGCAGCTCCTTCTTCACATGCTTGGGCATGGACAGCTTGAGGATACCGTCCTCATATTTGGCGGAGATGTCCTGGGGCTCCACATCCCCCACGTAGAAGCTGCGGCTGCAGGCGCCCACATACCGCTCCTGGCGGATGTACTTGCCCTTCTTGTCTTCCTCGTCCTTATCCAGACCCTTAGCGGCCTGGATGGTCAGATAGCCGTCCTTCAAATCCACCTGGATTTCGTCCTTCTTGAACCCGGGCAGATCCACGTCCAGCTCATAGCTGTTCTCGGTCTCCCGCACGTCGGTCTTCATCAAGTTCTTGGCGTGCTTGCCGTACAGAGGGTTGCGGCCGTTGTTCCACACGGGGAACATCCCAAAGTCATCACCAAAGAAATCATCAAACAAATTCTCACCAAAAATGCTGGGCAACATAAGTCATTCCTCCATTCGTTGCATTCATTGATGCCCTGCGGGAGAAGCTCTTTCGAGCCCCTCTTCTTGGAACAATTATGTTATAACACCGCCAATTAGCACTGTCAAGGCGAGAGTGCTAATGTTTACATGTTATGTGATGTTTGTTCATAAAATATGCGATTTCTCCCGGTGGGCTCACCGCACTCTCCCATTCGCTCAAAAAAGCACGGCCAGCTGGATGATATGCTCCCTCTATGAGAGACAGTGAAATAAAACACTGTCAAACATAGGGGGAGCATTGCTATGCCACAGAAACAAAAGGTCAGTATAGAGACAAAGGTCACAATCATACAAGAT
>NZ_NFIH01000017.1 GCF_002161675.1 Pseudoflavonifractor sp. An44
CTGGGACATGTTTCCCGCAAAATGGTGAATATCATCTTCGCTGTCCTTCGTGACAATACCCCCTATTCCCCAGCTATTTAGAAATCTTCTCTTGACAACCCTTTATAGCCGGTCTTGTATAGTGAGTCACTCCCAAAGCAGATGGTTAGCAGTAGCTAACTTATATTCAAAAAATATTCGGGATTTCTCCCGGAGGTTAGCGATAGCTAACTTATGTTCTGATTTTAATATATCACATCGTGTTTGTCAATAGGAAAGTTCATGGATGCATGAAATGATTAGCGGGGGCCATCCAAACGGAAGGCCCCCGCATCTTTTCTATTTCTCATGGGTACTGCAGCAGCAGTGATGCTGGTCTGCCTTTTTGGAACTGCAAGAGCATCCATCCGGGCAGCCGATACACTTCTTGCCGCTCTTTTTTGCCTTATAGACATAGAACGCGGCGGCTGCGATAATTACCACAAGAATGCCAATTACGATACAGTCGATCATCAGGCTCTCGCTCCATTCAGCGCATACTCCTGCTTCAGATCCTTATCCGCCTTCAGGCACAGCCACACCAGAACTGCGGCGAACACAATTACAGCGACAAGACCGGGGACAAAGCCGGCGCCAATGGAACCGGTGGTGATTAGGGTGCCGATCTGGTAGACCAGGAAGCCCACTGTATAGCCAGTACCCAGCTGGAGGCCGATGCCGCCCCACAGCCACTTGGCGCTCTTGATCTCAGAGTGCATGGCGCCGATGGCGGCGAAGCAGGGAGGTGTGTACAGGTTGAACATTAAGTAGGCCAAAGCCGCCACCTTGGTGATGGCGATGACGCCCGCCACCTCGGCGCCAGCGCCCTCCATCATCTCCAGGGCATCGGTGTCGATGAAGTTCTCAAGGCCCGCAAAGCAGACGGCCAGCGTGCCCACCACATTTTCCTTAGCAATGAAACCGGTGACGGCAGCGGCTGCCAGCTGCCAACTGAGAACACCCACGATGGGCACCAGCAGATAGGCAAAGGGGTGGGCGATGGAGGCCAGGATGGAGCTGTCGGCGGTCTCCGCCACGGCAAAGCTCCAGTTGAAGGTCTGCATGATCTGCACGGCGGTGTTGCACAGCAGAATAATGGTGGCGGCCTTCACGATGTAAGCCCAGCCCCGGGCGCACATGGCCTTGAAGGCGAACCAGAGAGAGGGTACCTTATACTCCGGCAGCTCGATGATAAAGAAGGACTTGCGGTTCTTGTAGCCGGCAATCTTGTTGACCAGCAGGGCGCCCAGGAAAATAAGCACGATGCCGGTGAAGTACATGAGGAAGCTTACCCAGCCGGCATCGTCAAAGAAGGCACCGGCAAACAGGGCGATGACGGGGATCTTGGCGCCACAGGGCATGAAGGGGGTCAGCATGGCGGTGGCCCGGCGCTCCCGCTCGTTGCGGATGGTGCGGCTGGCCATGACGCCGGGGATGGCACAGCCGGTGCCGATGACGAAGGGGATGACAGACTTACCGGACAGGCCCACCTTCTTGAAGATGGGGTCCAGCACTACGGACACGCGGGACATATAGCCGCAGTCCTCCAGCAGGGCGATGAGGAAGTACATGATCATCACCAAGGGAAGGAAGCCCACCACGGCGCCCACGCCGCCGATGATGCCGTCGGCCAGCAGCGCGGTCAGCAGAGGATTGGCGTCAGCCAGCAGCACCTCGCCGACGTAGCCCTGGAAGGTCTCGATCCAGGCCACCAGCGTGTCTGCAATAAACGGCCCCACCCAGACCTGCGAGATCTGAAACACCAGGAACATGACCACGGCAAAGATGGGAATGCCCAGGAACTTGTTGGTCAGCACGGCGTCAATGGCGTCCCCCGTGCCCTTGTCCTTGGTGAGGACCTTCCGCTTCTCCACCTGGGAGACCAGGGAATTGACAAACGCGAAACGCTTACGGTCGGCTTCCTCCACAACCTTCTTGTCAGTCAGATCAATGTCGCCCTGGACATAAGGAGCTCTTTGGATTTTACCGCTTTGTGCAACAGCGGCATCCACTACGGCCTTCAGCCCTTCCGCGGCGGTGGAGACGGTCTCTACCACGGGACAGCCCAGTTTGGCGGAGAGAGACGCTACATCAATGACGGTCTGCTTTTTTGCATTGATATCGCTCTTGTTCAGGGCGACCACCACGGGGATGCCCAGTTCCAGCAGCTGGGTGGTGAAGAACAGGCTGCGGCTCAGGTTGGTGGCATCCACAATGTTGATGATGGCATCGGGGTGTTCGTGCTTCACATAGGAACTGGTGATGCTTTCCTCCGATGTGAACGGGGACATGGAGTAGGCGCCGGGCAGATCCACGGCAATCAGATCCTCCGTCCCGCTGCAGTAGGCTTTCTTAATGGGGTGCTCCTTCTTTTCAACCGTCACGCCGGCCCAGTTGCCCACCTTCTCATTTCGCCCGGTGAGGGCGTTGTACATGGTGGTTTTGCCGGAGTTCGGGTTGCCAGTCAAGGCAATACGCATGACATTTCCTCCTTTTCTATGTGTGCGATGTACTTTATTCACAACTCAGCGGTTGCCCTACGCTAACCGTTGGGCAGAATAAACATGAATGAATACCTTAGATCTGGGGCTCTGGGGCGTAATAAGTGCTCCAGATCTTATATCTCGATGGCCGAGGCCAGCTGGTTGTCGATATTGTAGCGGCCATCCTTGATGGAAACCACGCAGCCGCCCTTGAGGTGGGATACCACGGTCACCGGCTCTCCCACATAGCAACCTAAAGAAAAAAGGAACGCATTCAGCTCCTCATCGTCCGTATTGATTTGCTTGACGATATATTCCTGACCGTCCAGAGCATCCAACAATGTCATATCCATCACCTTTTCAGAGTTGATTTAATCATTTTTCCACAGTCTGGTTAGCGATAGGAAACCAGACCGCGAAAAAATTAGGTTAGCAATATCTAACCCTCTGCTATAATATACCATGCCTAATCAATTGTCAAGCGGGAACCTATATTCAGCAAAGAAAATCTCCGTTTCCGATAAACAGGCTGGTTCATTTTTCCGGACTGTGCTATAATAATCAAAATGCTTTATCCAATGGAGGTCTTGTATGGCAATCCATGAATCTGGTCAGATGTATTTGGAGACCATTTATATTTTAAGGCAAACAAAATCCTTTGTGCGGGCCATTGACGTGGGAGAACAAATGGGCTATACCAAGCCCAGCGTCAGCCGTGCTCTGTCCATTCTAAAAAAAGACGGTTATGTGGAGGTGGACGGAGAGGGCGCAATCACCCTGACGTCAAAAGGTCTCGCCATTGCTGAGACTATGTACACCCGGCATACGGTACTGACAGAAATGCTCAAGGGTCTTGGCGTGGATGAAAAAACAGCCGCAGAGGATGCCTGCAGGATCGAGCATGTGATCAGCGAAAAATCCTTTGCGGCGGTGCAGGCGCACTTGGAGCAGATAACGAAAATGCGGGAAGATGCGCACGGGCAATGAGCCTGTGCAAATTTGGCGGACTTTGCTATCGAGCGGCAACGCGATAAGTGAATACCTGCCATTTGGCACGGAATATCAAATGCGGTGGAGCCTGGATATGGCCTCCACCGCATTTTATGTGATCTGCGCTTTTAAATCAGGAGCGACCTGCTGTGTAAGTTCACCGCCAAGCGCATCTGCTCCATAGCTCCAAACGCTTACGGCAGCTCATCCTTATGTGGCTGCTGGCTTTTCAAAACTTTTCGGGCAGTTTTTTTGATGTTATGGCACACGCCAAGAATAGCGATGCAAAACAGCAAAGCTGTTAATCCATATCCAAACGACTGCATTGCCGTGTTCATGTTCACACCTCTTTTCTGGCCGCTGCCGCCAAGGAACTCAACCGAATAGTCCTCTTTTTTTGTACGGCTCCTGCTGGATCGTGCCGACCTCATATCCCGTGCTGCGAATGGCATTCATAACAGCCTCCGTGTCCAGCTCTGTTTCAGAGAGGATCACGGTCTGGTTTTTGCTCCGGGAAGAACTCACCTTTTTGACCGGGCAGGCTTTGCGCACGGCGTCATTGACATGGGCCTCGCACATCCCGCACATCATTCCGTTGACTTCCACATGTTCTATCACTCCTTCTTGACTTTTGGATCATCGTGCTGTGCGGACCGGACGGTGGTCTGCCGTGCCGCAGTCCGTTCATCCGGGATCTTCCTGGCCATCAGACAGCACAGCGGCGCCAACGAACTTCCGAGAAGCTGATGGCGAACGATGGAATAGCCGCGCTCGGACAGGTATGCCATCAGCTCCCCGGCAGTCCAAACATGGTACACCCGAAAGCCTGACAGCCCCATGAACCAGAGCCGGAGTCTGGCGCTTCGGCTTTTGCCCCAGACAAAGGTGGGGGCGAACAGCCATCCCCCCGGCTTCAGAACCCGCCAGGCTTCCGCCAGGGCCTTTTCCGGGTGAGGCATGACATGGAGGGCGTTGGAGATCACCACCGCATCGAAGCTCTCCGGCCCGTAGGGCAGCTTGGTGGCGTCCTGGACGGAGAAATGGAGCCGGGACGAATGCACCTGCTTTTTGGCCTGACGGATCATCTCAGATGAAAAGTCGGTTGCCTCCCAGCTCCGGACACATGGAGACAGCGGCACGGACAGCTGGCCTGTTCCGCAGGCCAACTCCAGTACGTCCATGTCCCGTTTCAGAAAAGGACGCATTGCTTTGCAGATCTGCTGATAGGTTGTCTGAGAGCGGCGTATGAAACCAGAGTAATGCCGTGAAAACCGCTCCCAAAACTGCTTGTTGTCATCCATACAATATGGTCACCTCAATGATGGTTAGTACCAGCTAACCACATCATACTCTTTGTCGCATGAAATTGCAAGATGCCGCCATATTGGTTTTGCATGTTCTCTGGGATCAATCAAGGGAAGAAGCTGGAACGAAGAATGACCGGGATACATCTCCCGGCCATTCTTTCCGTTTCGTTCGGCTCACTGTGTTTACCGGCACCAACCGGTGGGATTGGAGCGGGCGGTGATGAAGCGGCGGTAAATGCCCTCCTCCTCCAAAAGTATCACCGCCTGATCTCCACAGTGCTGGAGCAAGCGGTGAAAGAGGGGCTTGTTCCCTTCAATGTGGCGGCACGGGCCACGCTGCCAAAGGCAGAACACAAGGACGTGAACTACTTCCAGCCGGAACAGGTGGCAGCAATCCGGGAGGCCCTGGAGCAAGAGCCAATGAAATGGAAAACCCTTGTCCACCTGCTTCTGATTACAGGGGCACGACGTGGAGAAGTGCTGGGCCTGAAATGGGACAAGGTGGACTTTGAGGGCAACCGTATTTTTATCTGCAACAACATTCTTTACCGGGCAGACGTGGGCATCTATGAGAGCAGCCCTAAAACGGAACGCTCCCGGCGGTATGTGGCCCTGCCCACGGAAACCATGCAGCTTCTCCGGCGTTACCGGGCGTGGCAAGCTGAGGAACGGCTCAGGCTGGGGGAGTACTACCAAAACCAGGGCTTTGTCTTTGCCCAGGACAACGGAAACCCCATGCACCCGGACAGCGTGACAAATTGGCTCAAGAAGTTCAGCCGCCGCCACGATCTCCCGCACATCAACCCCCATGCGTTCCGGCATACAATGGCCTCTATGCTGTACTTCAATGGGGTGGACAGCGTGAGCATATCCAAACGGCTGGGACACGCCCAGGTGTCCACCACGGCCAACATCTACGCCCATGTGTTGGAGGGGGCAGACCAGCGCAACGCCGACATCCTCTCAGAGATGTTCTTGAAGAAGGCTTGAATGTTCAGAGCGAGTGGAATTAAAGTTGAATTTTCAATCAGGTGTAATTTTCAAATATGACGAAAAAATGCGTTATTTCCTCCCAAAAAGAGAAAATAACGCATTTTCGATGGTGACCCAGCGGGGACTCGAACCCCGGACCTTCGCCTTAAAAGGGCGTTGCTCTACCAACTGAGCTACTAGGTCATATGAAGTTATTCCGCAAAGTCCCCCCGGGCGAGCCAGGGGGACAATGGTCTGGCTGGGATGGTTGGACTCGAACCAACGAATGCGGGAGTCAAAGTCCCGTGCCTTACCACTTGGCTACACCCCAATGAAGAGGATGGAAGCAAGGGCCGGAGCGGACGCTCCGGCCCTTAGCCACAGTATGGGGTGGGTAATGGGGCTCGAACCCACGACACCCGGAACCACAATCCGGTGCTCTGCCAACTGAGCTATACCCACCATATTGACTTTGTTGCGCTTGGGACGGGGAGAGGCCCTCAAATGGGCTGGCACGCCTGAAGTTTGGCCGATCAGCGGACTTGCCGGTGGCAAGTTCGCCGGCCAAAGTCCCTTCCGCAGAAAGGGAGCCGAAGGCGAACCTTGATGCGCAACAGGAGTGCCTTCTGCCAGCAATGCAGGAATCTCATTCAGAGGCAAAACTCTAAATGATTGGCACGCCTGAAGGGACTCGAACCCCTGACCCACTGCTTAGAAGGCAGTTGCTCTATCCACCTGAGCTACAGGCGCGTATGGAGCGGGTGATGGGAATCGAACCCACGCGACCAGCTTGGAAGGCTGGGATTCTACCATTGAACTACACCCGCAGGTTAAGGGTGACGCCCCAAACATCAGCCTGTGTATAATAGCACAGAATGTCTGGGGTGTCAAGCCCTTTTTTCAAAAAATCAATTAGAGGGGTGCGTCGCAGAAGGCGCAGCAGTCCACGCCGCCGTTTTTCTTCACCAGCGGGGGCAGATAGAGCTCCGTCTGGGTGATGCACCGGGGGTTGTGGCACACGGGTTTGGTGCCGATTTCCACCGGGTCGGGAGTCTTCCGGGGCTGGTTGGCCAGATCGGACAACAGGGCCATGCGGGCAAACATGCCAAACCGGGCCTGCTGGAAATACACGGCTCTGGGGTCGTCGTCCACGTCCACGGTGATCTCGTCCACCCGGGGCAGGGGGTGCATGATGAGCAGATTCTCCCGGGCGCGCTCCAGCTTGGACCGGGTGAGCACGTAAATGCCCTTGTTGCGCTCATACTCCAGGGGGTCCACAAACCGCTCCTTCTGCACCCGGGTCATGTACAGCACGTCCAGCTGGGGAATGACAGCCTCCAGACCGGTGACCTCCACGAAGGGCATGTTGCGCTCCTGCATGAACTGGCGCAGGTACTGGGGGATAGCCAGGTCCCGGGGCGCGATGAGATAGAAGCGGATGTCCTTGAACTTGGACAGAGCCTTGATGAGAGAGTGGACGGTACGTCCGTTTTTCAAATCGCCGCACAGACCGATGGACAGCCCGTCCACACTGCCCCGCAGGCGGGTGATGGTGGTCAGGTCGGCGGTGGTCTGGGTGGGGTGCATGTGGCCGCCGTCACCGGCGTTGATCACCGGCACATCGGCGTAGAGAGAGGCAGCCTTGGCAGCGCCCTCCCAGGGGGTGCGCATGACGATGACATCCGCGTAGTTGGATACCATCTTAATGGTGTCCTTCAACGTCTCGCCCTTGGCCACCGAGGAGGAGTTGGGGTCGGCAAAGCCGAACACCGATCCGCCCAGGCGCATCATGGCGGTTTGGAAGGAGAA
This sequence comes from Pseudoflavonifractor sp. An44, assembly GCF_002161675.1. Taxonomy (GTDB): domain Bacteria; phylum Bacillota; class Clostridia; order Oscillospirales; family Oscillospiraceae; genus Enterenecus; species Enterenecus faecium. Next base: position 7,580 of record NZ_NFIH01000017.1, read on the forward strand.
GTTGGTGCGGGTGGAGGGCTCATAGAACAGGTTGGCCGACACCTTACCGTGGCATACATCTAAATATTGTTCTGGGTTGTTGATGATTTTGTCGGCTCTCTGATAGATCTCGTCCCATTCCTGTCTACTCAAATCCCCGAAGTCAATCAAATGACGCATATCGGTCCCTCCTTGCAAAGTTCGATACATTGTATCACAATCCCACCGGGCAAACAACAGGTAACTGGTGGTAAATCACAGGCCGCAGAGAAAAATTTTATACACTTCATGAGAATCCCACCTTTGGGACAGACTATGCAGACGGGGAGGATGAGATATGAGCACCTGGATCTGGTATCTTTTGGTTTACAGCTTTTTGGGCTACCTGCTGGAGGTGGCCTACGCCAAGATTGTCCACGGCCGGGGCAGTGGGCGCAAGTGCCTGCTGCTGCTGCCCTTATGCCCGGTGTACGGGGTGGGGGGCGTGGCCATTGTGGCCCTCAGCGGTCCCAATCCTCAGCCCCTGTGGGTGATGGGGGTGGGCTTCGGGGCGGCCACAGTGGTGGAGCTGCTGTTTGGACTCTATTATAAATATGTGTTGGGGGTGGCCTTTTGGAATTACTCCCAAATCCGTTGGAATGTGTGCGGATTGGTTTGTTTGCCCTTTTCTTTGGCCTGGTCTGGTCTGGCTCTGGCACTGGTTTACACAGTACACCCAATTGTAAAGATTTGCGTTTCCGCCCTTCCAACCGCCTTTACCGTGCCCGCCTGGATCGTGCTGGGGGCGGACTGCCTCATTAGTAGTATTGCACTAAAACGGGAGAAAAACACAGCGGTATTACAATGGTATCGCTAAGAATAGGTAGAAAAGGGCCGCTTTACACAGACTTTACAAAGCCCTGGACGCACTCTTTACAATTCTTTTGTAAACTCAAAGCTGTTCCCAAGAGAGACAATGAAACACAACGAATATGAAATGGAGAGACAACAAATGAAGAAGTTTATCGCTATGCTGATGGCTGGTGCCATGGCGTTCAGCCTGGCTGCCTGCGGCAACCAGTCCGCTGAGAACACCCAGAGCGGTTCCGACAAGACCGACGGCTCCGAGCTGTCCGGCACCGTGATGTGCCTGGGTTCCACCTCTATGTCCAAGGTCATGGGCTACCTGTCTGAGCAGTTCAGCACCGACAACTCCGGTGTCACCGTGTCCGTGGAGGGCGGCGGTTCCTCCGCTGGTGTGGAGGCTGCTGCCAACGGCACCGCTGATCTGGGCCTGGCCTCCCGCGCTCTGAAGGACGAGGAGAAGGAGCAGGGTCTGGTGGAGAACATCGTTGCTCTGGACGGCATCGCCATCATCGTCAACGCCGACAACGCCGTGGCCGACCTGTCCGTGGAGCAGATCGCCAAGATCTTCACCGGTGAGATCACCGACTGGTCTGAGGTGGGCGGCGAGGCTGGCGACATCGCTGTGATCGGCCGTGAGGCTGGTTCCGGCACCCGTGACGGCTTCGAGTCCATCACCGAGACCGAGGATAGCTGCAAGCTGGACCAGGAGCTGACCTCCACCGGCGCTGTCATCGAGGCCGTGCGCGGCAACGCCGCTGCCATCGGCTACGCCTCTCTGTCTGAGGTGGAGGGCCAGGACGGCGTGTCCGCCATCACCGTGGACGGTGTGGAGTGCAGCGAGTCCACCATTCTGGACGGTACTTACAAGATTCAGCGTCCCTTCGTCATCGTGACCAAGGAGGGCGCCGAGATGTCCGCTCAGACTGAGGCCTTCTTTGACTGGGCTATGTCCACCGACGCCGCTGACCTCATCCGTCAGGCTGGCGCTGTGCCTACCGCCAAGTAAGAAACAAGGCTGCGGGACCAGCCCCCATCCCCCACACGGGATGGGGGCCGTTCCCCTGTGTAAAGGAGAATGAAAAACTTGGATAACGAGAACGTGATAACCCAAACCCCTAAGGAGGCGGTCCCCATGGCGCAAGAGAAACAAAACGACCAGGCCAAGGCCCAGAAGGCCCGGCGGCTGCGGGACAGCGTAGAGTGGCTGGTGAAGAACATCTTCTTCCTGTGCGGCATCGTGGCAGTGGCCAGCGTGCTGTTCATCAGCGTCTACCTGGTGATCTCCGGTCTGCCTGCTATGCTGGAAATTGGCGTGACAGATTTCCTGTTTGGAGATACCTGGGACGGCAAAAACGGAGTGTACGGCATCCTGCCCTTCATCCTCACCTCCTTTGCCGGTACCGGCGGCGCCATTCTCATTGGCGTGCCTGTGGGTGTGCTCACCGCCATGTTCCTGGCCAAGGTGGCCAACCACCGCCTGGCGGTTGTGATTCGCTCCGCCGTGTCCCTGCTGGCTGGCATCCCCTCGGTGGTGTACGGCCTGGTGGGTATGGTGGTGCTGGTGCCCGCCATTCAGAAGGCCTTCCACCTGTCCTCCGGCGCCAACCTGCTGGCGGCCATCGTGGTACTTACCGTCATGATTCTGCCCTCCATCATCAACGTGGCTGAGACCGCTCTGCGGGCTGTGCCCAAGGAGTATGAGGAGGCCTCCCTGGCTCTGGGTGCCACCCACACCGAGACCATCTTCCGGGTCTCTCTCCCCGCCGCCCGTTCCGGTGTGGCCACCGCCATCGTGTTGGGCGTGGGCCGTGCCATCGGCGAGGCCATGGCCATCATCATGGTCTCCGGCAACGTGCCCAACATGCCCGGCAGCCTGTTTACCCCCGTGCGCTTCCTCACCACCGCCATCGCCTCCGAGATGAACTACGCCACCGTGGGCTCTCTGTGGCGGGAATCCCTCTTCTCCATTGCTCTGGTCCTCTTCCTCTTCATCATGCTCATTAACGTGGCACTCAACCTGTTTGTCAAAAATAAAAAGGAGGGTTAACTCGTGGAACATCTGTCTTTGCGTCGCCGCATCTATGACCGCGGCCTGCGGGGCCTGCTCTACCTGTGCGCCGCCCTCACCATCGCCCTGCTGGTGTTTATGATCGGCTACGTCTTCTACCGTGGCCTGGGCGGCATCACCTGGGAGTTCCTCACCACCCAGCGCAGCCTCATCCGTGGCACCGACGGCATTCTGCCCAACATCCTCAACACCCTGTACATCATCCTTCTGTCCATGGTCATCGTGCTCCCCCTGGGTGTGGGAGCGGCTATCTACCTCACCGAGTACGCCACCAACCACAAGCTGGTGTCCATCATCGAGTTTGCCACCGAGACCCTCACTGGCATCCCCTCCATCATCTTCGGTCTGGTGGGTATGCTCTTCTTCCAGCAGGTTCTGGGCTTTAAATACGGCATCCTGGGTGGCGGCCTCACCCTGGTCATCATGATTCTGCCCACCATCGTGCGTACCACCCAGGAGTCTTTGAAGACCGTGCCCCAGTCCTACCGGGAGGGCGCTCTGGGCCTGGGCGCCGGCAAGTGGCGCATGGTGCGCACCGTGGTGCTGCCCAACGCCGTGGACGGCATCGTCACCGGCTGCATCCTGGCCGTTGGCCGTATCGTGGGCGAATCCGCCGCCCTGCTCTTCACCGCCGGTATGGGCAGCGTGGTCAACAACTTCTTTGACGCCCTCACCACTTCCTCCGGCACCCTCAGCGTGGCCCTGTACGTGTACGTCAACGAAAACGGTGACGTGCAGAGCGCCCTGGCCGTGGCCGCTGTCCTGATGGTGATCACCCTGGTCATCAACCTCCTGGCCTCTGTGGCCGGCAGCCGTCTGAAGAACAAGTAAAGGAGAACTGCTCCCATGAACGCCATTTTAAAAACGGAGAATTTGAATCTGTGGTATGGCCAGAACCATGCCCTGAAGGATATCAATCTGGAGATGCCCCAAAACCAGGTCACCGCCCTCATCGGGCCTTCTGGCTGTGGTAAGTCCACCTTCCTCAAGACCCTGGACCGGATGAACGACCTGGTGCCCACGGTGAAGATCGAGGGCAAGGTGCTCTACCGGGACCAGAACATCTTTGACCCCCAGGTGGATGTGACTTGGCTGCGCCGTCACGTGGGCATGGTGTTCCAGAAGCCCAACCCCTTCCCCATGTCCATCTATGACAACATCGCCTATGGCCCCCGTACCCACGGCATCCACAACAAAAAGCAGCTGGATGAGATTGTGGAGAAGTCTCTGCGGGGCGCTGCCATCTGGGACGAGGTGAAGGACCGTCTGAAGAAGTCCGCCCTGTCCCTGTCCGGCGGCCAGCAGCAGCGTATCTGCATCGCCCGAGCCCTGGCCGTGGAGCCCGACGTGCTGCTCATGGACGAGGCCACCTCCGCTCTGGACCCCATCTCCACCTCCAAGATCGAAGATCTGATTGCAGAATTGAAAAAATCGTATACAATAGTAATCGTGACCCATAACATGCAGCAGGCCACCCGTGTGTCCGACCGCTGCGCCTTCTTCCTCCACGGCGAGCTGGTGGAGGCCGACGACACCGAGAAGCTGTTCTCCGTGCCAAAGGACAAGCGCACCGAAGACTACATCACCGGACGATTCGGCTAAGGAGGGACGCTACATGAGAAAGACATTTGATGCCGAGCTGGTGGAGCTCAGCCACGAGCTCACCGCCATGGGTACTACCACCCAGGACGCCATCGACCTGGTTACCGCCTCCCTGACCCAGGGCAAGGCGGAGGGAGCCAAGGCCACCATCGCGATGCGCAACACCATGGACCAGATGGAGCGGGACATTGAAAACCGCTGCATGTCCCTGCTCATGCGCCAGCAGCCGGTGGCCCGGGACCTGCGTACCATTTCCGCTGCCATGAAGATGGTCACCGACCTGCAGCGCATTGGAGACCAGGCCGCCAACATCGCCGAGATCTCCCTGCTCATTGCCGAGAGCGGCGACAAGCCCGACGTGCCCGAGGAGATCGTGGCCATGAGCCGCCAGGCGGGGCTGATGGTGCGCCAGGCCATTGCCGCCTACGTGGACCGGGACGAGAACACCGCCCGGGCGGTCATCAACCTGGACGACGTGGTGGACGACCTGTTTGTCCAGCTCAAGAAGATTCTGGTGGAGCGCATTGCCTCCCGGGCCGACCACTCCGACCGCTCGGTGGACCTCATTATCATCGGCAAGTACTTGGAGCGAGTGGCCGATCACGCCGTGAACATTGCCAACTGGGCCATTTTCTGTGTCACCGGAGAAATTCAGTAAGAAAAAAGGAGAGAGGCACCATGACCCTTCGTATTGCGGTGGTGGAGGACGACGAGTCCATCCGCACCATGTTAGAGTATTATTTCAAATCTATGGGTCATGAGGTGTTGGCCTTTGAAAGCGGGGAGGACTTCTTTGACGCCGCCCCCGTGGCAGACCTGGCGCTGCTGGACGTGATGCTCCCCGGCATGGACGGGTTGGACATTGTCCGCCGTCTGAGAGGGGAGGAGGCCACGGCCAAGCTGCCCATCATCATGCTCACCGCCCGTCAGACCGAGATGGACAAGGTCACTGCCCTGGATTTGGGGGCGGACGACTACATCTCCAAGCCCTTCGGGGTCATGGAGCTGCAAGCCCGGGTCAATGCCGTCATGCGCCGGGTGGGCGATCGGGACCCCATGCTTCGCTACCGGGACCTGGTCATCGACCCCGCCGGGCGCACCGTCACCCGGGGCGGGGAGGACATCGCCCTGACCTACAAGGAGTTCGAACTGCTGTGCCTGCTGGTGCGCCGCCGAGGTACCGTCCTCACCCGGGATGAGATTCTGGCCGCCGTGTGGAACTACGACTTCACCGGCGAGACCCGCACCGTGGACATGCACATCAAAGCCCTGCGCCAGAAGCTGGGGGAGGGCTATATCACCACGGTGCGCTCCGTGGGCTATAAGATGGGGTGAGAACCGATGAAGAAGAAACTGACCATATCCATTTTCCTCATTGCCGCTCTGTCGGTGCTGCTCTCTGGGGTGGTGGGTATCTGGACCTTCCACCAGCGGGAGATGGACACTGCCCGAGAAAACCTCACCGAGCTGCTGGCCCTCATGGACGCCCAGAACTACGAGACCTGGACGGAGGAGCTGCTGGAGCAGTTCACCAAGGCGGCCCCGGAAAAGCGACTGACTATTATTTCCCCGGACGGCACCGTGCTGGGCGATACGGACAAGGAGTCCCGGGAGAACCACGCCACCCGTCCTGAGGTGGTGGAGGCCAAGGAAAACGGGGTGGGAGAGGACGTGCGCCGCTCCGCCACCACCGGCATCTACACCATTTACGTGGCCCGGGTGTTCACCGACGGCTACATCGGACGGGCGGCCATGTCCCTGTCCACCGTGGACACCCTGGTGGCTCAGACTGCTGTGGGCCTTGTGGCGGCTGCGGTGCTGTCTCTGGCGCTGGCTCTGCTGCTGGCCCGCCGCCTGGCGGCCTCTACCGCCAAGCCGGTGGAGGAGGCCGAGGTGGCGGTGCGTCAAGTGGACGAGACCCTGCAATCGGCGCGCAGTGAGTTCACCGCCAACGTCACCCACGAGTTGAAAACTCCCCTCACTTCCATCAAGGGCTTTACCGACATGCTCTCCTCCGGGATGGTCACCAAGCCGGAGGATCAACAGCGGTTTTTGACCATGATTTCGGTGGAGGTGGACCGGCTGTCCAATCTGGTGGACGACATTCTCACCGTCTCCGAGCTGGAGACCGTGGCGGGAGCCACCGGCACCGAGCGGGCCCCGCTGAAGAGCATTGCCCAGGAGGTGCAGACCATCCTCCAGCCCCAGGCGGACAAGGCCGGGGTGAAGCTCAACGTCACCGGCGGCGAGGTGGTGGCCTGCATTGCCCCCGACCGCTTCAAGGAAGTGGCCATCAACCTGGTGGAGAACGCCATCAAGTACAACCGCAAGGGGGGACGGGTCACCGTCACCGTGGGCGTGGCAGAAGGTATGGCCCGCTTTGTGGTGGCGGACACCGGCATCGGCATCCCCGAGGAGAGCCAGAGCCGTGTCTTTGAGCGGTTCTACCGGGTGGATAAGGGCCGCAGTCGTGCCGCTGGCGGCACGGGACTGGGCCTGGCCATTGTCAAGCACATCGTGGCCCTGTACCAGGGCCAGATCAAGCTGGCCAGCGTGGTGGGCTCCGGCACCACTGTGTCGGTGACCCTGCCTCTGGCTAAGAACTGAATACGTACAAAAGAAGGGCTGTCCACGGGGGACAGCCCTTCTTTTGAGTAAATCTTCATTTCATATCCATGAGGTGGAGGAATGAACGCTCTAACCGCCCATGGTTCCGGCTTGCCAGCCTGGTGGGGACGCTTCCCGCTGGGGGTTCCTTTTGCTCGGTCAAAAGGAACCAAAACCCGCTTAGGGCGTTCCCCCCTAAGGACCTCCCTGGGGTACGAGGCTGGACCTGCGTCAAGTCTCGATTCGGCCCGTCACCCTTGCTGTGGCGCCTAGTCGTGCCACCACACCAGGCTATTCTGGGCAACTGGCCCTATGGCTAGGTGGTTTCCACAGCCGGGCCTACCCTGGAGAAGCGGCGTTCCCGCCGCCGATCGCTGGGAACAGCGGCCCACCAGAGTAAGGCCCTGGAGGTAGAAGTTTATTTGCCATAGAAGTTGAAACTTACAATAGAATTGCCATGCCATCTATGTGGCCCCACCAGTCCAAGGGCCGAAAAGAGGAAGGTGCACGCTTCAACCAGTACCGGCGGGGTGGATTCCACAAGGCGGGGGAAGGCCCCGCCTTTGGCGGCCTTTGGTGACTTTCTGGCGGCAGAAAGTCACCCCAGCGGAGCGTCCCCACCGGGGGCGCAGGTTTCCGTCTGAGAAATCGGAGGAGTACAATCCTTCTGTATACAAGAAATCGGTTACAAATTCTCGTTTTTCAGCGCCTCCACCAGCTGCTGCTTGCCAACCGTTCGGGCGGCGTAGGCCATGGTGGCAAACACCACCAGGAACACGCTCAGACAGGCGATGCCCAGGGGAATCCAGGGCACTTGGAAGGGGAGGGGATAGCCTTGGGCGATGGCGTCAAAGATGAGGTAGCTGAGGAAGATGGACACGGGAATGCCCAGAATCAAGGCCCGGGTGCCGTAGAGCACACACTCAAAGCCCAGCATCCGCCGCATCTCCCGCGCCGTCATGCCCACCGACTGGAGCATGGCAAAGTCCCGGGTGCGGAGCATCACGTTGGTGGAAATGGTGTTGAACACATTGGTCATGGCCACCAGGGAGATGAGGGCGATGAACCCATAGGAGAACACATTGATGATGGTGATGAGGTTCCGGTTGGACTCGTCATATTCGGCGTTGTTAAACAGGTTGCCGGGACGCAGTTGCTGCTTGCCCAGCAAGTCCTTGATATCCTGCTCCGCTTGCTGGTGGTCCGAGGCCATTATATAGAAGTAATAGCTTCCCCGGGAGAGGTCCACGGGGAACTCCTCCAGCTGGGACATGGGATAGAGCACCGTCACAAGTCCCCCGTTGGAGAGAAAATAGGGCCATTCTTTCTCCACCAAGGTCACCTCTATGGGTGTGATGTGGGCCACATCCTCCAGCGGGTAGAGGGTGGGCGTGCCGTTATCCGCATCAATATAGGGCACTTGGACGGTTCCGTCCAGCCCCTCCACGGGGGAGTCAGGGTAGTGGTTGGCCACCTGGTCAAAGGTGAGGGCCGACATGGACAGGGAGGAGGCTTCCAGCTGGTACAGGTACACGTATTTCTCTTGTTGAGAATCGAATTCCGTGATGCCGTCAAAGGCGATGCCGGAGGTGGCGGCGGGGTCCAGCTTCCGCGCTGCACACAGGGCCTGGTAGGTGTCGTCGTCTACAAAGCTCAGATCGAAGGGCTGGTAAATCGTCCCGTCCACCGGAGTGGACAGCGCTTGCATGTCCTGGCTCAAATCCTCCGGGCGGAAGCCACCGGTGAGCTGGAAGCTCAGAACATAGGCGGAGTCGTCCACGCTGTCCAACCCCCGCAGCTGGTCCAGCAGGGTGTCGGGGGATAGGTCGGTGTCCTCGGTGTAAAAGGGAAAAGACAGGTCGTAGGTGTCCCCGCCAAAGGCTCCGCCCACGGATTTGGCCAGGGAGGAGGAAAAGGAGGAGGCGGAGACAAAGAGCACCACGCTGAGGAAGAGACTGAACACGGTGGTGCGATACTTTTTAGCGCTGCGCTTGTAGTACTTCACCCCCAGCACACCGGGCAGGCCGAAGAGCTTTCGGGTGAGCAGCGAGGGGCGCACCAGTTTTTTTGTGCCGTGGATGTCCTGGGACTGTCGGATGGCCTCCATGGCGGACACTTTGGTGGCTCGCCGGGAGGGAATCCAGGCGGAGAGGAGCACGGTCACCACACCCAGCACCACCGCAACCAGAATGCCTACCCAGGACACATGGAGTCTCATGGCCACTCCCCCTTGGGTGCTGGAGAAAGCAAAGAGTTTTCCCACAAAGTGGAGGGTAACCCCAATGCCCAGGATGCCGGACAGGATGCCCAGGGGGACGCCAATGGCGCTGAGGGCCAGGGCCTCAAAGCGCACCATGTTCCGCATCTGTTTTTTGGTGGCTCCCAGAGAGGAGAGCAGGCCGAACTGCCGGGTGCGCTCGGACACCGAGATGGCAAAGGCGTTGTAGATGAGAATCACCGAGGCGGCGATGATAATGACCATGACAATGGCGGCCAGACGGTAGAGGACGGTGTAAAACGTGTCGTATTCGGATACGCCGGAGTACATCAGCACGTTGCGATTGTCCTGCTCTAAATCGTGGGCCTGTTGGAAGTCGTAGGCCTGGGTCATGTCCTCCATGGCCAGGTACACGTCGCACGTGGCGTCCTCGGCCAGATTGGAGTCGGCCACGGTGAAGGCGGTATATCCTGGGGCGGAGTAATTCTCCATGCCCCACCGTTGGCAGATACCCACCACCGTGTAGGTGCGGGTGTCGGTCACCTCCAGAGTCTCCTCTGTGTCAAGGCTGAACGGGTTGTTTTGCCCCAGGGCGAAGCCCTCGGACATACGCTGGCCCAGCTCCAGGGTAAGGGTGTCCCCCACCTGATAGCGCTGGGTGGAGTTGTCAAAAAAGTGTTGGGGGAGCACGATTTCATCGGGAGAAGTGGGCATACGGCCCTGGGTGAGGTGGATGGGGAGCAGATCGGCCCCCATATCGGACAGGCCCAGCACATAGAAATAGGGTTTGTACTCGTTGAAACTGCCCTCTGCCTGGGCATAGCCCAGGTGCTGCAAATAGACGGCTTCCGCCACGCCGTCGGCTTGGGACAGCTGCTGATATTCGCTGTAAGTGGTATCCTTCTGGCCCACATGCCAGCTGCCGGAGGAGTACACACTGTCGTCCAGCATAAACTGCTGGAAGCTGGTGGTGAAGGTGGTCACGGCGCACAGCATGGCGGTGGACAGGATGATACCGATAATGGTGACAATGGTGCGGGTGCGGTTTTGCTTGAGGGCCTGGAGGGTGAGCTTGTGCAGCACGTTCATGGGCGAATCACCTCGTCCCGCACAATTTTACCGTCCTCAATGGCGATGATGCGGTCGGCCTGGAGGGCCAGCTGTTCATCGTGGGTGATGACAATGAGGGTCTGGTGATAGGTGCGGTTGGACAGCCGCAGCAGCTCCACGATCTCCTGGCTGTTTTTGGAGTCCAGGTTGCCGGTGGGCTCGTCGGCCAGCACCACCGCCGGGGCGTTCATCAACGCCCGACCGATGGACACCCGCTGCTGCTGGCCGCCGGAGAGCTGGTTGGGCAGGTGCCGCTCCCGGCCCCGCAGCCCTAAGGTGTCCAGCAGTTCATTCAGCCGCTTTTGGTTCACCTTCTGCCCGTCCAGCTGGACGGGGAGGGTCATATTCTCCACCACGTCCAGCACGGGGATGAGGTTGTAAAACTGGTAGATCAGCCCCACCTGACGGCGGCGGAAGATGGCCAGCTTCTCCTCGTTTTGGGCGTACACGTCGCAGCCGTCCACATACACCTTGCCGCTGGTGGGTTTGTCCACGCCGCCCAGCAGGTGCAGCAGGGTGGACTTGCCCGACCCGGAGGGGCCGATGATGGCCACAAATTCCCCTCTGTTTACGGAAAAGGACACGTCATCCAGGGCTTTGACTTGATTTTCCCCGGTGCCGTAGGTTTTGCACAAATGCTCCACACGAAGCAGTTCCATGTTCATTCCTCCTTTGGGATTGTGGCTTTATGATATCAGACCCAGGTGACAGGGCTGTGACTTTCCAGTGACAGATCCGTCACAAAAGGGACCGCCCATCAGACGGTCCCCTTGTAAAAGCGTAACACGAATTGTGCCCCCTGGGGGGTGCGGTTGCGGGCCTGGATGGTGCCGCCCTGTCCGGTGACAATGCGCTGGGTCAGGGACAGGCCGATGCCAAAGCCGTGGGACGTGCGGGAGGTGCCCCGGTAGAACCGCTCAAAGAGGTGGGGCAGGTCCTGAGGGTCAATCCCCGGCCCGGTGTCCTCCACCACCAGCTCACTAAAGAGGGCATTTTCCCGCCCACGAACGGTAATAGAACCCCCGGCAGGAGTGTGCTCCATGGCGTTTTTGATGAGATTGCCAACTCCTTCCGCCGTCCAGTGCACATCTCCAATAAAGGAGCCGGAACAGTCCACAGAAAACGTCTGTTCCCGCAGCTCCATGGGGATGAGAAAGGGGGCGGCGGCTTGGCGCACCACCTCCTCCAGGGGGACGGTGTCCGAGCGGAAGGGGATGGTGCCCGCCTCCAGCTTAGAGAGTTTCAGAAGGGTGGTCACCAGCCAGTCCATCTGGCTGAGCAGCTGATAGAGCTCCCGGCACAGCTTGGCCCGCCGCTGGGGGGTGAGGTCCTCTTTGTACAGTAGCTCCGCCACCAGATTCATGGAGGTGAGGGGGGTGCGCAGCTGGTGGGACAGGTCGGCCAGGGAGTTGGCCAGATACACCTTGTCCGCTTGCAGGGCCTGCTGCTGCTCCCGCAGCCGCACCGTCATCTTGTGAATTTCACTGCGCAGGATGCCCAATTCTCCCTCGCTGTATTCCTCCACCCCCAGGTGCTCCTCCCCGTGGAGAATGCGGTTGAGGGTCTGGGAGAGCTGGGCCAGTTCCCGGTCGGTGCGGGCGGCGTTCCACTCCGCCAAGCCCCAAAAGCCCAGGCACAGGGGGAGAAGGAGCAACCCCTGGAGTCCGCCCAGGTACCACCCGAACCCGGTGGCAGCCCCGGTGAGGGCCAGATACAGCAGCCGGGTGACGGTCTTGTGTTCCAAGGGATTCACCTCATTTCCGCCTTATAGCCCAGACCCCGCACGGTCTTGATGAGGGTGGGGCTTTGGGGGTCGTCCTCGATTTTCTCCCGCAGCCGCTTGATGTACACCGTCAGGGTGTTGTCGTTGACAAAGTCCCCGGCAATGTCCCAGATGCCCTCCAGCAGCTGGCTTCGGGTGAGCACGGCCCCGGGGTGGTTGAGGAACATCAGCAGCAGCCGATACTCCAGAGCGGACAGGTTCAGGTCCCGGCCGTCCTTGGTGGCGGTGCCTCGCACGGTGTCCACTTCCACACGGCCCAGGCGCACCAGCCCGCCGCCGCTGCCTGTGCGCCGCAGCACATTTTTGATGCGCATGAGCAGTTCCCGGGGGCGGAAGGGCTTGGGAATGTAGTCGTCCGCCCCCACCTCGAACCCGGTGACGGTGCTGTACTCGTCCCCGGAGGCGGTGAGGAAAATCACCGGAAGGTGGTATAGGGCCTTGACCGCCGAGCACACCGCAAAGCCGTTGCCGTCGGAGAGGGAGATGTCCAGCAGGATGAGGTCGAACTGCTCTTGTTCCAGCCGCTCCAGAGCCCCGGCCTGGCCCGATGCACTGCATACCCGGAAGCCCTCCCCCTCCAGATACTCGGTGAGGTTGTCCACAATGTGTCTGTCGTCTTCCACTAAGAGAATGGATTGCATAGTTTCACCCGCCTTTTTTGTCATGATACCATACATGCATGCCTTTTTCCAGGGAGAAACATGCCAAGAGTAACAGGAAGGCTTTCTCTTCTCCAATTTCTCAGGAGAATGTCCCCATCTTGGCGGGGACGCTCCGCTGGGCCCAATTTCTCAGCGATGAGAAATTGGGGAAAGAATCGCCAAAGGCGGGGCCTTCCCCCGCCTTGTGGAATCCACCCCGCGGTACTGGATGGGTGTGCAACCTCCTCTGTTCGGCCCTTGGCCCGGTGGGGTCACATAGATGGCATGGAATTTCCACAGAATGCACCTGCTTGTTGTGGAACATTATGCTTCTACCGCCAGGGCCTTACCCTGGTGTGCAACTGTTCCCAGTTGCCGGAGGTTTGGCTCCCGGCGGCGGGAACGCCGCTTCTCCAGAGTAGGCCCGGAGGTGGAAACCACCCAGTCATAGGGCCAGTTGCCATGGTGGCTTGGTGTGGTGGCAGAGACAGGGGCCACAGCAAGGGTGACGGGCCGAACACCAGCTTGACGCATTGACAGCCTCGTACCCCAAGGGAGGTACCTAGGGGGGAACGCCCTAGGCGGGTTTTGGTGACTTTTGCCCGAACAAAAGTCACCCCAGCGGAGCGTCCCCGGCTGGGACGCAGGTTTGCGCCGGAGAAATCGGAGAAGTAGAGACTTCTAAAGCAGAGGAGGAGACAATGGGATGTATGCCCTATTGACACAGTAGGAAAATTGTCATAGAATCAAACCACTGTTTGAAAACAAAGGGAGAAGATCCTATGATTGAGTTAAAACATATCACAAAACGCTTCCCCACCCCGGAGGGGGAGCTCACCGCCTTGCACGACGTGTCCCTGACCATTGGAGATGGGGATATCTTCGGCATTGTGGGCATGAGCGGGGCGGGCAAGTCCACCCTGGTGCGCTGCCTGAACCTGCTGGAGCGGCCCAGTGAGGGCCAGGTGGTCATTGACGGGGAGGACCTGTGCGCCATGTCCCAAAAGGAGCTGACCCTGCGCCGCCGCTCCATCAGCATGATCTTCCAGCACTTCAACCTGCTCATGCAGCGCACCTGCCTGGACAACATCTGTTTCCCCATGGAGATTGCGGGGAAGAAGGGGCCTGAGGTGAAGAAAAAGGCCCGGGAGCTGCTGGACATTGTGGGCCTGCCCGACAAGGCGGACGCCTACCCCGCCCAACTCTCCGGCGGCCAGAAGCAGCGCATTGCCATCGCCCGTGCCCTGGCCTCCGACCCTAAGATTTTGCTGTGCGACGAGGCCACCTCCGCCCTGGACCCTAAGACCACCCGGGACATTCTGCGCCTCATTCAGGACATCAACCGCCGCCTGGGTATCACCGTGGTCATCATCACCCACGAGATGGGGGTTATCGAGGAGATCTGCTCCCATGTGGCCATTCTGGACCACGGCGTGCTCCAGGAGACGGGGACGGTGGAGGAGACCTTCTCCAACCCCAAGACCGAGGCGGGCCGCCGTCTGGTGTACCCCGACGGGGTCATCATCGACCAGCTGCCTGCGGCCAATGTCATCCGCATCGCCTTCAACGGCAGCTCCTCCTATGAGCCCCTCATCGCCTCCCTGGCCATGGACTGCCAGGTGAAGGTGAATATCCTGGGTGCCGACACCCGCAACGTGGACGGCAAGGCCTTCGGCACCATGCTGCTGGGCCTGCCGGAAAACGCAGAGGAGCGGGAGCGGGCCATCCAGTACATCAAGAATCAACCCAATGTGACCATGGAGGAGGTGCACGACTATCATGGATGAACTGTTTGGAACCCTGTTCGGCAACACGCCCCTGAGCCAACAGCTCATGTATCTGCAAATGGAGCTGGGCACCGCCATCTGGGAGACCATCTACTCCACCATCGTGGCCACCTTCTTCTCCTACGTCATCGGCCTGCCCCTGGGCGTCATTCTGGTCACCGGGGAGAAGGGCGGCGTGCGCCCCCTGCCCGGTTGGCTGATGAAGGTGCTCAACACCGTGGTAAACCTCCTGCGCTCCGTGCCCTTCCTCATCCTCATGGTTATGGTTATCCCCCTGTCCCGGATGATTCTGGGCACTTCGGTGGGCACCACCGCCTCCATCATCCCCCTGATCTGTGCCGCCTTCCCCTTTGTGGCACGCCTGGTGGAGGCCTCCCTGCGGGAGACCGACAAGGGCATTCTGGAGGCCGCCCAGGCTATGGGCTGCACCCCCATGCAGATCATCCGCAAGGTGATGCTGCCGGAGGCCCTGCCCTCCCTCCTCATCGGCTTCACCACCGCCTTTATCACCATTTTGAGCTATGGCGCCATGTCCGGCGCCATCGGCGGCGGCGGTCTGGGCAGCCTGGCCATCAACTACGGCTACCAGCGCAAGATGTATTTCATCCTCTATGTGTCCGTGGTGATTTTGGTGGTCATGGTCCAGGTGTTCCAGTCCCTGGGCACCCATTTCGCTGTGGCTCTGGACCGCCGGGTCACCAACAAGCGAGGTAAGTCTGCCCGGAAAGCACACCGGGGCGAGAAGGCCGGACTCCAATAAAATGTATAACACCGAGAGAGCGTGCCGCTCTCTCGGTGTTCGTTTTTGTGCAATCTGCTGGTTGACTTTTTCCCAACGGGTAGCTATACTCTTGCCCAGTAAAACAAAATACGGTTTCACAAAGGCAATGAAGAGAAGAGTAGACGTGAAGATACGGCACAGAGAGCCCGGGTAGCTGCAAACGGGTACGGAAGGTCACGGTGAACATGGTCTCGGAGCTGCGCACCGACTGCAAGGGCCCTTGCATAGGCTGCGACGGGAGTGCCCGTCATCGCACAGGAGTATCGGATGGTAGTAGCTCACCCTCCCGCACTCTGTAAGGCTTTCATCGTGAGGTGAAAGTGAACCAAGGTGGTACCACGAAGCGAAGGCTCTCGTCCTTGACAGAATTGGATTTCTGTTAAGGGCGTTTTGTTTTATGCAGATGAATGATGAAGGAGAAATTACCATGAAAAAGAAGATTTTGGCTCTGACCCTGGCCGCTGCGGCCTCCCTGTCCCTGCTGGCTGGCTGCGGCGGCAAGAAAGACGACAAGACCGTGGTGGTAGGCGCTTCCCCCACCCCCCACGCCGGCATTTTGGAGGTGGCCAAGGACATCATGGCCGAAGAGGGATACACCCTGGAGATCAAGACCTTCAACGACTACATCATGCCCAACGAGGCGGTGGAGGACGGCTCCATTGACGCCAACTACTTCCAGCACATCACCTACATGAACGACTTCAATGCCAGCAATGGCACCCACCTGGTGAGCGTGGCCGAGATCCACTACGAGCCCTTCGGCCTGTACGCTGGCAAGACCGCTTCCATTGACGCTCTGCCCGACGGCGCTCAGATCGCCGTGCCCAACGACGCCACCAACGAGGCCCGGGCTCTGCTGCTGCTGGAGCAGGAGGGGCTCATCACCCTGAACAAGGACGCCGGCATCAACGCCACCATCCTGGACATTGTGGATAACCCCAAGAACCTGGACATCGTGGAGCTGGAGGCCGCCCAGATTCCCTCCCGTCTGGCGGACGTGGACCTGGCGGTTATCAACGGCAACTATGCCATCGGGGCTGGCCTGAAGGTGTCCGACGCCTTGGCCATTGAGTCCGCCGACGGTGCTGCCGCTACCGCCTATGTCAACGTCCTGGCGGTGAAGGAGGGCCGGGAGAACGACGAGGCCATCCAGGCCCTGGTGAAGGCCCTCAAGTCCGACGAGGTGAAGGAGTACATGGAGGAGACCTATCAGGGCTCTGTGGTGCCCGTATTCTAAGGCCCTTACCCCTGGAACTTCTGCACCAGATTGTCCCACCACTCCAGAACCTTAAAGCGCAGGACGTATTCTCCGTCCTGGCCGGAGATGAGGGAGATCTGGTCCTCACTGAGTACCCCGGAGGCGGAGGTCTCCACGCTCTCCTCACTCACTGACCCCACGCACAGAGGAGGGTACACCACGCACCACCAGTTGTGGCCCACCCCATCCCCCAGAATCACCTGGAGGGAGCGGTAGGTGCCGGCGGGCAGCGCGAAGTCGGTGTACTCCCGGGTGGGAAACCACACGTCCTGAATGGACACGGTGATGGGGTAGTCCATCCCCGTTTCACGGAGTACCTGCGCCCCCGCCTGGGCCAGCTCGTTGAGGTGGGGCTCCAGGGCCTGCTGGGCTTGCTGCTGACCCTGTACCCCATCCAGATAGGGGGTGGCGGCGGAGAGAATGGCGTCCCGCACCTGGAGCTTCACCGCCTGGTCGGCGTCGCTGTCCGAGTTGGCCACCACGTGGAGGCGCAGCACCTCGTCGGCCAGAGCGCTTTGGGTGACGCTGGCCCACATGCCGATGGTGAGGAGGATGGCGAAGGCCATGAGAAGGGCTGCTTCCCAGCGGTACAAACGATGGGTATACATAAAAAACACCGTCCTAAGTAAGAGATTGAAGTCTCTTACAGTATGGACGGTGTTTTTATTGTTTAGTCCAAAAAATGCAAGCATTTTTTGGAGGGGATGCAGCCATGAGAGAATTATAATTTGTGCCGCTGTGGCGGCACACCATAATTATTCATTATTCACTATTCATTCTTCATTACATCCTGACTGTGTCAGGATGTCAGACCGGCTGGCACACAAACACGTCTTTGTACTGCTCCCCCAGCACCTGGGCGGCCTTGCGGGCGGTGCCCTCGTCCTGGTAGAGCCCAAACACGGTGGGGCCGCTGCCCGACATGACAGCCCCCAGAGCGCCGTACTCAATGAGGGTGGACTTGATTTCGTCCACCGTTTGGCGGTGGCGGGGCTCCAGCACGTCCTCAAAGACGTTGTACAGCCGCCGCGCCACCCCCTGCAAGTCGCCCGCCTCCAGGGCCTTCACCAGACCCTGAGTGTCGGGGCGACAGGTGATTTTCTTCACATTCACCCGGCCAAACAGCTGGGGGGTGGAGATGGGGAAGGGGGGCTTGCACACCACGATATAGCAGGGGGGCAGAGGGGAGATGGGGGTGACCCGCTCCCCTCGGCCCTCCACCAGGGCGGTGCTCCCCACCACGCAGTAGGGCACGTCGGAGCCCACGGTGGCTCCAATGTCCGCCAGCTCCAGGGGGGACAGATTGGTGTGGTACATCTCATTCATGGCCCGCAGCACGGCGGCGGCGTCAGAGCTGCCCCCCGCCATGCCCGCACACACGGGGATGTGCTTGTCAATGTGGATGTCCAGCACCTCCCCCTGCCCGGTGGCCGAGCGGAAGGCAGCGGCGGCCTTTTGGGCCAGGTTGCTGTCGTCGGAGGGGAGAAAGGACAGGTTGGTGGACATGCTACCCTCACCGGGGGTGAGGGTGAGGGTGTCGGTGAGGTCGATGGACACCATCACCATCTGCAAGTCGTGGAAGCCATCGTCCCGGCGGCGGAGAATGTCCAGGGACAGATTCAGCTTGGCATAGGCTTGTTTCTCCATGTGCATCCTCCGCCCTTTAGTCCATGGCGGCCTCAATGGCCTCCAGCAACTGGTCGTACTCCTCCAGGGCGGGCACTTCGGGGTGCTCGGCCTGGATGGCGGGGGTGCTCTTGAAGAGGAACCCGGCCTTGCTGGCCCCGATCATGCCCAGGTCGTTGTAGCTGTCCCCAGCGGCGATGGTGGTAAAGCCCGCCGACTGGAGAGCCTTCACCGTGGTGAGCTTGGACTGGGGGCAGCGCATCTGGTGCCCGGTGATGGTGCCGTCCGGGGCCACCTCCAGGGTGTTGCAGAAGATGGTGGGCCAGCCCAATTTTTTCATCAGGGGCTGGGCAAACTGCTCGAAGGTGTCGCTGAGGATGATGACCTGGGTCTTCTCCCGCAGAGCGTCCAGGAACTCCTTGGCCCCGGGCAGAGGGTCCAGGGTGGCGATGGTCTCCTGGATGTCGGACAGTTTCAGCCCGTGCTGGGCCAGAATATCCAGGCGATAGCGCATCAGCTTGTCGTAGTCCGGTTCGTCCCGGGTGGTGCGCTCCAGCTCGGGGATGCCCCGGGCCTGGGCGAAGGCAATCCAGATCTCAGGGACCAGCACGCCCTCCAAATCCAGACAGGTGATGTACATAGCCGGTTCCTCCTTTTTCATATATGGTTACAGGGTGCCCAAGAACCGCTCCAGGCGGGTGAGGGCCTCGGTGAGGTTTTTCATGGAGGCGGCGTAGCAGGCCCGTACAAAGCCCTCGCCGCCGGGTCCGAAGGCAGAGCCGGGGATCACCGCCACGTGCTCCTGCTCCAGGAACCGGTCGCAGAACTCCTCGCTGGACAGTCCGGTGGAGCGGATGCAGGGGAAGACGTAGAAGGCACCCCGGGGCTCGAAGCAGTCCAGCCCCAGCTGGCGGAAGCCATCCACCAGGAAACGGCGGCGGCCGTCGTACTCCTGCTTCATGGTCTCAATGTCCCGGTCCCCGTGTTCCATGGCCTCGATGGCGGCGTACTGGCTGGTGGTGGGAGCGGACATGATGCCGTACTGGTGCAGCTTGGTCATGGCGGCGATGAGCTCCTTGGGTCCGCACACGTACCCCATACGCCAGCCGGTCATAGAATATGCCTTGGAGAAGCCGTTGATGACAATGGTGCGCTCGTACATGTCGGGAATGTTGGCCATGGACACGTGGTGCTGGCCATAGGTGAGCTCGGCATAGATCTCGTCGGACACCACCATAATATTGGTACCCCGCAGCACCTCCGCCAGGGCCTCCAAATCCTCCCGGTGCATGATGCCGCCGGTGGGGTTGTTGGGGAAGGGGAGCACCAGAATCTTGGTGCGGGGGGTGATGGCGGCTTTCAGCTCCTCGGGGGTGAGGCGGAACTCGTTTTCCACCTTGGTCTCCACGTACACGGGTACGCCGTGAATCATGGACACCAGGGGCCCATAGCACACGAAGGAGGGGGTGGGGATGATGACCTCGTCCCCCGGCTCCAGCAGACAGCGGAAGGCCAAATCCAGGCCCTCACTGCCGCCCACGGTGACCAGGGTCTGGCCGATGGGCTGATACTCCAGGTCAAACCGCCGCTTCAGATAGCGGCAGATGGCCCGGCGCAGGTCGGAGAGTCCGGCGTTGGGGGTGTACTTGGTAAAGCCCTTTTCCAGGGAGTAGATACCCGCATCCCGGATGTGCCAGGGGGTCTGGAAGTCCGGCTCTCCCACGCCCAGGGAGATGGCGTCGTCCATCTCCGCCATGATGTCGAAGTATTTCCGAATGCCGGAGGGAGGCACTTCCTGAATGCGCTGGCTTAAAATCTGTTTATAATCCATCATTCCAATACGAACCTCTCTTCCTGTTCCTCCTGCACCGGGAAAATCAGGTGCTTCTCTTTGTATTTCTTCAGGATGAAGTGGGTGGCGGTGCCGGTGACGCCCTCCATGGGGGCCAGCTTCTCACCCACGAACCGGGCCACCTCCTGCAAGGTGCGTCCCGAGATGATGACGGTGAAGTCGAAGGAACCGCTCATCAAAAAGAGGGATTCCACTTCATCATATTGGTAAATGCGCTGGGCAATGCGGTCGAAGCCGTCGCCCCGCTGGGGGGTGACCTTCACCTCAATGAGGGCGGTGACAGACTCCCGGTGGGTACGGTCCCAGTCCACAATGGCCTTGTAGCCCAGAATCACACGATTCTTCTCGTAGTCGGCAATGGCTGCTGCCACGTCCTCCTGGGTAGAACCGGTCATAGATGCCAATTGAGCGGGGGTGAGGGTGCAATCATTTTCCAAAAGTTGCAGCAGCTGTTTCATGGTACGTCCTCCTTTGCTTATTTCACCGCTTTTTCTCCCTGCAACCCGGGGGTTGTATGGAGAAATGTGGTTGAAACGTATTATACACTTTACCATAGTGCAATGCAATCCCCATTGTGGGGCGGAGAAAGGTGGGATTTTGCTTCTTGCAAGATTTGTAAAAAGGTGCTTCCCATGGTGGGAGGGGAGTGGTATAATATGCAGTTGTGTGAATTGATACAAATTCATGGTGCAATTTAGAAAGAAGGAGGCAGTGTGGATGGACTATACCATGCTAATTGACCGAATTCTGGAAGCAGAACGATCTGCCCGGGATGTAGCGGAAGAGGTAAAGACCCAGAAAGCCAATTTCGAGGCAGAATTGGAGCAGGAAAAGGCTGCAATTCGACAGAAGTATCTGGATCGCGCCAAAGCCTGGCTGGAGGAGCTGAAAAGCCAGGAGGAAGAGAAGAAAGAGCAGCTGATTGCTGCCCAGAAGGTGCGTTTGGATGACGCAAACGCCAAAATGGAGCGGGCGTACACTCGGTATGGGGACAACTGGGTGCATACGTTGTTCCACCAGACGGTTGACATTCCGTGAGCGCCGGATATGAGGCCCTGGCCACCAAGGCCAAGGCCATCTATGGCAAGCGCATCACCCGGCAGGACCTGGAGCATCTGGCCGGGATGCGCTCGGTGGACGACGTGCTGGCCGAGCTGCGCCAGCTGCCTGGGTGGAGCCATGCAGCGGAGCATCTGCCCCAAGATGCTCTCTTGACCCGTGCCACCCTGGAGACCGCTCTGCGGGAGCAGATTCGCCGGGAATACCTGAGCTTGATGGCCTTTGTGCCCCACAAGGACCGGGCCGTCATGGGCTTTCCCATTATGCGGGCGGGGATGGACGAGATCTTGGCCGCCCTGCGCCACCTCCACGCCAGTATTTATAAGGAAGTGGAGCCGCTTCCCCCGGCCTTTATGAGCCACACCCGGGTGGATGTGCAGGCCCTGCGCCGCTGCACCACCTATGACGGGCTGGTGGAGGCCACACGGGGGAGTATCTACCACGACGCCCTGGAGCGGCTGCGCTCCGCCGACGGTGCTCTGCCCGACTACGGCGTCACCGAGGCGCTGCTCAACGGGGTATACTACCAAAAGCTCCAGTCCATCATCCGCCGGAAATACGACGGAGATGTGCGCCGGATTATGGAGAAATCCGTGGGCAGTCAGGTGGATATGCTCAACCTCATGCACATTTTGCGCATGAAGCGGTATTTCCCCCAGGAGGACAACTACCTGCCGGTGCTGCTGCCCTACCACTACAAGCTCAAACCCCAGATGATTCACGCCATGTGTGCCGCCCCCAACGCTGAGGCGGTGCTGGAGCTGGCCCAGCAGACCCCCTATGGCCGCATCTTTGACCAGCATAGCGGGGAGGACTTGAATTATCTCTACACCGCCACCATTTACCGCACCAGCCGCCGCCAGCTGATGATGGGCAAACCCTCCATTTACAGCGCCGTGGCGCTGATGAACCTGCGAGAGATCGAGCTCAAAGCGGTGGTGTCCGCGGTGGAGGCGGCAAAATACCAGATGGCCCTGAATCCGTCCATACTGGACATGATGGACCGCTGAGGAGGGAGTACATGTCTGTTCAAGCAATGAAGTTTGTCACGGTCACAGGCCCGCTGCCGGAATTTGAAGCGGTGGTGCGCCAGTGTGTCGTGGACCGACCGTTTCACCCGGAGAGCGTGTTACAGGTGATGCACCGCAACAACCACCTGCGGTCCCTGAACATGCCCAACCAGGTGATG
The DNA here is from genome assembly GCF_002161675.1 of Pseudoflavonifractor sp. An44. Classification (GTDB taxonomy): domain Bacteria; phylum Bacillota; class Clostridia; order Oscillospirales; family Oscillospiraceae; genus Enterenecus; species Enterenecus faecium. Next base: position 29,986 of record NZ_NFIH01000017.1, read on the forward strand.
CCTCTGCTGCGGCAAGCAGAGGAAGTGCTCACCCGGCTGGAATTGGAGCCGGAATACCGCCCCTTTGCCGAGGGGGCAGACCTGGAAGAGGGCCAGAGATACCTGGATGACCTCACCCAGCAGCTGGACCAGATGGACCAGTGGGAGGAGGCCCTGCGCCAGGAGGAGGCGGACGACCGCTCTTCCGTGTCCCAGCTGGAGAAGCTGGCTGGCATCTCGGTGCAGCTGGACACCCTGCGCAACATGGACCACCTGTCCTTCCGCTTCGGGCACCTGCCTGAGGACAGCTACCGCACCTTCTCCGAGGTGCTGGACAAGCGAGAGGACTGCTTCTTCTTCCCCACCCACACGGAGAACAACCAAGTGTACGGCTGTTACTTCGCCCTCAAGGCCCGGGAGGAGAAGGTGGACGCCCTCTTCGACTCCATGCACTTTGTGCCTGTGCCCCTGGACGAGCGCCTGGGCGGCACCGCTCAGGAGGCCATTGAGGCCCTGCGCCACGAGATGGAGGACGACGAGCAGACCCTGGGACAGCTGAAAAACCAGCGCCAGGACCTGGCCCGGCAGCAGAAGGACCACCTTTTGAGCCTGCGGTCCTGGCTGTGCCGGGAAAACCAGGTCATGGAGATGCGCCGCTTCGGCGCCCGCTCCAAAGAGACCTTCTACCTCATGGGCTGGGTGCCCGAGGACGATCTGCCCGAGTTCTTGGCCCGGGTGGACGCCTATGGCAAGCTGGACTATGTGGTGGACAAGGCAGAGGAGACCGAGCTGACCCCGCCCACCAAGCTGAAAAATTCCCTGTTGGGCCGGATTTTCGAGCCCTTCCTGCGGATGTACGGCCTGCCCAACTACCACGAGTATGACCCGTCTTCCTTTATGGCCATCACCTACTGCATCTTCTTCGGCATCATGTTCGGAGACGTGGGGCAGGGCATTGGCCTGGCCCTCATCGGCCTGTTTTTAGCCACCAAAAAGCACATGTGGCTGGGGAAGATCATCGTCTGCTGCGGCATTTCCTCCACGATATTTGGATTTGTCTACGGCTCTGTGTTTGGCTTTGAGGACATCCTCCCAGGCTTTAAAATCCTGGAGGGCAACAACGTGGTGTACCTGCTGGTGGCCTCTCTGGCCATGGGCGTGGTGATGTTGGCCTTTGTGATGGTGCTCAATGTGCTAAACGGCATCCGTCAGCACGACTTTGACAAGATTTTCTTTGGCCCCAACGGCCTGGCCGGGATGGTGTTCTATTTAGGCCTCATCATTGCCGCTATGGTGACTCTGCTCACCGGGTTCAGCCTGTTCCGGGTGTGGTACGTCCTGCCGGTGCTGGTGCTGCCCCTGGTCCTCATCCTGTTCCGGGAGCCCCTGTCCGCGCTGGCAGAGGGAAAAGAGGATTGGAAGCCCGAATCCCTGGGGGCCTTGCTGGTCTCCGGCTTCTTCGAGCTGTTTGAGACCCTGCTGTCCTTCCTCACCAACACCCTGTCCTTCCTGCGTGTGGGCGCCTATGCCATCACCCACGTGTGTCTGATGCTGGTCATCCACACCATGGCAGGGGCCAACCTCAATCCCATCGTCCTCATTCTGGGCAACCTGTTTGTCATGGGCTTTGAGGGCCTGCTGGTGGGCATCCAGGTGCTGCGTCTGGAATTCTACGAGCTGTTCGGCCGGTTCTATCAGGACAGCGGCCGGGAGTATAGCCCCCGCATCATTGACTATACGGCGAAAAATTCTTAATCCATCCCAAAAACACAAACATTGGAGGTCATTATTATGAAAGTTATCCTGTTTATCCTGGGCTCCCTGATGCTGTTTCTGCCCCTGGTGACCATTGCCGTCAAGAAGCTCACCGGCGCTTCCGCCCGTCACGCCCTGCTGAGCAACATCGCCATGTTCTGCGGCCTGTTCGTCATCACCGCTGTGCTGGGCCTCACCGGGGCCTCTGCTGCCGCCCCCGACGCTGCTGCTGCCACTGGCGCCGCTGCGGACGGTCTGGCCACTGGTCTGAAGTACATCGGCGCCGGCCTGGCCGTGGGCCTGTCCGGCATCGGCGGCGGCATCGCCGTGTCCTCCTCCGCTTCCGCCGCTCTGGGCGCCATCTCCGAGAACGACTCCATGTTCGGTAAGTCCCTGATCTTCGTGGGTCTGGCCGAAGGCGTGGCTCTGTACGGTCTGATTATCGCCCTCGTCCTTCTCTTTGTGTCTTAATGGGGAAGCGGGGAGCGAACCATGCGTTACTTTGTCATCTCCGATAATACGGACACCCAAGTGGGTCTGCGCCTGGCGGGCGTGGAGGGCGTGGTAGCCCGCAGCAAAGAGGAGGCGGAGAAGGCCATTCAAAAGGCTCTGGCCGACGACACGGTGGGCATTCTGCTCATCACCGAGAGCCTGGCCCAGCTGTGTGCCGACCAGCTGGGGGATTGGAAGATGAGTGGCCGCACCCCCCTGGTGGTGGAGATTCCAGACCGACATGGAACTCGCAACCACGATGCCATTGGCCGATACATCCGGGAGGCCATTGGAGTCAAGCTCTAACTGGACAGGCAAGTCCCATATGACAAGGAGGGATCTCAACATGCCAGAACAAACCGAAAAGCTGCTTCACTTCACCGAAGAGGTGGTGCGCAACGCCGCCCAGCAGAGTGAGCAGATGAAGAAAGAATTGGAAGAGCAGCGGGCTGCCGCTCTGGCAGAGGCCAAAATTGAGGCCAAGGACGCTGCCCGGTCCTATTACGATAAGGAGGCCGCCCGTATCCGGGCGGAGTCCGGCCGGGAGGTGTCCCGGCACCTGATGGACAGCAAGCGCCAGATTTACCTGCGCCGCAAGGAGATCACCCAGGAAGTGTTTGAGCAGGTGTGTGAGCGCATCCGCACCTTCACCGGCACCCCTGACTACTATGACCACATGGTGCAGATGCTCCGCCGTGCCATGGAGCAGCTGCCCGGGGCTCAGGAGGTGACGGTGCAGCTGCGGGGGGAGGACATGTCCTTCGCCCCCAAGCTCTCCGCCGCCCTGGCCCCGGTAAAGGTGGAGTGCCAGGAGGGAAGCTTCTCCCTGGGCGGCTTCATCCTCCAGTGCAGCCAGTTAGGGCTGCGGGTGGACTGCTCCTTCGACAACCGGCTGGACGAGTTGGCCGGCCACTTCGCCGAGTCCTTCGGGCTGTCCCTGTCCGATGACTTGGACGAGATGTAAGGAGGGGGAAGTGGAATGAGTGAATATCGCATTTACAGTGTCAACGGCCCTGTGGTAAAGGTAGTGGGTGGCAAAGGCCTGGCCATGATGGACATGGTGTTTGCCGGCGACCAGCAGCTCATCGGCGAAGTGGTGGGCGTGGAAGGGGACATGACCACCGTGCAGGTGTACGAGGACACCGCCGGACTGGCCCCCGGTCAGCCGGTCACCACCACCGGGTCCCCCATGGCCCTGATGCTGGGCCCCGGCCTGCTGGGCAACATCTTTGACGGCATTGCCCGCCCCTTGAAGAGCCTGGAGGCCATTTCCGGCCCCTTCCTGGGCCGAGGGGTCAACATCCCCGCCCTGGACCTCTCCAAGAAATGGGACGTGGAGATCACCGTGAAAGAGGGAGACCCGGTCAAGCCCGGCACCCTCTACGCCCAGTGCCAGGAGACCTCCGCCATCCTCCACCGCTGCCTCACCCCCGCCGGACTCAACGGCACCGTCACCCGGGTGATGCCCAATGGCCCTTACACCGTGGAGGACGTGCTGGTGGAGGTCACCGATGCCCGAGGCAAGGTGACGAGTCTGAAACTGGCCACCCGGTGCACCATCCGAGGCGCCCGGCCCATCGCCCAGCGTCTGCCCATCCACCGCCCCCTCATCACGGGTCAGCGGATTTTGGACACCCTCTTCCCCATCGGCAAGGGGGGCGCCGCCGCCATCCCCGGCCCCTTCGGCGCAGGCAAGACCATGACCCAGCACCAGCTGGCCAAGTGGTCGGACGCAGACATCATCGTCTACTTAGGCTGCGGCGAGCGTGGCAACGAGATGACCCAGGCCCTGGAGGAGTTCTCCGAGCTGAAGGACCCCCGCACCGGGCTGCCCCTGATGAACCGTACCATCTTGATTGCCAATACGTCCAATATGCCGGTGGCTGCCCGTGAGGCTTCGGTGTACACCGGCATGACCATTGCCGAGTACTACCGGGACATGGGCTACCACGTGGCCCTCATGGCCGACTCCACCTCCCGCTGGGCCGAGGCGCTCCGTGAGATCTCCGGCCGCCTGGAGGAGATGCCCGCCGAAGAGGGCTTCCCCGCCTACCTGGCCTCCCGCCTGGCCGAGTTCTACGAGCGGGCGGGCTACGTGGAGACCCTGGAGGGCAAGGAGGGCTCCGTCACCGTCATCGGCGCCGTGTCCCCCCAGGGCGGCGACTTCTCCGAGCCGGTGACCCAGAACACCAAGCGCTTTGTCCGCTGCTTCTGGGCCCTGGACCGAAGCCTGGCCTACGCCCGGCACTTCCCCTCCATCAACTGGCTCAACTCCTACTCGGAGTACACCGTGGATTTCAAAGACTGGTACAGTGAGAACGTCTCCCCGGACTTCGCCCCCTGCCGTCAGCGCATTGCCAACCTGCTGCGGGAGGAGAGCCAGCTGATGGAGATCGTCAAGCTCATTGGCTCGGACATTCTCCCTGAAAACCAGAAGCTCATCATGGAGACCGCCCGCCTCATCCGCCTGGGCTTCCTCCAGCAGAACTCCTATAACCCTGTGGACACCTATGTGCCCCTGAAAAAGCAGCTGCTGATGATGCAGACCATTCTGCGCCTCTACGACGGGGTGAAGGAGGGTATTGACCGCTCCATTCCCCTGTCCCAGTACACCGCCACCGGCATCTTCGACACGGTGGTGAAGATGAAGTACGAGATTCCCAACGAAGACCTGTCCAAGTTCGACGACTACGCCGCCATGATCGACAAAGCCCTGGAGCAGGTCAACACTGCCAATAGCTGAGGTGACTGCCATGAGATTGGAATATACCGGACTATCTGACCTGAACGGCTCCCTGGTGGCCCTGGAAGGGGTCTCCGGCGTGTCTTACGACGAGATGGCCGAGCTGGTGATGGCCGACGGCTCCCGCCGCTATGGCCGTGTCATTCTCATCGAGGGCGACCGGGCGGTGCTCCAGGTGTTTGAGGGCACCCGTGGCATCTCTCTGGAGAACACCTCCACCCACTTCACCGGAAAGCCCATGGACATTGCCCTGTCCAAGGAGATGCTGGGCCGTGTCTTTGACGGCGCGGGCCGCCCCATTGACGGCCTGGGCGAGCTGTACCCCGACGAGCGGCGCAACATCAACGGCTCCGCCATCAACCCGGTGAGCCGCCAGTACCCCCGCAGCTGCATCTACACCGGCGTGTCCGCCATCGACGGCACGTCTACCCTGATTCGTGGCCAGAAGCTGCCCATCTTCTCCGGCGCTGGTATGGCTCACAATGAGCTGGCCGCCCAGATGGTGCGCCAGGCCCACGTGGCCGGGGACGACGGGGAGTTCGCCATCGTCTTTGCCGCCATGGGCGTGAAAAACGACGTGGCCGAGTTCTTCCGCCGCAACTTTGAGGAGTCCGGGGCTCTGCCCCGGGTGGCCATGTTCCTGAACTTGGCCTCCGACCCCATCATTGAGCGTATCCTCACCCCCCGCTGCGCCCTCACCGCCGCCGAGTATCTGGCCTTCAACCACGGCTACCACGTGCTGGTGGTGATGACCGACATGACCTCCTACTGCGAGGCCGTCCGTGAGTTCTCCTCCTCCAAGGGCGAGATTCCCTCCCGTAAGGGCTTCCCCGCCTACCTGTACTCCGATTTGGCCTCCCTCTACGAGCGGGCGGGCATGATCGTGGGCAAGAAGGGCTCGGTGACCCAGGTGCCCATCCTCACCATGCCCAACGACGACATCACCCACCCCATCCCCGACCTGACGGGCTACATCACTGAGGGCCAGATCGTGTTGGACCGGAACATGGACCAGTCCGGGGTCTATCCCCCCATCAACATCCTGTCCTCTCTGTCCCGTCTGATGAAGGACGGCATCGGCGAGGGCTACACCCGGGCCGACCATCCCGCCCTGTCCAACCAGCTGTTTGCCTCCTACTCCAAGGTACAGGACGCCCGCAGCCTGGCCTCGGTCATCGGCGAGGATGAGCTGTCCCCCCTGGACCAGCAGTACCTGCGCTTTGGCCGGGCCTTCGAGCAGTACTTTGTCCGCCAGGGCCAGCAGGAGGACCGCACCCTGGAGCAGACCCTGGAGCTGGGCTGGGCCCTGCTGTCCATCCTGCCCAAAGGCGAGCTGGACCGCATCAGCGACAAGGAGCTGGAAGAGCACTACAAGGAAGGGGCCTTCGAGTCCCTGGGCGAGCTGTAATGGGACACGTGACGGAAAGGGGGTGGCCCAATGGCTGCCATTCTGCCCACCAAGGGTAACCTCATGGCCGCCAAGCGCTCCCGGGCGCTGGCAACCACCGGCTATGAGCTGATGGACCGGAAGCGGAACATTCTGGTCCGTGAAATGATGACACTGATGGAGGACGCCTCCCGCATCCAGCGGGAGATTGACCAGGTCTTCCAGTCCGCCTATATCGCCCTGGCCAAGGCAAACATCGAGCTGGGCCTGTGCGACCGCATCGCGGAGGGCGTGGAGCCGGACAACAGTCTGGACGTGCGCTGGCGCTCGGTGATGGGGGTGGAGCTGCCCCACATCCCCGACAACACCCCGCCCCTGAGCCCCACCTATGGCTTTGCCTATACGTCCCCCGCCTTCGACCAGGCCTACATTCAGTTTGCCAAGGTCAAGGATTTGACCCGGCGTATGGCGGAGGTGGAGATCTCCATCTACCGCCTGGCCCAGGCCATCAAGAAGGCCCAGAAGCGGGCCAACGCCCTGAAAAACATCGTCATCCCCGACCTGGACAACACCATTCGCTTCATCACTGAGGCGTTGGAGGAAAAGGAACGGGAGGAGTTTGTGCGTCTGAAGGTCATCAAGCGCCAGACGGGCAAATAACCGAAAAAAATACCCCTGAGACGCACAAACAAGTCTCAGGGGTATTTTTCTGCTTATTCGCTTCGGATGGTGTCCTGATTGGTGTTCTGGATGCCGTTCTCGTCCTGGGTGACGGTGATGGCATAGTCGTGAATCTCCCACAGGGAGGCAGCAGCTGGGATGGACAGATCCAGGGACAGGTGGACCACATTCCCTTCCAGGGTGATGCCGTCCTCCTCCCGGTAGACGGTGTAGGAGTCTTGGGCCAGCTCCAACTGCTGGGTCACGCCGTTGTCGCCCAGAAGGAACAGGGTGGAGGAGGAGCCGCTCTCGGTGTCTTTGGCGATGACAGCCGCATGGATGGGGGTGGTGTCTAGGCTGCCCACGGCGTAGTCCAGCAGCTCATAGCCGGGGTGGTCCTGGGAGAAGGTCTCCACAAAGGCCTCCGCCTCCTCCTCATAGGGGTTGGGCGTGGGGGCCACCGTGGGGGTGGGCGTAGGGGTAGGGGTGGGAGTGCCAAGGGTACAGCCGGGCAGCGCCACCAGAAGAGCGGCGGAGAGAGCCGCTGCACAGAGCTTGTATTTGTCCATGTTCACACCTCGTTGTTTTCAGATTTACGGGGTATTGTATCAGACTTGGGGTGGAAAAGTCAACACAACCGGGTCGAAAGGGGGTACAAAAAGGGTGCGCCTTCCCGATGTTTGGGAGGCGCACCCTGGGGTCATTCTGCCAGTTGCTTCACCAGTCCGTGGAGAAATTCGGTCACCGTGGGCCGGGCCTTGCCTTCGCACATCTGGGAGACCTGGGCCTGGCACCGGGTACAGCACAGGGAGATGGCGGTGCGCATGGCGCTGTCCACCGCTCCGGGGTTCATGCCGAAGAACCGGGCCACCTCGGGGTAGAGCCGCTTGGTGGCCATGTCCAGGTAGGTGTCGTCGGCCTGAATGAGATGCACGCTGTACACCAGACAGTGGTACCCCTGATAGTTTCCCATCAGGCCTAGGGAGCGCAGCTTATTCTCAACAGTCGGATCTACCATGGTCTCTCGCTTCTTTCTCTCTGTTTGAATCTTATGTTACAGGGGGAAAGTGGGAATGTCAAGGGGTGGGGGTTAGGACAGGGTCAGGTCTCCCTCCCGAATCCAGCCAATCCGGCGCAGCAGCAGGCCGAAGGCCCAGGTGAGCACGGCGGGGAGGATGAAGCAGAGGAGGGCCATGGCCACCCAGTCCATGGCGGTGATGGCGGCTTTGGCCCCGTTGGCCACATCGTTGACCCATCCGGCGTATACCCCAATGGGGCCCACCATGCCGCAGGTGCCCATGCCCGAGGCCACGCCGCCGGAGGGGTCATTCATCTGGAACTGGAACACGCAGGTGGCCAGAGGTCCCGTGATGGCGGAGGTGAAAATGGCGGGCAGCCAGATGCGGGGGTTGCGGACGATGTTGCCCATTTGCAGCATGGAGGTGCCCAGGCCCTGGCTGATGAGGCCGCCCCACCGGTTTTCCCGGAAGGAGAGGAAGGCAAAGCCCACCATGTTGGCGCAGCAGCCTGCCACCGCAGCGCCGCCCGCCAGTCCGGTCAGGCCAATGGCGGCGCAGATGGCCGCCGAGGAGATGGGGAGGGTGAGGGCCACGCCAATGACCACAGACACCAGAATGCCCATCCAGAAGGGCTGGAGCACAGTGGCCCACTCCACAAAGTCACCCACGGAGGAGGCGGCGGTGCCGATGGCGGGGGCCCACCAGGCGGACAGGCCCACACCCACCAGAATGGTCACCAGGGGGGTGACCAGAATGTCAATTTTGGTCTCTTTGCTCACCAGCTTGCCCAGCTCGGCGGCGATAATGGCGATGAACAGCACCGCCAGGGGACCGCCGGCTCCCGACCCGCCGTCCAGAGTGGTAGAGCCCAGGGCGTTGGCGGCGTAGCCCACAGTGACCAGGGAGAAGAGCACCAGGGAAGGGGCTTTCAGGGCGTAGCCGATGGCCACGGCCATGGCCGCCCCGCTCATGGCGGAGGCGTAGCCGCCTACCGTCACCAGCACCTCCAGCCCCAGCTGTTTGCCTAAGGTATTTAAGATGGTACCGATGAGCAGGGAGCAGAACAGGCCTTGGGCCATGGCCCCCAGGGCGTCAATGCCGTACCGCTTGCCCGAGATGACAACGTCCTTTCGGGCCAAAAACTCCTTGAATTTGGACATGGGATTTCCTCCTTCTTTCTATCCATACAGGTGTCATGACACAAGTGGGTTTTATTATACGAGATTTTTTTCCCTTGTCAATGTGCATGTTTCACAACTCTCCTTGCCAGGGGCGGCGGAAGCGTGCTATACTGATATTCCCCCGCTGTGGGGGTTGATACCGAGTTATAAGGAGTATTCCACCATGAATGAGAAGGAAATCGGCGAAATTCGCCGCCGCTTTAAAGATGACCGCAATGCCATCGGCTCCATCCGGGGCTGTTATGTCAATGAACTCAAGCACATTGTATCCCAGTTCAACCAGCCCTTGTCCATGCTCAGCGAGGACGAGCGGGACATGTTCCTGGGGGTGCTGCGCAAGACCCTCTCGGGCAAGCTGGGGAAGAACCTGCTGCCCATGGAGTTTGAGACCCAGCAGGTGGCCTATGGGGAGGAGCACAAGCTGCTGATGACGGTGCGGGACTCCGCCTTGAAGGATGACGCCGCCGTGGAGGAGCTGTTCCGCCGCATTGTGGAGACGGTGGAGCTGGAGGGCAGCTATCTCATTCTGCTCATTCAGGACAGCTACGACGTGCCCTACCGGGGCAAGGACGGCAGCCGCCAGGACGATGGGGGCAACGAGGTGTACCGCTATATTATGTGCTCCATCTGTCCCGTGAAGGAGACCAAGCCTGCCTTGAGCTACTACATGCGGGAAAATGAGTTTCACAACCGCCAGATGAACCACCTGGTCAGTCCCCCCGCTCTGGGCTTTTTGTTCCCCGCCTTTGACGAGCGCAGCACCAACCTGTATGGGGCGCTCTTTTACACCAAGGACACCAAGGCCAGCCAGGAGGCTATGTGGAGCGAGCTGTTCCGCTGCCAGCCTCCCATGCCTGCCCAGGCCCAGAAGGAGACCTTCCAGACCATTTTCAGCGAGGCCCTGGAGGGACAGGGCAGCTACGAGGTGGTGGAAGGGGTGCACCAGCAGCTGCGAGAGATGATGGAGGTCCATAAGGAGAGCCACGAGCCGGAGCCTCTGACCCTGAACCATGGGGAGATGGCGGGTGTACTGCGTTCCTGCGGGGTGCCCGCCCACTGCGCCGAGGAGTTCGGACGCAAGTTCCAGGAGGCCTTTGGGGAGGAGACCGCCATCAACCCCGCCAACGTCATCCAGCCCAAGCAGGTGGAGGTGGCCGCCGCCGACGTGACGGTGCGTCTGCCCGCCGAGCAGAGCGACCTGGTGTCCACCCGGGTCATTGACGGGGTAAAGTACATTTTGATCCGTGCCCAGGACGGGGTGCAGGTCAACGGCGTAGACATTGCCATTGAGGAATAAGAGAAGGAGGAAGCTGTGTGCTTCCTCCTTTTTCTTAGGAAGAAGAGTTGCTTCTCCGATTTCCTCGGCAGAAACCAGCGCCCCTCCAGGGACGCTCCGCTGGGCCCGATTTCTCAGCGATGAGAAATCGGGGAAAGAATCGCCAAAGGCGGGGCCTTCCCCCGCCTTGTGGAATCCACCCCGCGGTACTGGGAGTCCCTGCGTCCTCCTTGTTTCGGCCCTTAGCCTGGTGGGGTCACATAGATGACTTGTCGTTCTATGGTTTGTATTTACTCCTCTGTTCGTGTGTCCTTCTACTGCCAGGGCCTTACCTTGGAATGCAACTGTTCCCAGTTGCCGGAGGCCTGGCTCCCGGCGGCGGAAACGCCGCACACCGGGGTGAGGCCCTGGAAACAGAGGTACAGTCTCACAGAGAAGGAAATGCTTGCTATAGACTTGCCAGGCCATCTATGTGACCCCACCGGGGCCAGGGCCGGCCATAGGATTGACGCAGTTCCAGCCTCGTACCCCAGGGGGGTCCTTAGGGGGGAACGCCCTAAGCGGGTTTTGGTTCCTTTTGACCGAGCAAAAGGAACCCCAAGCGGGGAGCGTCCCCGCCTGGCTGGCAAGCCTGTGCCAAGGAGAAACAGGAGGGCAATCTCCCGCGAAAGGGAGAGGGGGCAGGGAAGTTCGCAACCAGCAACTTCCCCACCTGGGAATTTTTGTTGTGCACCTCCACTATGATAAAACGTCGAACTTTATGGAACCTGCATGAATCTGTAAAACTTAAAATCACCCCTTGACTTTGAGGGCGATGGTGCTACAATGTACTTAAATTATTTTACTTAAATAATTTTAACTAAATTCAAAAAACACAAATTTAAAGGAGCTGTCAATATGGATTTCGAGCAGATTCGCGACATCATTGTGGAGACTCTCAACTGTGACGCCGACAAGGTGACCATGGACGCCCGTCTGGCTGAGGACCTGGACGCCGATTCCCTGGCTGCTGTGGAGCTGTCCATGGCTCTGGAGGAGGCCTTCGGTGTGACCATCGAGGACGAGGCTCTGCCCCAGATGAAGACCGTGGGCGACCTGGTGAACTATCTGGAGAGCCACCAGGGCTAATCGAAAGAGGAAAAGCAATGGCACCGGGGACCCCGGTGCCTTTTTTCCAAAAGGAGGAGCTATGACCAATCAAGAAATTTACGAGCTGATGGCTCGTTTTGACCAGAGTGGGCTGACCACTCTCAAGGTGACCCGCAAGGACTTTTCCCTGGAGCTGGGCAAGAACGTGACGGTGGCCGCCGCCTCTGTGGTGGCTCCTGTGGCCGCTCCCGCCGCGGCTGCTGCCCCTGTGGCAGAGCCTGTGGAAGAGGGCACCTTTGTCACCGCCCCCCTGGTGGGCACCTTCTATGCCGCCTCCGCCCCCGGGGAAGAGCCCTACGTCAAGCCGGGGCAGAAGGTGCAAAAGGGCGACGTGCTGTGCCTGGTGGAGGCCATGAAGACCATGAACGAGATCAAGGCCCCCTGTGACTGCGTGGTGGAGGAGGTACTGGCCCAGGATGGCGACCTGGTGTCCTATGGCCAGAACCTGATTCGCTACCGGGAAGGGTGAGCGGCATGTTTCGACGCATTCTCATTGCCAACCGGGGCGAGATCGCCGTGCGCATCTTCCGGGCCTGCCGGGAGATGAACATCCAGCCCGTGGTGGTATACTCCCAGGGAGACGCCGACGCCCTCCACGTGCAGCTGGCCGAGGAGGCCTACTGCATTGGCCCCGCCCGCTCTGCCGACAGCTACTTAAATATGAACGCCATTCTCACCGTGGCCAAGCAGACCGGCTGTGACGCCCTCCACCCCGGGTACGGCTTTTTGTCGGAGAACGCCGACTTTGCCGATGCCTGTGCTCAGGCGGGCATCACCTTCATCGGCCCCTCCGGGGACGTCATCCGCAACATGGGCAACAAGGCCGCCGCCCGCAAGCTGATGCAGCAGGCCGGGGTGCCTGTGGTGCCCGGCTCCGACGGAGCGGTGGACACCCCTGAGCAGGCCAAGGCCCTGGCGGATGCCATGGGCTACCCCGTGCTCATCAAGGCCGCCGCCGGCGGCGGCGGACGGGGCATGCGCCGGGTCTACGAGCCCGACCAGCTTATCCCTCTGTTCCAGGAGGCACGCAGCGAGTCCATTGCCTGCTTTGGCAGCGACGAGATGTACCTGGAAAAGCTCATCGTCAACCCCCGCCACATCGAGTTCCAGATCATGGCCGATGGGCAGGGCAACGTCATCCAGCTGGGGGAGCGGGACTGCTCCATCCAGCGGCGCAACCAGAAGATGTTGGAGGAATCCCCCTCCAAGGCCCTCACCCCTGAGCTGCGGGAGAAGATGGGGGCGGCGGCGGTGGCGGCGGCCAAGGCGGCCGGATACGTCAACGCCGGTACGGTAGAATTTGTTCTCTCTCCGGAAGGAGAGTTTTACTTCATAGAGATGAACACCCGTATCCAGGTGGAGCACCCGGTCACCGAGATGGTCACCGGGCTGGACCTGGTACGGGAGCAGATTCGGGTGGCCTCCGGGCTGCCCCTGTCGGTGACCCAGGACCAGGTGCAGCTCCATGGCCACGCCATTGAGTGCCGCATCAACGCCGAGGACCCCACCCACGACTTCCGACCTACCCCCGGCCACGTGGACTTTCTCCACATGCCCGGCGGCTGCGGGGTGCGGGTGGACAGCGGCCTGTACGGCGGCTACGACCTGCCCCCCTACTACGACTCCATGATGGCCAAGATCATCGTCCACGCCCCCACCCGGCTGGACGCCATCCGACGCATGCGCCGGGCCCTGGAGGAGCTGGTCATTGAGGGCACCACCAACAACATTGATCTGCTCCACCAGATCTTGTACCACCCCGACTTTGTCCGGGGCAGCTATCACACCGGGTTCATGGATGCCAATCTGGACACCCTGCTGGCCTGGAGCAATCCTGCTGAGGAGGAGAAGAAGGCATGAGTTCTGTGTTTCAACGGCGCAGACAGAAGCTGCTGGCCCTGAAGGCCATGCACAGCGTGTCCGCCTCGGTACAGCCCCACAGCAGTGAGGTGTGCAAAAATTGCGGTGGAGAGGTGCCCCATCGGGACCTGGTGGCGGCGGGGTACGTGTGCCCCCTGTGCGGCTACCACCACCCCATTGGCGCCTACTACCGCCTGAGTCAGATTCTGGACCGGGGCAGCTTCCGGGAGCTGGACGAGGAGCTGGCCTCCGCCGACCCCCTGGACTTCCCCGGCTATCGCCAGAAGCTGACCAAGGCCCAGGCCAAGACCGGCATGAACGAGGGCGTGGTCACCGCTCTGGGCCGCATCGGCGGCACGAAAGTGGCGGTGGGCGTGCTGGACAGCCGCTTCTTTATGGGCAGCATGAGCGCCGCCCTGGGTGAAAAGGTCACCCGGCTGGTGGAGCAGGCCGCCAAGTCCCGCCTGCCCCTCATCCTCTTTGCCGCCAGCGGCGGAGCCCGGATGCAGGAGGGCATTTTGTCCCTGATGCAGATGGCCAAGACCTCGGCGGCCCTGGAGCGGTTCTCCCGCCGGGGCGGCCTGTACATCTCGGTGCTCACCCACCCCACCACCGGCGGCGTCACCGCCTCCTTTGCCAGCCTGGGCGACATCATGCTGGCCGAGCCGGGGGCTCTCATCGGCTTTGCCGGGCCCCGGGTCATTGAGCAGACCATCGGCCAGGAGCTGCCCGAGGGCTTCCAGAGCGCAGAATATTTGTTGGAGCACGGCTTTTTGGACGCTGTGGTTCCCCGCAGTCAGATGCGGGAGACCCTCATCCGGCTGCTGAAGCTCCATGGAAAGGCAGGTGCAAACCGGGATGGCTGAGTATACTGCTGCTGAGCGCGTGGCGCTGGCCCGCAACACCGCCCGTCCCGGGGTGGTGGACTATGTCCAGGGCCTGTTTGGCGACTTTTTTGAGCAGAAAGGGGACCGCCTGTGCGGGGAGGACCCCAGTATTTTCGGCGGCATCGGCCTGTTCCACGGCCGTCCCGTCACCGTCATCGGCCACCGCAAGGGCAAGGACCTGGCCGAGCGCATGGCCTGCCGCTTCGGCATGCCCAACCCCGAGGGATACCGCAAGGCCGGACGGCTCATGGACCAGGCGGAGAAGTTTGGCCGCCCGGTGATCACCTTCATCGACACCCCCGGCGCCTACCCCGGCCTGGAGGCGGAGGCCAGAGGCCAGGGCGAGGCCATCGCCCGGATGCTGGCCAAGATGTCCGCCCTCACCGTGCCCACCATCGCCATTGTCACCGGAGAGGGTGGCAGCGGCGGCGCCCTGGCCCTGGGCGTGGGCAACCGGGTGCTGATGCTGGAAAACGCCGTGTATTCCGTCCTCTCTCCCGAGGGCTTTGCGGCCATCTTGTGGAAGGATGCCTCTCGCAGTGACGAGGCCTGCGAGGTGATGAAGCTCACCGCCGCCGACCTCTTGGAGCTGGGGGTCATCGACCGGGTGATCCCTGAGCCCGCTGGCGGAGCCCACACCGATGTGGCCGCTATGGTACACACCTTGGACCGGGTGCTCCAGGAGGAGTTGGCAGGCCTGAGCCGCATGAGCGGCCACGCCCTGTTCACCGGTCGATATGAAAAATTTAGAGCCATGGGCGCAAAGGCCCTGAGAAAGGAGCGCACATGAGTGGCATCAAATTGCTGGCCACGGGCAGTGCCCTGCCCCAGCATGTCATAACCAACCAGGATTTTGAGAAAATTGTGGACACCAGCGACGAGTGGATTCGCACCCGCACCGGCATCGGTGCCCGCCACCACTGCCGGGGGGAGGAGTGCCACACCAGCCTGTGTCTGGACGCCGCCCGCAAGGCCCTGGAGCGGGGGGGCATTGACCCCCAGCAGATCGGGGTGTGCCTGGTGGCCACCCTCACCCAGGATCACCTGACCCCCGCCACCGCCTGCGTGCTGCAAAAGGAGCTGGGGTTCCAGGAGGACACCATCTGCTTTGACTTGAATGCCGCCTGTTCCGGCTTTGTCTACGCCCTGCACACGGCCGAGTGCCTGCTGGCTGCCGCAAAGCGCAAGTACGCCCTGGTGCTGGGGGCTGAGGTGCTCAGCCGGGTCATGGACCTGACGGACCGCAGCACCTGCGTGCTCTTCGGAGACGGCGCTGGCGCTGCCCTGGTTCAGTGGCGGGAGGACTACCCCTCCATCCACGCCGTTCTGGGCTGCCGGGGCAACGACCGGGTGCTCACCATCCCCGGGGTCAACAAGGGTGAGCCCTCTGTGATTCACATGGAGGGACAGGATGTGTTCCGCTTCGCCGTGGAGGCCCTGCCCCGGTGCGCCCGGGAAGTAGCCGAGAAGGCGGGCATCACCCTGGATGAGGTGGACCGCTTTGTGCTCCACCAGGCCAACCAGAGAATCATCAATTTTGCCGTGAAGAAGCTGGGGGTAGACCCGGCCAAGTGCACCGGCAATATCGAACATACCGCCAACACCTCGGCGGCCAGCGTACCCATTTTGCTGGACGAGCTGGTGCAAAACGGAGACGTGAAGCCCGGAGATAAGGTCCTGTGCGTGGGCTTCGGCGGCGGACTGACCTGGGCGGGCGCTCTGCTGGAAGTGGCCCAGGGCTGAGAATGGAGGATTGAACAGATATGAAGTTAAATGAACTGCTGGGAATTGAGTTTCCTTTGATTCAGGGCGGCATGGCCAACATCGCCACCGGCGCCTTCGCCGCCGCTGTGTCCAACGCTGGCGCTCTGGGCCTGGTGGGCTCCGGCGGCTGGGACGCTGAGACCCTGCGCCGTGAAATTCGCATCGCCAAGGAGCACACCGACAAGCCCTTCGGCGTCAACCTCATGCTCATGAACCCCCACATCGACGACCTGGCCAAGGTCGTGGTGGAGGAGGGGGTGGCCGTGGTCACCACTGGCGCCGGCAACCCCGGCAAGTACGTCCCCGCCTGGAAAGAGGCTGGCATCCGGGTCTTCCCCGTGGTGGCGGCTCCCATCCTGGCCAAGCGCCTGGAGCGTCTGGGTGTGGACGGCTTCATCGCCGAGGGCACCGAGAGCGGCGGACATGTGGGTGAGATGACCACCATGGCCCTGGTGCCCCAGGTGGTGGACACCGTGTCCGTCCCCGTCATCGCCGCCGGCGGCATTGCCGACGGCCGTCAGCTGGCCGCTGCCTTTGCCCTGGGCGCCTGCGGCGCTCAGATCGGCACTTGCCTGCTGGCCAGCGAGGAGTGCCCCATCCATGAAAACTACAAGAAGGCGGTCATCAAGGCCAGCGCCACCGACACCATCGTCACCGGCCGCACCACTGGCGCTCCCGTGCGGGTGCTGAAGAACAAGATGGCCCGGGAGTATGTGCGCATGGAGAAGGATCACCTGCCCCTGGAGGAGCTGGAGAAGCTGACCCTGGGCTCTCTGCGCCGGGCTGTGTTTGACGGCGACGTGGACACCGGCAGCTTCATGGCCGGTCAGGTGGCCGGTATGGTCCATGAGGTGCGCCCCCTGCGCCAGATCTTTGAGGATCTGATGGCAGGCTATGACAAGACCGTAAAGGAGATGCAGGGATGAGCATTGCGTTTTTGTATGCCGGACAGGGCAGCCAGCACCCGGGCATGGGTGCCGACCTGTACGAGACCTACCCCCAGTTCCGGGCCGTGCTGGACGGGGCAGACCTGGACTTTGATGTCAAAGAGGTCAGCTTCCAGGACAGCCAGGGGGTTTTGAATGAGACCCGGTACACCCAGCCCTGCATGGTGGCCTTTGCCGTGGGCGTCACCCAGATTCTCAACCATGAGGGCATCCGCCCCGACTACGTGGCGGGCCTGAGCCTGGGCGAGTACTCCGCCCTCCAGGCCGCCGGGGTGTTCAACCCTCAGCAGGCCATCTCCCTGGTGGCCTTCCGGGGCAAGGTGATGGCCGAGGCCGCCAAGGACGTGCCCTGCGGCATGACCGCCGTGCTGGGCCTGGACCGGGAAAAGCTGGAGCAGGCCTGTGACGAGGCCAGCGCTCTGGGTGTGGTGTGCATCGCCAACTACAACTGCCCCGGCCAGCTGGTCATCGGCGGCCACCAGGCTGCTGTGGACGAGGCCGCTCGCCTGGCCAAGGAGATGGGTGCCCGCCGCTGCATGCCCCTGAAGGTCAGCGGACCCTTCCACACCCCTCTGTTGAAGCCCGCCGGGGACGCCCTGGCCGAGAAGTTCAAGGGGGAGACCTTTGGCGAGATGCAGGTGCCGGTGCTCTTCAACTGTCTGGGCCGTGAGAAGGGCCCCGACGACACCATTCCCGCCCTGCTGGAGCGCCAGGTGCAGTCCTCCGTGTACATGGAGGACACCATTCGCCGTCTGGCTGAGTTGGGTGTGGACACCATCGTAGAAATCGGACCGGGGAAGGTGCTCAGCGGCTTTGTGCGCAAGACCACCCCCGAGATCAAGACTTATGCCGTGGAGACTGTGGCCGACGTTCAGGCCCTGGTCCAGGCACTGAAATGAGGGATTCGACCATGTCATTGAAGGGAAAAGTGGCCATCGTCACCGGCGGCAGCCGGGGCATTGGCCGAGCCATCTGCCTGGAACTGGCCGCCCAGGGGGCCAATGTGGTGTTCTCCTACGCCGGCAACGATGCCGCCGCTCAGGAGACCCTGGCCGCCCTCACCCAGCTGGGTGTGGAGGCGCGCAGCTTCAAGGGTGACGTCACCGACGCCGAGGCCGTGAAGAACCTGGTGGACACCGCCGTGAAAGAGCTGGGCGGGGTGCACATCCTGGTCAACAACGCCGGAATTACCCGGGACGGCCTGGCCATGACCATGAAGGAAGAGGACTTTGACGCCGTGGTGAGCACCAACCTGAAAGGCACCTTTTTGTGCATGAAGGCGGTGACCCGGCCCATGATGAAGGCCAAGTATGGCCGCATCGTCAACCTCAGCTCCGTGGTGGCCCTGCGGGGCAACCCCGGCCAGGTCAACTACTGCGCCAGCAAGGCTGGCGTCATCGGTATGACCAAGTCCCTGGCCAAGGAGCTGGCCGGACGGGGCATCACCGTCAACGCTGTGGCCCCCGGCTACATCGCCACCGATATGACCGCCGCCCTGCCCGAACAGGCCCGGGAGGCCATGCTCACCACCATCCCCGCCCGCCGGGCAGGCACCCCCGAAGATGTGGCCAAGGCCGTGGCCTTCCTGGCCAGCGACGGGGCCGGATACATCACCGGCCAGGTGCTCAGCGTGGACGGCGGCATGGGCATGTGACCAGACAAGGAGGAAATTATGGGAAACAAACGCAGAGTTGTCATCACTGGCATGGGCACTGTCAACCCCCTGGGCCACAACGTGGCGGAGAGCTGGCAGGCAGTGCAGGAGGGCGTGTGCGGCATCGACACCATTACCCTCTATGACCCCACCGACCGCAAGGTGAAGCTGGCCGCCGAGGTGAAGAACTGGGACCCCACCACCGTGCTGGATAAGCGGGAGGTCAAGCACATGGCCCGCTATGCCCAGTTTGCCATGGTGGCCGCCCGGGAGGCCTTTGCCGACAGCGGCCTGGAGAAGGAGAAGCTGGACCTGACCCAGTGCGGTGTCATCGTCTCCAGCGGCGTGGGCGGCATCGGCACCACCGAGGCCGAGCAGACCCGTGGCTTGGAGAAGGGCTTCGACCGGGTCAACCCCTACTACATCCCCGAGGCCATTGCCAACATGGGCGCCGGCCTCATTGCCATCGACCTGGGTTTTAAGGGCATGTGCACTTGCCCCGTCACCGCCTGTGCCGGCGGCTCCAACGCCGTGGGCGACGCCTTCCGCCACATCCGGGACGGCTACGCCACCGTGATGGTGTGCGGCGGTGCCGAGGCCGCCGTGACCCCTCTGTCCATCGGCGGCTTTACCACCATGCGGGCTCTCCACACCGGAGAGGACAAGAACGCCGCTTCCGTGCCCTTTGATGCCCGCCGCAGCGGCTTTGTCATGGGCGAGGGCGCTGGTATCCTGGTGCTGGAGGAGCTGGAGCACGCTCTGGCCCGTGGCGCCAAGATTTACGCCGAGATGGTGGGCTATGGCGTCACCTGTGACGCCTACCACATGACCGCACCCGCCCCCAACGGCGAGGGCGGCGCCCGTGCCATGGCTCAGGCCCTGGCCGACGGAGACATGAAGCCGGAGGACGTGGACTACATCAACGCCCACGGCACCTCCACCCCCCTCAACGACTCCGGCGAGACCGCCGCCATCAAGACCGTGTTCGGCGACCACGCCTACAAGCTGGCCGTGAGCTCCACCAAGTCCATGACCGGCCATATGCTGGGCGCTGCCGGCGGCGTGGAGGCCATCTTCACCGCTCTGGCTGTGAAGGAGGACTACATCCCCGCCACCATCAACTACAAAGAGCCCGACCCCGCCTGTGACCTGGACATCGTGCCCAACCAGGGCCGCCACGCTACCGTGCGCTGCGCGCTGTCCAACTCTCTGGGCTTCGGCGGCCACAACGCCTGCGTGCTCATGAAGAAGTGGGAGGGCTAAAGGCTATGCAGTACAATTCCAATGAGATCGCCCAGATCATGCCTCACCGCTACCCCTTCGCCCTGGTGGACAAGATCGTGGACGGAGAAGAGGGCAAGTGGGCCAAGGGAATCAAGTGCGTCACCGTCAACGAGCCCTTCTTCCAGGGCCACTTCCCCCAGTACCACGTGATGCCCGGTGTGCTCATTCTGGAGGCCCTGGCCCAGGTGGCTGGCATCACCGTGCTGTCCATGGAGGAGAATCGGGGCAAGCTGGGCTTCTTCGGCGGCATCAAGAACGCCCGCTTCCGCCGCCAGGTGGTGCCCGGCGACGTGCTGGAGCTGGAGTGCACCATCATCAAGCAGAAAGGCCCCGTGGCCGTGGCGGAAGCCAAGGCTGTGGTGGACGGCCAGGTGGCCGTCACCGCCGAGCTCACCCTGGCGCTGGGTAAGTAAATTACCGGGCTTTTGTGTGAAATCTGGAACTATGTACCATAAAACAGACGGACACGGAGGCAACGGAATGTTGGAGGAGCGATTCGGAGCGGTGTATACCAAGTTTAAGCTCCATTTTTACCAGGAGATTTTCGCCCATTTTCAGAATCGGGAGGCCAGCCTGACCACGGTGGAGACCTTCGCCATGGAGACCATCCAGGCCCTGGGCACCCCCACCGTCAACGAGTTTGCCACCTTTATGCGCATCTCACCCCCCAATGCGGCCTATAAGATCAACAGTCTGGTGCGCAAGGGGTACCTGACCAAGGTGCAGTCGGAGCAGGATAAGCGGGAATACCACCTGCAAGTGACCCAGAAATACCGGGATTACTGCAATGTCAGCACCGACTACATTCGAAAGGTCATGGAGCGCATCAAAGAGCGCTTTAGCCCGGAGGAGTGCGACAAGCTGGAGGAGATGCTGGCCATCGTCAGCCAGGAGCTGATGCCGGAGGTCAACCTCCCCGGCGAGACGGGCTGAGCCCCTCACTGACAAGCAAACACTGGGAAAAAGACCCGCCGATGGCGGGTCTTTTTTTGCCCTTTTTTCCGGGACAGAGGACAAAACCCAATAAAAGCTGACATTTTGTGGGGAAATGTTGACAACCTGGTGATGTCGTGGTAAACTATACCAGAATTACCATGGAGATTTATGCGTTTCCACTAGTTTCATATGGGGGAAGGCAGCTGCAACTTCCAGGTAAGGTAGGTGAAGGATGGAGAATGGAAGGGGGAGCGCGGACCGGCGTTCCCGATGATGTGCACGGCTTTGCCCCAGGCCACAGAGCAGCCATAGAGCGACGGCTCGGGCTGTGATGATTGATAAAACGTGCGTAGGTAAAGGAAGTTTATGTACCACAAGGAGGTAAGAGTAGTGAAACTATTCAAACGGGCTATGCCCATCCTGCTGTCTGCTGCAATGGCTGCCAGCATGCTGCTCCCCGCCGCTGCCGCCAATCAGGGCAGTGGGGAGACCACCACAACCGCCACTGAGGGCTCTTACGACAAGTCCATCGTCATGGTGGACGCTGGCCGTAAGTATTTCTCCGTGGACAGCCTGAAGTCCATCATCGACAGCGCTTCTTCCGCTGGCATGCACTATGTGATGCTGGGTCTGGGCAACGACGGTATGCGTTTCCTGCTGGACGACATGTCCCTGACTGTGGGTGACACCACCTACACCAGCGAAGAGGTGTCCACCGCCATCCACGCTGGCAACGAGGCTTACAGCGACTTTGAGGTGGACGAGCTCACCGAGGACGACATGGACGCCATCATGTCCCATGCCGATTCCAAGGGCGTGGAGATCATCCCCCTGATCAACACCCCCGGCCACATGGACGCCATCCTGGACACCGCTGAGGCCCTCACCGGCGTGGACTGCGCCTATGGCTCCTCTCAGCGCACCATTGACATCACCAACGAGACTGCCACCAGCTTTACCAAGGCGTTCCTCCAGAAGTACATCACCTACTTCGCCGACAAGGGCTGCACCCTCTTCAACATGGGTGTGGACGAGTACGCCAACGATGCCGGCGGCATGGGCTTCCCCAAGCTGGTGGCCAATGGCCAGTACGACGACTTTATCAAGTACGTCAATGAGGTGTCCGCCATGGTCAAGGAGGCCGGCATGACTCCCATGGCCTTCAACGACGGCATCTACTACGACAACACCACCGATCAGGGCACCTTCGACCAGGACATCATCATCTGCTATTGGTCCTCCGGTTGGTGGGGCTATGACGTGGCCAAGCCCGCCTTCCTGGCTGAGCAGGGCCACCAGCTGGTGAACACCCACGGCGACTGGTATTGGATCGTGGGCGGCAACAAGTGCACCGCCGAGAAGGCCAGCCAGTTTAACATCAACAGCTTCATGAGCGGCACCATCGAGGACCCCGTGGGCGCCATGTTCTGCATCTGGAGCGACGTGCCCCAGGCTCAGACCGATGCCAGCGTGGCAGAAGAAGTGGCCGACGTCATCGCCGCCTTTGGCTCCGCTCTGCCCGAGACTCCCGAGCGCCACGTCCACGGCGACGCCTCTCTCAACGAGTATGACAAGTCCTTTGTCATGGTGGACGCTGGCCGGAAGTACTTCTCCGTGGACAGCCTGAAGTCCATCATCGACAGCGCTTCTTCCGCTGGCATGCACTATGTGATGCTGGGTCTGGGCAACGACGGTATGCGCTTCCTGCTGGACGACATGACCCTGACCGTGGGCGGCACTACCTACACCGACAAGCAGGTCTCCGACGCCATCCACGCTGGCAACGAGGCTTACAGCGACTTTGAGGTGGACGAGCTCACCGAGGCCGAGATGAACGAGATCCTGTCCTACGCCGCCACCAAGGGCGTGGAGATCGTGCCTCTGATCAACACCCCCGGCCACATGGACTCCATCCTGGACGCTGCCGAGGCCCTCACTGGTGTGGACTGCGCCTATGGCACCTCTCAGCGCACCATTGACATCACCAACGAGACCGCCACCAGCTTCACCAAGGCGTTCCTCCAGAAGTACATCACCTACTTCGCCAGCAAGGGCTGCACCCTCTTCAACATGGGTGTGGACGAGTACGCCAACGATGCCGGCGGCATGGGCTTCCCCAAGCTGGTAGCCAATGGCCAGTACGACGACTTTATCAAGTACGTCAATGAGGTGTCCGCCATGGTCAAGGAGGCCGGCATGACTCCCATGGCCTTCAACGACGGCATCTACTACGACAACACCACCGA
>NZ_NFIH01000018.1 GCF_002161675.1 Pseudoflavonifractor sp. An44
TGTGCCTGCTTCCTCAAGCCTATTCTAACAAATTACGACTGGCTGCGTTAGAGGTACCGGGTTTCATATTCCTTTGGTGCCTTGGAGCGCAGCGGAAAGGAATGGTCATAAATATGAAAAATATGAATTAGTGGAACAGGTGCTCAACAGTGAGCGGGTATTTCCCCAGGAGCTGTGCGTGGAGGCCCTGGCAAGGCTGGCGGAGTATGTGGGAGATACAGGGGCAAGCTGCGTTCCCTTCTGTGCGCTGCGCCCCATGAAATGGGAAGCGGCTTCCCAGCAGGTGGAGGCTTTAGTGAATAGCACAAAGTTTCGAGAAATGTACAAAAAGCCAGAGTTAGGGAAAAAATTAGAGGTAGACAAAGAGCGGCAAGGGAAGCTGCTGGCCCATGTCTACCGCCTCCACCACACCATGGAGCAGATCAAAACGACCCTGCGCTTGAAACGAGAGGAGCTGAAGGAAAAACCATGCTGGCACTACACCCGGATGAGCACCATGCAAAAGCTACTCCTGGCCCAGGGGGAACAGCAGCCCAGGTTCCGCCTGTCCAATGTGGCATACATGAATGACTCGGCAGAAGGGGAGCCGTTTGGAACATTGCTGAAGCAGTGCGGGAGCGCCCCAGAGATGTTGCAGGCGTATGGGTTGCTGCCAGGCGGCGAAGTGCCCAACGCCTCCAGCCTGCGCAATGTCTACCTCACCAGCCTTTGTACCTCCGGGGACTACATCTACATGTGGGCCATCTACGCTGACAAGGGTACCGGGTGCAGCTTAAAGTTTGACGAGAACTTTTTTGATGTGAAGGATTCCTACCCCCAGGGCTATATTCCCTTTCACGAGGAGAAAAACAGCTACCCCCTCTACCGAATCGTATATTTACCGGATCAGGACAAGAAAATGGAGTTGGAGGAATCTCTAAAAGAATTAGTGGATGAATTAGTGGGTATTTTAGGGGAAATATATCAGGTGCTTCCAGAGGAGCAACAACAGTCTAAGGGGAAAATGCTGCGGGCCTATATCACTGCCATGCTGGACCAGGTGCGCTATCTCTTTAAGTATGATGAATATTCCAGTGAGAAAGAAGTTCGGTGCCTGGTGGTGACAAGAAAGCGCGAACTGGCGGCGGGAGAGGGTGACACCCCCTACTTATACACGGAGATCGACAAGGAGGTTCAATTGGACGAGGTGCGCTTTGGCCCCAAGGTATTCAAAAGCCCGGAAAAGGAGGCGTGGATGTACGCCACCGACCGGGTGAAAAAGGTGTCCTACTCCAACCGCCACTACCGATGACACAACGCCCCTGCATCCGTTTTGGACGCAGGGGCGTTGTGGGAGATTCCACCCTTGACGCTTTGGGGGGAAAATGGTAAGATAGACACGCTGTATGACTGACGGAAGTGGAGTGACCACGTGGAGTACAGCCGACGCCCATGTGCGCCGTATTGCCGACCGTCTGGGCGCACTCGAAATCAGTGCGCCCTTTTTTGTTTTTGAGGCGCAGGAAGGAGCATGGAAGATGAAAACA
This sequence comes from Pseudoflavonifractor sp. An44, assembly GCF_002161675.1. Classification (GTDB taxonomy): domain Bacteria; phylum Bacillota; class Clostridia; order Oscillospirales; family Oscillospiraceae; genus Enterenecus; species Enterenecus faecium. Next base: position 1,527 of record NZ_NFIH01000018.1, read on the forward strand.
GACATTCAAATTGCCCAGGAGGCCCAGATGTTGCCCATCGGACAGGTGGCGTCCATGGCCGGGATGGACGAGAACCTGCTGGAGTATTACGGCAAGGTGAAGGCCAAGATCGACATCACCCCGTTGCGCAATGTGCCCCGGAAGGGCAAGCTGATTCTGGTTACCGCCATCAACCCCACCCCCGCCGGAGAGGGAAAGACTACCACCTCGGTAGGGTTAGCCGATGCCCTGCGCCGCATGGATAAAAACGTGATGCTCTGCCTGCGGGAGCCCTCTTTGGGCCCCGTGTTCGGCGTGAAGGGCGGCGCTGCCGGCGGCGGCTACGCCCAGGTGGTGCCCATGGAGGACATCAACCTCCACTTCACCGGCGACTTCCACGCCATCGGTGCCGCCAACAACCTGCTGGCCGCCATGCTGGACAACCACATTCAGCAGGGCAATGCCCTGGGCATTGACGTGAAGAAGATCACCTGGCGCCGCTGCGTGGACATGAACGACCGCCAGCTGCGCAACATTGTGGACGGCCTGGGTGGCCGGATGCAGGGCGTGCCCCGGGAGGACGGCTTCGATATCACTGTGGCCAGCGAGATTATGGCTGTGCTGTGCCTGGCCACCGGCCTGTCCGACCTGAAGGAGCGGCTGGGCCGCATGATCGTGGGCTACACCTACGACGACAAGCCCGTCACCGCCGCCGACCTGAAGGCCCAGGGTGCCATGGCTGCCCTCTTGAAGGACGCCATCAAGCCCAACCTGGTGCAGACCCTGGAGCACACCCCCGCTCTGGTCCACGGCGGCCCCTTCGCCAACATTGCCCACGGCTGCAACTCCGTCTCCGCCACCGACACCGCTTTGAAGCTGGCCGACTACGTGGTCACCGAGGCGGGCTTCGGCGCGGACCTGGGCGCTGAGAAGTTCCTGGACATCAAGTGCCGGGCTGCCGGGCTTACCCCCGACGCTGTGGTCATCGTGGCCACGGTCAAGGCCCTGAAGTACAACGGCGGCGTGCCCAAGACCGAGCTGGGGGCGGAAAACCTGGAGGCCCTGGAGCGTGGCCTGCCCAACCTGCTCAAGCACGTGGAGAACATCACCCGTGTGTTCGGCCTGCCCGCCGTGGTGGCCATCAACCGCTTCGCCAATGACACCGAGGCCGAGCTGAACCTCATCCGCACCCGCTGCCAGGAGCTGGGGGTCAATGTGGCCCTGTCCGAGGTGTGGGGCCAGGGCGGCGAGGGCGGCCTGGAACTGGCCCAGGAAGTGCTGCGCCTGTGCGACCAGCCCCAGGACTTCCACTACGCCTACGACCTGGACCTGCCCTTGAAGGACAAGATTCAGGCCATTGTGGAGAAGGTGTACGGCGGCGCTGGCGTACACTACACCGCCGCCGCTGCCAAGGAGCTGGCCCGTCTGGAGGCCATGGGCTTTGACAAGCTGCCTGTGTGCATGGCCAAGACCCAGTACTCCCTGTCCGATGATGCCACCCAGCTGGGACGGCCCGAGGGCTTCACCATCACCGTGTCCAAGGTGAAGGTGTCCGCCGGCGCTGGCTTCGTGGTGGTGCAGACCGGCGACATTATGACCATGCCTGGCCTGCCCCGTGTGCCTGCCGCCGAGAAGATCGACGTGGACGAAAACGGCGTCATCTCCGGCCTGTTCTGAGATATAAAATTCGTTTGGCGGCCATCCCCCCACGGGGATGGCCGCCATTTTTGCGTCATTTTTTGCCGAACAGCGCCGCCTGCCGCTCCAAAAACAGCTGGACCTGTTCTTCGTCCAGGGTGTAAAAGGTGCGGTTTCCGTGGATGGTGCACTGCACCAGGCCGCAGTCGGAGAGCTTGTTCATATGGTGGTGGATGGTGTTGCGGCTGAGAGAGAAGCGGGTGGACAGCTCCTGCACATAGGCGGTGCGCCCCCGCAGATAGCACAGAATGTCAAACCGGGTGGAGTCCCCCAACAGACGGTAGGTCTCGCACACCTGGTCCTGGGCGGAGGTACGGCCGCTGACCAGCTCCATGAGCTCCCGCCGCAGCACGCCGCCGTAGATGCGCACCTGGCCGGGGGCCTCGTCAAAGGTCAGGTTGGTGTCCGCCCCGAAGAGGAAGGGGTGAAGGGTGTAGGTGGTTTCCGGGGCGGGGCGCAGGTGGGACAGCTGGGTGAAAAACTCCAGCTGAGACAGGGGGGCGCACTGTTGGAGATAGGGGGCGGCCAGCTCTTCCAGCTGCGCCTGGTGTTCCTCCAGGTGGGCCACAATGGGGCGCAGGCACGCCAAGGCCCGCGCTCCCACCGCCCGGTGTTTGCGGGAGAGCTCCAGCAGGGCCACCTTGGTGGAGTCCGGGGCGTTGAGCCCCAGTACCAGGTCGGTGAAGACCTGGGCGTCCATCCGGCGCTGGTTAGGCAGGTCGTCCTCAAAGATGCTGGCAATGCCCCAGACCACCTCCTCCCGGTCCAGTCCGTCCACCAGCTGGGAGAAGGCCTCCCAATCCCCCTGAAATCGGTCCAGCAGGGGATAGAGGAGGAAGAAGGCGGGAGAGCTGGAGCCGATGGTGTTGTAGGGGAAGCCCTCCAGGTTGCCAAACAGCGCCTGGATTTCCTTTTCCTCAGCAGTGGCCACCCGGTCCAGCTGGTGGGTGAGGGCCTTGAGTCGCTCCAGAGCCTGGCACAGAGCGGGGCTGGGCAGCACCTTGCGCTGCTGAATGCGCTGCTCCATCTGGTCCCAGGTTTTGTTGCTGGCACGCCGTCCCAGATAGGCCAGTGCTTCCAGAATGAGGTTTGGTTTGTGTTGAATTATCATAGAAATTCCTTTCTGCCCCGGAGTTTCAGCTGATACGGTAAGATTGGCTGGGGCTTGCAGTTGACAATTTTTTGGAGAGTTGACAATTTCTCTTGACAAAGAGAATGGGTGGAGGTATCATTTGACCATGACATACGCCTATCGTACAAAATGAACGATGTCTATATGATAGCATGGCAGAGCCCTTTGGGCAATGGGGGTATGTGAGATTCAGATAGAAGGGAGAAGAACAATGGAAAAAGTCAGAAAAAGCATGGCAATGTTACTTGCCGTCATGATGCTGGCTGGCGCACTTCCTGGCGAGGCTTGGGCTGAGGGCACTCAGACCAATGAGCGCACGGTCCAGGCCCAGGAAGTGGAGTCCGAGTCCCGGGTGCAGTACCAGGACGCCCAGGACGACAGCCAGCCCCGATATGCAGAGGATGAGGTGGTAACCGTCATCGTGGAGATGGAAGCTCCTGCTGTGATGGATTACTACCAGGTCAGCAGCTACGCTGCCTCTGTGGGCGACGAGACCAGCGCTGGTGAGGCGGTGTCTGAGTACCTGGCCTCCGCCGATGCCCAGCAGACCACCCAGCAGCTGCTGGACGATCAGCAGGGCATCATCGACCAGGTGACCGCTCTGGCCGCTCAGCAGCCTGCGGTGACCGATGCCACCGAGGAAAACAGCGGTGAGCCGGTTGGTACCATTGTAGGCCAGTGGGCCACTCTGGTCAATGCCATGGCTATCCGGGTGCCCTACAGCGCTCTGGATGAAATTCGCAACCTGGACGGGGTCAAGCGGGCCTATGTGGAGCTGGTGTATGACCGGCCCGAAGAGACCAGCGGCACCGTGGACGGGGACAAGGCCTGGTACTCCTACAGCTATGATAAGGTAGGGGTGGAAGGTGTCTGGAGCCAGGGCTACACCGGTCAGGGTATGCTGGTGGCCGTGCTGGACACCGGCCTGGACCTGAAGTGGGGCGTGACCCAGAACGAGGATGGCACCCAGGGCCGCGGCGTGGTGCGGGTCCACGAGGCCTTCACCGACAACTCCTTTAAAAACGACCCCAGCGATGCCGAGAGCGGCTGGAATCTGCGCTACACCTCTGAGAGCCTGGCTGCCTTCCTGGAGGACAACCAGCTCAACTCCACCACGGGTGCCGATGGCGGCGTGATCGTGTGGGACTACAACGGTCTTTATAAGAACCTCAAGGTGCCCTACGCCTGTGACTACGCAGACGGCGACATCAACGTCCTGCCCACCTCCAGCGACCACGGCACCCACGTCTCCGGTACGGTGGCGGGCTATGCCGAGACCAGCGAGGGCGAGGTCATTTTCTCCGGCGTGGCCCCCGATGCCCAGATCATGATGATGAAGGTGTTCCCCGATCAGGACGGCGGCGCCCAGCAGTCTGTGACCCTCAACGCTCTGGAGGATGCTCTGGCCTTGGGCGCCGACGTCATCAACCTGAGTTTGGGTTCTGACAACGGCTTTGCCGACGACGACACCATGCAGAACGAGCTGTACGCCCGCATTGAGGAGGCCGGCATTGTGCTCATGACCTCCGCTGGCAACAGCAGCTACTCCTCTGCCAGCAACAACTATGGGGACAACCCCCTGACCTCCAACGTGGACACCGCTATGATGTCCTCTCCTGCCATTTACGACTCCAACCTGAGCATTGCCTCTCTGGAGAACTCCATCCAGGTACAGTCCTACCTGACCTGGACCAACGAGGACGGGGAAGTGCGGGAGATCTCCTACACCGACCCCTGGACCGTGGCCATGAAGGCCACCTTCGCCGACGGCAAGGAGTACCCCGTCTACCTGGTAGAGGGCACCGGTACCTGGAGCGACTACAACGCCGTGGGCTGGTACAATGAGTACTCCAATCAAAATGGCAAGACCGGCTTTGCCCTGGTCAAGCGCGGCGACCTGTCCTTTGCCGATAAGGTCACCAACGCCCAGTCCTTCTCCACTGTGGTCCACGGAGAGAAACGGGGCATTCTGGGCGTGCTGATCTATGACAGCGATCCCAATGCCACGGAACTGATCAACATCAGCGTGGAGAACACCAGCCTCACCAGCGCCTTTATCAACGGCCAGGACGGCGCTGCCATGGAGGCTGCCCTCAAGGCAGGTCAGTCCGTGAACATCGTGGTTCCCGAGGACGACAAGGCCGTGGAGAGCCCCACCGATGGTCAGATGTCCACCTTCTCCTCCTGGGGCGCCGGTCCCAGCCTGGAGCTGAAGCCTGAGATCACCGCCCCCGGCGGCAACATCTGGTCCACCATCATTGACCAGCTGAACACCGCCGACCAGGGCTACACCGGCAGCTACGGCATGATGAGCGGTACCTCCATGGCCGCCCCCCACATGACCGGTATTGCCACTCTGGTGCGCCAGTACGTGCAGTCCAGCGCAGCCTTTGCCGGCAAGGAGCCCGGTGAGGTGGGCGACATCGTCAACCAGCTGCTGGTGAGCACCGCCGTGCCTCAGACCGATACCAATGGCGTGTACTACTCTCCCCGTCAGCAGGGCGCCGGTCTGGTCAACGCCACCGCCGCCGTGGAGACCCCTGCCTACGTCACCGTGGACGGTCAGAACGTGGGCAAGCTGGAGCTGTTGGACGACCCCGACCGCACCGGCAGCTACGACATCACCTTTGATGTACACAACATTTCCGACAAGGCCGTGACCTACAATGTGGCCATCACCCTCATGCGCCCTGCCACCGAGACGGTGGACAGCGCCTGGGGTGAGCGGGACACCATGATGCACCAGGACGTGGTCATCAAGACTGTGGAGCTGGGCCAGGTCACCGTGGAGGCGGGCCAGACCGTCACCTTCTCCAAGACTGTGACCCTCACCGACAGTGAGAAGGCCCAGCTGGACCAGCTGTTTGAAAACGGCGTGTATGTGGAGGGCTTTGTCTCCCTCACCGACACCGCCGGCACCGCTCCTACCCTGGGCCTGCCCATGCTGGCCTTCTACGGCGACTGGACTGCCGCCCCCATCTTTGACCAGGGCGACTGGACCGACGAGGCCGAGGACGGCGAGAACGTGATGAACAACGAGTCCACCTGGGGCGTGTCCCTGATGGGCTGCACCATGATCAACTGGAGCTCCGGGGGGATCGTCGGCTACCTGGACCTGGGCCAGAATCCCTTTGACTCCGACGCTGTCATGAACCAGACCCTCTATCACGAGGAGAACATCACCATCTCGCCCAACGGAGACGAGTACTTCGACCGCATCGACGACTACATTCTCTATCAGCTCCGTGATGCCAAGATGATTGTGGTGCGGGTCACCGATGCCGAGACCGGTGAGGTGTACTTTGCCGACTGGAACTCTTACATCACTCGTACCCTGTACAACGCCTCTTACGCCACCGCCATTCCCCAGAGTGCCATGTACTACGGCCTCATTCCCACCTGGGACGGCACCGACCAGGAGGGCAACGTCCTGCCCAGCGGCACCCAGTGCAAGTATGAGATCATCGCCTATGGCGAGGGTGACTACGGCGACAAGGTGTACAACGAGGAAGTGGGCTATGACATCACCAACTTTGACGCCGTGGCCGCTGGGGAGCTCACTCCCACCTTCAACGGCCATGAGATGGACATGACCGGCGACGTGATCTCCTTCTCCGTCACCGTGGACACCGTGGCCCCCGAGCTGGAGAACAACACCGTCTCCATCTACGAGAAGAATGGCCGCACCTACATGACTGGCACCGTCTATGACGAGGACGGCTCTCTGGCCAATATCGAGGTCTCCCCCTATGTGGTCCGTACCTATAAGGACGGCTACGGCGATCCCAACTACTCCGAGGTGGGCGTGGATGCCACCAACGCCTTCCTGGTGGAGAACTTCTATGACCCCGCCGTGAAGACCCACACCTTCACCGTGGACGTCACCGAGTACGCCCACACCGTTGAGAGCTATCCCGGCGAGAACAGCTGCTATGACTTCGAGTGGACCGGCAACGTGCTGGTGTCCTGCGGCGACTACGGCGCCAATGACCGCAGCTATGCCATCACCGTGGATTCCACCCAGGGCCTGGTGCTGTCTCAGACCTCCGCTCTGCTCCATCCCGGCAGCACCTTCGACCTGAGTGTCATCGACAACACCGACCAGGAGGGCGCTATGACCCGTACCTCCAGCAACCCCGAGGTGGTCACCGTTGACGATTACGGCCATGTCACTGCGGTGGCTCCCGGCCAGGCCGTGATCACCGTGGCCAAGGGCGACGCCAGCGCTACCTGCGTGGTGGCGGTGGAGGAAGTGCCCACCGTGGTGGAAGACTTCGACCTATCCATCCAGAGCTTTGACGGCCTGAAGCCCGACGGCCAGGTGGTGGTGAAGGTGGAAAACCTCCAGCCCGCCAATGTGGATCTCTCCGAGATTCGCTGGACGGTGTGGGAGGATGAGGACTACGCCGAGGACTATGCTGAGGGTCTCATTGATGTGGACCAGTACACCAGCGATGGACTCTCCGGCGTGCTCTACCTCACCGTGTCCACCTCTCAGGAGGGCCTGGAGCTGCCCGAGGGCAACGGCCGCCTGGATGTGACCCTCAACGGTGTCACCCGTTCCATGGACATCAACTGGGACGACATCTACACCACTTCCGATCAGGACGACCTGGTCTCTGACATGGCCATGGGCGACCAGGTGGTATACGTGGATCAGGGCCAGACCGCCGAGCTGGTGGCCAAGTATCGCCAGAACAAGCTCCACGAGACCAGTGAAGTGCTCACCGAGCTCACCGGTCTGCAGCTGGACGGACCCGACTTCTACTATGTGGGCGGCACCTATGATGGCACCCTGGTCAACGAAGAGGGATATGAGCTGCCCGAGGAAATCCACCTGTACACCCGGTACAACTACGCCGACGGCTCCACCTACGATGTGGAAATCGTCAACTACAGCTGGTACCATGCCTATGACTATGACCCCGAGACCGGCGTGCTCCACGTCAATTACGCCCCCAACGGTGCCAACAACAACCTGGTAATCAAGGCAGAGGGTGTGGAATCCCAGGGCGCTGAGGCTGGCACCATGTCCGGCCAGACCTGGACCCGTCCCGATTCCCTGTATGGTCCCTTTGACTGGACCGTCACTTCCGGCAACGGCGAGCTGACTCAGGGTACGGTAGAGGACAACTGGGGCCAGGAGATCAATGCGGCTCTGTACACCCCCTCCGAGCCCGGCGTGAGCTACATCACCGCCACCACCAAGGACGGCCAGTACTCCGTCAATTTCGCCGTGGTATGCCAGGGCGTGATGGCTGATACCTTGGATTTGGACACCCACAGAATGGACCTGGAGGCTGGCCAGAGCCAGACCCTCACCGCCACTCTGAGCCCCGAGCCCACTCTGGCCGAGGATGCCCAGGTGCGCTACATCAGCTTCAACCCCGATGTGGCCTCTGTGGATGAAAACGGTGTGGTCACCGCCCACAAGGAGGGCTATGCCTACCTGAAGGTGGAGAGCGTGGCCGACAACCAGGTCACCAGCTACTGCGTGGTCAAGGTCACCGGTAACATGTATCAGGTGAAGTTCGTGGACGACACCGGCAACATCTACAAGCTGGTGGAAGTGGCCGAGGGCAGCTGCGTGTCCAAGCCCCAGGACCCCGTGCGGGAGGGTTACACCTTCGACGGCTGGTTTATGGACGAGGACGGCACCCAGGCCTACGACTTCAACACCCCTGTGGATGCTGACCTGACCCTGTACGCCCACTGGACCAAGGAGGACACCGAGCCCACCCCCAATCCCGGTGGTGACGGCGGCTCCCAGGGCGGCGGCAGCGGTACCGGCGACGGTTCCCAGACCGGGGGCAACACCAAGCCTGACGGCTCCGTCCCCGGCACCGGCGACGAGAGCAACCTGATTGTGCCCATGGCCACTCTGGTGTGCGCCATGGCAGGCGTGGCCGTGCTGAGCGTGGTACGCCGCAAGGAAGAGGACTAAAACCGAACTTCCAAAACGCATAAAGGCGGGGCCGGATTTTTCCGGCCCCGCCTTGTTTATGGTTGAAACAGCAGATTTTCTTTTGAATGATAAAAGCCCTCGGCAGAGTTTCCCCGCCCTGAGGGGCGGGGAAATAAAATGAAATCTGTTTTTTCCGGGGACATGCGCCTCGGGAAAAACACTTCTCAGCCCGCCAGTGTGGAATTGGGTCGCCCTTTGACCCAATTATGCATGCAGCGGGCTGCATCCCCTCGAAAAAATGCTGGCATTTTTTCGAAAAAGTAGGCCGCACAGCCAAAGCTGTGCGGCCTACTTTTTTGCAGACTGAAATTAGTCGGCGGGAGCGATGGCGCCCACGGGGCAGGTGCCGGCGCAAGCGCCGCAGTCGATGCAAGTACCAGCGTCGATCTGCATGTGATCGTCACCCATGGAAATAGCGCCCACGGGGCAAGCGGACTCGCAGGAGCCGCAGGACACGCAGGTGTCATTGATTGCATGTGCCATGTAAAATACACCTCCATCATTAGAGTTAGAACCATTCTCATTGTAGCATAACTGGCGAAAAATGCAACAAGGAATTTTGGGAAATGGACGAGGGAGAAAAATCTGGCCACAGGGGTATAAACTGGGGAAAAGCAACCCATGATTGGAGGGAAGACAGGAGGGATTCCATGGAAGACAGGAAGGAATGGAAGGAACGTTCCCCAGTGGGGAAGAAGGGCGGCCTGCCCCGGGATTCTGCGGGGTGGGGCGGAGAGATGCAAGCCACCCGGGCGGAACGGGCCAGAGTGCGGGAGGGTGGGGAGACCAAGCTCACCGACCGCTACTCCCGGGACCTCACCCGTATGGCGGCCATGGGTGCCCTGGACCCTCTCATTGGACGGGACGAGGAGGTGGGCCGGGTGGTGCAGATCCTCTCCCGGCGCACCAAAAATAACCCTGCCCTGGTGGGAGAGCCGGGGGTGGGCAAAACCGCTGTGGCTGAGGGACTGGCCATGCGCATGGCTTCCGGACAGGTGCCCCCGGTGCTGCGGGGCAAGCGACTTTTGTCCCTGGACCTGGTGTCCATGGTGGCGGGCACCAAGTACCGGGGTGAATTTGAAGACCGGGTGAACCAAATCCTGGCGGAGGTGCACCGGGCGGGCAACGTCATCCTCTTTTTGGACGAGCTGCACAACATTGTGGGTGCTGGCTCGGCGGAAGGGGCCATTGACGCCGCCAACATCTTAAAGCCCGCCCTGGGCCGGGGTGAAATCCAGGTGGTGGGTGCCACCACCCTGGAGGAGTACCGGAAGTATATTGAGAAGGACTCCGCCCTGGAGCGGCGGTTCCAGCCTGTGCGGGTGGGGGAGCCCACCCCGGAGCAGACCCTGGAGATCTTGAAGGGCATCCGCCCCCGGTATGAGGCCCACCACGGCATTGTCATCACCGACCGGGCCCTTCAGGCGGCGGTGGAGCTGTCCCGGCGCTACCTCCCCGACCGCTTCCTGCCGGACAAGGCGATTGACCTCATGGACGAGGGGGCGGCCAAGCTGCGGATGCAGGGGGAAGTGCCCCACTCCCTGCGGGGCCTCATGGGCCGCATTGAACAGGCCGCCCGGGAGCGGCGGGCAGCCGCAGCGGAGCAGAATTACGAGCGGGCCGCCATGCTCCGGGACGCCGAGTGGGACTTCCGGGGGGAGCTGGAGCGGAAGCTGGCCCGGAAGCAACTGGCCCCCCACCAGCAGCTGGAGCCGGAGCACATCGCCTCGGTGGTGGCCCAGTGGACGGGGATCCCGGTGGAGACGGTGACCAAGGGGGAGGCCCGGCGGTTGCTGGAGCTGGAGGACGAGCTGCGGGCCCGGGTGGTGGGCCAGGACCAGGCGGTGGCGGCGGTGTCCGCCGCCATCCGCCGCAGCCGGGTAGGACTCAAGGAGCCCAACCGCCCGGTGGGGGTGTTCCTCTTCCTGGGCCCCACCGGAGTGGGGAAGACCGAGCTGTGTCGGGCTCTAGCCGCCGCCCTCTTCGGCAGCGAGGAGGCCATCGTCCGTTTCGATATGTCCGAGTATATGGAGAAGCACTCGGTGTCCCGGCTGGTGGGTGCGCCCCCCGGCTATGTGGGCCACGAGGAGGGGGGACAGCTCACCGAGCGGGTGCGCCGCCGCCCCTGGTCGGTGGTGCTCTTTGACGAGCTGGAAAAGGCCCACTCCGATCTGCACAACATCCTGTTACAGGTCATGGAGGACGGGGTGCTCACCGACGGACTGGGGCGAAAGACGGACTTCCGCAACACCGTGGTGGTGATGACCTCCAACGTGGGGGCCCGCCACATGGTCAGCCACACGCCCCCCATGGGCTTTGCCGGGGGAGACCTGGACGCCTACCGCACCCGGGCCGTGATGGAGGAACTCAGACGCCAGTTCCCGCCGGAATTTCTCAACCGCCTGGACGAGGTGGTGCTCTTCCACCGCCTGGACCAGCCCCACTTGGAGCGCATCGCCGGGCGGCTGCTGGGTGGCCTGGAGGGCCGTTTGGCCGCCCTGGGGGTGGGCCTCAAGGCGGACGAGAAGGCGGTGTCCCTGCTGGCCAGCCCCATGGAAGAGCGGGAGCGGGACCAGGGGGCCCGCCCCATCCGCCGCTCGGTGCGCCGCCGGGTGGAGGAGCCCGCCGCCCAGATGCTCCTCTCCCGGGACCTGGAGCGGGGAGACGTGCTGTGCCTGGGGGTGGAAAAGGAGCAGCTGGTGCTCCACCGGGAGAAAAAGCAAATCTGAATGCGCAGCGGGCCGTCTCTCCAGTGAGGTGGCCCGCTGTCTTTGTATGAATATGCATATATACGTGAATAAACCCCGGATATTGTGGAATATTACCCATAGAATTTTGGGAACAATTGAATAGTTATGCAAATTTGGGGTTGCAATTTTCCAGGAGAAGGGGTATACTCTACTTCACTAAGACAGAGAAACGCATTGGAGGAATGCAACCATGGCAGAAGTGAAAAAAGTAGTGCTGGCCTATTCCGGCGGCTTGGATACATCCATCATCATCCCCTGGCTGAAGGAGAACTACGGCAACCCTGAGATCATCGCCGTGTCCGGCGACGTGGGCCAGGGCACCGAGCTGGACGGCCTGGAGGAGAAGGCCATCAAGACCGGCGCCTCCAAGCTGTACGTGGAGGACCTCACCGACGAGATGGTGGACGACGTGATCATCCCCTCCATGATGATGGGGGCCAAGTATGAGGACTATCTGCTGGGCACCGCCTTCGCCCGGCCCATCATCGCCAAGCGTCTGGTGGAGATCGCCAAGGCCGAGGGCGCCGACGCCATCTGCCACGGCTGCACTGGCAAGGGCAACGACCAGGTGCGGTTCGAGCTGGCCATCAAGCGCTTTGCCCCTGAGATGACCATCATCGCCCCCTGGCGGGAGTGGGACATCAAGGGCAGAGAAGAGGAGATCGCCTACGCCGAGGCCCACAACGTGCCGTTGAAGATCAGCCGGGAGACCAACTACTCCAAGGATAAGAACCTGTGGCACCTGTCCCACGAGGGCCTGGACCTGGAGGACCCCGCCAACGAGCCCCAGTACGACAAGCCCGGCTTCCTGGAGATGGGCGTGTCCCCCGCCATGGCCCCCGACCAGGCGACTTATGTGACCATCGACTTTGAGAAGGGCTGGCCCGTGGCGGTGGACGGCCAGAAGATGAAGGCCAGCGACATCATCCGCAAGCTCAACGAGCTGGGCGGGGCCAACGGCATCGGCCTGCTGGACATCGTGGAGAACCGTCTGGTGGGCATGAAGGACCGGGGCGTGTACGAGACGCCCGGCGGCACCATCCTCTACCGGGCCCACGAGGTGCTGGAGATGATCACCATCGACAAGGACACCAAGCACATGAAGCAGAAGCTGGCCATCGACTTTGCCGACCTGGTGTACAACGGCAAGTGGTTCACCCCCCTGCGGGAGGCGCTCCAGGCCTTCGCCGTCAAGACCCAGGAGTACGTCACCGGCACCGTGAAGCTGAAGCTGTACAAGGGCAACATCATCACCTCTTCCGTCACCTCTCCCTGTTCTCTCTACTCCGAGAACCTGGTGACCTTTGAGGAGAGCGACTACAACCAGGACGACGCCACCGGATTCATCAATCTGTGGGGTCTGCCTGACACCGTGCAGGCGCTGCGGGAGCAGGGCAAGCTGTAAATCAGAGTTACACGCAGGGGCGGTTATCCTCCGCCCCTGCTGTGGTTTATTTTTCCGAAAGGCTGTGTTATTATGAAACTATGGGCAGGACGCTTCCAGAAGGAAACGGATACACAGGTCAATGACTTCAACTCCTCCATCACCTTTGACGCCCGCCTCTATGAACAGGATATCCGTGGCTCCATTGCCCACGCCACCATGCTGGGCCGTCAGGGCATCATTGAAGAGCACGAGGCGGAGAAGATTGTGGAGGGTCTGAAGGCCATTTTGGAGGACATCGAGGACGAGAAGGTGGAGTTCTCTCTGGACAACGAGGACATCCACATGAACATCGAGGCCCTCCTCACCCAGCGCATCGGCCAGACGGGCAAGCGTCTGCACACCGGACGCAGCCGCAACGACCAGGTGGCCACCGACTTCCGCCTCTATGTGAAGGAGCAGATTCCCACCATCATCGACATGATTGTGGATTTGCAGAAGGTACTCATCAAAAAGGCCAAGGCCAACGTACATACCGTCATGCCCGGCTACACCCACTTGCAGCGGGCCCAGCCCACCACCTTCGGCCACTACATGATGGCCTACGCCAACATGCTGCGCCGGGATGTGACCCGGCTGGAGGACTGCCTGGAGCGCATGGACGAGTGCCCCCTGGGCGCTGGCGCCCTGGCCACCTCCACCTATCCCGTGGACCGCTTCCAGACCGCCGCCGCCCTGGGCTTCACTAAGCCCTGTGACAACTCCATGGACGCTGTGTCCGACCGGGACTACGCCATCGAGCTGCTGTCTGCCCTGTCCATCCTCATGATGCACCTGTCCCGGTTCTCCGAGGAGATCATTCTGTGGTGCTCCTGGGAGTTCAAGTTCGTGGACCTGGACGACGCCTATTCCACCGGCTCCTCCATCATGCCCCAGAAGAAGAACCCCGATGTGGCCGAGCTGGTCCGGGGCAAGACGGGCCGGGTGTACGGCTCCCTTATCACTCTGCTGACCGTGATGAAGGGTCTGCCCCTGGCCTACAACAAGGACATGCAGGAGGACAAAGAGCCGGTGTTTGACGCCATCGACACCGTGGAGCTGTGCGTGCCTGTGTTCGCTGCCATGCTGGACACCCTGACCGTGCGGCCCAAGAACATGTCCAAGGCGGCCTCCGGCGGCTTCATCAACGCCACCGACTGCGCCGACTACCTGGTGAAGAAGGGCATGCCCTTCCGGGAGGCCTATATGATCGTGGGCCGCCTGGTGAATATGTGCATCAAGTCCGGGGAGAGCCTGGACACCCTGCCGTTGAAGGACTTCCGCTCCATCAGCGCCCTGTTTGACGAGGACGTGTACGAGGCCCTCCAGCTCAAGACCTGTGTCAACGGCCGCACCGTGTACGGCGGCCCCTCGGAGGAGTCTGTCAACCAGCAAATTCAGCTCATGGAGGAGTTTGTCGCCCTCCACAGTCCAAAGCAATAAGGAGAGATTGCATATGAAAACCATTTCCGGCGGTGTCACCGCCCCCAAAGGCTTCCGGGCCGCTGGGGTGTACTGCGGGGTCAAGGCCAGCCATGCAGGGGTGCCCGGCACCCAAGGCAAGCCCGACCTGGCCATGATTGTGTCCGACTGCGAGTGTACCGCCGCCGCCACCTATACCCTCAACCGGGTGAAAGCCGCCCCTCTCTATGTGACCATGGGCCACCTGGAGGACGGGGTGTGCCGGGGCATTGTGGCCAACAGCGGCAACGCCAACGCCTGTGCCCCCCTCAGCCACGAAAACGCCGAGAAGATGTGTGAGCTGGCCGCCGCCGCCACCGGGCTCAAGCCCCAGGACTTCGCCGTGGCCTCCACCGGCGTCATCGGCCAGACCCTGAACATCGCCGCCATCGAAAAGGGAATGCCCATGGTGGCCGGGGAGCTGTCCTACGAGGGCTCCGACGCCGCCGCCCACGCCATCATGACCACCGACACGGTGAAAAAGGAGATCGCCGTCACCGTCACCATCGGCGGAAAGCCGGTGACAGTGGGCGCCATCGCCAAGGGTTCCGGCATGATTCACCCCAACATGGGAACCATGCTGTGCTTCATCACCACCGACTGCGCCATTACCTCCGAGATGCTCTCTGATGCCCTCCACGACATTGTGCCCCGCACCTTCAACCGGGTCACCGTGGACGGAGACACCTCCACCAACGACATGTGTGTGGTGCTGGCCAACGGCATGGCGGAGAACACCCAGATCGAGTGGAAGGACGACGACTACACCCTCTTCTACAAGGCCCTGTATCAGGTGTGCGAGACTATGGCTCGGTCCATCGCCGGAGACGGCGAGGGGGCCAGCCGCCTCATCACCTGCACCGTCACCGGGGCACGCAGCGAGGAGACCGCCGAGCGTTTGGCCAAGGCCGTGGTGGGCTCCTCCCTGGTGAAGGCCGCCATGTTTGGCGCGGACGCCAACTGGGGCCGGGTGCTGTGCGCCATGGGCTACTCCAAGGCCCCCTTCCGTCCCGAGTATGTGGACGTGTCCTTCTCCTCCGACCAGGGCGAGATTCTGGTGTGCCAGCATGGCACCGGGGTGGACTTTGACGAGGACCTGGCCAAGAAGATTCTGAGCCAGGACGAGGTGGTTATCGCCGTCAACCTCCACGAGGGAGACGACCAGGCCACCTGCTGGGGCTGCGACTTGACCTATGAGTATGTAAAAATCAACGGAGATTACCGCTCCTGATAAAAACGAAGGTGCTGAACATGGCTTATACACTGGCAGACCGGGCCCAAGTGCTGGCTGAGGCTCTGCCCTACATTCAGAAATACAACGGCAAGACCATTGTGGTGAAGTACGGCGGCAACGCCATGATCTCTCAGGAACTGCGCTGCGCCGTCATTTCCGACATCATCCTCCTGTCCCTGGTGGGCCTCCACGTGGTGGTGGTCCACGGGGGCGGCCCCGAGATCAACCAGATGCTCAAGCGCCTGGGCAAAGAGGGGAAGTTCGTGGACGGCCTGCGCTACACCGACGAGGAGACCATGGACGTGGTGCAGCAGGTGCTGTGCGGCAAGGTGAACAAGGACCTGGTGGCCACCCTCAACCGTATGGGTGGCCGGGCCCTGGGGCTGTGCGGCATGGACGCCCAGCTGTTCCAGGCGGTGCAGCTGGACGAGAAATACGGCCTGGTGGGTGAGATCACCGGGGTGGACCCCAAGGTGGTGCAGGACGCCCTGGCCCAGGGATATATCCCTGTGGTGTCCACCGTGGCCCAGGGTACCGACGGCAACACCGCCTACAACATCAACGCCGACACCGCCGCTGCCAAGTTGGCGGTGGCTCTGGGGGCGGAGAAGTTGGTGCTGCTCACCGACGTGCGGGGCCTGCTGCGAGACCCCAAGGATGAGTCCACCCTCATCCATTCCGTGGGGGTGTCTGAGATTCCCGGCCTCATCAAGGACGGCATCATCAGCGGCGGCATGATTCCCAAGATCGACTGTGCCGTGGAGGCGGTGCGCTCGGGGGTCAACTCCACCGTCATCCTGGACGGACGCATTCCCCACTCTATTTTGATCGAATTGCTCTCCGACGACGGAGCGGGCACCATGCTGGTGCGATAAAGGAGGAGAAACCCATGAACACTCAACAACTGATGGACTTGGACCATCAATACCTGGTACAGACCTATGGCCGCAACCCCATTGCCCTGGACCACGGGCTGGGGGCCACCATGTATGACTTGGAGGGGAAGGAGTACATCGACTTCGCCTCTGGCATCGGCGTGCTGTCTCTGGGCACCGCCCACCCCAAGTGGCTGGCGGCGGTGACCATGCAGGCGGCCAAGCTGGGCCACGCCTCCAATCTGTACTACACCCAGCCCTATGCCCAATTGGCGGAGAAGCTGTGCACCCGATCCGGCATGTCCGCTGCCTTCTTCGGCAACTCCGGCGCCGAGGGCAACGAGGGCATCATCAAGCTGGCCCGCAAGTATTCCTTTGACAAGTACGGCAAGGGGAGAGGCACCGTGATCACCCTCAACCGCTCCTTCCACGGCCGCACCATCACCACTCTGGCCGCCAACGGCCAGGAGGTATTCCACCAGTATTTCTTCCCCTTCACGGAAGGATTCCGCAGCGCCGACCCCACCATGGAGGCCATCCAGGAGGTGGCGGGCCACGACGTGTGCGCGGTGCTGCTGGAGCTGGTGCAGGGCGAGGGCGGCGTGCTGCCCATGGACAAAGAGTTTGTCCAGCAGCTGGCCCAGTTGTGTGAGAAGCGGGACTGGCTGCTGCTGGTGGACGAGGTGCAGACGGGCATTGGCCGCACCGGCACCCTCTTTGCCTTCCAGCAGTACGGCATTCAGCCCGATGCCTGCTCCTTTGCCAAGGGCATCGCCGGGGGCCTGCCCATGGGCGGCTTCCTGGTCAACGAGAAGTGCCGCAACATTCTGGGCCCCGGCACCCACGGCTCCACCTTTGGTGGCAACCCGGTGAGCGCCGCCGCTGGCTGCGCTGTGCTGGAGGTGCTGGACGACGCCACCATCGCTCAAGTCAAGGAGAAGGGCGCTTACATTCGCCAGTCCATTGAGGATATGCATCTGCCCTGCCTGGGTAAGACCCGGGGCCTAGGGCTGATGATTGGCATTGATGTGGCGGAAGGCTACAACAACAAGGAGCTGTGCGCCAAGCTCAACGTGGGGGGCTTGCTGACCCTCACCGCCGGAACCGGGCTGCGGTTCCTGCCCCCGCTGCTCATCACCCAGGAGGAGATGGACAAGGGCCTGAGTGTGTTCCACGACGTGCTGTCCAAGGTATAATATGGTTCCCAGGGAGGTTCGAAGAATGAAAAAGGATTTACTCAAGCTGTTGGATTTGAGCGGGGAGGACATCAAGGAGATTCTGGACACCGCCGACCAGATGAAGTACAGCCAGAAGCATGGCATTCCCCACGATGCGCTGCGGGGCAAGACCCTGGCCATGATCTTTGAGAAGAACTCCACCCGCACCCGTGTCTCCTTTGAGGTGGGCATGTACCAGCTGGGCGGCCACGCCCTGTTCCTCTCCGGTAAGGAGAGTCAGATTGGCCGAGGCGAGCCCATTGAGGACACTGCCCGGGTGCTGGCCCGCTACTGCGACGGCATCATGATTCGAACCTACTCCCAGGAGGAGGTGGAGGCCCTGGCCAAGTACGCCTCCATCCCCGTCATCAACGGCCTCACCGATTTTGCCCACCCCTGCCAGGTGCTGGCGGACCTGATGACCATCCGGGAGAAGATGACCCGGCTGGAGGGGCTGAAGATGGCCTTCATTGGGGACGGCAACAACATGGCAAACTCCCTCATTGTGGGCGGCCTCAAGTGCGGCATGGATGTGTCCGTGGCCTGCCCCCAGGGGTACGACCCGGACCCCCGGGTGCTGGACTTTGCCGCCACCGTGGAGGGGCCCAAGTTCCAGCTGTGCCGCAAGCCGGAGGACGCCGTGGTGGACGCCGATGTGGTGATCACCGACGTGTGGGCCTCCATGGGCCAGGAGGAGGAGCGGGCAGAGCGGGCAAAGGCCTTTGCCGGGTACTGCATTGACGACAAGCTTCTGTCTCTGGCCAAGCCCGGGTGCATGGTGCAGCACTGTCTGCCCGCCCACCGGGGGGAGGAGATCACCGCCGAGGTGTTCGAGGCCCACGCCGACGAGATCTTCGAGGAGGCGGAGAACCGGCTCCACGCCCAGAAGGCGGTTATGTACCTGCTGATGAAATAAAAAAATTTGTCCGATTGGCCTTTTCGTAAAAGTATGAAAACAATCCGACAGATTGCCACGGAATGCGGCGTGTCTGAACAGGCGGTGCGGGCATGGAGCAGGCGAAACAATGTTGCGAAAGATGCGAAAGGAAGTTTCGCAATCGATGAAAGCGTAAAAACCGCTATTTATCAGCATTATCGGGTAGTTGAGGGAAACGAAGTTTCGCAACCTGCGAAAGAAAGTTGCGAAACTTGCGAAACCTCCGAAACGGTCTTGATTGCCATGATTCAAAAGGAATTAGACCTGAAAAGTGAGCAGCTCGCCGTGAAGGACAAGCAGATTGAAGAACTGAATGCAAGGCTGGCAGAGAGCAATGCCGCCCTTGTCGCTGCACAACAGACCGCACAGGCGGCACAGGCGCTTCATGCGGGGACAATTCAGAAACAGCTTGTCGAAGGCAGTGCGGCCTGTGCAGATCAATCCGAACAGGAGCCGCAGGAAAAAAGAAAATGGTGGAGCAAGCTGTTCAAAGGTTAAACGGATAGGAAAATAGAAAATCCAATTTAGGAGGGGCTATATGAAACGATACATAAGCGTGTTCTTGGTTCTTCTCTTATGTTTTTCTTTTTCAGGCTGTGGAAATAAGAGTGAAGAACTGTTTTCCACCTGGATCGTCGGCAATGCGGAATTTTCCGTTCCCATTGACAGCATGCCCATGAACATGAGGGAGGAGGGTGTGGAATACTGCGGGTTTCAGGCCGGAGAGCTGTATGTTCTGGTGAGTGCCGTTCCTCTGAGGGGGCTGTTTTCCCTGTCAGATTTTGATAAGGAGGACGCGGACGCCTATCTGGAGGAGTTGAAGGCGCCGGATAAATACGGATACGCGCCGGTGACAGCGGAGCTGATCATCGCCGGGGAGCTTCCCTATTATCTGCTGGGCTATTCCTACGAGGATACGGGAAGCTGGGTTGTCTTTCATACCATCCTGGATGGTATGGCCTACGATTTCTGCGGTTGGCGGCCCGGAGACCGGATCGTGGAGGAGGATATAGAATTCTTGTGGGGAACGGCTTCGACCTTAGAATCGATTCCGTTGGAAATGGAGGAGACGGAAGAATGAAAAGAACAGGAAAGATGAGAAACAGGAAAAAGTGGATTTCTGCCTTTCTGTCAGTTGTTTTATTGTTGTCCACTCCTGGAATGCAGGCGGGAGCGACGGAGGCGTCCTCCGAGACAATAGAGGAACCGGGGCAGATAACTGGGGTGGAAGATGCGCAGGAAGTTCCGGCGGAGGAACCAGCGCCGGAAACGCCGGCAGAGGACCCGGTTTCGCCTTCTGCCGGAGCGCCTGCGGATCAGTTTGCCCCGCCGGAGCCGGACCCTAATCTTCCGGCCAACACTCCGGCAGAACTGCTTCCGGTGCGGTACCTAAATCCGGGGTCCGCCGATCTGGATGATATATGTTCAACGGTAACTTTGAGCGATGGCCAAAAAGTATCCTTGACAGACAATGCATACGGGTATTATTTGGGAAATGGTATGTATTTTTTCCTGAGTATCAATTCGAGCAACAACTATGGAGTCAAGTCCCCGGACAGTCCTTATGACGATGGCGAAGTAGACGAACTGATCGATATGGCGATGCAAACCGGAATCGTGACGCCAAGAATGCTGTGCGCAAATCCGGAGGAACTGGCGGTTTATCAAATGTATGTGGGAGAAGATACCGCAATCGTAGGCGCTAAGTACATTGCCAGTTGGTATCATGATGGAAGAGATAATGATGGAGCGTCTTTTAATCAGGAGCTGGGCACAGATGTAGGGCCTGGGAATGATGTTCTCTATGATGACGGCATGATCAAAAGAACTTCTTTCGTAGGAGAATACACAACGGACCGGGTTGGACTACAGGATATGCAGGTCTTTGGGTATGACGCGTCATGGGAGGTTGATTACGAGCAGTACAAATTTTTGTTCGGCGCAGAGCCGCCCTTGCCGCCGGGCTGGCGCTACGGCACCGAGGAAGAACTGAAAACTGCGTGGCTGGAAGCCAATAGCGTTATGTACCAGGTACAGGATCTGGGAATCCCCTCTGTAGAGCGTGAACTGTTGGAAAGTAGGCTTAGACTCATCAATTATAAACTGAAAAACAAGCCGGAAGACTGGTCCCAGGAAAAATGGGAGGCTTTTCAGGCCGCCAGGGAGAACGCGCAAAGAGTGAGCCAAAAGGAGAACGCCACGGCGGAGGAGTATTCCATCGCCAGGGAGGCGCTGGACAACGCGTACGCGGATGCTGTGTACGAGGGCTCCGAAGAACAGATAAGGAGCGGAAAAGCCGGGGTCACGGAAGAGCAGAAGGAGAATTACCGGAATATGGTAAGGGACTATCTTGATAAGCTGAGGAATCCAAGAAGCGACGAATTTAAAGCGGTGTCAGGTAAATTTGGCGTTTCCGGACGGAAGGTGGACGCGACTGCGACAGCGACCGAAACGGTGGGGGCGCTCTACAATGTGAGCCAGACGCGCCCGGCTACTCAGGAGAATGCCCAGGCGATCATTGATTTCAGCAGCAAGATGGTAGAACTGTTCGGAGAGGGCTGGTCCGCCCTTGTGGGGATATTTACGAAGCCGCTTCACCCCTTTGTGGGGGACAAGATCAACGCCGGTGCGGATTACGTTGTTGAGACAAATACTGCGGGAGTTGCTACGGTCCAGCAGGGGATACTCAATAAGCACACCACGTCAGCCCGGGTGGATCAGTGGCTGAACGAGAACCCGGGGGCGATTGATGGGGTCAATGATATTATGGTTCCAGAAGGTGTGCGGCAGCAAAACGGTGGAAGATAAAGAATTGGAATAAGATAGCGAAAAGGCGTTGAGAATGATGTGCTCAACGCCTTTTCTGCGTTTGTTTTCGGCTGTATCAGGGAAAAAATAACGGTTTACCCGTTTATATTATGAACGGGTAAACCGTTATAAGTAAAGTAGTTTGTATATGTTATTGACTTATTCGGTGCTTTGTGGTAAAAGAACAGCATTCCAAAATCTCTATTTGAGAAGTCAAAACAGGCTTGATACACCTGTATGATGTGCGGACTTGCCCCAGTAGCCTTTGCGAAATCGTGGGAAAGCACATCATTGACCGGGCATGAGTAATCCTTTTGAAAGTGCCTGTAAGGAAAATGTATCGTGAATGTAGCCGACATACTGACAAAGTGCCGGAGAGCTGGTTCCTCTAAAAAGAACCCGACAGATCTTCCACTGCTCGTAGAAAGGGAATAAAGGGAGCTGCACACATAAGCAGTAAAAAAGTGTTTGGGGAGCAATCCCAACAGTCACACATAAGACTATAAAAAGTGTATTTGCCGAATGCCGTGTCCCGATGGGCGGGCAGGAGGCGGCTCAGCTTCAACGAAAATCAAAATATGAGGGAGGCGGTTTTCTTGGGAAGAAGAAACAAGGAGTATTCCAAAACCCTGCACCAGCAGGCGTATGACTGCCTGACTGGTATGCAAGCCTTTGGCGAAAGCAAAAGGGAAGCAAAGGACACGGAAACGGATAGGGAGAAAATTTTTTCTTACCGAGGACGAAATGAATCGTATCAATGCGCTTGACAGGAATGAAAAGCACGATTGGTATTAAAATGGTGGAAAGCAGTTTTTTGTAAACTGAATAAATAAAGTAGTATGTCCAGCTTTCTGAAAAATATACAAAAATTTATTTAGGAAATATTGACAAACAGTTATTCTATCAAGTATAATAAAATACTCTCGCAGGAGAGGAATAACTGAATATCTTTCTTCACAGATTTTGGATAGACGGCTTTCAGCCGGACAACGCCTGCGGTATGCTAAGAGAAAATACCGCCGCTTCTGAAACTGCTTTGGACTGTCGGCAGTCGGAAAAGCGTAAAGGACAGTTTCGACTTTGAATTTCAAAGCCGGTTACATGAATGTGAAGCCACCACCGCAAGGGATAGGTCTATCCTTTTGCGGGAAGTCGGCACGCATTTGTGTGCCGGCTTTTTTGTTGCCCGAAAGCCGGTTACAACTGAATGACCGGCTGGATGGGATATGGATTTAAGGCTGCTGCTCCGAACACTTCGTGAAATGACCGACATAAATGAACTTACTCCAATGCTTGTAAACTCGTTGATTGAGCGTATTGAAGTTCACAACAACGATAAGTCAGGCGGTCACTGCTATGTGAAGGTGGATATTTACTTCACGGCGGCAGGGATGATAGACATTCCCACCGAACAGGAAATCCTTGCTATGATGAAGGAAATACGGGAAAACCCGCAGGACTTCCGCTTTGTAGCATAACAAAAGAATACGGTGCAACCCATTTTACTGAGTTACACCGTACCTACTACATAAATACTTCCTTATCTGGCCTTGGCATTAGGGAAAGCCTATTTTTTATTTGCGGTATAGGTAAATCCACTGATAGCCCAGATAGCTGAGCGAGCCCGACCGGATGGGCACTCGCAGGGGGTTAAACGCCCGGTAGGGCTCCCCCAGGCGGCAGACGTAGGTCACACCATCCACCTCAATCACCGGCTCCATGCCCGGCTCCAGCAGGGTGACCCCCTTGCCCTCCTGGGTGAAGTGGAGAATCAGCTGGTGAGAGAACTCTCCGGGGGTGGTGATGGGGTCGGTGGGCTCAATGTACATGTCGTGGTTGTAAGGCAGTAGTTTCATTGCAATACCTCCCGGCCATGGCACAACGAAAAAACCCGCAAAAAAGGTGTGGCCCTTTCTTGCGGGTTTGCGTACAGGGCTCAGCTCAAATGCCCAGATAGCTCTTCAACAGCGTCTGCAACAGCTCGTCCCGGTCCAGCTTGCGAATCAGAGCCCGGGCGTTGTTGTGGTTGGTGATGTAGGTGGGGTCTTCACTGAGGATGTAGCCCACCAGCTGGTTGATGGGATTGTAGCCCTTCTCCTGCAAGGAGGCGTAGACGGAACTGAGGATGGAGTGAATCTCGTCGTCCTTGTTCATATTGACGCTGAACTTGCGGGTATAATCAATATCATTCATTGGGAGCACCCCCGATAAAAATCTTCCAATCCGATTCATCGGATGAAAGTATTGTACCCCAAACGGGGCGAATTGTAAAGAGGGAGGAGGAAAAAACCCGTGGCAACCCAGGAAATGGATTGCCACGGGAAATAACTTGAAAACGCTTTTTGTGTAAAAAGCCTCGCAGAGTTCCGTCGCCCGCAGGTGACGGAATAAATTGAGATTTCGTATTTTCCCAGGACATGTGCATGGGAAAATACACTTCTCAGGCCGCAAACGTGCGAGCGCAAGCGAGTGCGATGCAGCGGACTGCAACTCTCTCACGAAAATGCTCGCATTTTCGTGAAGCGTCAGCCCATACGCTTGACTGCCACCACGTAGTTGCTGTAATAGCCGCCGAACAGAGTGTCGGTGCGCACGGTGTTGCTGGTGGTAGAGGCGTGGAGCACGGTGTTGTCGCCGATGTACATCAGCACGTGGGTGGTGGGCAGGGTGCCGCCAGAGTAATCGTACTTGGAGTCGAAGATGTACACCAAGTCGCCGGGCTGCATCTCGTCCACGGAGACGAACCGACCGCTGTTGTAGTACTGGCTGGAGGAAGTGCGGGCGATGGACACGCCCAGCTGGTTGAACACGTAGTAGAACAGGCCGGAGCAGTCAAAGCTGTTGGGGCCGGCGGCCCCGTACACGTAGGGCTTGCCCAGCTGCTGCTTGGCCAGGGCCACAGCCTGCTCCCCGATGGAGGAGGTGGAGCTGTTGCCGCCGTCGTTGTTGCCGCCATCCTTGATGGAGACGTACTCAGCGCTGACGTAGCCCACGCCGTTCTTGTAGGAGATCTTGTACCAGCCGTTGCTGCTGCCCAGGATGGTCACAGAGTTGCCCTTGTACAGCAGGCCCAGACGGGAGTAGCCGGTGCCAGCACCGGAGCGCACGTTCAGGGCGTCGGCGGTGATGGTGCCGATGGACTGGGTGTCGTTGCTGCCGGAATCGGAGCCGCCGGAATTGCCGGAGTTGCCGTCATTCCAGGTGATGTACTCAGCGCAGACAAAGGCGCTGCCGCTACCGTAGGAGATCTTGTACCAGCCATTGCCGCAGTCGGCCAAAATGGACACGGAGTTACCGTTGTACAGGTAGCCCACACGGGAGTAGCCGGTGCCAGCGCCGGAGCGCACGTTCAGGCAGGCGGTGTTGACGGTGCCGGTGCCAATGGGGCTGGAACTGCCGGAGTCGGAGCCGCCGGAGCTGCCGGACACCTTCACCCACTCAGCGGACACGTAGCCGGAGTAGCCGGCGCCGGTGATCTTATACCAGCCGTTGCCGCAGTCCTCCTGGATGATCAGAGTGGTGCCCTTGTACACCAGGCCCTTGCTGGCGTAGCCAGTGCCGGCGCCGGAGCGGACATGGAGGGCGTCGGCAGTGACGGTGCACTGACCCACCACAGCCTCGCTGCCGGTGAGGGTCACGTCCAGCCAGTCGGCGGACATGTAGCCCACCTGATCGCCGTACTCCACCTTGTACCAGCCGTCCAACTCCTCCAGGAGGGTGACGACGCTGTTGTGGGGGGCCAGGGTGAGAATGCTGGAGTTGGTGTTGGCCTGGCTGCGCAGGCGCAGGGCATCTGCCGTCACGGTACCGGTGCCAATGGAAGCCATGGCAATGCCGGTGGTCATGACCAATGCAAGGCCGGTGATGGCGGCGACCTTGATCAGTCCCTTCTTACTGTGCATGGGTTTCAGCCTCCTGTTGGTTTGGTTATTTTCCAGACAGAGCACGCATCAGCCAGATGGAGCCCATGTCGATGGCAGAGAACAGATCGGGGAGATCGGACTTCTTCACCACACGGTCCCGGCTCTTCAGGTCGGGGTCGGTGAGCTGAAGCTCCAGATGGACCTTGTCGGCAATCTCCAGATCGCCGGACTTGGTGGTGCTCATCACCTGGATCATAATGATATACTTATCCGCCATGGACCCGTAGTAGATCAGGTTGTCCTTGCGGCGCAGGGGATGTCCCTTGTACATGAGAGTGCTGGATTTATCAGCCATGATAGCCTCCTTAGAAGTATGCGAAAGATTCATTGTAACCAATTTGTAACTATTGTAACTCTTTGTTTCCCCTTTGTCAACCATAGATATTGTCGAAAAAGGCCCTCCTGCCACTTTTTTCAGGGCAGAAGGGCCTTTTATCAAGTTCGCATCAGAACCACGGCGAAAAGCACCGCATCCAGGATAACCAGCAGGGGGACTGTCACATAGAACTTGGGCTTTCGGATTTTGTGGTGAAACAGGTACATGCCTACAAGCCCCCCCACGGCCCCGCCCGCCAGGCAGGCAAAGAGGAGGGAGGCCTCGGGAATGCGGCGGCGGCCCAGCTTGGCCATGAGCTTGTCCCAGCCGAAGAGGAGCAGGGTGAAGGCGGAGAGTACCCCCAGCCACACCAGCACCAAGTAGACAGGCTTAGTCATGGTGGAGCTGAGACTCCAGGTAGTCCTCATAGCTCATGCGCTTGTCAATGAGCTTGCCATCGGGGGTGAAGTCGAAGATCCGGTTGGCCACGGTCTGCACCAGCTGGTGGTCGTGGGAGGACACCAGCACGTTGCACTTGACGGACTCCAGGCCGTTGTTCAAAGCGGCGATGGACTCCAGGTCCAGGTGGTTGGTGGGCTGGTCCAGCAGCAGCACGTTGGCTCCGGACAGCATCATGCGGGAGAGCATGCACCGCACCTTCTCGCCACCGGAGAGCACCTTCACGGGCTTGAAAATGTCGTCCCCGGAGAAGAGCATCCGGCCCAGGAAGCCCCGGAGGTAGCTCTCGTGCTGGTCCTCGGAGAACTGGCGCATCCAGTCCAGGATGTTCAGGTCACAGTCGTTGAAGAAGGGGGAGTTGTCCTTGGGGAAGTAGGAGAAGGTGGCAGTCTGGCCCCACTTCACGGTGCCCTCGTCGGGCTCCCACTCGCCGGTGAGAATCTTAAAGAGGGCGGTGTGGGCGTTCTCGTTGTCGCCCACGAAGGCGATCTTGTCCCCGTGGCCCACGATGAAGGACACCTTGTCCAGCACCTTCACGCCGTCCACGGTCTTGGACACATCGGTGACGAAGAGAATGTCCTTGCCCACTTCCCGGTCGGGGGAGAAGCCCACCCAGGGATAGCGGCGGGAGGAGGCGGGCAGCTCCTGCACGGTGAGCTTGTCCAGCAGCTTGCGCCGGGCAGTGGCCTGCTTGGACTTGGACTTGTTGGCGGAGAACCGGGAGATAAACTCCTGCAACTCCTTGATCTTGTCCTCGTTGCGCTTGTTCTGCTGCTTGATGAGGTTCTGCACCAGCTGGGAGGACTCGTACCAGAAGTCGTAGTTGCCCACGTACATCTTGATCTGGTTGTAGTCAATGTCCACGATGTGGGTGCACACGGTGTTGAGGAAGTGACGGTCGTGGCTGACCACGATGACGGTGCCGTCGTAATCCAGCAGGAAGTCGTTGAGCCACTCCACGGCGGCAATGTCCAGGTTGTTGGTGGGCTCGTCCAGCAGCAGGATGTCGGGGTTGCCGAACAGGGCCTGAGCCAGCAGCACCTTCACCTTGAGACGGGCGTCCAGGGTCTCCATGTTGTAGTCGTGCAGGTCCACCCCAATGCCCAGGCCCTGGAGAATGCGGCTGGCGTCGGACTCGGCCTCGTAGCCGCCCATCTCGGCGTACTCTGCCTGGAGGTCCGCGGCCCGCAGGCCGTCCTCGTCGGTGAAGTCCTCCTTCTCGTAGAGGGCGTTCATCTCCCGGCCAATCTCGTACAGGGTCTGGTTGCCCATGATGACGGTATCCAGCACGGTGTAGGCGTCATAGGCGTTCTGGTCCTGCTTGAGCACGGACATGCGCACCTTGGGCAGGATGGACACCGAGCCGCTGGTGGGCTCCAGCTGGCCGGAGAGGATTTTCAGAAAGGTGGATTTACCAGCGCCGTTGGCGCCGATGATGCCGTAGCAGTTGCCCCGGGTGAACTGCAGGTCCACGTGGGAGAACAGGGGGGCGCCCTGATAGCTCAGGGACAGATCAGAAACAGTAATCATGTGGGACTCCTTTATGGTAATTCAATGGTTTGTAGACACACTCCTCTACATCCTACCATATGTAACGGGAAAATGGTAGAGTGAATTTTAAGGGATTCCGGAGGGAATCGGGGAAAAGAGACAAAAAACAAGCGGGGATTTCTCCCCGCTTGTGGCTTTTGTTCATGTGTCAGCCCTTGACAGATGCGCAATCCTATGGTATCATTAATTGCTTTTAACATATGGTCAAAAGCCCGGAGAATACTCCCCCAGGCTAAGCACAGTATACCAGACCATACCAGGAAATGCAAGAGCGAATTTTCCAATTGTGACAACAACCCCGGGTGTGCGCGACTGCGCCCACCTGCAAAATTCTTACGAAGTGGAGCGTGATCAGCAAATGGCAAGAGCGGTCAAAGACGTCTATTACGGCAAGACCTTGCGCAAGAGCTTCGCCCGCAGCGAGGAGATTCTGGAGATGCCCTACCTGCTGGAGATCCAGAAGTCTTCCTACAAGTGGTTCTTTGAGACCGGGCTGCAGGAAGTGTTCAACGACGTGGAGGCCATCACCGACTATGCCGGGAACCTGGAGCTGAGCTTTATCGGCTTCTCCATGGACGACCCCCCCAAGTACACCATTGAAGAGTGCAAAGCCCAGGACGCCACCTATGCCGCCCCCATTAAGGTGCAGGTGCGTCTGCGCAACAAGGAGACGGGCGAGATCAAGGAGCAGGAAATCTTCATGGGCGATTTCCCCCTGATGACCGATGCTGGCACCTTCGTCATCAACGGCGCTGAGCGTGTTATCGTCTCCCAGATCGTGCGTTCTCCCGGCGTGTACTACGCCAAGAACGCCGACAAGGCCGACAACATCACCTACGCCTCCACCGTGATTCCCTATCGCGGCGCCTGGCTGGAGTATGAGACCGACCTGTCCGATGTGTTCTATGTGCGCATCGACAAAAACCGCAAGCTGCCCATTACGTGCCTCATCCGTGCTGTGGGTCCCAAGACCGACGCCGAGATTCTGGACATGTTCGGCGAGGACCCCCGTATTCTGGCCACTCTGGAGAAGGACTCCTGCAAGACCTATGAGGAGGCCCTGCTGGAGATCTACCGCAAGATGCGGCCCGGCGAGCCCCCCACGGTGGACTCCGCCGAGAGCCTGCTCAATGCGCTGTTCTTCGATCCCCGCCGCTACGACCTGTCTGCGGTGGGCCGCTATAAGTTCAACAAGAAGCTGACCATGTGGACCCGTCTGTCCGGCCAGAAGCTGGCCGCCCCCGTGGCCGACCCCTCCACCGGTGAGATCGTGGCCGAGGCTGGCGAGGTTCTGACCCGCGAGCGTGCTATGGAGCTGGACCGCCTGGGCGTCAACGAGGCCTTTGTGGAGGTGGAGGACCTGCACACCGGCACCCACATCGTCAAGGTGTTCTCCAACGGCATGGTCAACATGGCCGACTTCGTGGACTTCGACCCAGAGACCGTGGGCGTGTCCGAGAAGGTGCGCTTTGTGGTGCTCAAGGAGCTGCTGGCCAAGCGAGACGAAGAGGGCCTCTCTCAGGAGGACTTCGCCGACCTCATCCGGGAGCGCATGACCGACCTCATCCCCAACCACATCATTGTGGATGACATGATGGCCTCCATCAACTACCTCAACTGCCTGGCCTTCGGCGTGGGCACCCCCGACGACATCGACCACCTGGGCAACCGCCGTCTGCGCTGCGTGGGCGAGCTGCTGCAGAACCAGTTCCGCATCGGCTTCACCCGCATGGAGCGTGTGATTCGGGAGCGTATGACCATCCAGGACCTGGACATCGTCACGCCCCAGTCCCTCATCAACATCCGTCCCGTCACCGCCGCCATCAAGGAGTTCTTCGGTTCCAGCCCCCTGTCTCAGTTCATGGACCAGACCAACCCCCTGGCCGAGCTGACTCACAAGCGCCGTCTGTCCGCTCTGGGCCCCGGCGGTCTGAGCCGTGACCGCGCCTCCTTCGACGTGCGAGATGTTCACTACAGCCACTATGGCCGTCTGTGCCCCATCGAGACGCCCGAAGGTCCCAACATCGGCCTGATCTCCTACCTGGCCTCCTACGCCCGCATCAACCGCTACGGCTTCATCGAGGCCCCCTACCGCAAGGTGGAGCGTATCTATGACGAGAACGGCAAGTGCGTGGCCGCCCGGGTCACCGACCAGGTGGAATACATGACCGCCGACGTGGAGGACGAGTTCAACGTGGCCCAGGCCACCGAGCCCGTGAACGAGGATGGCACCTTCATCAACCGCCGTGTGGCCTGCCGTCACCGCAACGAGATCATCGAGGTGGACTTCAACCAGGTGGACTACGTGGACGTGTCCCCCAAGATGATGGTGTCCGTGGCTACCGCCATGATCCCCTTCCTGCAAAACGACGACGCTAACCGTGCTCTGATGGGCGCAAACATGCAGCGTCAGGCCGTGCCTCTGCTGACCACCCAGGCCCCCATCGTGGCCACCGGTCAGGAGTACAAGAACTGCCAGGACTCCGAGGTGGTTGTGCTGGCCGAGGGCGACGGCGTGGTCACCAAGGTGGACGCCACCGCCATCACTGTGCGCTACGACGCCGGTGAGACCAAGACCTACAAGCTCACCAAGTTCCTGCGCTCCAACCACGGCACCTGCATCAACCAGCGTCCCATCGTCTCCGTGGGCGATCGGGTGAAGGCCCGGGACACCCTGGCCGACGGCCCCTCCACCTGCGACGGCGAGATCGCCCTGGGTAAGAACATCCTCATGGGCTTTATGACCTGGGAAGGTTACAACTACGAGGACGCCATTCTGCTCAACGAGCGGATGGTGAAGGAGGACGTGTTCACCTCCATCCACATTGAGGAATATGAGACCGAGGCCCGTGACACCAAGCTGGGCCCCGAGGAGATCACCCGTGACATCACCAACGTGGGCGAGGACGCCCTGAAGGACCTGGACGAGCGCGGCATCATCCGCGTGGGTGCCGAGGTCCACGCTGGCGACTACCTGGTGGGTAAGGTCACCCCCAAGGGCGAGACCGAGATGACCGCCGAGGAGCGCCTGCTCCGGGCCATCTTCGGTGAGAAGGCCCACGAGACCCGCGACACCTCCCTGAAGGTGCCCCACGGCGAGTGCGGCATCATCGTGGATGTGAAGGTGTTCACCCGTGAGGAGGGCGCTGAGCTGGCTCCCGGCGTCAACCAGGTGGTCCGCGTCTACATCGCCCAGAAGCGTAAGATCAGCGTGGGCGATAAGATGGCCGGTCGTCACGGTAACAAGGGTGTTGTGTCCCGCATCCTGCCCCAGGAGGATATGCCCTTCCTGCCCGACGGCACCCCCCTGGACATCGTGCTGAACCCCCTGGGCGTGCCTTCCCGAATGAACATCGGTCAGGTGCTGGAGGTCCACCTGGGCTACGCAGCCAAGGCTCTGGGTTGGAAGGTGGCCACCCCCATCTTCAACGGCGCCGACGAGAAGGACATTGCCGATACCCTGGAGCTGGCTGGCCTGCGCCGGGACGGCAAGAGCTACCTGTACGACGGTCGTACCGGCGAGCGGTTTGACAACCCCGTCACCGTGGGCTACGTGTACTTCCTCAAGCTCCACCACCTGGTGGACGATAAGATCCACGCCCGTTCCACCGGCCCCTACTCTCTGGTCACCCAGCAGCCCTTGGGCGGCAAGGCCCAGTTCGGCGGCCAGCGCTTCGGCGAGATGGAGGTGTGGGCTCTGGAGGCTTACGGCGCTGCCTACACCCTGCAGGAGATCCTCACCGTCAAGTCCGACGACGTCACCGGACGTGTGCGCACCTACGAGTCCATTGTCAAGGGCTTCAACGTGCCCAAGCCCGGCGTGCCCGAGTCCTTCAAGGTTCTGGTCAAGGAGCTCCAGGCCCTGTGTCTGGACATCCAGGTCCTGGACGAGCACGGCAACCAGATCGAGCTCAAGGACGAGGACGAGGATACCTATCAGCCCGGCCGCTTCAAGGAGGATTACGACCGCTACCAGGATTATGGCAGCGAGAGTGACTTCGCCCAGGCTGGCTTTACCATGAAGGAGACCAGCGACGACGACGATCTGTCCGTGGCCATCAATGAGAATGATACCGCCGACCAGGATGACTCCTACGGCGATGAAGACTAAGAAAGGGAGGTTGAGGTAATGAGCTACGCTGAATTTAACGCCATCCGCATTGGCATCGCCTCCCCAGAGCAGATCCGGGAGTGGTCCTACGGCGAGGTCAAGAAGCCTGAGACCATCAACTACCGCACCCTGAAGCCGGAGCGGGACGGTCTGTTCTGCGAGCGCATCTTTGGTCCAACCAAGGACTGGGAGTGCCACTGCGGAAAGTATAAGAAGATTCGTTTCAAGGGCAAGGTGTGTGACCGCTGCGGCGTGGAGGTCACCCGGGCCAAGGTGCGCCGTGAGCGCATGGGCCACATTGAGCTGGCCGCCCCCGTGTCCCACATCTGGTACTTTAAGGGCATCCCCTCCCGGATGGGCCTGCTGCTGGATATCAGCCCCCGCATCCTGGAGAAGGTGCTGTACTTCGCCTCCTATATCGTCACCGATCCCGGCCCCGACTACACCCATCTGACCAAGAATCAGATTCTGTCCGACGCCGAGTACCGCAAGCTGCGGGAGTACTACGAGGACGACTTCCAGGCTGGCATGGGCGCTGAGGCCGTCAAGAAGCTGCTGCAGGACCTGGATCTGGAGCAGCTGTCCGAGACCCTGCGGGCCCAGCTCAAGGACGCCACCGGCCAGAAGAAGGCCAAGATCGTCAAGCGTCTGGAAGTGGTGGATGCCTTCCGCCTGTCCGGCAACAAGCCCGAGTGGATGATCATCGACGTGCTGCCCGTCATTCCCCCCGAGCTGCGCCCCATGGTGCAGCTGGACGGCGGCCGTTTCGCCACCTCCGACTTGAACGACCTCTACCGTCGTGTCATCAACCGTAACAACCGTCTCAAGCGCCTGATCCAGCTCAACGCCCCTGACATCATCGTGCGCAACGAAAAGCGCATGCTCCAGGAGGCCGTGGACGCCCTCATTGACAACGGCCGCCGCGGCCGTGCCGTCACCGGCGCCAACAACCGGGCTCTGAAGTCCCTGTCCGACCTGCTCAAGGGTAAGCAGGGCCGTTTCCGTCAGAACCTGCTGGGTAAGCGTGTGGACTACTCCGGCCGTTCCGTTATCGTGGTTGGCCCTGAGCTGAAGATCTACCAGTGCGGCGTGCCCAAGGAGATGGCCATTGAGCTGTTCCGCCCCTTCGTGATGAAGAAGCTGGTGGAGGACGGCCACGCCAACAACATCAAGTCCGCCAAGAAGATGGTGGATAAGGCCTCTCCCGCCGTGTGGGACGCCCTGGAGTTTGTCATCAAGGAGCACCCCGTTATGCTCAACCGTGCTCCTACCCTCCACCGTCTGGGCATCCAGGCCTTCGAGCCGGTGCTGGTGGAAGGCCGCGCCATGAAGCTCCACCCCCTGGTGTGTACCGCCTTTAACGCCGACTTCGACGGCGACCAGATGGCTATCCACGTGCCCCTGTCCGCTGAGGCCCAGGCTGAGGCCCGCATCCTGATGCTGGCTGCCAACAACCTGTTGAAGCCCTCCGACGGCGGCGCTGTGGCCGTGCCCACCCAGGATATGGTGTTGGGCTCCTACTACCTGACCTACGAGAAGGACCCCGAGCACGATCCCGACTGTGCCTATGAGACCACCGCCGACGCCGCTGCCGCTCTGGAGCGGGGCGAGGTGGGCATCAACGACCGCATCTGGGTGCGGGATGAGGAGCTGGGTCGCTGGTACCGTACCACTCCCGCCCTGTGCGCCGAGGCTGTGGACGGCAAGGCCCGTGAGGTCTACCAGACCTTCGAGAACGACCAGGCCGCCAAGCTGGCCTATGACGAGGGCGAGCTGGACCTCCACGAGCCCATCCTGGTGCGCCGCACCGCCGAGCTGGACGGTGTGACCCAGGAGAAGATGGTGCGCACCACCGTGGGCCGCCTGATCTTCAACGAGGGCATTCCCCAGGACCTGGGCTTTGTGGACCGCAACGACCCCGAGAAGGCCTTTGATCCTGAAATCAACTTTGTCTGCGGCAAGAAGCAGCTGGGCAAGATCGTGGACAGCTGCATTGCCAAGCACGGCTTCACCGTGTCCGCCACCGTGCTGGACATCATCAAGGCCCGGGGCTATAAGTTCTCCACCCGCGGCTCTCTGACCGTGGCCATCGCCGACATGACCGTGCCTCCCCAGAAGAAGGAACTGATCGCCAACACCGAGAAGGAAGTTGTGAAGATCGAGAACCAGTACAAGCGCGGCTTCCTCACCAACGAGGAGCGGTACCGCTTGGTGGTGTCCGCCTGGGAGAAGACCACCGCCGACGTGTCCGACGCCCTGCAAAAGGGTATGGACCGCTACAACCCCATCTTCATGATGGCCGACTCCGGCGCCCGTGGTTCTGCCGCTCAGATTCGTCAGCTGGCTGGTATGCGTGGTCTGATGGCCGATACCTCCGGCCGTACCATCGAGATCCCCATCAAGGCCAACTTCCGTGAAGGTCTGTCCGTGTTGGAATACTTCATCTCATCCAGAGGCGCTCGAAAGGGCATGGCCGATACCGCTCTGCGTACCGCCGACTCTGGTTACCTGACCCGCCGTCTGGTGGACGTCTCCCAGGAAGTCATCATCCGGGAGGAGGACTGTGGTACCCACGACGGTATCACCGTGTTCGAGATCAGCGAGAACGGCCAGGTCATCGAGCCCCTCAACGAGCGTCTCCGGGGCCGCTACCTGTGCGAGGACTTCAAGGACTTCCGCACCGGCGAGGTCCTGGTGGGCCACCACGAGATGGTCAGCGCCGACCAGGCCAAGCTCATCGAGGCCAAGCTCCGGGAGCAGGCCGAGGCCGAGGGCGATCCCGACCGCAAGGTGTCCATCCGGGTGCGCTCCGTGCTCACCTGTGAGGCCCGCAACGGCGTGTGCGCCAAGTGCTACGGCATGAACATGGCCTTCGGCGAGCCCGTGGGCCAGGGCGAGGCCGTTGGTATCATCGCCGCTCAGTCCATCGGTGAGCCGGGTACTCAGCTGACCATGCGTACCTTCCACACCGGCGGCGTGGCCGGCGGCGATATCACTCAGGGTCTTCCCCGTGTTGAAGAGCTGTTCGAGGCCCGCAAGCCCAAGAAGATGGCCCAGCTGGCCGAGATCTCCGGCACCGTCTCCATGGAGGAGGCCAAGCGTGCCACCCTGTGCAACGTCACCATCACCGCCGACGACGGCGAGGTGGTCACCTACGCCATCCCCTACAGCGCCGGTATCCGGGTCAAGGCCGGAGACCGTGTGGTCAAGGGTCAGGAGCTCACCGACGGTGCTCTGTCCCCCCACGACGTGCTGCGGGTACGTGGTGTGGACGCCGTTCACAACTACCTCATTCAGGAAGTTCAGAAGCCCTACCGTCAGCAGGGCGTAGATATCAACGACAAGCACATCGAGGTCATCGCCCGTCAGATGATGCGCAAGGTGCGTGTGGAGGACGCCGGGGATTCCACCCTGCTGTCCGGCTCCACCGTGGATATCATCGAGTACAAGGACGCCTACAAGGCCGTGGAGGCCCGCATCGCCGCTGGCGAGAAGCAGGAGACCGGCGAGGACCTGCGCCTGCCCACCTGCACCCGTCTGCTGCTGGGTATCACCAAGGCCTCTCTGGCCACCGAGTCCTTCCTGTCCGCCGCCTCCTTCCAGGAGACCACCAAGGTGCTCACCGAAGCCGCCATCAAGGGTAAGGTGGACCACCTGCTGGGCCTGAAGGAGAACGTCATCATCGGTAAGCTGATCCCCGCCGGTTCCGGCCTGGCTGCCTACCGCAAGTATGACAAGATCGAGGACGAGATGCCTCAGGAGGAGAGCCGCTTTGACGCGGTCAACGCCGCCGCTGAGGCCGCCCGGGACGCCGAAGAGCCCGTGGACAACGCTCCCGAGGAAGTGGAGGAGGACGAGATTCTCTCCATCTCCATTGAGGGCGACGAGGAGTAAGCTTCCATTCCATTCAATTAAGATTCCCACCGCTGTACACGCAGCGGTGGGAATTTTTTTGTCTCTGGGGCCTTGACAAACTCGTTAGCCTGTGCTAACTTATAGGCAGTTAGCAAGAGCTAACCAAAGGAGGACCCACCATGCAACCATCTCTGGATCAACTGTTTGCCACCCACTGTGCCCCGGCCTTGGCCGGTGTGGTCCCCGCCAACCTCATCTCTCTGCGGCGTGGAGATGTTCCACACTTGGAGGAAGAGCTGCGGAAGTATCAGCAGGCCTTTGCCCGCCGGGGTGTGAAATTTGACCGCCTGTGCTCCTGCACCAACCGGGAGCTGATTTTGGTCTATCGGCCCCAGCTCATGGCCCAGGCCTTGAAGCGAGACGGGGTAGAGGAGATTCTCACCCCCTGTGGCTACGACCTGAGCCGTCCGGTGGAGGAGATTTTGGCCCACCTGGGCCAGCGGGTCCGGCAGGGCGGCTCCTTTCCCCACGAGATTGGCCTCTTCCTGGGCTATCCGGTGGAGGATGTGGTGGGCTTTATTGAGAATCAAGGGCAGAACTTCAAACTGTGCGGCCCGTGGAAGGTGTACGGGGATGTGGAAGCTGCCCAGCAGTGCTTTACCCGGATGCAGAAGGTGAGCCAGAAGATTCGGGAGCGCATGGAGCAGGGGAATACCTTGTTTCAGGTGTTTGCAGTGGCATAAACTTCGAGAGCTTAGCCTACTCCAGTTTCCAGGAGCAGGCTTGCCAGCCTGGTGGGGACGCTACCCGCTGGGGGTTTCTTTTGAGCGGGCAAAAGAAACCAAAACCCGCTTAGGGCGTTCCCCCCTAAGTACCCTCCTGGGGTACGAGGCTGGGCGTGCGTCAAGACTAGGTTCGGCCCGTCACTCTTATTGTGGCTCCTGTTTCTGCCACCACACCAGGTCACCCTGGGAAGCTGGCCCTACAGCCAGGTGGTTTTCACAGCCGGGCCTACCCTGGAGAAGCGGCGTTCCCGCCGCCGGGAGCCAGACCACCAACCGCTGAGAACAGCGGCTCACCAGGGTAAGACTCTGGTGAGAGAAGCATAGTTTTGCAGAGAAGCAGGTACATTCTGTAGTATTGCCATGCTATCTATGTGACCCCACCAAGCCAAGGGCCGAGAAGAGAAGAACGCAGGGGCTCCCAGTACCGCGGGGTGGATTCCACAAGGCGGGGGAAGGCCCCGCCTTTGGCGATTCTTTCCCCGATTTCTCATCGGGGAGAAATCGGGCATAAGCGGAGCGTCCCCGGCTGGGGCGCTGGGTTTTGCCTGAGAAATCGGAGAAGAGCAAGCCTTCACCCCAAGCCCTGACGGACTGCATCTCTCCCAGAGGGAGCGGAGAAACATATTCACTCAACGAGTCATATCAAATCATATATCTTTTAGGAGGTCTTACACATGAGCAAAGTAGCTGTGATTTATTGGAGTCAGACCGGGAACACCCAGCAGATGGCCCAGGCCATCGCCGACGGTGTCACCGGAGCCGGGGCGGAATGCGACCTGATGGAGGTGTCCGCCGTCACCCCGCAGCAGGCCCTGGAATATGACAAGCTGGCCCTGGGCTGTCCTGCCATGGGGGCGGAGGTGCTGGAGGAGTCCGAGTTCGAGCCCTTCTTCACCCAGCTGGAGGGCCAGCTGGGCGGCCACACCGTGGCCCTGTTCGGCTCCTATGGATGGGGCGACGGCCAGTGGATGCGGGACTGGGTGGAGCGCACCCAGAGCACCGGAGCCAACCTGCTGGATGAGGAGGGCCTCATGGTCAACGAGACCCCCGACGCCGAGGCCCTGGAGGTGTGCAAGAACCTGGGCGCCCGACTGGCCAACGCATAACAAAGAAAAAAGACGTGCCGTAGAGGAATGAACTTCTACGGCACATCTTTTTTACTTTTTCAGCTGATACAGGCGGCAGGGACGGCCCCCCGTGTCATAGTTGACGGTGGAGCAGGCCTCCCCACGCTCCACCAGGTAGTTGGCGTAGCGGCGCACCGTGACCACCGACAGGTTGGTCTGCTTGGAGATGGCCTCGCTGGGCAGCCCCTGGGCGGGGGCGGCGTGGAGACAGTCCCGAATGAGCTTCAGGGTGCTCTCCTGGAGCCCCTTGGGGGCGGAGCGATCCCCGCTGTCCGGGGGCGCAAACAGCTTGTCCAGCTCTCCCTGGGTCACCGCCTGGCCGTGGACGGCCTCTTTGTGGCGGCAGAAGGTATCCAGGGCCTGCTGGAACCGCTCATAGGTGAAGGGCTTGACCAGGTAGTCCACCACCCCCATCTTTAAAAGGGTGTCCACCGAGGCGGCGTCGTTGGCCGCGGTGACCATGATGGCGTCCACGGGGATGGCCTGGGCCCGCAGAGCCCGCAGCAGCTCCACTCCGGTGCACAGGGGCATGTACACGTCCAGAATCACCAGGTCGGCGGGGTTGTGGCTCAGCCACTCCAGGGCCGCCCGGCCATCCGAGCAGGTCTGCACCACGTGGAACCGGGAGTCCTTCTCGGTGAATGTGCGGTTTAACAGGGAGACCATGGGGTCATCCTCTACAATGACGACTCGATACAAGGGGTTCACTCCTTCTCTCCGGGCAGTTCCTCCCGGCAAAAGCTGATGAAAAATGAGGTGCCCACGCCGCTCTCCGACTCCACCCGGATGTCCCCGTGGTAGGCCTCCACCACTTCCTGCACCAGGGACAGCCCGGTACCCCGGTGGCGGCCCTTGGTGGAGGCCCCCCGCTGGAACATGGTGTTGCGCAGTACGGTGGGGATGCCGGGTCCGGTGTCCTCCACGCACAACAGCAGGCTGTCCGGGTTCTCCCGGATGCTGACGAAAATCTCCTTGGTGGCGCTGCGGGACTGGTTGAGCACCTCAATGGCATTCTCAATGAGGTTGCCCAGGATGGTCACGTAGGCGTCCGGGGGCAGCCAGTCGCTGTCTTCGCTCAGTCCGCTCTCCCGGTCCAGGGTCAGGCGGATGCCCAGCTCGTTGGCCCGGCTGGTCTTGCCCACCAACAGGGCGGCCACCGACGGCTCATGGAGCTGGTTCATGATGCGGTTCACCGCCTCCCGGTGGATTTGGGTGGTGTCCATGATGTACTGCTGGGCCTTTTCCGGCTCCCCGATTTGCAGCAGACCCAAAATCACGTGGAGCTTGTTCAAAAACTCGTGGGTGTAGGCCCGCATGGCGTCCACCATGTGGCGCACACCGGTGAGGTCGTCGGCCATCCGGGCCAGCTCGGTGCGGTTGCGGAAAATGCTCACCGCTCCGTTGAGCTGGCCGTCCTCATACAGGGGCAGGCGGTCAGCCAGCACCCGTACATGCTTTAAAGAGTTGATGCTCACGTTGTACTCCGGCTTTCCCGTGCGGAGAATGCGGTCCAGGGTGGAGCGGGGGTAGAAGTCCGCCAGGGACTTGCCCAGCACCTCGTCCCGGTTGAGGGAGAACATCTCAGCGGCGGCGGTGTTGAGGAAGATCAGCTTTTTGTCCCGGTCAATGGCCATGATACCCTCCTCCAGGGCATCCATGATGTCCTCCCGCTGGTGGAAGCGGTGGACGAAGGCGTCGGGCTCATAGCCCATGAGGGAGTCCTTGATGCGCTTGGACAGCCGCAGGGCCAGGGTGGAGCCCACCACCGCTGCGGCCAAACCCACCACCGACAGGACAACCACGGTGTGGCGGGTGAGCTGGGCCATGCTGCGGAAGTACACGCCTACGATGATAAAGCCGATGATGTTGCCGTCGTCGTCCCGGACGGGGGCGTAGGCGGAGTGCTCCGAGCCCATGGGGCCGGTCTCGTCGGAGGTGTAGGGGGCGGCCCCTGCCAGGGCATCGGTCTGGGCGGTGCCGGAGTAGGGGGTGTCCACCAGATCGTGGTCCGGGGCGTAGAGCAGGTTGGACTGGGTGTCGCCCACCAATATGAGGTCAATGTCCCGGGTGTTCTGGGTGGCCTCATCCAAAAACTCCGCCAGCTCCTGGGTGGAGCGCGTTCCCTCCAGGGCCTCTTGAATCAGGTCAATCCGGGAGAGGATGGAGGCGGAGTTGACTAGGGTGCTGTCTAAGGCGTCCTGACTGTTGTGGAGGGTGAAATACAGGTTTCCCGCCGTGGACAGGACGATGGAGACGATGACGACAATGAGATTCATTCGGGTCATGCGGGCCCGAATGGAGGCCCCGGACGGTGTGGACATGAAAACTCCCCCTTTTCTATCAGTATAGTAAAAAGGGGGAAGACTGTCAAACCAAACCCTGGGAGAGAACGGTAAGAAACACATTCGCTGTTTTTCTTACTTTTTTTACTTTCGTAAGCCTTACGGGAAGGGGGGGAGTGGGGTACAATGGCACACGCGAAAACGAGGTGATGTGTTTGGATGCATTCAAGGAAATGCTGCTGGAAGAGCTGGGGACACCCACGGCATTCACCATCCCGCTGCTTGGGGGCATTGAGGTGTCCCAGTCGGTGGTGGTATCGTGGATCGTCATGGCGGTGCTCATCTTGGCCGCTGTGTGCCTGACCCGGAATTTAAAGGTAGAGAACCCGGGCAAGGTGCAGGTGGCCCTGGAGAGCGCGGTGGAGTTTCTCAATGGCTTTGTCAAGACCAACATTGGGGAACACTGGAGACCCTTTGCCCCTTGGCTTGGTACCGTAGCGCTGTACATCGGCTTTGCCAACATCATCGGCATCTTCGGCTTTGCCCCGCCCACCAAGGACGTGAGCGTCACGGCGGGTTTGGCCATTTTGAGTATGCTGCTGATCTACGGCTCCCAGTTTCGATACAACGGACTGGTGGGCGGCCTGAAACGGTTTGCCGAGCCCATGCCCCTGCTGCTGCCCATCAACCTGATGGAGGTGGCCATCCGGCCCCTGGCACTGTGTATGCGACTGTTCGGCAACGTGCTGGGCGCCTTCATCATCATGGAAATGCTGAAATTTGTGGCCCCGATTCTGTTCCCGGCGGTGTTCAGCATCTATTTCGACCTGTTTGACGGGTTGATCCAAACCGTTGTCTTTGTGTTCCTGACCACCCAGTTTGTGGGCGAGGGCATCAAAGAGGAAGAGTAAATCTATCAACAAAACATGGAATTAACAGGAGGAACTTATTATGTCTATCGGAATCATTGCTGCAGCTCTGTCTGTGTTCACTGGAATCGGCGCTGGTATCGGCATCGGCGTTGCCACTGGTAAGGCCAGCGAGGCCATTGCCCGTCAGCCCGAGGCCTCCGGCAAGATCAACAGCGCCCTGCTGCTGGGCTGCGCTATGGCAGAAGGTACCGCCATCTTCGGCTTCATCACCGCTCTGCTGATCATCTTTATGGGTTAAGGGGGGAGCCTCCCATGCTGGAGTTCCATCTTTCCACCATCATCTTTACCATCATCAACCTGCTGGTGCTGTACGTCATCCTGCGCAAGGTGCTCTTTGGCAAGGTCAATGCCGTGCTGGAGCAGCGGGCCCAGCTGGTGCAGCAGGAGATTGACGCCGCTCAGGCGGGCAACCGCCAGGCCCAGGAGCTGAAGGCCCAGTACGAGGGCCAACTCCAGGACGCCCACCAGGAGGCGGCCAAGATCGTCTCCGACGCCCAGACCCGTGCCCAGCGGGTGTACGACGGCACCGTGGCCGAGGCCCAGAGCGAGGCCCAGCGGCTACACCGTGAGGCCCAGGCCCAGATCGCCACGGAGCGGGAGACCATGCTCCGCAGCGCCCGTCAGGAGGTGGCCTCTCTGGCCCTGCTGGCCGCCGCCAAGGCCGCAGGCCGGTCCATGGACGGCAACGACGACAAGGCCTTTGTGGACGAATTTCTTTCGGAAGTAGGTGAGCAGGCATGAGTGAGTTGGCCCGCCGTTATGCCCAGGCCCTCTATGGGATTTACCCCAACGAGGGTACCCTGGACCTCACAGCCCAGCGGCTGATGGAGAACCAGGAGCTGTGGGAGAGCCTATGCTCTCCTGCGGTACAAGCAGAGGAGAAGGAGCGTGTTCTGGCTCGGCTGCCCATGCTGGACGGACACCGGATTCTGCTCAGCTTCTATTCTCTGCTGGCAGACAAGGGCCGCATGGCTCTGCTGCCCCAGATCGTGGAGGCATTCCACGACATCGCCCTGGAGGACCGGGGTGCGGCCCGCTGCCGCCTGACCTGTGCCCGAGTGCCCCAGGAGGAGGAGCTGGAAAAGCTCAGAAAGACCCTGTGTCATCTGCACCGCAAGAAGGATGTGGTCTTTGACATCCACACCCAGCCCGACCTCATCGGCGGCTTCGTGCTGGATATCGAGGGCGTGACCTATGACAAGAGCGTCCAGGGGACGCTGACCGGCATGTTCCGGCAACTGGAAGAGAGGCGAATGGCATGAAAACCAACCCCGAAGAGATCGTCTCCATCCTGCGGGAGGAGATTCAAGGATACGACACCCGAGTGCGCCGGGACGAGACCGGCACCGTGCTGGAAGTGGGCGACGGCATCGCCACCGTCTACGGCCTGGACAGGGCGGTGTACGGTGAGCTGGTGGAGCTGGACACCGGCGTCAAGGGCATGGTGATGAACCTGGCCCGGGACAGCGTGGGCGTGGTGCTGCTGGGCAGCGAGCGAGGGGTAAAGGAAGGCACCGTGGTGCGCCGCACCGGACGTGCTGCCGACGTGCCCGTGGGCGACGCCCTGGTGGGCCGTGTGGTCAACGTGCTGGGCCAGCCCATCGACGGCCTGGGCCCCATTGAGACCACCGAGACCCGCCCCATCGAGCATGAGGCCAGCGGCGTGGTCACCCGTGAGCCCGTCAACGTGCCCATGCAGACCGGTATCCTGGCCATTGACGCCATGGTGCCCATCGGCCGTGGCCAGCGTGAGCTGATCATCGGCGACCGCCAGACGGGCAAGACCGCCATCGCCGTGGACACCATTCTGAACCAGAAGGGCCAGGATGTCATCTGCATCTATGTGGCCATCGGCCAGAAGGCCTCCACCGTGGCCCGCATCCAGGACACCCTGAAAAAGCACGGGGCTATGGACTACTCCATCATTGTCTCTTCCACCGCCAGCGAGTCTGCTCCTCTGCAATACATCGCCCCCTATGCCGGTGCGGCCATGGGCGAGTACTTTATGAGTAAGGGCAAGGACGTGCTCATCGTCTACGACGATCTGTCCAAGCACGCCGTGGCCTATCGTACTCTGTCTCTGCTGCTCAAGCGGTCCCCCGGCCGTGAGGCTTACCCCGGCGACGTGTTTTATCTCCACTCCCGTCTGCTGGAGCGGGCCTGCCGCCTGACCAAGGAATATGGCGGCGGCTCCATGACCGCCCTGCCCATCATCGAAACCCAGGCCGGCGACGTGTCCGCCTACATCCCTACCAATGTTATTTCCATCACCGACGGTCAGATCTATTTGGAGAACGACTTGTTCTTTGCCGGCCAGCGCCCCGCCGTCAACGTGGGTCTGTCCGTGTCCCGTGTGGGCGGCTCCGCCCAGACCCGGGCCATCAAGAAGACCGCCGGTACCCTGCGTATCGACCTGGCCCGCTTCCGGGAGCTGGAGGTATTCACCCAGTTCGCCTCTGACCTGGACCCCGCCACCCAGCAGGCCCTGGACCACGGTCGCCGTCTGCTGGAGCTGCTCAAGCAGCCCCTGTACCACCCTCTGCCTGTGAGCCGTCAGGCCGTCATCCTCTATGTGGCCACCAACGGCCTGGTGGACGACGTGCCTCTGGACAAGGTCCGGGATTTCGTTATGGACTTCGCCCAGGAGATGGAGCAGGAGCACGCCGATGTCATGGACGAGATTCAGTCCACCGGAAACCTCAGCGGTCCTGCCATTGAGACCATCCGCGGGGTGCTGGAGGACGCCAAGAAGCGGGTGAGCGCCACATGGCAAGCATAAAGGAAATCCGTACCCACATCAAAAGCGTGGAGCAGACTCTGAAGATCACCAACGCCATGTTCCTCATCTCTTCCTCGAATCTTCAGAAAGCCCGCAAGCAGCTGTCTGATGTGGAGCCCTACTTTCAGAAAATCGGCACCACCATCTCCGATATTCTC
The DNA here is from genome assembly GCF_002161675.1 of Pseudoflavonifractor sp. An44. Classification (GTDB taxonomy): domain Bacteria; phylum Bacillota; class Clostridia; order Oscillospirales; family Oscillospiraceae; genus Enterenecus; species Enterenecus faecium. The sequence goes on from NZ_NFIH01000018.1 coordinate 45,284, forward strand.
CACCACTCCCCGGAGATCAACCATGTCTTCTTTGATAAGCGTCCCCACATTCCGGCGGAGAAGCGGAAGATCGGCTACATTGTCATCACCGGAGACAAGGGCCTGGCCGGTGCCTATAACCATAACATTCTCAAGCTGGCGGAGGAGAAGCTGCGCCAGTCTGCCAACACCAGCCTGTTTGTGGTGGGCCAGGTGGGACGCTCCTACTTCATGGAGCACGGCATTCCCATTGATGTCGAGTTCCTCTACACCGCCCAGAACCCCAACGTGGGCCGGGCCCGGGATATGTCGGAGACCATGCTGGAGCTGTTCCGTAGGGAACAGCTGGACGAGGTGTACGTCATCTTCACCCGCATGGTCAACTCCTTCCAGATGGAGCCCACCATCCACAAGCTGCTCCCCCTGGACCCGGACGCCTTCCCCCAGGAGGAGGAGACCAGTTCCTATAACCGGGACGTGGCCTATGTGCCCTCGGTGAAGGCGGTTATGGACCGCCTGGTCCCCGGCTATGTGAAGGGCGACCTGTTCGGCGCCCTGGTGCAGTCCTACTGCTCGGAGCAAAACGCCCGCATGACCGCCATGAAGTCGTCCAGCGACAACGCCCGGGCCATGCTGCAAACCCTGAACCTGTCCTACAACCGTGCCCGCCAGACCGCCATCACCCAGGAGATCACCGAGGTGGTGGGCGGCGCTCAGGCGGCCCAGTAACCCCACGAAATCATGACACCCGAAAGGTGAGACGATATGAAGGAAAATAGAGGAACCATTGTACAGGTCATGGGACCTGTGGTAGACGTGGCCTTTGGCGGCGGCGTCCTGCCCGAGATCAAGGAAGCCCTTGAGGTGGAGCTGGACGGGAAGCGTCAGGTCATGGAAGTGGCCCAGCACATGGGCGGGGACACCGTGCGGTGCATCATGCTCTCCCCCAGCGAGGGCCTGGGCCGTGGCATGACCGTCACCGCCACCGGAGCCCCCATCTCCGTGCCTGTGGGCAAGGGCGTCCTGGGCCGTATGTTTAACGTCCTGGGCGACACCATCGACGAGAAGGGCCCCGTGGACGCCAAGGAGGCCTGGTCCATCCACCGTCAGCCCCCCGCCTTCGAGCAGCAGCGCCCCGTGGTGGAGGTGTTCGAGACCGGCATCAAGGTCATCGACCTGCTGGCCCCCTACGCCAAGGGCGGTAAGATCGGCCTGTTCGGCGGCGCCGGCGTGGGTAAGACTGTTTTGATTCAGGAGCTCATTCACAACATTGCCACCGAGCACGGCGGCTACTCCATCTTCACCGGTGTGGGCGAGCGTACCCGTGAGGGCAACGACCTGTGGCGGGACATGACCGACTCCGGCGTCATTGAGAAGACCGCCCTGGTCTTCGGTCAGATGAACGAGCCCCCCGGAGCCCGTATGCGTGTGGCCCTCACCGGCCTGACCATGGCCGAGTATTTCCGGGACCAGGAGAAGCAGAACGTGCTGCTCTTCATCGACAACATCTTCCGCTACATCCAGGCTGGTTCTGAGGTCTCCGCTCTGATGGGCCGTATGCCCTCCGCCGTGGGCTATCAGCCCACCCTGGCCAACGAGCTGGGTGCTCTCCAGGAGCGTATCACCTCCACCAAGGACGGCTCCATCACCTCCGTCCAGGCTGTGTACGTCCCCGCCGACGACCTCACCGACCCCGCCCCCGCCACCACCTTCGCCCACCTGGACGCCACCACCGTGCTGTCCCGTAAGATCGTGGAGCAGGGCATTTACCCCGCCGTGGACCCCCTGGAGTCCACCTCCCGCATCCTGGAGCCCGACGTGGTGGGCCAGCGGCACTACAAGATCGCCCGCGGCACCCAGGAGCTGCTGCAGCGCTATCGGGAATTGCAGGACATCATCGCCATTCTGGGTATGGAAGAGCTCAGCGAGGACGACCGCCGCACCGTGGAGCGGGCCCGCCGCATTCAGCAGTTCTTCTCCCAGCCCTTCTCCGTGGCTGAGCAGTTCACCGGCCTGGAGGGCCGCTATGTGAAGCTGGAGGACACCCTCCGCTCCTTCGAGGTGATTCTGGGCGGCGAGCTGGATAAGTACCCCGAGGTTGCCTTCAGCAACGTGGGCAACGTGGACGAGGTCGTGGCCAAGGCCAAGAAGATGGGGGCGGTATAATGGCAGAAGCCAATACCTTCTACCTGGAGATCATCACCCCCGAGCGGCAGTTCTACATTGGACCCGCCCAGGCCCTGATCTTCCCCGCTGTGGACGGCCAGATGGGCGTCTATGCAGGCCACGCCCCCACGGTTACCGCCATTGAGCCCGGCGAGCTGCGCTACAAGGTGGACGGCGTGTGGGAGCCCGCCGCCGTGGGTGCTGGCTTTGCCGAGATCAAGCCCGACTATGTGATCCTGCTGGTGGGCTTTGCCGAGCACCCCGAGGAGATCGACCGCAAGCGTGCCGAGGCCGCCAAGCTGCGTGCCGAGGAGCGTCTGCGCCAGAAGCAGAGCATCCAGGAGTACTACCACTCCAAGGCCGCTCTGGCCCGGGCCATGGCCCGCTTGAAGACCCGGCGATAACAGAATATAGGTAAAAGCGCATGTCTCACCCCGAGACATGCGCTTTTTTGCGCGCTCAATGGCTTTCGTAGGCCTGGCGCAGCTTTTCCAGGGCCTTTTTCTCAATGCGGGAGACGTAGGAGCGGCTGATGCCGCACAGGGTGGCGATTTCCCGCTGGGTGAGGGGGGCTTGCTGGTTGAGGCCGTAGCGCAGCTTGATGATGTGGGCTTCCCGGGGGGTGAGGCAGGTGTCCACGCACTCCCGCACCCGCTGGCAGGAGTCCCGCAGGTCCAGGTCTTCCAGCATGGTGTCGTCCACGCACACCACGTCCATCAGGGACAGGGAATTGCCCTCCGGGTCTCCGTCCAGGCTGTCGGAGAGGGACAGCTCTCCCTGGGTTTTCCGCTGGGAGCGGAAGTACATGAGAATTTCGTTTTCAATGCAGCGGCTGGCGTAGGTGGCCAGGCGCACATTTTTGTCCCCTTTGAAGGTGGACACCCCTTTGATGAGCCCGATGGTGCCAATGGAGATGAGATCGTCCTGATCTCCCGTCTGTGTGTAGTATTTTTTCACGATATGAGCCACAAGCCTCAAATTGTGCTCAATGAGTTTGTCCCGGGCGTCGCTGTCCCCCTGGGCCATGCGTGTTAAGCAGTCCTGTTCCTCTTCCCGGGTCAGGGCCCGGGGGAAGGACCCAGTGTTGTTGGCCAGCCGCAGGGTGAAAAAGAGTCCGTTGAGCATTAACAAGAGCCATGCCGTCCACATGGTCACCACCTCCATGGGGAAGTGTATGCATGGGCGGCGTGTCCCTATGGCTGGGGATGGTGAGAAAACGGCGGGGCATCCATCATTGGAACATCCATTTTGATTGATGAAATGAGGGATGGATGGTATAATAAATAAAGTGATATCTAAGTGAGGTGTGGGTATGAAAAATCAAAAGCCGCCATTTGAAATTACCAATCAAATCATCAGTGATGTAGCGGAAATTGCGGAACTGATGGGAAAATTCAGCGTAACAAATCAGCTTTCCACAAACCCCACCTTGCGCCGCAGCAATCGCATTCGCACCATCCATGGGTCCCTGGCCATTGAGCAGAATACCCTATCGCTGGAACAGGTAACCGCTGTTCTCGATGGAAAACAGGTCCTTGCCCCGCCCAAAGACATTGCGGAGGTCAAGAACGCCTATGAGATATACGAGCGGTTGGACCAGTTGGACCCCTATTCTGTGGATGATCTGCTGACCGCCCACGGCATTCTCACCCGGGGGCTGGTGGAAGAATCCGGCCAGTTCCGTTCCCGCCCTGTGGGGGTGGTGGACAGCCAGGGCAATATCCTGCACTTTGGGACCCTTCCCCAGTATGTGCCGGACTTGGTGATGGAACTGCTGGACTGGGTGAAAACCAGCCAGGTACACATGCTGATTCGCAGCTGTGTGTTCCACTATGAACTGGAGCTGATTCATCCCTTTGCCGACGGAAACGGGCGTGTAGGCCGACTGTGGCACACCCTGTTGCTGTCCCGGTGGAATCCTGTTTTTGCTTGGCTTCCGGTGGAGTCTATCATCCATGACCGCCAACAGGAATACTATGCCGCCATCAACGCCTCCAACGATGCGGGGGAGTCTACGGTATTTATCGAGTTTATGCTCTCCGCCATCAAAGCATCTATCACCGAGGCCATGGAAGTGAGTGATGAAATGATGGATGAAATGAGCGATGGAAAGATGGATAAGGCCACCCAGCGTTGGAAGAAGATTGAGGCGTATTTGAAAAACCACGACTATATTATGAATGCCGATGTGCGGGAGTTGTGCGGGGTGTCATCGGCGACGGCGAATCGGATATTAGCGGAATTGGACGCAGAAGGAAAGCTTGTAAAATACCGCCAAGGTGGACATTGGGCATATAGATTAACATTGAAAATGTGCACTTGAGAACTATGACAGGAGATAAGATCATGGAAAAGAACGCCTCTAAAAAAGAGTTAAGAGTTACACGAAAAAACAATCGTATCACAATTCATAGAATGAACCACCCTTCCTGTGTCTCTTCTTTTCTTAGAGCATTACAGCGCGGAATTGCCAAAGGTTATCGTGCCTTTAGCGTTGAGTGGATAGGAGATCTGGTATTCCCCGATGCATGCGTCCCCATCGCAGGAATTATTGCATACTATAAAGAAAACCGGCATATAGACTTTTCGTACGTTTTGTCGGAGGACTCCTATCTATATCACTGTGGCTTTACTGAGCCTTTTATTGAAACTGCCGAAGTGATTGAAAGTGAGCCATATCCGTTCGATAAGCTATACCGATACAACAACTCAAGTCAAGTCGCCGCTCTTACGCAGGCATACATAAATTGTATCAGTCGCCAGACTGAGTGCTCAGACGGTGTAATCACTGGCCTTATCTGGTGTCTTAATGAAATAATGGATAATGTTTTGGTTCATAGCGAATCAGGGTGCGGATACGTAATGGCACAATATCATCAAGCAAAAAAAGTAATTGCAATATGTGTTTATGATAATGGTATTGGAATTTATAATTCTCTTAAAAAGTCGCCTCATCGCCCACGCACCCCTATAGATGCAATTAGTCTTGCGATTCAAGAAGGTGTAGGAGATGGCAAGGGTCAAGGAAACGGACTTTTTGGTCTTTATCAAATTGTTACAGAGAATAACGGCGGCCTTAATATTACGTCTGGCTCTGCATCAATGATGTGGTCTTCAGACGGAGAGATGAAAAAATATGAAAACCTACCTTACATTACCAGGGACTATAATGCAACCGCCATTGATTATAGGCTAAATTTGGGGCATGATATCAATATTCAAAAAGCTTTTAAATCGATAGGAGGTTTTGATGGATTTGATATTAGGCTAGATTATATGCTTCAAGATGATAACACAATTAAGTATGACATTTTTTCAAATAGTATGGGGACGGCTACACGTGAATCTGGTGCATTTCTTAGAAATGATATACTAAATATTCTTACACGAATGAACACAGGAATTATTCTTGATTTTGCAGGAGTTAAAACCGTTAGTTCTTCATTTGCAGATGAGTTAATAGCAAAACTTGTTTTGCGACTTGGAATAATCAAGTTCAACCAAGTTATCCGCATAATTAACATGAACGAAAATGTAAAGTTTTTGTGTGAACGTTCAATATATATGAGAATTCATGAAGCATGGAAAGCGTTACAGTAATCTATGCTTACATAATAGCAAATTATCAAATGATATGGTAAACTGATGAACAGTTGCGTATCTTCCTAAGATTCTTACAACTTACAATAACTGCGGTGCTCCCCCAGTTACGTACGAAACCCGGAAAGACATACTCTACAAGGTATTCCGGACTTCGTTTGTATTAGTGGTGTTATTATACATGGGAGTGGCTAATGCCGTACATGGTGGCGATTTCCCACTGTATGAGGGTAGGCGGATGTTTGTGCACATTGCGGAGAAAAAGCTGCATGTGGAGCGGGAAGCTCGTAATCGCAGGTGAGGCGAGACGTTCTCTTGATGTAGGCTCCCAAAAAGCTAAAAAGACGAAGCAGAATCTGTTCTGCTTCGTCTTTTTTTATGGTGCGCCCGGCATGGGCAATAACTTGGTGGTGAAAGTCCACTACAGACTTGGCAGTAGGAACTGTTAGCCGAAGGCAAGGGTGTCCATCGTGAGGTGGAATCTGAAGGAAGCTGGA
>NZ_NFIH01000019.1 GCF_002161675.1 Pseudoflavonifractor sp. An44
TGTGCCTGCTTCCTCAAGCCTATTCTAACAAATTACGACTGGCTGCGTTAGAGGTACCGGGTTTCATATTCCTTTGGTGCCTTGGAGCGCAGCGGAAAGGAATGGTCATAAATATGAAACTGGTTATTGTAGACCTTGACGGTACCCTATTTGACACAAAAGATGTAAATTACCATGCTTATAAAGAAGCGATTGCACCATATGGGTATGATATGGATTATAAATATTATTGCGAATTCTGTAATGGACGGCACTATCTGGATTTTTTGCCGCAGATTACTACCGATGATAAGGAAATCCTAACTGCAATACACAAGGCAAAAAAGATGGCCTATAGGAATCATCTGGATAAGGCAAAATTGAATAAAGGTCTGGTCGATATTATTAAGCTAATGAAGTCAGAGTATAAAACCGCACTTGTGACAACTGCATCAAGAGAAAACTGTTATGAAATATTGAAGCGTTTTGACCTTGTTAGACTATTTGATCTGATTTTGACACATGATGATGTTACACAAACAAAGCCAAATCCAGAAGGGTTTATAAAAGCAATGAACCACTTTGACATAGCACCAGAGGCAACAATTGTTTTCGAAGATTCTGACGTTGGGTTAGAAGCAGCGAAGAGGAGCGGTGCTTATTATTATAGAACGTATTGTTTTAATTAAAGGAGCACGACATGAAAAAGAAAACAACACAGACGATAAAAGGTGTAGCAATACTGATTATGATTATGCATCATTTTATCGTGATTCCATTTTCTGAGTTGCCATATGTTGTTACTTTGTTTGGGTATGCGTGCAAAATATGTGTGGCAATTTATGCTGTGTTGTCGGGGTATGGATATTTTTTTGCCAAACAGAAAACAGTTAGATATGGATTAAAGAAAATCTGGGGTTTGCTCCAGATCTACTGGCTATCATTGTTTACTTTATTTATCCCCGCTGCTATACTCGGAGGATGGGAATTATCACCGTGGCAGTTAGTGGTCCAATTGTTTGGGTTGTTACCAAATTTGAACTGGTTTGCATGGTATGTTTTTTTCTATTGTTTCTGTATGTTGGTAATGCCTTTACTTTGTAGGTTAGATGTGTTCCGTTTTAAACCGGTGGTAAATCTTTTCCTCATGCTATTTGTTCCAAATATTTTCGTACTAGCTTTAAGTACGATGCCTAATTTTATGCAGGATTTGTACACATGCTTTTTGTATTTTCCGTGTTTCTTAATTGGATATTGGATGGCAGAAAATCGTGTGCTGGAATGGAGTAGCAAAGTAAGATTGTTGCATAATCCCATCATGTGCGTACTGGGAGTTTTTGCGATATTTGCAGCAAGAATTTTGGTTCGCTCTGTTGGTGTTTTTTTGCTTGATGTATTTTACGCACCTGCACTAATCTGTATTCTTGTTAACCTGAGTGAGACATTTGATTGTAAACTAATTTCTGCGTCATTGAATTGCCTGGGGAAGTACTCGACAGGAATTTGGTTTTTTCATGCAGTGTTTTTCTCGACGTATGTTTGTGAGTGGTTTCAACCCATACTACGGTTCGTTTCATGGCCACCCCTTATGTTTGTGTGGCTTGTTGTACTAAGCCTGGGCGGAGCATTTATCTATCAGAAGGTGTTGGATGGATTGCGTGCCTTGCCGCAGCTTGTGAAAAGGAGTTTGTAATGGTCTCTGTTCTTATTCCAGCTTATAATGCAGAAAAAACGATATGTCGCTGTTTAAATAGTGTTTTATCCCAGACGTTTCATGATTTCGAAGTAATTGTTGTAAATGATGGCTCTAAAGACACTACGCTCAGTATGATAAGAGGATATTCAGAGAAGGATGCACGTGTCAAAGTTGTTGATCAGCCAAATCAAGGTGTCGCCACAGCTAGAAATGTGGCTCTGGAACATGCATGTGGGGAATACATCCTTTATGTGGATGCCGACGACTGGATTGAGCCGAACATGCTTGAAAGATTGCTGGAGTTGAGTGATGACGCGGACATTGTTTTTTGCGGGAATGATAATGCAGACACCCCCAGAGAGAAAAAGGAAATAGGTGTGGTAGCGATAGAGTATTGGGATCAACACCAACAAATGTTAGAGTTCATGAAGCATAGACGTATGACGGGTATGCTTTGGAATAAGTTGCTTCGGCGCAGTACCACACAAGGTTGTCGATTTAATGAAAAAACAGGATATGGTGAAGATGCAGAGTTTCTGTGGCAGGTGCTGAAAAAATCGAAGAAGATGGTCGTGACCAGTGAGATTCTTTACCATCACACGTTAGATGAACATAGTATTTCCCACCGTTCGTTTTCAGCTCAGAAATATTCGGCCATTCCAATGTGGGAAGGAATCGTGGAAGAAGTAACGGTAAAATTTCCTGAGTTAGTGCCTCTAGCAAAAGAAAGATTGATGTGCGCAGCAGTATATAGTTTGTATGAAGCTCGTTGCTGCGGATATAACAACCAGTATTATATGAAACATATGAGAAATGTGGTTAGGAAGCAAATTTGCAAGTTTGTTATGTCGAAAAAAATATCGATTAAGTTTAAAATATATGCTTTAGCCGCATGTTTAGGGTATTAATTTTCAACGCATAGTAACTTATAGAGGGGAGAAATACTGTGTCAAATAAAATTGAGGTTTCTGTATATTGTTTGGCATATAACCATGAACCCATTATTAGGAAATGTCTCGATGGGATTGTTATGCAAAAAACGAATTTTCGCTACGAAGTGATTGTCCACGATGATGCTTCAACTGATAATACTGCAAGTATCATTAAAGAGTATGCGGAAAGATTTCCAGACATCATAAAGCCAATTTACCAAACAGAGAATCAGTATTCTCGTGGTGTTAAAATAGTTACAACGTATATTTTTCCTAAGTGCCAGGGAAAATATTTGGCTGTTTGTGAAGGCGATGATTTTTGGACTGATGAAAATAAACTGCAGAAACAATACGATATGATGGAAAGGAATAAAGATATTGTACTATGCGTTCATAGGGCCAAACAAATAAACCTTAAAACGGGGGTGGAGTCTCTGTATCCTCAAGCTCAAAGAGCAGAGGGATACGTGTCTGTTGAGGAAGCCATTTTCTTGGGAGGGGGATATTTCCCAACCTGTAGTTTCTTTTATAGATACCCTTTTAAAATGCTACCTAATGCACACGGTTATGTAACAGGGGATTATCTAACTATTGTATCAGCTGCGGTATATGGAAAAGTATATTTTATGGATGAGTGTATGGCGACGAAAACGTTTCTATTACCATCTTCTTGGGCATATAGGCATCAGAAGGATGTTAGTGCGTATATCAGACATCTTCAGGAACTCAAGCTATGGATGGATGAGATTGACCGAAGTACAGATGGATGCTACGTTGCAAGTATTGAACTGCGAAAACTAAAACTTGATTTTGAAATAGATAGAGCAAATGACAAATATCGGAACTTATTAAGTGAAAAATATAAGCCGATTTTGCGCAAGTTGCCTATTGAAACACAAATAGCCACAAGGGTTCGTGCGTACTTTCCTAAAACTTGCTGTCTCCTTAAACAGACTGTGGTGTGGCTGAAGTCAAGAAAGGGAGGCAATCGCCTTTAAAAATGGTAATCATTTAAGAAATTTGCATGCTATAATAATTACTATGTATAGATAGCTATATGTTTTGTTAAGGATGAAAAAAGCAATTATTTTATAGCATTTGAGATATTTGATAAGCTTTAGAGGGATGACTATGGCTAATAAAAACAATTTGCGAAATCAGGTTATGGGGAATTTAGCCTGGAGATTTGCTGAGAGGTGTGGTGCCCAAGGGGTATCTTTTATTGTATCTATTATTTTGGCAAGGTTATTAGGGCCATCTGACTATGGAACGGTTGCACTGTTGACCGTTTTTATAACCATACTAAATGTATTTGTTGATAGCGGGTTGGGGAATGCCCTAATTCAAAAAAAGGACGCAGATAACCTAGACTTCTCTACTGTATTTGTATTTAATATGATCATGTGTATTGTCCTCTACATTGCTCTATTTTTCCTATCGCCCCTGATTGCTAGTTTTTATGGAGACAGTACATTAACACCACTGATGCGAGCCTTAGGGCTAACATTGGTTATTTCAGGTATCAAGAATATTCAGCAGGCATATGTTTCTAGAAATTTAATATTCAAACGATTCTTTTATGCTACGTTGGGCGGCACGATTATTGCAGCTGTTGTTGGTATTGCGTTGGCCTATCATGGGTTTGGAGCCTGGGCCTTGGTGGTGCAGCATGTTCTGAATGCAACAATTGATACAGCAATACTATATATTACTGTGCGATGGAGACCTCATCTGCAGTTTTCGTGGATGCGCTTTAAGGGATTGTTCGATTATGGGTGGAAACTTCTTGCATCTGGATTGTTAGATACAGTATATAACAATATCCGTCAATTGATTATCGGGAGGTTTTATTCCTCCGAGGACTTGGCCTTCTACAATCAGGGAGTGAAATATCCCCAATTTGTTGTGGGTAACATTAACACAGCGATAGATAGTGTCTTGCTACCCGCCATGTCCAAAGAGCAAGATGATCAGAATAGAGTCAAGGCTATGACCCGCCGCTCAATTGTAACAAGTACATATATTATGGCTCCGATTATGATAGGCATTGCAGTTACCGCAGAACCACTTGTGAATCTTTTATTGACCGATAAATGGTTGCCATGTGTGTTATATTTAAGAATCTTTTGTATTACTTATATGTTTTTCCCTGTACATACAGCAAATTTGAATGCAATTAGGGCAATGGGTAGAAGTGACGTGTTTTTAAGAATGGAAATCGTTAAGAAGATAGTGGGGTTGAGCCTCATGTTTTCTACTATTTTCATTAGTGTAGAGGCCATGGCATATAGTCTTTTATTGACCACGATTATTAGTACGGTTATTAATGCCTTCCCCAACAAAACACTTTTGGGGTATAGTTGGAGTGAGCAGATGAGAGATATACTTCCGGGCATTATGTTAGCAGTTGTTATGGGGGGCTGTGTTTATCCACTTCAGTGGCTTGAGCTTTCTGATATTGCGATTTTGTGCATACAGGTTATACTGGGGATGGGAATCTATATTGGTGGGTCGGCGTTATTAAAACTGGATAGTTTTCAATATATATATGGACTTGTCCAGCCAGTAATTAAGGGGTTTCACCAAAGAGAAGGAAAGCAGTGATTGTATTTGAATATATAGTGGCATGAAAACTCGTTGATTCAGATGCATGTAGACAGTAAAAAATGTGAAATGTTTAGAGGGAGACATATGCGTACATATTCACCAGTCATGAGATGTTATGGTATCGAATTAAGTAATGAAATTTACATAAAGCGTGACGACCTAATCCCGTTTGCATTTGGGGGGAATAAGGCACGAATTGCCGAAGAGTTCTTCGCAGACATGAAAAGAAGCGGTAAGAACTGTATGATTGGATATGGCAGTACGAAATCAAATCTATGCCGGGTTTTAGCCAATATGTGCTATTCCAAAGGTATAAAATGTCATATTATTAACTCTGAAGAGAATGCAGATGCTTGTACTGAAACAAACAACAGTCGTTTGGTTAAAGCATGTGGGGCAACTGTACATTATTGCACAAAAAACAATGTAGCGGAAATAGTAGAACAAGTTATGCTGCAATGTGAGGCAGAAGGATATTCGCCATATTATATATATGGGAATAAATTCGGGAAGGGCAATGAAGCAGTTCCAGTACAGGCGTATGTAAAAGCACATTCAGAAATAACGGGACAGTATGATTATATTTTCTTGGCAACAGGGACTGGAATGACACAGGCTGGACTCTTAGCCGGGAAGAGATTAAATGGTACAAATGAAAAGATTGTTGGGATATCTGTTGCAAGAGGCAAGATACAGGCCACCGACACAATTAGAGAATATTTATCCGCATACTATGAAAACCAAGGCCTGCATATAGATTTGGATGATGAAATACTAGTAGAAGATAGCTACTCGGAGGGGTACGGTTTATACACGCCGTATATATTGGATACGATTAAGCTAATGTATTTAACCAACGGGATTCCTTTAGACACTACGTATACAGGAAAAGCTTTTGCGGGGATGCTATCTTATATTAAAGAGAACCATATTGTCGGGAAAAGAATTCTTTTTCTACATACAGGTGGCACACCGTTGTTTTGGGATAATGTGGACGATATTTTTCGTCAGAGAATTACTCGTTCAATGCTTGAGGAGTTTGTTCGAGAAATTGATTTAGAGTTACCAGTACCACTTTCGCAGAGAGTTGATATAGAAAAGTATGTGGATAAACTCTATGAGAAAGCCCATATTGTTGCGAAAGTGGAGAACGGCAAAGTTGTTTCGGCTGTGATTGGCTATACAGAAAATCTTACTGGGAATATGTCATATATAACTTTGGTCGGTACGTTACCTGAGGGTAGACATAAGGGGTACGCTGCCGAGGTACTTGAAGAGTACATGTCAGATTGCAAGACAAAAAACATTGATGGTATTCACTTGCATACGGAACTAAACAATGCCTCTGCAATTTGTTTATACAAAAAACACGGGTTTACTTGTTGTACGGATGAATGCGAAGGGAATAGTAGGAAGTTGCACATGGTTTGTCGATTTTAATAGGGAGAAATAGATGAATATACTACTGACTTCTGTAGGCCGTCGGGCCTACATGGTAAAATACTTTCAGAAGGCTTTGGCAGGGACTGGGGAGGTGCACGTCTGCAACTCAGACGATTTAACAGTGGCTTTTCAGTATGCGGACAAAAGCGTAATTTCACCACTCATTTACGATAAAGAGTATATTCCGTTTTTGTTGGAGTATTGCCAAAAGAATAAGATATCGGTTTTGCTTTCCTTGTTTGATATTGATCTTTTAGTGCTGGCAAAACATAAGAAAGAGTTTGAAAGTATCGGGACAAAAGTTGTTGTTTCAGATGAAGAATTTGTTTCAATTTGTAACGATAAATGGGAAACATATTTATTTTTGAAAAACAACGGGGTTAATGTGCCAAAAACATATCTGTCCTTAAGTAATGTGCGACAAGCAATTAATAAAGGTGAGATTAATTTTCCTGTCATTGTAAAACCGCGTTTTGGTTGCGGTTCTATAGCAATGGCTATTGCTGAAGATGACGCTGCATTGACATATCTTTATAATCACGCAATCAAATCTATTGAAAAGAGCTATCTGAAATATGAATCAGCCATTGCCGAGGAAAAGGTCATTTTTCAGGAATTCTTATGTGGACAGGAATATGGCGCAGATATTATAAATGATTTGAATGGACATCATATCAATGCTGTGATTAAGAAAAAAATTGCCATGCGTGCTGGTGAAACTGACATTGCCGAAACAGTGAAAAAGCCAGAAATTAAAGCGGTTGCCCAAAAACTTGGAAGAATGAGCCACCATATCGGGAATCTTGATTGCGACATTTTTGAGGTTAACGGAGTTCCATACATTCTCGAAATGAATGCTCGTTTTGGAGGTGGATATCCGTTCAGTCATGTTGCTGGGTGCGATTTGCCAGGGGCGATTGTTAAGTGGTGTCAGGGAGAGAAAGTTCCAAATGAGATGCTCTCTGCTAATATAGGGGTAAGAGCATTTAAGGAACTGACGTTGAGTGTATATTGAATGTGAGGGGTTAGCATGTCTCAAATTAATGTTACTCGCTCCTCAATGCCCACATTTGAGGAATACTGCGAGGAAATCAAAGAACTGTGGGATAGTCGTTGGCTGACCAACATGGGAGCGAAGCACAAGCAATTGGAGGCAAATCTATTGGAGTACCTCCACGCCGACCATGTGAAGCTGTATGTCAACGGTCATCTGGCATTGGAGAATATCTTGGCGGGCATGTCCTTGCCTAAGGGCGGCGAGGTGATTACAACACCCTTTACCTTTGCCTCTACCACCCATGCCATTGTGCGAAGCGGCTTGGTGCCGGTGATGTGTGATATTAATCCTCAGAATTATACAATAGATGTCAATCAAATAGAGGAACTGATTACGGATAAGACCGTGGCCATTGTGCCAGTACATGTATATGGAAATCTGTGTGATGTGGAGCGCATTGACGAGATTGCAAAGAAACATGGATTGAAGATCATCTACGATGCAGCACATGCTTTTGCAGTAAAGTATAATGGAGTGAGTTCCGCCATGTTTGGGGATGCATCTATGTTCAGCTTCCATGCAACTAAGGTGTTTCACAGCATTGAGGGTGGAGCAGTGTTCTATCGGGATGATTCTTTGGGGAAAAAATTGGACGAGCTAAAGAACTTTGGACTGGCGGGGCAGGAGACAGTTGCTTGGGTTGGTGGCAATGCCAAGATGAACGAATTTGCAGCAGCTATGGGAATCTGCAACCTTCGTCACCTGGATGGAGAGATTGAAAAGAGGCGTAAGGTATTTGAGCGCTATCACAAAAATTTAGATGGTGTTCAGGGGCTCAAGCTTGCACAAGTACAGGAGGGCGTGCAACCCAATTATGCCTACTACCCTGTGGTATTTGATGGATACAAATACAATCGGGACCAGGTTTTTGAGATGCTGAAGGGTGCCAATATTGTTGCCAGAAAATATTTCTATCCCCTTGTAAACAGTTTTGACTGTTATAAAGAATATGCTTTTTATGGTAGTGAGAAAACTCCTGTGGCAAAATACATCTCAGATCGGGTTCTAACCCTGCCGATGTATGCAGATTTGTGTGAGACCGATGTGGATAGAATATGTGAGATTATACTGGGGAAATCAACAGCCGATTGACATAGCAAATATGAGTGTTTCTCTTGAGAATAATTGATTCATTGATGTGTGGAAGACAGCTGAGTGCTTGCTGCTAACTTTTACGCACCATCAGAAGACAAAGTGAAAATGGTGCCAGAACGTCGATTGATAGATAGAGGAGAATAGAGATGAAAGGTATTATTTTAGCAGGTGGGTCAGGCACCAGGTTATACCCCCTGACGAAGGTGACATCCAAACAATTGCTACCCATTTATGATAAGCCGATGATATATTATCCGCTGTCGACGTTGATGTTGGCAGGCATTCGAGATATTTTGATTATTTCCACGCCGAATGATACACCAAGATTTCGGGAACTCCTTGGAGATGGCTCGCAGTTTGGTATTCAATTAACATATGCTGTCCAGCCCAGCCCGGATGGTTTGGCTCAGGCATTCCTTATTGGCGAAGAATTTATTGGGAATGAACCTTGCGCCATGATTCTGGGAGATAATATTTTCTATGGCGGTTGGTTTAGAAAGAATCTGAAGCAAGCGGTGGATGATGCTGTGAATGGGTATGCTACCATTTTTGGATACTATGTCAAGGACCCAGAACGCTTTGGAATCGTGGAATTCGACGAGAAGCGAAGGGTTATATCCGTGGAAGAAAAACCAGAGCATCCAAAATCTAACTATAGTATTACTGGACTGTATTTTTATGATAACCGTGTAACTGATCTTGCGAAAAGAGTTCGCCCATCCCAACGTGGTGAATTGGAGATCACAGATTTAAATAAACTGTATTTAGATGAGAACCGCTTAAAGGTACAGGTTCTCGGAAGAGGATTTGCCTGGATGGACACGGGAACTATGGACAGTTTGATGGAAGCTGCTTCATTTGTGGAGAACGTGCAGAAACGGCAAGATGTTGTTATATCAGCTCCAGAAGAGGTTGCTTATTACGAAGGCTGGATTACGAAGGAAAAGCTTTTAGAGGCCGCAGATGCCTATGGAAAATCTCCCTATGGAGAACACCTGAGACGTGTGGCAGAAGATAGATTTGTATTTTAAGAGGGGAACATCATGAATATTGTTGTAACAGGCGGTGCAGGCTTCATTGGAAGTAATTTTATCTTCCATATGTTGAAAACGCATAAAGACTATCGTATTATCTGCTTTGACAAGCTGACATATGCAGGGAATTTGTCAACTCTGAGCAAAGTAATGGAAAACCCGCAATTCGCCTTTATCAGAGGTGATATTTGTGACCGCAAGGCGGTGGATGAGCTGTTCCAAAAGGAACATCCGGATATTATTGTCAATTTTGCTGCAGAGTCTCATGTGGACCGCTCCATTGAACAGCCGGATATCTTCTTGCAGACAAATGTCATGGGCACTGTCGTACTCATGGATGCTTGCAGAAAGTATGGCATTACCCGGTATCACCAGGTATCGACAGATGAGGTTTATGGGGATCTCCCACTGGATAGACCGGATATGTTGTTTACGGAGCAGACCCCCCTGCACACAAGCAGTCCCTATTCCGCTTCCAAAGCATCCGCTGACTTGATGGTGATGGCATACCACCGTACATATGGATTGCCCGTGTCTATTAGCCGATGCTCTAATAACTATGGCCCATATCATTTTCCAGAAAAATTGATTCCCTTGATGATTGTAAATGCCCTCCATGATAAGCCGCTCCCAGTTTATGGCGAGGGCTTGAATGTACGGGATTGGTTGTATGTCGAGGATCACTGCAAAGCTATTGATATGATTCTTCACGGTCAGTGCAATGGAGAAGTGTACAATATTGGTGGACATAATGAAATGAAGAATATCGATATTGTTAAATTGATCTGTAAGCATCTTGGCAAAAGTGAGGACCTCATCACTTATGTTACAGACAGAAAGGGCCATGATCTACGCTATGCCATTGATCCATCCAAGATAACACGAGATTTGGGATGGTGTCCGGAAACTAAATTCGAAGATGGAATTAAAAAGACCATCCAATGGTATCTAGAACATCAAGAGTGGTGGAGAGATATTATCAGTGGAGAATATCAAAATTATTACAAAAAAATGTATGAGAATCGATAATTATTTTTATAAGTAATTGAGTATATTTTTGTGTGTATTACTGAATTTTCCTATCTGCAGCGCCTATAAACACAAGGTGTTTGGGTCATATTTTACTTAGGGGGATTCTTGTTGCCTGGGTCTGTTGATGTGAGTGAGCGGTATCCTTGGCTTGGGATAGTATTATCTACGTGCTCTGGACGTAGTTGTGTGTTATAAAACGAGCATGAAAAGTGAGAAAGCTCCACCGATTGCATAAAACCATTGGCAGGAAGTGGTGGGAATAGGTATATTTTTTGAATTGAAAAAAGGCACGAACTATGATACACTTTCAGTTCGTGGAGGTTACATCAAAATATGTAAAAGAGCAGGATTTGTGTAGGTGATGAGTCTATGGAGAACATGAAAAGTGAAATCGTCATAGACCTGCATACCCATATTTTGCCCCAAATGGACGATGGGAGTCAGGATGTAAACACCTCGGTAGCTCTGCTGCACCTCCTCTGGGAACAGGGGGTACACACAGTGTGTGCCACCTCTCACTATTATGCTCATCAGGAGTGCATGGAGCAATTTCTCCAGCGCAGGCGCCAAGCGGTATTTGCGCTGGGAGATGCACTGGGAGAAGCGGGGGTGGAGGAGTATCCCTCTATCCGCTTAGGGGCTGAGGTAGCCTATTTTCCAGGCATTTCTCAGTGTCCGGAGTTGGAACAGCTGTGCTTGGGCGGTACTCGTACGCTGCTGTTGGAACTCTCATATACCCAATGGACCCCACAGCAAGTGGAGGAAGTGGCCAGCCTCAGTTTGGATCGAGGCTATCAGGTGATTCTGGCTCATCCAGAGCGCTTTTCGCACATGCGGAGCTATTGGAAGGACATGGAGCGAATGATGGCCCTTCCGATTGCACTGCAGATTAATGCCGATTCTCTACTGCACTGGGGGAGCCGAAAGTTGGCCTTGGAGTTATTGAATAGCACACCGCGCCCATTGTTAGCCAGTGACTGCCATAACTTGACTTCGCGCCCGCCTAGATTGGAGAAAGCCCGCCTTGTAGTAAGAAAAAAGCTTGGAGTAGACATTCTGACCCGTATAGACGAAACGGCGCTTCGTTTCACACAACCAACTGGAGGATAAAGCTAGGAGGCTGAGATATGAAGACACGCCAAAGAATTTCGCGGAAAGATAAATTACGAGCTGGCATTGTTGTAGTGGTCTCGTTTGCTGTAATCGGTTTGGGAATATTGGCATTACAGAGGTGGCAAGAGTATCAGCAGATGCAAACAACACCGGCAGACGAGAACAACCGTAAGACCGTGGAGTATCAGGGAACAACTTATGTAGCACGAGATGGAATTGAATCGTACCTGTTTATGGGCATTGATGTGGAGGGGCCAGCCAAGGGCAGCAAAAGCTACATTGGCGGAGGGCAGGCAGATGTACAATTGCTGCTTGTGGTTGACCGTTTCAATCGCACTTGGCAGGTGCTTCAAATCAACCGAGATAGCATGGTCGAGGTACCTGTCCTGGGGGTGAACGGGAAAGAGGTGGGTACAGAATACCAGCAAATTGCCTTGGCTCACTCCTACGGAGATGGTTTGGAGACAAGTTGCGAGAACAATGTGACTGCAGTGTCTAGAATGCTTCAAAACCAGACCATTCAAGGATATGTGGCATTGAATATGGATGCCATTTCGATTATCAATGATCAGGTGGGTGGGGTAGAAGTTACAGTATTAGATGACTTTTCCCAGTTGGACCCATCCCTCGTAAAGGGGCAAACCGTGACCCTAACTGGAACCCAGGCTTTAACCTATATACGAGGACGTCAAGGTGTGGGAGACGAGACCAATCTATCTCGTATGGCTCGGCAGGAACAATACCTAAACGCATTGTATTCGAAGTTGGCAGGGCTCAGTACAGATATTGCCGTAAAAACGTTCCAGGCAGTGGACGATTATATGGTCACAGATATGAATGACCAGTGGTTGAAATTGATGGACCGCTTAGAAGAATATACAAAATTAGAACCACTTGCCATTGACGGAGAGAGTTATTTGGATGAGCAAGGCTCTACGGCATATCAGCTCGATGAGGACAGTCTAAAACAGGTGATGATACAGCTGTTTTATGAACCGATGTCCAAAGTAGATGAATAGAAAAGGAGTGTAGACATGGAGCATAAAGAGACCGTAAATGCACCCCAGCTGAATCAGGCGGTGGTGGATGACGGAGGAGAAATTGATCTGGTAGAAATTTTCTACCTGTTCTGGGGACATGCCATTCAAATCATACTGTGTGCCATCTTAGGCGGTTTGTTGGCATTTGGCTATACCAGGTTTTTAGTGACCCCGCTATACCAGGCGGAAGCGAAGCTGTATATGGTGTCCGCTTCTGCGGGATCTATGATTAGCATCTCTGATTTGCAATTGGGCAGCCAGTTGACTTCTGACTACAAACAGTTGATGGTTAGCCGCCCACTTTTAGAGGATGTGATTGACTCCTTGGATTTGAATATGGGCTATGGTGCACTCAAGGGAATGATTTCCGTAAGCAACCCAACAGATACCCGAATACTAAGTGTGACGGTTACCAGCAGCGATCCAAAACTGAGTTGTGATATTGCAAATGAGTTGGTGGACCAAGCGGTCGTCTACTTACCCCGGGTCATGGAATGCGATGAGCCCAATGTGGTAGAGCGGGCCGTCATTCCCGGTGGGGCCTCCAGCCCCAATTATGCCCGCAATGTGTTCCTTGGTGTGGCGGCAGGCATTGTGATTTGTTGTGCAGTGATTCTAATTCGTTTCCTCATTAACGACACATTTGTTACGGCTGATGACTTGGCACGTCGATTTGGGATTCAGCCGCTGGCATCCATTCCTGAGGCCGATTTGGGTGCCTTCAACAAGCGGTTGAAGCAAAAGAAGTAAGGAGGGAATTGCGTGAAACAGCTTACCATCAATCAGCTGCCACAGCTTCCCTTTGATGTGGCAGAGTCTGTCAATCAACTCCGTGTGAATCTCGGATTTTGCGGAAAAGAAATCAAAGCCATCATGATTACCAGCAGTACTCCGGATGAGGGAAAAAGTTTTGTCTCCGTGAATCTATGGCAGCAGATGGCGCATGTAGGAAATCGAACGCTGCTCATTGACTGTGACTTGCGTAATTCAGAGATGCGCACCCGCTATGGCATCGGCGGTGATGACAAGGTTTTAGGGCTAGTGCATTATCTGGCTGGACAGGTAGAGCTGGATGATATCATCTATCAGACCGATGTGTCTGGTGGCTTTATTATCCCGGTGGCTACCCACATTGCCAATCCTTCTCTATTGTTAGAGGGGGAGCGCTTTGAAAAGTTAATGGCTTATTGTAGAGATTATTTCGACTATGTTATTGTGGATACACCGCCCCTTATGAATGTAGCAGATGGTTTAAATATTGCTACACACTGTGATGGCACTGTTCTGGTCGTGCGCAGCGGAGTGACCTCTCGCCGTTTGGTGGAAAACTCCATTCAGATGCTACAAAAGACCTCTACTCCTTTGTTGGGGACCGTGTTGAACCGTGTGAACACCAGCCGGAAGGCGTATCGCTATTATTACAAACGCTATTATAACAAGTATGGTTATTACGGGGGAAAATGATTTTTTAAAAAACCAGTAATGGACCATGGCACACAAGTGAGGAGGAACTTACATGCGTAAGAACAGAATGATGGGAGCAGCTTTGGGAATTGTCATGGCGGCCAGCGTAGCTTCTTCGGCCTTTGCTGCTTGGGCTCCCAGTAAGACCCAGCAGGAAATTATTTCTGCCAGTGGCAGCGCTAATATTGGTGGGAATAAAACTACAATTACCACCATTGTAGGCGGTGGAAAGGTGCCGGAGGGATATCCGATTACCTCCAGCGGAAATCTGATTCTCTCTCAGGTATCGGATCCTGTGGTCTTGATTACGCCTCTGTCTTTGACTCAGCTGGGTAACCAAGGAGTCGGCGAGGGACTGGCCTACAAAGACAAGGCTGGGTTGGAGACTGAGAGCGGCCTGACTTATGCAGCCAATGCCAAGACAAACCTCGTGTATCAGACTGTGGTGAATGCTCAGGATACCACAGAGTTTTTGTCCAAGTTCCCAGGAGACGTGAAGGGAGCCATGGAAGCTTTGATTGCCCAGAAAATCGAGGCCAAGCGCGCTGAGCTGGAACAGCAGAAGGCTGAGGCAGAAGCCAATGGGGACGAGGAGACTGTGGCTGCCATTGAAAAGCAGCTGGCAGTTTTGGAGAATCCTGACTATGCCAGTGTGAACAATTACTCGCCTCTGGCAGTTTTTGATGTGTCTGCCAGTGCTGCTCTTCTGGAGCAGATGCAGGAGGGCGACACTGTGGATGTCACCTTCGAGCTCAATAGTGTAAATCAGAACAGCGATCTGGTTGCGCTGCACTTTATGGGCGACATTGAGGACTGTGATGCCACGCTTGAGATGGTAAACACTGATTTTGACAATGCCGTGGTGGACTTTGATGTGGAAGTGCTGGATGTTGCGGTGGATGACGGGAAGGCTACCATCACCCTGTCTTCTTTCTCTCCTGTGATGTTGATGACCCGCGTGGAGACAGAGGAAGGGGCTCAACCCAGCCAGGAACCCCAAGCGACGCAGCAGCCGGAAGAGAAGCCCCAGCCCGAGGAGAGCAGCAATATTCTTCCCTGGGTGATTGGTGGAATTGTGGTTGTGGTTGCCGTGGTTCTCTTTGTTGTGGCCAAGAGCAAGAAGAAGACTCCTGTAGAGAAGTGATGAACTGATACATCCTATCCCCGGTTTCCTGGCATGTGAAACCGGGGATAGTTATGTGTGAACACATTCTCAATAGAAAAATAGAGTGGAGAATTCCAAAGAGAGGAGTGTAACTCTTGAGATTAAAGATGACCTGGAAGATTCTCATCATTATGTTGGTGGATACATTGCTCATGGTGAGTAGCTATGCCTTGGCATTGTTAATACGGTTTGACTTTCATTGGTCGCAAATACCTATGACCTATGTCCGTAGCTGGGCACCTTGTCTGATTGTGCAGTTGATTGTCACTGCCATCGTATTTTTCTGGCGCAGAATGTACCACTATATTTGGCGTACGGTCAATGCCCACGATGTCATTCGTATGTGTGTATCGGTTGTGTTGGCATTTGCGCTGTCGAATCTCTGTTGTGTCTTTTTAAGCTTGCCATTGCCCGCAAGTGTCTGGGTCATGGTTTTTGTGTTCCAACTGTGTGGACTGGTGGGCGAGCGCTGTGCATTGCGCCTCTGGTCTGTGGTTCAGTACTCCTATGGGAGAGGCAATAAGGGTGAGGAGCGGATTATGCTCATCGGAGCGGGAGAGTCTGGCCGCATGCTCTCTCGTGAATTGCGTTCTAGTCCCCAGGTAAAGGGACGGCTGTGCTGCGTGATTGACGATAATCCCCAGTTGCATGGAAAGTATTTGGATGGGGTGCGCATCGTGGGTGGCCGCGACCAGATCGAAGATGCAGCCAAGCGGTACGATATCACCCAGATTCTTTTCGCCATCCCCACCATCCAGCAGGAGGAAAAGGCGGCCATTTTGAATATCTGTAAAATGACCGGTTGTCGTCTTCGAGTACTTCCGGGTCTCTATCAGCTGCTCAATGGAGAGGTCAGTCTCTCAGCCGTGAAAGATGTTCAGGTGGAAGATCTGCTGGGACGTACCCCAGTGCAGCTGAACAAGGCGGTGGTGTCCGACTTTCTGGAGGACAAAGTGGTTATGGTTACCGGCGGCGGCGGCTCCATCGGTAGTGAGTTGTGCCGGCAGATTGCCACCTGTCATCCCCGTCGCCTTATTATCCTAGATATCTATGAAAACAATGCCTATGACATCCAGCAGGAGTTGAAGCGACAGTACGGGACAAGACTTGATCTACGGGTAGAAATTTGTTCTATACGAGATAAAAAGCGCGTCTATCAGATTTTTGAGCAGTATCACCCGGATGTGGTATTCCATGCGGCAGCACATAAACACGTGCCCCTGATGGAGGATTGCCCGGACGAGGCCATCAAGAACAATATTTTTGGTACTTATCACGTGGTGCGTGCAGCTGAGAAGTATGGCGTGAAGAAATTTGTCATAATCTCCACGGATAAAGCTGTGAACCCCACCAATTTGATGGGGGCTACCAAGCGGTTCTGTGAGATGATTTTGCAGAGCCGCCGAGGCAGCAGTACCGAGTTCTGTGCGGTACGCTTTGGCAACGTTCTGGGCTCCAATGGTTCTGTGATTCCGCTTTTTAAGCGGCAGATTGCCAACGGTGGTCCGGTGACCATCACGGATAAGCGAATCATCCGCTATTTTATGACTATTCCGGAAGCTGCCATGTTGGTGTTGGAAGCTGGCGCCATGGCCAAGCAGAGCCAAATTTTTGTGCTGGACATGGGACAGCCGGTGAAGATTCTCACACTGGCGGAAAACCTTATTCGCCTGTCTGGTCTGGAGCCGTATAAGGACATTGAGATCAAAGAAATTGGACTGCGCCCCGGAGAAAAGCTGTACGAGGAGCTGCTGATGCAGAGCGAGCACCTGTTGACCACAGAGAACGAGAAAATCTTTGTGGAGGAGCAGCAGGTGATTCCCCAGCGGGATATCATGTGCGGACTGATTTCCCTGGATAACTTCGTATCTGCCCAGCGGCCCAAGGACGAACTGATTGCTCTGATGCGCTACTTGGTGCCAACCTTCCGGGACCCCGACGAGGTAAACCGGGAGGCAGTGGAGCGTCTGGAAGGTGCTCATGAGAAGCAGGCTGTCCGTGCATAACCTCAATATCCGGCACCCAAAGATGTGGCTGGGAGTGTGCATGGCCCTCGGTGTGGCGACACTCTTGATATGGGGAAACTCTATGCGCACCTCCACCCAGTCTGCCCAACAGAGCGGCTCGCTTCTGGCGTTCTTGACGCCTTGGTTGACGGCTCTGGGGATTCACCCGGAGGGATTCCACACCATTCTACGCAAGCTGGCCCACTTCTCCGAGTACGGCCTGCTGGGTGTTCTGTGGACGTTTGAGCTGTGGCTAGGTCCTCACAGGGAGAAGAGAAGGGGTGCGATGGAGCGCCTGAGCCTTTGTATGCTCACGGCCTTTCTAGATGAGACCATTCAACTGTTTGTGCCAGGACGAAGCGGAGAGATCCGAGACGTATGGATTGACACAGCGGGTGCATGGACGGGTATTGTGATCACGACGTGTCTTGCATGCATCGCAATGAAATTCCGAAATAGAAATAAGAATATGTGAGAAAATACCGCCCTACTGCCAATAGAGGCAGTGGAGCGGTATTTTACTTTTCATTTATCTGTGACTACTGTCATTTTGACAAAGGGAGGAACATCATACCACAATATGTTTGTTGACAGTGTTGGACATAGCATGATACTATCACTATGAATTTATATGGAAGGGAGAGAGGTCTATGAAACAAAAGGGGTGGAAGATCGTTCTATCTTCTGTGCTGGCATGTAGTATGCTCATGCCCTATGCGATGGGCGTGCGTACCATGGCTGCTGCGCCAGAGAGTCAACTCAAGGACCATTGGAGCTTTGATTCTCTGACCAGCGATGCAGGGGAGCACACGACGGCGACACTGGAAGGTGACGGCGTGAGTGTTGTAGACAGCGGAAATCCGGTGTTTGGGAATGTGCTTCGATTTGGAGGGGGTACCGACAACTATCTGAAGCTACAAGATTACATCAACACGGGAAAGGGACAAGTTTCCTTTTCGATGTGGTACCGGTACGATAAGACCATTACAGGGGATAAGGACTCTGCATCTACCGTGCTGCTTCAGCACGAGGGGAGTGGGCGTTCCCTGTTGACCCTGCGCTCCAATGGCCAGTACCACACGTATATCAACGGAAAAGATGTACTTTCCCAGAAGTCCGTGTCCAAGGGAGAGTGGCAGCATATCACGGTCACCTTTGACCAAGAGAGTAAGAAGGTAAAGTTCTATATCAACGGTGTTTTGGACAGTGAGCAGGCGCTGGGTGACAGCACCGTGGACCAGCTGCTGACGCTTCGTCTGGGCGCCCATAAAAACGCAGGCAACACGGATCCTCATCCTATGCGGGGAGATGTAGACGAGTTTTATGTATACGAAAAGGTGCTTACCGATGCTGAGGCCCTGGCAGTGTACGAAGATAAGGCTGTGGAGCTGTACCGGGCGGAGTTACAGACTGCTGTGGAGGAGGCCCAGGCCCTCTATGACAGCCATGCTCTGCCCGATGACCACGAATGTGCCGTGGAGCTGGCTCAGGCCATTGCAGCGGTGACGGATGCCACAACCCTGGAACAGATGAAGCAGGCTTATGAGGCACTACAAAATGCCGTAGCCGCATACCAGGCGGCTGTCCCGCTGAACCTGACGGTCAACCTGGACCAAGTGAACCGGGTCATTGATGCAGATTCCATTTTTGGTATTAATCACCGCTATGCGTTTAACGGTTATGGTACCTTTGATTCTGAGACGATGCAGATGAAAGAGGAGTTTACCCAGCTGTACATGAATGCGGGTTTTGGCTCCATCCGTTATCCCGGTGGAACCATTTCCAATCTGTTCAACTGGAAAACCACCCTGGGACCGAAAGAGGACCGCAAGGCCCAGATCCACGGCTTCTATAATAATCCGGGGCAGGGAGGTATTGAACCAAACTTCGGCATTGCAGAAATTGCAGACTTTGCCGACCAGGTTGACTCTGAGATTGTCTATGTGTACAGCTTGGGCCGCGGCAATGCGCAGGATGCAGCCGACCTGGTGGAGTACCTGAATGCAGAAGTAGGCACCAATCCCAACGGAGGCATTGACTGGGCCCAGGTGCGCGCGGATAACGGACACCCGGAGCCCTACCATGTGCGCTATTTTGAGATTGGTAACGAGATGCAGCAGGCCTATGGCCAGGCTGCTGACGGCACTTCTTCCCAGGGCTATTGGACCGACTATGTGTCCGGTGGAGCAGAGAAGGCCTACACCGAGGGCGGAACCGCCACATTCACCCAGAGATATACGGTGGATGAGGAGAATTGGAACAAGGTGGCCTCTCAGTCCGATGGAAGCGCCAATCTGGTACGCTTTTTGCGGTATGCCAACCTCAACCCCGGTATGCTGGATGAAAATGGGGAGATTGTAGACGACCCCAGCTTCCGGGCCATGAATGATGGAGTGCGGGTCTATGTGGGGACCGACGGGAACCTGACGGAATGGACTGTGGTGGACAGCTTGGAGAACTCCGGGCCTGAGGACACCCACTGTGTAGTGAACTACGCCAACGGCTCCATCCTGTTCGGTGATGGCGTTCACGGCAAGATTCCCTCCAAGGGCCAGAACATCTATGCCACCTACAGCGTGGACAGAGAGGGATTCCTTGATGTGTCCAAGGCCATCAAGGAGACTACCCAGAAGATCAATGAGGCGGAGGGCACAAACTACCAGGCCAACGTGTATACCAGCTTTGAATCCAAGGGCTTTATCAATCGCATGAACAGCCTGGGGGCCAACGAGTGGTACGATGGCATGACTATCCACCCCTATTCCGGCACCGTGTCCGGTGGCAGCGATGCGAATGCCTTCTATGACAACGCCATGAAGAAGGCAGAGAATGTGGGCATCCAGCACGTGCAGGACTATGTGGACATGCTGCCGGAGGGAAAGGTGCCTGTGATCAGCGAGTTTGGCATCTTCCGGAACACGGAAGCTCAGGTACGATCCCAGACCCATGCCCTGTACATCGCCAAGGTGATGATGGAGTATGTGAAGCTGGGCAGCCCCTATATCCAGAAGCACTGCCTGGCAGACTGGTATAGCTCTGGGGCAGACTCCCTGGGACCCACCCAGCAGGCGGTGATTCAGGTGGTAGCCCAAGAGGGGGCTGACACCTCCACAGGTGAAGGTGAGTTCCGTTTTTTCTCCACGCCGTCTGCCCATGTGTTTGAGATGCTCAACGCTGGCTTCGGTGACCAGGTGGTGGAGGCCCAGGTGGCGAATGCGCCTACGCTGTCCAACGGCGTGACGGCCATTTCCACCCTGGCCAGCAAGGACGAGGCTGGAAACGTGTACATCGCAGTGGTCAATGTGGACCGTGAGAAGGACTACAGCGTGCAGCTGAACATCCCCGGTATGGATCTGTCTGGCCGCGCCGTAGAGATTCAGACCCTGGCCTCTGAAGGCATTGCCGATGAGAATACCCTGGAGAATCCCGACAACGTATCCATCGAGACGACTCAGATGGTCATGGGGGACAACCCTGTGGTGGAGCTTCCCAAGCACTCCTTTGTGGTGATGAAGGTGATGGCACCTCAGCCTGAGACCTACACCGTGACTGTAAACACCCAGGGCCAAGGCACCGCTTCTGCCTCTGTGGAGACTGCCACGGCTGGTACTACCGTCACCCTGACGGCCCAGGCCGCCCAAGGTTGGCACTTTGTGGAGTGGAAGAGTGACGATGTCACCGTTTCCGACAACGCCTTCCTGATGCCGGAGCAGGCGGTGATCGTGACTGCTGTGTTTGCCCAGGATAGCCAGCCCGCCGATGTGGACAAGACTCTGTTGGAGAAGACCATCGCCTACGCTGAGACGCTGGACACCACCGGTGTCACCGACTCCGCTGTGGTTGCTTTCCAGAAGGCGCTGGCCGAGGCCAAGACCGTGATGGCCGACACCAATGCCACCCAGGAGCAGGTGAATGCCGCTTGGGACAACTTGCTGGAGGGCATTTGGGTTCTGGGCCTCACCCAGGGCGACAAGACCCTGCTGGAGCAGCTCATCACCAAGGCCGATGCTATGATGGCCGATGTCGACAAATACGTGGAGGCCAACTGGAAGCAGTTGGTGGACGCTCTGGCTACCGCCAAGGACGTGATGGCTGACGGTGACGCCATGGACGAGGACATCCAGCCTGTGGCGGAGGCCCTGCTGAATGCCATTCTGGCCCAGCGCCTCAAGGCCGACAAGACCATTCTGGAAGACCTCATCAACAAGGCTGAGGGCATCAACCTGAAGGGCTATACCGCCGAGTCTGTGGCCACATTCCGCACGGCTCTGGCCAATGCCCAGGCAGTGATGGCGGATGAGAGCCTCAGCGAGGACGATCAGAGCGTGGTGGAGCAGGTGGTAGCCCAGCTCAGCGCTGCCATGGATGGACTCACGGCCCAGGGAGCGTCGGAGCCCAGTGATAAGCCGGAAGCTACCAACCAACCTGAGGCCACCCAGAAGCCCCAGGTCACAGAGAAGCCCAGCAGTGTGCCCCAGACTGGTGATTCCGCTCACCTGATGTGGTATGTGGCCGCTTTGGCCACCGCTGTGAGCTTGCTGGCAGGGGCTGCTGTGGCCGTGCGCAAGCGTAGAAACTAAACATACAGAAAATAATAGAAACAACCGGAGAGGCCAGCCCATTGGGGCTGGCCTCTCCGGTTGTGATTTATGTGATTTACAAGTGGAATTAAGCCTTATATCCGTTGGGGTTTTGGGACTGCCACTTCCAGGAGGAAGCGCACATCTCTTCAATGCCGTACTGGGCTTTCCAGCCCATCTCGTCCCAGGCCTTCTGGGGGTCAGCATAGCAGGCGGCAATGTCGCCGGGGCGACGGGGGTCCATGACGTAGGGCAGTTCCTTGCCGCAGGCCTTCTCATAGGCGTGGAGGATATCCAGCACGCTATAGCCCTTGCCGGTACCCAGGTTGCACACAAAGAGGCCGCAGTTCTGGGATACCTTTTTAATGGCAGCCACATGGCCTCGGGCCAAATCCACCACATGGATGTAATCCCGGACGCCGGTGCCATCGGGGGTGGGGTAGTCTCCACCAAAGACGTGGAGCTTCTCCAGCTTGCCCACGGCTACCTGGGCGATGTAGGGCACCAGGTTGTTGGGGATGCCGTTGGGGTCCTCGCCGATGAGACCACTTTCGTGGGCGCCGATGGGGTTGAAGTAGCGCAACAGAGCCACGTTCAGGGTGGGATCGGCCTTGCAGTAGTCCATGAGAATCTTCTCGATGAACAGCTTGGTGGTACCATAGGGATTGGTGGTGCCGCCGGTGGGGAAGTCCTCACGGATGGGCACCGTGGCGGGATCGCCGTACACGGTGGCGGAGGAGGAGAATACAAAGTTCTTCACGTTGTGGGCCCGCATGGCGTTGAGCAGCACCAGGGTGCTGGTGAGGTTGTTGGTGTAGTATTCCAGGGGCTTGGCAACGCTCTCACCCACGGCCTTGAGACCGGCGAAGTGGATGACCGAATCAATGTCGGGGTACTGCTTGAAGATCTGCTCCACGGCGGCTGCATCGCACAGGTCTGCCTCCACAAAGGGAATGGTGGTGCCAGTGATCTGCTCCACGCGATGAATGGCCTCGGGGCAGGAGTTGACGAAATTGTCCACGACGACAATGTCGTGGCCGGCCTGAATGAGCTCCACACAAGTATGGCTGCCGATATACCCGGCGCCTCCGCTGACGAGAATTGACATGATTGTATGCCCTCCTTTGAATACTGGTGAAAACGGAAACTTACACTGCGTGACCCTTGGCAATGACCACATCCACCACTTGCTGGGCCAGAGCCTGGCACTGATCGTGGTCAGGGGCCTCCACCATGACCCGGATGAGGGGCTCGGTGCCGGACTCGCGCACCAGAATGCGGCCGGTATCGCCCAAGGTATTGGCCACAGCATCCACCGCAGCCTGTACATCGGCGTCATCCTGGGCGGTTTTTTTATCGTGGACCCGGACATTGATCAGTACCTGGGGATAGATGGTAACCGGAGCGGCCAATTGGGTCAGAGTTTTGCCCTGGGCCAGCATGGCCTCCATGATCATCAGAGCGGTGAGAATGCCGTCGCCAGTGCGGGCGTGCTGGCTAAAGATGATGTGGCCGGATTGCTCGCCGCCCAGGCAGTGGCCGTTTTTGACCATATTCTCATAGACATACTTGTCACCCACGGCGGTCTTCTCATAGGAGATGCCCACCTCATCCAGGGCTTTGTACAGACCAAAGTTGGACATGACGGTGGTGACGATGGTGTTGTTGGCCAACTGTCCCAGGCTCTTGAGGTAGCAGCCATAGAGGTACATAATGTGGTCACCGGTGACCACATTGCCGTTCTCGTCCACGGCCAGGCAGCGGTCAGCATCGCCGTCAAAGGCAAAGCCCACATCCATGTGGTTTTCCACCACGTAGCGCTGGAGTGCGCCGATGTGGGTGGAGCCTGCATCCATATTGATGTTCAGTCCATCGGGATTGGCGTGGATGGTGTGTACCTCAGCGCCCAGAGCCTCGAAAATCTGGGGGGCAAGTTTCCAGGCGCTGCCGTTGGCGCAGTCCAAAGCCACGCGCTTGCCCTGGAAGGAGTGCTGGACCAGAGAGATGAGGTGTTGGGCGTAGTGATCTCGGCCAGCCACATCGTCAATGATGCAGCCGATGGCATCTCCGCTGGCCATGGGCAGCTGCTCCAGGATCTCACCGTCCAGCATCAGCTTGCCGTCCAGATAGTCCTCCACCAGAGAGATGACACCCTCATCCATCTTCTCGCCATCTCCATTGATGAGCTTGATGCCGTTGTCATAGAAGGGGTTGTGAGAGGCGCTGATCATCACGCCGCAGTCGTAAGCGCCGTTGCGAGCCATGTAGGACACAGAGGGGGTGGTGGTGACGTGCAGCAGGTGAACATCTGCCCCGGAGGCGGCCATACCAGCGCTGATGGCATACTCCAGCACATAGCTGGAACGGCGGGTGTCCTTGCCCACCACGATGGTGGCACGATGGCCCCGACCATAGTAGTAGCCCAGGAAACGGCCAATCTGATAGGCGTGGTCGGCGGTGAGGCCTACGCCGGCCTTACCGCGGAAACCGTCGGTTCCAAAATATCTTCCCATGAGATTATCCTCGCTTTCTTTATTGGAATGCATCAACCCTGACGCTGGGTGATGTGGTCCTTGTCCTTATAGATACTGCCCTGGGGGATGACGCCCCGGACGCAGCTGGTGGGGTAGACGCTGGTGTGGCGGCCCAGAATGGTGCCGGGATTGAGCACAGAGTTGCAGCCCACTTCCACATAGTCGCCCAGCATGGCGCCTACCTTTTTTCGGCCAGTCTCCAGCAGCTCATCTCCCTTGATGACCACTGGGGTCTTGTCGGACTTCACGTTGGAGGTGATGGAGCCAGCGCCCATGTGGCTCTTATAGCCCAGAATGGAGTCGCCCACGTAGTTGTAATGGGGCACCTGAACGCTGTCAAAGAGAATGACGTTTTTCAGTTCCACGGAGTTGCCCACCACGCAGCCTTCGCCAACCAGAGCGGAGCCCCGGATGAAAGCGCCGTGGCGCACCTCGGTGTTGGGGCCGATGATGCAGGGGGAGCCCAGGTAGGCGGAAGGCATCACCTTGGCGGTGCGGTGTACCCACACCTGGGGCTGAGGCTGATCGTATTCCTCCGGGGACAGAGTGCTGCCCAGGGAGAGAATCAGCTGGGAGATTCCCTCCAGTGCCTCCCAGGGATATTCGAATTGCCGCAGATAATCAGCGGCAACGGTATGCGAGAGGTCAAAAAGGTCTTGAATTTTCACATCCATGAAATGTACCTCCAATTTTACTTCTTTACATCTTATTAATATAGAGGAAATCCATGAAGTTTTCAATCACTGATTCTATTGAATTTCTTTCCAAACATAACGTGTGAAACTGTCGAATTGCCGGATGAGACACTTCGGCTCAGCTGTAGCGGTATTTGTCAGGTAAAAAAGTGTAGCGGTAATCTATGTAGCTAGAGTAGACTGCGCTGAAAAAATAAGAAGAGAAAAATGAGGCGTGTATCTGGTGAATGTTGAAAAAATCTGTCGATGTGCATAAAAAAACAGACGAAAGCTGTGGTATATTAGTGGTATATTACAAATAAGGAGAATGGGCAAATAATTGAATATTGATGCAATATGTGGTAAAATATAAAAAGTTAAAGCACATTTTGGAAAATTTTATCTGGAGTGAGGGAAGAACGATGAAAAAACGATGGGAACGGTTGATTGCCGCAGTTATGTCTGTGGTGATGGTGCAGACCGTGTGCCCGCCGCAAGCGATGGCATTGGCTGCATCGGAGGTGAAGGAAGCAGCGGAGTATCTGGAAATTGACCAGCTGTTTTCTGCCACGCAATCGGCGGTCACCACCGACTCCCCGGAGAACGTGGAGACCCAGACCAGCGCCGCACTGTTTCAAGACGGAGCGGTGCGCATTTATCATGCCCTCCAGCTGTATGCCATTGGCAGCAATGCGGTGGTGCACAGCGGAGATGCACAGGCGGAGACCTTTGGCACAGGTACGGTGCTCACCGATGAGAATGGTCAGGTCCTGCTCTATGATTCGGATGGCAGCTATCAGCTGATGAACGACATTGCGCTGCCTGAGGGAACGGCATGGACGCTGCCCAGTGGCTTCTCGGGCACCTTTGTGTCGGAAGGGGAGAGCACAGAAGCGCCGTTGTACGATGAGGATACGGATACTATCTACATCTACAACAACTATCAGCTTCTGACACGGGCCGCTGAGGACGAACTGAAGACAGTCCTGTCTGGCGATAACGTGGCGGAGACCTTCGGCCTGGGCCAGGTGGTGTATGCTGGCGACCAGCAGCTGGAGTATACCCAGGAGCACAACTATGTGGTGGCCCAGAGCTTTACCGGAGAGATGCCGGAGCTGAAGGCGGAGGAGATTCTGTCGGAGACGACCCAGGATGCCACAGCGGAAGGTAGACAATTTGCTGGACAAGTCATTTATTATGAAAATGCAAACACTGCCCAGGAAAAAGCATATATTCTGATTGGCAACGCCGAGCAGTTAGGGGCGATTGGATCAGATAAGCCTGTTTACACAGCTGTATATAAAAGAACGTGGGTTATTGGTTGGAATTCTCACTGGGAAATAGAGTATGATAAGGACAATAACCCTATTATGCTGTATGGTGGTGATGCTGATCTGCTTCAGAGCCAAAATGGCAAAAAGAACTATGCATTCCATGGTATAGATGATGATGGTGGATTAGTCGGTGACAAACGCTGCGGAGTTAACCAAAAAACTGGAGAAATCGACCCTAATATGGATATTGATGAAAGTGGGCAGACTTACTCTTCTGATGCCAACTATATCATCTTCCGGAATATTACGTTAACACCTGCTGATAATGGTGGAGGAAACTGGACGCCTTTAATGTTCTCAGGAACCATGGAAGGTCGGCTATATATGCAAGTTGCCAATCCCTCTAATCCTAACGACCAAAGTCAACCTACGATCTCTGGGATAAGTATATCAACAGATAATACACTGAATCCAGAGGATGATCGCACAGGCACGGGAGTAGGTTTCTTTTCTAACATTATCAACGATAGTATCTACAGAGGAACGCCAAAAGCTGTTTATGTGAAAAACCTCATATTAGAAGTAGAAAATGTAGAAAACCAATATACAAAAGTTGACGATGGGACCATATCGCTTTTAAGTATTATTTTGAAATTCTTGGGTCTACTACTGGATGGCCTAACTGCTGGTCAATTAGGGTTACAGGATTTGCTTACTGCAGACGATGAATCAATGGAATTCTATGCAACGGGGGCTTTTGCTGGACGTATCATTGGCCCTGTTACGGTAGAGAACTGTAATGTGTCCCTCGGAACTATTACGAGCGAAAAGGGAATGGTCGGTGGCTTTGTGGGTAGTGCAGAGGGCCTAACGGAATATGAGGGCCTAAGTAATATACTAAGTGATGTGGCTGAAGGCCTAGAAACCATACTGAATAAGATCCCAGGTTTGGGCTTAGGCGATTTGGTGCCGGTTTTACTAAAAAACCCGAAGCTGGTAAATCTTGACAACCTGATTCCAATTGGATACAAAGCGCCTGTTATCGATGATTGCCATGTGACTATGACAGATAGTACAATTATTGGTTCAGAGAAGACCTCGTTCAACGGCGGGTTTGTGGGATGCCAAACAGGTGCTACGATTAGCGATTGTAGTGTGTACGGCATTACGAGTGTCAAAGCATCAAATTATGCCGGCGGTTTTGCTGGAGCAATTCGGGATGGAGCAATCGAGGGGTTACTATCCGGTGGTAACATCGATTTGTTTGAGGATGTAATACCAAATCTGAGAGGGATTGACCCATCTGCCAAAAATATAAACTGTAGTGTGAATGTGCCAGATGCAGATAAACCGCTGATTCAGTGGACGGTTCAAGCGGGGGATTACGCCGGTGGCTTGGCTGGTATCATAGCGAACAGTGACGTTTCAAGGGCTGTGGTGCAGGGGCTCAAGAAGGTGGCGGCAACGGGCGATTACGCCGGTGGCTTGACCGGACGGGCGACCCTGGGATCAGGATTGACTATGGTAGGAGAAGTAGAAGAGGGCGAGGAAGATTACAATATACTGGGGCAAGTCACAAATCTTCTTGAGGGTGTTCTTACAGGAAATACGGATGAACACTTGCAACTTCTTAATGCACTGGGGGTATCTCCATCCAATATTCACAGCTGCACGGTAACAGGCAGTGAATTAGAGATTGAAGCTGTTAATTTTGTCGGCGGTTTTCTTGGACAAGGTGACGGAACACAGATAGGAAAAGTGGATAAAGGAGTAAAAAACTCTGTTTCCAATTTGAATTCCATAACTGCCAAAAACGGCAGTTATGCCGGTGGCTTTGTGGGACAGTTAGTACCCGCCAATGCTGGTGGTGTGCTTAACAGTACCTTGGGCCTAATATCGCTTCAAATACCTGATGTGTCCTATGTAAGCGTTTGCGGACAGGCCGATGGCTTCACTGTCCAGGCATCATCTGGAAGCTATGCTGGCGGTGCTATTGGCGTCGTAGTGGGAGGAACAATTGACAACGTAACAGTTACAAACCTGCTATCTGTCACTGCGAATGCTGAGAATGGTATAGCCGGTGGATTTATGGGAAGTAATAATGCCAGTGGCTTGGTGAGTACTGGTGGATTGAATTTGTTAGGGCTGAATATTGTAACGGTTAGTGAGTTGCTCAATGCGGTCAACTATCTGCTCACCGACTGCACCAACTGCTATGTGAGCTTTACAGGCAACGCCGCACCCCAGGTGAGTGCCGCCAGTGCGGGTGGCTTTGTGGGCGAGATGTACGGTGGCAGTGTCAATAATTCTGACATGACAGACAATCGAGGTGCAGTACGAAATCTTTCTAATGTCCAAGGAACGTATTACGCTGGCGGCTTTGCCGGTAAAATTTGTTCTGGCAATCTGGCAGATGCCGGCGGCGGGATCGAGCTTGCGGAATTGGAAGTAAATGTCACAGATTTGACTGATGTTTTGCAGGGTTATGTGCCCAAAGTCACATCGGCGGATGTGTCGTCTGCAGAAACTGGACTGAAGGTACAGGCATTAAAGCAAAAGATGCGGGAGGACAACACAACCGTTGCAGACAAAGATTCCGGTGCCGCAGGTGGATATGCGGGCCTGGTTCGTGGCGCTCAGATTTCCTACAGTGATGTGAACGCCCTGGCAACCCGAGGAAGCTTTAAAAGTGAAGAAGTTTCCAACAGCGATTGGGCGGTGAAAGCACCCGCCTACGCCGGAGGATATGCGGGTAAAATCGACTTGGGCTCCCTGGCTACGGTGGGTGATAGCGTGTCGCTCCTAGACATTGTTGGCTTGGATGACATACTCTCGGCACTGAGTGTGGTGGAGTCACGTCTGGAGCAGTGTGACGTAACTGGGAAAAGCGGTGGCTTCAATGTAAAGGCATCCAATGTTACAGAGGAAAAGACTGTAACGAGTGCCACCGTAGGCTCGGCCGGCGGCTTTGCAGGTGAAATCAACGGAGCCTGGCTCAATGGATGTGACGCAGGCAATTATGAGTATATCGAGGGTGTGGTCAGTGCTGGCGGATATGCAGGCACGGTCCAGCCTGGAGATATGGTCAGCTTGCTGGAAGGGCAGACGAACATCCTCGAAATTGTGAATGCAAGTGGTCTGCTCAGTGCATTGAAGACGTTTATTCCTCGCATTTACAACAGCTCGACGGCTGCTGTGCCTTGTGGTGGCTATATCGAGGCCACTGGGACTTCTGTCGATGAGCAGCTGAAGGGCATGGCTGGTGGCTACGTAGGTTACAATCAGGGCGGCCGTATCTGGGGTAATGTTAAGACGGACCCTGCTGATGTATCGAAACAACCAGCCGTTTTGAAGGACCAAAAAACGGCGACGACCCACCGGGTACGTGAAGTTGTCGGCGTAGAGTTTGCTGGTGGTTTCACCGGACTCATGAAGTCCGCCAACCTGGTGGATAGCGGGAGCGTAAAACTGCTGCCCACAGAGGAAGGAGCAGTTGCTAAACTTTCGGTGCCGGTATCTGCACTTGAGGTTGTCTATGCGATCCAGACCAATACCCAGACAACTGGCCCGCTGCGTGGACTAGACGAGGATACCTGGAAGGCATGGGTAGCTGCAGTGGGTTCCAGCGGTGTGTATGGAGAGGAACTTGTTCAGGCTTCCTATGGTAATCTGGCGCAGTACATCTATGGCTACACGGTAACCGCAAAAGCAGAAGATGAAGGAAGCAGTTTGGTTGACGGCGGCGCCGCTGGCGGCTATGTGGGACGCATGGAGGCCGGAGTCATTACCAACGCCTATGCGCAGGATGTCAAAGCCGTCACTGCATTCCGTAGCGCCGGTGGTTTTGCCGGTGAAATGGAGACAGGTTCTGTTGCTAATGTTGGAAACATAGAGATTGCTGGACTAAAAGTCACAGGAAACCTGCCGATTGTAAAATCCTTTGTACCGGTGGTCTATGCCTCGCGTGTAGACGGATATCAATCTGGCATGACGATCAAAACAACCAGTGATACTGAAAACAGTGCCATTGGAAATGCCGGCGGTTTTGTGGGCGTAGCTTATGGCGCTCAACTGTGGCGAGAAATTCCAAAAGATGAAGATTTGGACTTTGTGCGGGTGACGGAGCAGGCCGCTGAAGTTCAGAATCTAAAGTATGTTTACGGCTCTCAGTATGCTGGCGGTTTTGCAGGCCGAATTGACTCCGCAAGTGCAGCGAACGTTGAGGTCGGGGCGGACTCCGGTGTGCTGGACCAGATTCTGGAGCATCTCATTCAAGCGGTCACGGGAGATGTTTCCAATTTGCTGTCTGTGCTGGATGCCACAATACCCACAGTGGAGAGTGCATGGGTGAATACTAGCGTGAAAAAGAATGCCAAGGCGTCCATCACCAGAGATGATTTGGAAGCCACCATGGACTTTGCAGTTTTGGATGCCGACCAAGCAGCTGGTGGTTTTGTGGGTATGGCTTGCGGCGCTGTGTTTGGTAAGCGAAATGCTACCACAAAGATGACAGAGGAAATCCCTGACACTGCATTGGTGATTTCTGGTGTGCGCGCGGTGGCCGGAGGTGAACATGCTGGCGGTTTCTTCGGTCTGGCAGAAATGGGCGGCGTGGCTCAAATTGCTGAGGGAGGCACTGGCATCCTCAACCTTCTGGTGCTCAATAATGTGGACGTTCTCAACGCCTTCCGCACCTACTTCTACGATTGTTATGTGTTTGGTTCTGCTGAGGGAATGTCGGTCTATGCGCGAACGGACTCCAGGGATGGAGGCGATAGCACAAGTGGCAGTGATGCAAACCAAGTCTATCACAACGGAAATGCCGGAGGATTCGGCGGCAGCTTGCTCAATGCAACCGTACTGCGTAGTCATGTGAGAAATTTGAAGCTGGTCAACGGCCTCAATTATGTGGGCGGCTTTGTGGGCCTTAGTGGTAAGAGTGGCGTCTTGGACCTGGATAAGGCAGAAGTGCTGGAAAATGTGTTGATTGCCGCTGCGGGCCTGATGGACATTTTCGGCTCCCACATGGATGACAGCTCCGTCACTGGTATGGCCAATCAGGTGGGTTACACCCTGGCCAGTAAGGGCGGGAAGGATTGCATTGCCGGCGGTTTCATCGGATATGGCGACCTCTCGCGGGTCAACAACTGCAAAGTAGACCAGCTGAAGCAAGTGTACAGCGATGCCCAAGCCGGTGGCTTTGTGGGACGTACCAGCTATGCCTATCTTGCCAAGGTCGATAGCACTTCCCCAGTGTTGCTCAATCCTCTGTTGTATGTGATTAATAAGTTGCTTGATGCTCTGTATGTCGGGAAGTTGGAAGATATCGGTGCGATTCAGGTAAAAATCCCTGGCTTGGAGAAGGCGTTGGAGCTAGAGGTACTGAGTGAGGGCGATGTACTTTCTGTAACGCTCTTTGACTTGAAAATTTCCGTTGCTCTGGTGAAAGACAACGGAGATGGGACTAAGGATATGGCTCAAATCCATATCGGAGACTCTTATGTGGAGATACCATGTTCAAAGGACGGTATTACCGAAGATGCCTTGAAAATCGGTCTCATCAAGGCCAACCGCACCAAGGTGGATGGCTGCACGGTCACCGGTGTCACCAACGGCTACGATGTGTTTGGCGGCGGAGCCGGAAATGACACGGATGGTACTGACGAACACGGCTACGCTGGCGGCTTCGTGGGCTACAACAATGAGGGCCTGCTGCAGAACAACACCATGTATCGTGCCGATACCATTCGCGGCTCTGTAAAATCCGTTGATATTGATGGAGAGAAAGTAACCCTTGGATTGGTTGGAACATTCTCTGGCGAGACATCTCTGAAGACGGTGTATGAGAATATCAACGATCTGAAGGACATCGAGGGCGTGAACAATCACTACTTCGTCTACCGCCTGAATAAGTATGGTGATCCTCTGGATGAGATCGTCAAGGGGGATAAACAACTGAATCAGGTGGATACTCAAAGGAATAAAGAGTTGGTGCCGTACAAGCAAGATGGGGACTATAACGTTTATGCGGTGTGGCATCTTGGTGGAGATGATGATATTACTGTTGCAAAAGATCAGACCTATTTTTCTGCCATGTGGCAGGATGCTCAACTGAGCAGCAGAAAATATCCCAACGCCAAGTTCCCGGTGAATGTGTACGTTTCTGCGGCCCAGGCTAACCTGATGCTGGGGGTGGCCACCGAACAGAATGAGGACCGGACGATTCCTGGTGCTGGTGATATGCAA
This sequence comes from Pseudoflavonifractor sp. An44, assembly GCF_002161675.1. Classification (GTDB taxonomy): domain Bacteria; phylum Bacillota; class Clostridia; order Oscillospirales; family Oscillospiraceae; genus Enterenecus; species Enterenecus faecium. The sequence goes on from NZ_NFIH01000019.1 coordinate 32,972, forward strand.
GACCCCTGTGGAACCGAGATGCTGCTGACCGTACAGAAAATTTGGTTTGATGATGGGAGTATTGAGAGACCCGAGGAAATCAATGTGACGCTGCTTCAAGGCTTCAAGCCCTCGAAGGAGGGGGAAGAGCCCACTATGAAGCCGTATCAGGTTCCTGTGGAAGATCAGTATCAGCCAGGAGAACCCGGTGCGTCTGTTGTAGATAATGTCTTGAAGGAGAATCCTTTCCAGATGAATAGCGACATGGTAGGTGCGGACCCCGATATTTGGACCACCCAGTTCTATGTACCGATGCGTGCGGAACAGGGGGAGAACGGGGAACTTGGTCAACTGTATACCTACGATGTTTCGGAGGAAACAATTGATGGCTATGTTACCTTCTATTACAAGCCAGACGACTACACCATTTACATCTTGAACTTCCAGATTTCTATGCTGATGGCAGACGATACTGTGGTCATCGATTACGGTTTGCCCGTGGCAGTAGATGTTTTGGACAATGATGCACTGGGGTCCTATCAGATTGCGGGCGAGTTGGCGGGCGTTGCTCAGTATGACGCTGAGAAACTGCACAAGACATTTGACCAGACAACGGCATTGACTCAGCATGAGCAGCAACTTTCCTATGGCAAGGCGACCATCGATGCACCTAAGGGAGTCGTGGCTGAGACCTCGGAGACCGACGTTAAGCCCGAGACCCCGGAGACCGATGGTAAGGCTGAAACCTCAGAGACCAACGCCGCTTACAAGCGAGACGTATACTATGTGCCCGATACCATGCAAATGGACTCCCTGGAACGGATGCTGTATGTGGTGGCGTTGGATTCTAAATACGTAAAAAATGGCCAAAACTACATCACGGGTGAGCTCTCAATCATTCCAGCAACCGAAATCTTCTATGAAGATAATTTTGGTGCGATAAAGCCTAATCCGGGTTATACAAAGGACGATACAGAGATAGTATGGACGCCTCTGACCGGAGAGGGCTCTGATACACAGCAGGATACCGACCGTCCAGGCAGTGCAGAATTGGGCAAGCTGTGGGATGATTCGTACGGAAATGATACCCACTACGAGAAAGATGCAACTTACAGCAACGGGACCGCATGGTATGTTGAGGTAGGGGAAGACACAAAGACCTCCCCCAGCGTAGAATTTGCGTTTACAGGAACGGGATTTGATTTAATTAGTGTGACCAGCGGAGATACTGGATATGTCCTGATTGAGGTCTATGATAAGGGAAATAAGCTCGTTCGAAGGTCAGTGATTGATACATATTATGGGTATGTGTATGATGCTGAGAAAGATGAGTGGATTGTGGACGAAAATGCGGATAACTCCAATGCGTTGTATCAAGTGCCCATTGCAAAGGTTGATGGTTTGGGATGGGGAGAGTATAGCGTAAAAGTAATGCCTGTTTATGAGAAAGCTTTTGACCATCATTATCAGGAAGGCGGTCAAGACAATTCCTACACATTCTATTTAGATGCCATTCGTGTATATAATCCAGCAAATCCCTCGGGCAATGCCTATGAAGATATCAAGGATGTTTACTTAGAAGATGGGGAATTCAATCCTCACTTCAAGGAAATCCGTGATATTCTCCTCGATGCAAATAATACATCTGCGGTCACTGAGATTGGCGCGGTTTTCGTGGATGGACATGGAACCTTGACTGACATCGAAGACTATAAGGCGTATGGACCTAAAAATGAGGTCTACTTGGCCCCGGGGCAGGCGATATCGTTCAATCTGGAGACGACATCAGAGGATATTCCTGATAAGCTGCAGTTGTCTGCAAAGCTAGAAAGTGGAAGTTCCACACAGATGACCATCGAACTGGCTGTTCCTGATCAAGATAAACAGTGGGTCTCGTTCCGGGCAAAGACGTACACGATCGAGACAGCGTATGATTTGTATTACGAATTTGGTGAACAGTGTGTGTGGGAAGCCCAAAAGAATGAAGCGGGCGAGGTTGTCTATAAAACCAAGTTCCCCATTGTCATCCGAAATTCCAGCAGTTCGACAACGGAGGGGGCGGATGTGGTTCCCACGGATGATCCCAACGCAAATCTGGACGACAAGGTTGGAAATCTGCTGTCCCTGACCAACCTGCAATGGACAGGAAATGCTAAAATCAAGCAAGAAGGCGATGGAACTGCCACAGTCCAGAGCGAGGAGAACCGTACTGCACAGCAAGACTTGCTGGTGACAAGCAGTTGGGAAAATGTAGAGGCCGCCTATTACTTGCTCAATCCTGTGCAGCAGTACACCGTGACCGTGAAGTATCAGGATGAGAACGGAAATTCTTTGGCAGAGGACCAAGTGCTCCAGGTTTACGATGGCGCAGAATATGATGCCACGAAACTTCTGGAACAAGCCATCAAAGGATATCAGTTCCAGCGGGTTCAGGGAGAGGCAACTGGTGTGGCCACAGGCGATGTGGAGATTGTTGTGATTTATCAGAAGCTGAGAATGGAAACCCTACAGCAGCTGATAGACCGCGCCAAGACCATGGTGGACTGTGCCCACAAGTACGTCCAAACCCAGTGGGAAGCTCTGCTGGATGCACTGGAAGCGGCGGAGCAGCTCTTGAGCGTGGAGCATGTGACTCAAGACCAAGTGGACGACACAGCCAGTGCGCTGCTTGAGGCGATTATGGCCCAGCGTTTCCAAGCGAATAAGGAGAACTTGGAGGCGATTTTGGAGCAAGCCAAGGACATGGACCTCTCCGGCTACACGGTGGAAAGCGTAGCAAGATTCCAGGCGGCGCTGGATGCAGCGCAGGCTGTGATGGATGACGATAGCCTGAGTGAGGAAGAGCAGCAAACGGTGGATGCAGCGACCGAGGCGCTTGCTGCGGCCATGGAGGGGCTGACGGCTGAAACGGAGCCGGAAGAGCCGGAAGCCACAGATGCCCCCCAGGCGACCGATGCGCCTGAGGTAAGCCAGCAGCCCGAAGCTACCAACGCTCCACAGACAACGGATGAGCCCCAGGCGACTCCGGAGTCGGAGGCCCAGGTTCCCCAGACGGGAGATGAGTCTGGTTTGACCATCTGGCTGACAACTCTGTTTGTCTGTGCTGCGGCTGGAATTGGCATGGGTATGAAAATCAAGACTCGAAAAGAAGAGCAGTGACAAATACCTGATATGGCCGGTGGCTTCCCCTGGAAAGGGGAAGCCACCGGGGCACTGGAGGAAAAGATGGATCGTTCCAAAGGACAGACAAGAAAAAAACGTAGAAACACACTGGTGTGGAAAGGCGCGGCTCTGGCAATTATGGTAGCCGTGTGTGTGGGCGGCCTTTTTGTGTGGAGCATGTGGAGGAAAGACCAAGAACAGAAACAAAATATGCCCGTATATTTAAAAAGCGGCATATCCATTGAACGTGTGGAAGCTTATGACGGACCCTTTTGGGAGGATGGCACAGACCGTGCCGTAGAAGACGTATGGCAATTGACGGTGCTCAATACGTCAGACCAGGACATACAGTATTTGAAAATCGTGGCCAAGGACGAGAATGGAACCTCCTTGGGAGAATTTGAAATAACAACGTTGATTGCAGGAAGTACTGTCCAGGTGTTGGAGGCGTCTGCTGTGCAGATGCCTGGAAATGCCCAGTCTTGTACTTATTCCATAGAAAATTTGGCCTATTTGAAGCAGGAACGCTCGCTGCATACGGATAAATTTACCCTGTCCGTGGCGGACCAGTGGATTCGATTGGAGAACAACAGCAGCGAGAACATCGAAAACGACATTTATATTTACTATAAAAGAATCGAGGATAATGTATTACAAGGAGGAATCACCTATCGGGTGAAATTTGCCGGAGGTCTGGAGGCCGGAGAGAGCCGGGAAGAGCAGACCCAGCATTTTGACCCAGATACATGTGAGATTATGTATTTGACCTATCAGCGAGGAGCGTTTCAATGAAAATTTCCAAGGAATTTATGTTGCGGGAAATTGCAGGAGAGTACATTGTTGTGCCCACAGGTAAGGCTGTATTTCAGTTTATGGGGTTGATTACGCTAAATGAAGTGGGGAGGTTTTTGTGGGAATTACTTCAAAGTAAAGAATACTCTATGGATCAACTGATACAGAAAATTTGCCAAAGCTATGAAGTGGAAGAGGCTGTTGCTCAGAGCGATGTAAGAGAATTCATAGATGCTTTGAAAAGTAGAGGCATTTTGTCTGATGATTGAGCGAGATAGAACTGAAATTCAATAACGATATAATTAGTGGGAGAGAGCAAATGAAGAAAACATATGAAAAGCCTATGGTATATTTTGAAGAGCTTAGTTTTGATACGACCATAGCAGATATGTGTAGCGCCGTTCTTACAAACAATTGCCAAACAAATGCGGCTACAGGTGATCTCTGTACAAAATATGAGATTCCAGGGAGTATCTTAGGGTTTGTTTATTTTGACGCAAAACTAGAGGTTTGTCAGGCGTCAATGGAGTGTTATCATGTTAATGCAGGGGTGTTTGGGGGCTCCTAAATATGTATGGGTCAATTCAATATACTGTTGCAGGACTTCGACTACAAATCAATTGGCAACCCTATATGATTAAACTGAAAAAAGAATACCCATATTCTGCGTATATGTCTCAAGAAGAACCGTGTGATGTGAACGTGATGATACGTCCAGCATCTCAGTTGATGAGACGCAATACAGACCCGGTTTTTGCCAGTAGCAGAAACCGGGCTTATTACGAGTACGGAAAAATATATCGCTATCGAGGTACATTTCTGAATGTAGATGAGGAAAACTGGCTTGGCTGTCAAGTCGTAGACCCATTGGAGGAGAACGTGATACAGGTATATTTGCCGTGCCGACAAAAAGCAATAACTGAAGGAAGCCTGTTTGCCGCCATGGGTTTGGATTATCTATTGTCATACAGGGGGAAAGTGGTGCTCCACGCTGCCTATATCCAGTGTCTTGGACAGGCCGTTCTCTTTACAGCCCCATCTGGCACTGGAAAGTCTACTCAGGCGGAACTGTGGCGCCAGCATCGACCAGGGACTCGCATTGTCAACGGAGACCGGGCGGTGTTCAGTGTAGAGGATGAACGAACGATGGCACATGGCTTTCCGTTCTGTGGGTCCTCTGGAATCTCCCACAACATATCTTGCCCGTTGAAAGCCATCGTGGTCTTGCGCCAAGGGAAGAAAAACCATCTGGTGCGCCTTGTGGGCGCTCAGGCTGCCACAATTCTGCTCTCGGAATGCATGGTTCCGTTATGGGATCGGATTGCCACGCAACGTGTGATGGACACTGTGACGCAGGTAGTAGAGCAGTGTCCCATTTATCTGTATCACTGTCTTCCGGATGCCTCGGCAGTGGAGCATTTGTATCATGTAATCTATGAAGGAGGGAAACCAGATGAATGAGCCATGGTGGAGTCAGGATGTGCCCATCAGTCAAATGCTGTCTCGAAAGGCAGCTGTGCGGGGCATTCCGCTGCATGGTACCTTTGAGCTGACCAGTCGATGCAATTTTAGCTGTAAAATGTGCTATGTGCACGGCATGGAAAACATGGAGCAGTTGGAACAGCAGGAGCTGACAACGCAAGAGTGGCTGGACATTGCCCGCCAGGCAAAAGAAGCCGGAATGCTGTTTTTGTTGCTCACGGGTGGGGAGGCCATGCTGCGCCGGGACTTTATCGAGCTGTATGAACCGCTGTGTGACATGGGATTTCGGGTGGTCATCAACTCCAACGGCTCCATGCTTACCCCAGAAATCGTAGAGTGCTTTTCTAAGCGCCCTCCTGCTCGGATCAACATCTCCCTCTACGGGGCTTCCGATGAGACCTATCGCTCCTTGTGTGGCGTGCCGGCCTACGAGTCGGTGAAAACGTCCATCTATCGTCTGCGGGAGATGGGGATATCGGTTCGGGTCACCATGATGCTGACCACTTATAATTGCGGGGATATGGAGCAGGTGCACCAGACTGCACGGGATGCAGGAGCGCTGTGTGCCATGTCCTCCTATCTCTTCCCGCCGATTCGGTTGGATGAACAGACCTGTGGGAATAATCCTGGACGCTTAGCGGCGGAGGAGGCTGGGGCTTACCTTGTGCGCCGGGAGCGCCTGTTAAGCAAAGATGAGGAGTTTCTGAAACGGGCCCAGTGGGCGGTGCAACAGTCAGCTGCCTTCAACCAATCGTCGTCTGAGGGACTCCCCATGCAGTGTTTGGCGGGGCGAGCCTCTTTTTGGTTGACCTGGGACGGAAAGATGCGTCCCTGTGGCCTGTTTGACCGAATTGAAATGGATGTGCGAGAGGTTGGCTTTGCGAAGGCCTGGAAAGAAATTCATGAGAAAACTCTTCAAATTCGGTTACCACGTGCCTGTGCCAATTGTCCTGACCGAGTGCTTTGCCACAACTGTGCTGCCATGACCTTAGCAGAGACCGGGGCATTTGACAAAAGACCAGAGTACGTATGTCGGATGGTGGAGGGCATGAAGACAGAGTATGCCAGACAACTGAAGAATATGGAGTGATGGAATAGTCATGTTTGACTGGAAGCGTATCAGACGCAAGATTGCAGAGGGTGCCCTTCAGGAAATGAAACGGGAAGGACAGTGGATCTTCCAGCGCATGAGAAAGTATTGGGGTAGCATATTATTCTACTTGGTTATAGGAGTGTTGGGAACACTGCTAGGATTGGCAGGCAGTATTAGTTCCAAGTATCTGATTGACGGAGTCATGTTTCAGAATTTGAATTTGCTGCTTGCAATGCTCTTGTTGCTGATTTTGACTGGCCTAGCTAAAGTTGGGTTAGATGCGTGGAGCGGGATTTATCTGCGAAGGGTAAGCTTAAAGGTGCAGAATGAGTTGTTGGCACAGGTTTATCATGATATTTTTTGTACTCGTTGGCAGAGTATGAGTAAATACCATAGTGGTGATTTGCTCAGTCGTTTGAATAGCGATGTCAACACAGTATCTGCCAATGTGCTGAGCTGGTTTCCTTCGTTTGTTACCACTGGTGTGCATGGTTTGGGCAGTTTGGCGATTATGCTGTATTATGACAAGACCATGACCGTGATTGCGTTGCTCAGTGCACCTGTTTCGTTGTTGCTATCTCGGGTATTGTTGGTACGCATGAGGGATCACAACAAGAAGATGCGACAGGTGGGCAGTGAGCTGATGGGCTTTACAGACGAGTCATTTCAACATGTACACACCATCAAAGCGCTGCACCTTACGGATATATTTGAAAATAGACTCAAAGCAGTGCAAAATAAATATATGACAGAGGCGGAAGAGTACAACCAATTTTCAGTACAAGCCGCCTCCTTTATGTCTGTGCTGAGTTTGATGGTATCCGTGTTGTGTATGGCCTGGGGAGTATTTCGACTGTGGAACGGATATATCACCTATGGTACGATGACGTTGTTCTTGCAGCTGGCGCGCTCCTTGAGCAGAGACTTATCTGGTATAATTCGAATGGTACCCAGCGCTATCTCAGCTCTTACTTCGGCCGGGCGAATCATAGAAGTCACTGAATTGCCCAAAGAGCCTGTAGGGAATTCGGTCAACATTCAGCACATTGAAGATCAGAAACAGTATGGTTTGTCCATCCGGTTGCAGGAGGTTAGCTTCTCTTACAAGCGGGGAGAGGTTGTGTTGAAAGGGTGTAGCTTAGAGCTGAATCCTGGTGATTACGCTGCAATAATGGGACGATCTGGCTGTGGGAAGACTACTTTGCTTCGTATGGTATTGGGGATGATTCAGCCAGATGAAGGAAAGGCTGCCGTCGCGGCAGTGGACGGGGTCTCTGAGCCATTGGGGGCAGGGACACGAGAGTGGATTGCCTATGTTCCTCAGGGAAATACCATTTTTTCCGGATCGATTGCGGAAAATTTGCGAGTGGTGGTTCCAACAGCCACGGAGCAAGAAATGATAGAGGCACTCCAGGTGGCATGTGCGTGGGAATTTGTTAGCAAACTGCCAGGAGGCCTACAGGGCATAGTAGGAGAAAAAGGAATTGGTCTGTCTGAGGGACAAGCTCAACGTATTGCGATTGCAAGAGCGGTACTAAAAAAAGCGCCCGTGATACTGTTTGATGAGGCTACGTCGGCACTAGACCAAGAGACGGGGTGTCAGATTTTGCGCAATATTAAGCAACATATGACATATTGTACCTGTCTGATTGTCACCCATCGTACTTCTGTGCTGGAGGTCTGCAATCGCTTTTTTTACATGAGAAATGGACATTTGACGGAGGATACACGGTCATATGCACAACAGTGACGGCAAATACTGGAAGAGGTCGGGTGAAACATGTTGCACGGTCCAAACCAGGATATATCTGCAAGAGATAGAAAAGATGCTTCATGAGAACCATTCGGCATCTATTCCGGTATCTGGAATAAGTATGTACCCGTTTTTAACCCCCAATTGTGATTATGTTGGATTGAGGCCCATGGATACTGTGCGGTGTCGTCCAGGAATGATTGTACTTTTTAGGCGTGAGAGTGGAGCATATGTTCTGCACAGAATTATCAAGTGTAAAAATGAAAGCGTCTTTTTGGCTGGGGACGGACAGTGCATACTAGAAGGCCCTATCCATATCTCGCAGGTAGTGGGATGGGTTTCACATGTGTATCGACGCGGGAAATGGGTTGCGCTTTGGAGAAGGAAAGGATTTATATTCGGTGTTTTATGGCGTTGGGCATTTCCCATCCGTAGATATTGGTTTGGTGGTGCTCGGCGATTGAGTGTACTTGTGGCCGGTAGGAAAGGATGAGGTGGGAGTGTATGAGAGTAATTCGTTGGCTTGTGGTGGGGCTGTTTGTGCTGTCTCTTGGATTATGGACGCTGGTGAGATATCAGGAATGGAAACGACAAGATGTTCATGCACCGATCATCACAGCACAGCCCGAGGTGCTAAATTTGTCGGTGGATGAGATGAAAACCGGTCTGATGGAAGGCGTGCAAGCCTGGGATGAAGAGGAAGGAGACTTGACAGAGCAAGTCATTTTGGGAGGACTCTCGTTGCTGAGTAGTGATGGAAGTTGTTATGTAAGCTATACTGTATTTGATCGAGCGAATCATTCCGCAACCCTACGACGAAAAGTTGTGATGGAAGATTATCACTCCCCTCAATTTCAGCTGATCTCTGCATTGGTGTTTGAACAGGGTGGAAAAGAAGATCCGATATCTTACATACGAGCGTTTGATATGCTGGAGGGAGAGATTACAGATTCGATAACTTCGCTAGAGAATGATCTGGACATGGGGCAACCAGGGGAATACATGATTCAAGTTCAGGTTGCCAACTCGATGGGAGATTTGTCGGAACTGAGTTTGCCAGTGCATGTACTCGAGCAGGGGGAAGTGGCCTTGGAGAATCAATGCCCTTTGTTGTATTTGGCCTGCGGCGAGTCGTGGAATGCCTACGACTATGTGTGGGCCATTTCGGGACAGGGAGAAGAGAAGCTCCAGATAGAGGATGGGGTGGATGCATCAACCCCCGGAGTGTATCAGGTGCACTACTGGGCTGGAAAACAACACACATGGATGACGGTTGTAGTATACGAATAGGGTGAGAAATGATGGAAGAAAGAGAATTGTTTCGCTGGGATGAATTGAGCTGGTATTCGGTACTCCGTGATCTGGTTATCAATCTATGGGTTGTGGTTTTAGCTGGTTTTACGGTGTGGATGGGAGTAGACAGTGTTGTACAGCTTCGATATGTTCCGGCGTATACGTCCTATGCCACAATGGCGGTTACCGCAAAGGGAAGCGATATTAGCATTTACTCCAACCTCACAGCCACAACTCAAATGGCAGAGGTGATTGGAGAGGTGTTTGCCAGCAATGTTCTACGCGAGAAAGTGGTTGAGGAGTTAGCCGTAACAGAGTTTGATGGCGAAATTAAAGCAGAGGTAATACCAGAGACCAATATGCTCACAATTCAGGTCACGGCACCTACTGCCAAGCAGGCCCATCAAGGTTTGTGGTCAGCTATAAATCATTATGACGAAGTTTCAAACTATTTGTTTACCAATGCTGATTTAATGATGCTTCAACCACCGTCCGTACCCCAAACACCTTCAAATACCCCAAACATCCGACACATTCAGAAAATAGCAAGTGTTGGAGCGGCAATCTTGGTGGCGGCAGGATGTGTGTTGTTTACTGCGTTACGTCCAACCGTTCAGACCATGCAAGGGGCACAGCGGAATCTAAATGGAAGTGTCTTGGGTGATGTACCGTTTGAGCGGAAGTGGAAAAGTACAAAAGACATCATACGCCGAAGAAAGAAATCCATTCTGTTGAATGACCCAGGGGTTAGTATGGGATTTTCTGCATCCATCAGAAAAATTGCAACTCGCCTGGAGCTTCGGATGAAACACAGTGGGCACAAGATTCTGTTGGTGACAAGTGTAGGAGAGAATGAGGGCAAATCATCGGTGGCAACCAACATTGCCCTGGCGTTGAAGGAAAAGGGGCGGAGGGTTCTGCTATTGGATGGTGACCTGCGAAAGCCTGCCATTCATAAGGTGCTACAATTGCCCAAAGAGGATGCTGTGTGCATAAATGACTATCTCAACGATCGGTGCGAGGGAACGAATACTGTCTATTACGATGAGGACAGCGGTCTACACGTAGTCCAATCCGGTGATCAGCGTGTGAATGACGGAGTACGGGGGAATGCAACAAAGATATGCCAACTAATCCAAGCTCTATCAGAAACGATGGACTACATAATTGTAGATTCGGCACCTATGGCTGTGACAAGTGATACGGAATATCTGCTACAAGCAGTGGAAAGCGTGTTGTTTGTTGTGCGACAGGATTGGTGCGGGGTGGATGCCATTAACGATAAGCTCGAGATTCTTCGGCAAAATAATGTGCGAATCCAAGGCATCGTGCTCAATGCAGTGCATCCATTTGGGTTTGGTAGCAGAAGTCGGGATCGGTATTACGGATACGGTCGAAGAACGCGCGGGAAAAAGAAACTGGAGGCAGAACATGAGCGAGAAAATTGAGCGTTCAGAACATGAAATTGATCTATTGTTTCTGATAGAAAGCTTGGTAAAACTCCTGTGGCGACACTGGTGGTGTCCTGTGGTGCTTGCCTTGGTTTTTGGTGCTTTCAATTATGGCTATACATATAAAACCTATGTTCCCATGTACTGCAGCGAGGTTTCTGCAACCGTCATGGTGGCAACCAATCCTCGGGGAGATAGCTATGGGTTTTATTATGATAGTAGTGCAGCCAATCAGCTGGCAAACACCTTCCCTTATATTTTGAGTAGTCCTATTTTACTTGATGAGTTGAAGGCAGAACTAGGTTCGGAGGTGATTCAGGGGAACTTGGCGGTTTCCCTGGTGGAAGGGTCCAATATGTTGACTATGTCTGTGACTAGCCCCGATCCTGTGGAGGCAGAAAGAATTTTACAGGCACTGTTACAAGTATATCCTAACGTAGCTCGTGTGGTAATAGGCGATATCGAGTTCCATCTGATTGATACGCCAGCTGTGCCCAATGAGCCATGTAATTTTCCTAACTATCCCAAAGCGGTGGCGCTAGGAGCTGTTTTGGGGGCAGTGGTGGGAGTAGCTGTTCTATTTTTGGTCGCATTGCTCCATAAGAGAATCCATAGTCCCGATGAACTCAAACCTGTGAGCAACATTGTGTGTCTGGGTAAAATATCCGCACTCAGAAAGAGAAAGTGGCGCCATCCTTCTATTTTGGAAGAAGAGATGAGCTTAGGATTTGTAGATGAAATAGACAGCCTTACGTTATCAGTGCGGAGAGAGTTGGATGAGATACAGGGAAAGGTCGTAGTTGTAACCAGCACAGTGGCTACAGAAGGAAAATCCATGGTTGCAGAAAATCTGGCTTATGCATTGGCCAAACAAGGGAAACGGGTTACTCTGATTGATGGAGACTTGCGTAAGCAGGATATGTGGACAAAGGTAGGAGGAAGTGGTAAATACGGCCTGATGGATGTAGTGTTAGAGCAAGAAGGTCAACAGAGAACGTTGGAGGTGTGTGAGAAATCCGGGATCTCCTTTGTGGGAGGAAATGCTCCTGTCCCCGCCGTTGCTGAAATTTTGAACTCAGGTAAATTGAGCGAGTGGCTTGAGACGTTAAGGGGGACTATGGATTATATAATAATTGATAGCCCGCCCATGCAACTGTTCGAAGATGCAGCTGTATTGTCTGGGTATGCCGATGGAGTACTCTATGTAGTAAGACATGATTGGATACGAAGAAATCAAATCATGGAAACCTTGGATCAGCTAGCGGAAGTACACACTAAAATCCTTGGCTTTGTATATAACGGTCAGCCTCACTCACATAGCCGGTATGGTTACGGATATGGGTATGGATATGGCAAATACGGCTATAGCTACGGTAGATATGGAAATAGGTGAGGAGAGAAAGCATGAAAAGGAAACTGTTTTTTCTGCATGCGCTGGGAGTTTTAGCTGCCATCCTACTGGGAGTCCTACTGATGTATGCCGTACAGCAGCGGCCGGAGCAAGTAAATTCAGCTCTGACCAAGAAAACACAGAAATGCCAGATCCAGTGGAGTCCGGAGATACTGGTGTACGATGGAACGAGTGAGCTAGATATAATGCAAGGAGTGCTTGTTACAGATGAGGACGGAAATGATCGTACCTCTGATGCCCGTGCAGTGCTCCAGAACACAGAGCAGCTAAACCAAAAAATGATTTATTACTCATTGAACGGATATAGCGAGAAATTAACAGACCAGGGACGGATGCTGCTTTTGGAAAACTATACTGGTCCAACCATACAGGTGGATTCGGAAGTACAGTTGACAGTAACTCAATTGGGGAATTTACCAGGAGTATTGGCTGAGCGGAAGCAGCTGGAAGCGGATAATGGATACGGTAAGGAGATAACGGGTCAAGTATCATGGTATCGGGAGAAAACTGCAGAGGGAGAGTATAGTATTTTTTTCACGGTGTCAAATGAATTTGGCGATGTAGCAACTGCACAGTGCAGAGCATACATAGATGGTGTGAAAGATGATATTGTGCTAACCTTGCGACAGGAACAAATATCCATTTCTCAGAATGAACCGTTTGTACCCCTTGACTGGGTCCTTGAAGCGGAAGATGCCAATGGAGAAAACCTGATCGATGGAGTAGAGGTGGAAGGAACGGTCAATTCTTCTGTACCGGGGAACTATACGATTACATACCGGTTAACATCCTTGGACGGAAGACAATGTGCAACAAGAAACCTAAGCGTAAAGGTCAACGAGAGCGCATAAGGCCAGAATACCCAAGAGTGGCGTCAGCAGTTTGTTGAGCATATCCTCGATACTACCATGTACCAATTTTCGGATTTACCTTTTGACGCAGACTCATTAAACCGTACAAGCTTATCAGGCATGGTTTGCTATCCCTTTTCGAATGATGTGTTACAACTTCATTCGACCAGAGATTTGCAAACCATGCCTTTTTATATGCAAATATATGATACTTATACTGCCTTACGGACGGCGTCCGCCCATGCCACCCATGCCCCCCATCTGGCCGGGCTGCATGTTGTCGGTGTGAGCTTCCCCGTTGGCGCTGCCGCCACCAGTGGTGATGGTGTAGGTTCCATCATCTATCTGCATCCAACTGCTGGCACTGACACCATCTCCGTCGGCGGTGATGGTGTAATTTCCATCGCCCAGATAGACAAAGCCCTTTTCGGTGTCTTCCTCATTGTCGCTTTGAATGCCGTCCTTCCCGGTTTGGAGGGTGAAGGTACCGTTGGCAATGGCCACACTGTCCTTGCCAGACAGGCCGTGGCTTGAGACGTTGATCTCGTAGGTACCGCAGGTGACCACCAAGTCATCTTTGGACACCACGCCGTGTCCCCCCTGAGAGGTGATGGTGACGGTGCTTCCGTCCACGGTGACGGCGTCGCTGTCGCAGGTAGAGGGGGAACCCGGCGGAATGTGGACGGCACTCTCCTCGTCATAGCCGATCTCAAAGTCCCGGTCACTGAACAGCTGGGACAGGTCCACATTGCTGGAGGTGGCAGACGGAGAGGATAGCTGGTCCTGACTGGACGTTGTGGGGGTGGGAGAGTCTGTCTTGCATCCGGGCAACAGCAGGAGCGTAGAGAGCAGCAGAGTGCATGGTTTTAGAGATTTCATGATGTATCATCCCCTCTTAGAGTTCGCAGGAAGCGGTCTCTTGGCGAGAAACTGTGATTTCCAGGTTTCCGTTGCGGCAGCGCAGCTGGCCAATGAATTCCTTTTCCAATTTGGGGTCCCGGAGGGTGAGCTGGTAGGTTAGGCGCAGCAGGCTGCCCATGTTGGTAGTCTTCACCTGGGAGAGCTCGCAGCGGTTGGTGTAGCGCTGGAGCAGGTCGTCAAAGACATCGGTATAGTCCAAATCTTCGGGAATGGTGATGTGCAGGGTCTTGTAACAGGCAGATTTCTTGCCGGAGCCGAAGTTTACCAGGTGGTAGAGGACGCTGACACCGCCCAGCATAATGGCGATGACAAAGCCGTAGCCGATGTATCCCATGCCCATGACCAGCCCTGTTCCCATGGCCAGGAAAATGGCGCCAATCTCTTTGGCGGAGCCGGGTACCGAGCGGAAGCGCACCAGGTTGAAGGTGCCCGCCGCCGCCACTCCCGTGCCGATGTTGCCGTTGACCATCATGATGATGACGCATACCACGGCGGGGAGCAGAGCCAAGGTGGCCACGAAGCTTTTGGTGTACCGGGTGCTCACCATGTAGGCCAGGGCCAGCAGCAGCCCGGCCACCAGTGCTCCACCCACACAGAGCAAAAAATCAGTGATGGAAATCAGTTGGGTAAGATCGGTGTCAAATACACCGCGAAAGAAATTAGGCATAACGGAGTCCTCCTAACCGCTGTTGGTTTGTCATGTGTTGATAGGCCGTCCCATACTTGGAGAACGACGTTTTGAAGATGTTGTGCTGGGTCAGGGCGTGAACCATCCACAGGGGAATCCCCCCAGAGGTTTTGATCTCCATGAGGGTCTGACCGGGGGAGAGGATGGGGGTGCCATAGACCTCACTACACAGGAAGAGATGGTCCTGACGGTACAGAATGTGATCGTCAAAGGTGACCCGGAAGTCCCCACCGTCCACCGCGTAGAATGCCTCCCGCTGATAGCTGAGAAAGACGGTGGGAATCAGCGGGTGATAGTAGGAGCGGAAATACGCAATCTCATGGCCAATCTGCGAGGACACCGGAAGCGGGGTATCCTGGCCCAGGCTCTGACTGACCAGTCCCTCGGGAAGAGACAGCCGCCGCTTGTAGACAACGGATTTGTACTTTTTCTTCAGCTCTACAAACACCGGCTCCTCTGGAGAGACCTGGCGGTAACTGCGCACCCGCAGCTTTTCCTTATAGCAGGGCCGCTCCAGAGAGCGGCGAATGAGACGGAACGTTTCCGTGTCGCAGTAAATGTTTCGTATGGTCACACGGCCATATTGGTCTAGCTCCATGTGTCCGTCCATGGCCTGTAGCACTGCCCGCTTTTGAGTCGGGTTCAGCAGATATTTGAGTTCGTAGCGCTGGAATGTCATCTGTGCTGCCATCTCTGGATGCCCCTTTCCATCAGGAATCTGTTACGGGAGACAGTATACCGAGGCTACCTTAATCAAACTTAAAATTTTTACACCCCATTTACAAAAGAAAACCGCTAAATTCAGAGCATGTTCACCAGAACAAGGATGACTGTACAGATGAAATAGTACGGTGTGATGGCATATGGGATCACCTGCAACTTACAAGATATTACAATTTATTCTTAAAATATTACAAATGTTGCACAAAAGTGTTGACACAAATAGGGGAGAAGTCGTAAGATAAACTCGAACTGGAATGTCATGGGATCTGGAAAGAGGGCGTCGGGATACCTCCAGGGGCGCTTGCAGCTGCATCACAACTGCGTGGACTGTGCTTTCTCATGTCCAAGGACATGTGTAGATATTAGCAAACAACTTATTGCAGGGAGGTACTTTATTATGAGAAATTGGATCAAAAAAGGCCTTGCACTGGTTCTGACAGCCGCTATGGTGGTAGGCGTTTCGCCGCTGCGTGGTTCGGCTGCTGATACGGACAGTGCGCCTGGCATCGCCAGTGTTCCTACTGTGCAGTCCGCAACGGCTGGAGAAGGCAGCTTTACTCTGACCAGTGAGGCTCGCTTCTTCATCGTTGCAGACAGCGATCCCACTGGGACGGATTTGGCTACCTATGTTCAGACGGCCAATTCTGAGTTTGCCGCTCGGGGCATTCCTGGTGATTCCGTGCTGCCCATCGTCTATGGCGATGAGTCCATGGCCAAGAGCGGCGATATCGTCGTGAAGGTGGATGGAACTGCTGTGACGGACAGCCAGGGTTATACACTGGACATCACCTCTGACAACATCACCGTGACTGCCAATTCTGCCATCGGTGTGCTGTACGGACTGCATACCGTGCTTCAGAGCATGATTGCCAACGGCACCACTGTGATGGCTGGCACCGTCACCGACTATCCTGACGTTCCTGAGCGCTCTTTGTACCTGGATGCTGGACGTGTATTTTACACCGTTGACATGATGAAGTCCTTCATCCACACTCTGTCTTGGAATAAGATGAATGTGCTGTACCTGGATTTCTCCAACAATAACGCCACTCGCTTCTTCCTGGACGACATGAACGTGACTGTGGCTGGCACCGACTATGATGTTTCTACCTGCAAGCCGGACAATGGCTATTGGACTGAGTCCGATATGAATGAAATCCTGGCCGAGGCTGAGCAGTACGGCGTTCAGATCATTCCGACTCTGGACAGCCCCGGACACATCGGTGGCGTGTATAGCATCAATAACAGCTGGTTCTATCGTGCCAGTGCCACCGACTACGATGCCAAGGTTGGTAAGATCACTCTGGACCTGTCCAACGAGGACGCCTATGCCTTTGGTCAGGCTCTGGTGGCCAAGTATGTGGACTACTTTGCTTCCAAGGGCTGCACCAGCTTCAACATTGCCGCAGACGAGGCCTCTTACGCAGATGGTACCCACATGAACAGCACCGACCCTCGGTTTGTCAACTATGTCAATGACCTCAACGACTACATCGTCAGCAAGGGTATGACCACTCGGATGTTCAACGATGCCGTCAAGAGCGTGGATTCCGGTGTCAGCAAGGATATCATCATTCTGTATTGGGTGCCCGCTTCTCCAAATGCTCAGGCCCTGCTGGCTGCTGGCTACGATGTGGTGAACTTCGTCTATACTTATGTCTACTATGCATACGGCGCTTCTAGCTATTGGAATGCAGACCTGAGCAAGGTATATGGCTGGAATCCCGGTATCTTTGGCGATAGTGCAAATGCTGAGCTGGGGGACAATGGATATGCATACCCCGACAGCGTCGGTAAGGTGCTGGGCGGAAACTTCGCCATTTGGTCTGACTATGGATATAACTATGGCAAGACCGGTGCCGACGTCATCAAGGGCACCAGCTGTGCCTATCAGCGTTCTGATTACTCCGTGAGACAGAAGATTTACGCCGTGGCTGAGCGCACCTGGAATCAGGACGGTGCTACTGCTAGTTTGTCTGATTGGGAGGCTACTCTGCTGGATGCCCCTGCTGGAATTTCCGTTTCCACTGGCGATATGGACGCTACCGTGCTGCCCGAGGCTTCTGCTGTAACTCCCGCCGCCCCCTCTAAGGTGGACAAGACCCTGCTGCAAGAGACCTATGACTATGCCGTGACCCTGTCCACGGAGGGTGTCACCGACTCTGCCAAGGCCGCCTTTGAGAAGGCTCTGGCCAACGCCGAGGCCGTTCTTGCTGACGACAACGCCACCCAGGACGAGGTCAACGCCGCTTGGGACGCTCTGCTGGAAGGTATCTGGGGTCTGGGTCTCACCCAGGGCAACAAGGACGTGCTGGAGATGCTCATTGAGCGGGCAGACGGCATGATGGAGAACGTCGACAAGTATGTGGAGGCCAACTGGCAGGAGCTGGTGGACGCTCTGGCTGCCGCCAAGGATGTGATGGCTGACGGCGACGCCATGCAGGAGGATGTGGACAAGGCCGCCGACGCCCTGCTGGATGCCATTATGGCCCAGCGCTTCAAGGCGGACAAATCCGTCCTGGAAGAACTCGTCAACCGTGCCACCCAGATGGTTGAGAATGCCGATAAGTATGTGGAGACTCACTGGCAGGAGCTGTTGGACGCTCTGACGGGGGCTCAGGCAATCATGGCTGAT
>NZ_NFIH01000002.1 GCF_002161675.1 Pseudoflavonifractor sp. An44
TAGTGTGCCTGCTTCCTCAAGCCTATTCTAACAAATTACGACTGGCTGCGTTAGAGGTACCGGGTTTCATATTCCTTTGGTGCCTTGGAGCGCAGCGGAAAGGAATGGTCATAAATATGGATTTGACAAGCAAGCAACGGGCCCAGCTGCGTGGGCTGGCCAACAACATCGACACCATCCTGCACATCGGCAAGGACGGCATTGGAGACAACCTCATCCGCCAGGCCGACGACGCCTTGGAGGCCCGGGAGCTCATCAAGGGCAAGGTGCTGGAAAACTCCATGCTCTCCGCCCGGGAGGGCGCCGAGGAGCTGGCTCGTGCCACCCGCAGCCAAGTGGTGCAGGTCATCGGCACCAAGTTTGTGCTGTACCGGGAAACCCACAGCAAGGAGAAGGACAAGCGCATCAAATTGGTCAAGTAAACTCCGGTTGACATAGAGATCATTCAAATGGGAAAGGAATGTGATGGGAAGATGAGAATCGGCATTTACGGCGGAAGCTTCAATCCCCCGCATCTGGGCCACATGGCCGCAGCCCGGGCTGCCATAGACAGCCTGAACCTGGACCGGCTGGTGTTGGTGCCCAACAGTCAACCTCCCCATAAGCAGCTGCCCCCCGGCAGCCCTACCCCGCAGCAGCGCATGGCCATGACCGCAATGACAGCGGACCAGCTGGGTCCCAAGGCAGAGGTATGGGACGTGGAGCTCAGACGGGAGGGAAAGAGCTATACCGTGGACACCCTGGAGCAGGCAGTGGAGCGGTGGCCAGAGGATGAGCTGTGGCTGCTTATGGGCTCGGACATGTTCCTCTCCCTGGAGGACTGGCATCTTCCCCAGCGTATCATGGAACTGGCGGGCATCTGTGCCTTTGCCCGCACCCGGGAGGATATGGACCGCTGCCATACCCATTGTGCAACCCTGACCCAGCGCTATAACGCCCGAGTTCAGGTGATTGAGATTCCCGATTTGCGGGAGGTCTCCTCCACCCAGATTCGCAGCCAGCTGCCCCAGGGTGAGGGGATGCAACACCTCTCCCAGCAGGTATACGGCTATATCCTGCGGGAGCACCTCTATCACACCCATGCCAATCTGGCCCAACTGTCGGTGGAGGAACTGCGGTGCGTGTCCAACTCCATGGTCAAGGCCAAGCGCCTGGCCCACATCAAGGGGACCGAGGAGGAGGCGGTGCAGCTGGCACGCCGCTGGGGCGCTGATGTGGACCAGATGCGCCGGGCGGGGATTCTCCACGACTGCACCAAGTATTTCCCCCTGGAGCAGCACCTGGCCATCTGTGACCGGTATGGGTTCCCCTTGGACGAGATGGAGCGCAGATCGGAAAAGCTGCTTCACTCCAAGAGCGGGGCTGCTCTGGCGGAGCATGTCTTTGGGCAGGAGCAGGCTGTGGTCCAGGCCATCTCGTATCACACCACCGGGCGGGCCAACATGACCCTGGAAGAGATGATTCTCTACATGGCCGACTATATTGAGCCCAACCGGGCCTTTGAGGGCGTGGAGGAGATGCGAGAGCTGGCATACCGGGACTTGAAGGCGGCTATGCTCATGGGCGTGGAGATGTCCATGGAGGACATGCGGGAGCGCAACCAGCCCATTCACTGCAATACCCTGGAGGCCTACAACTGGCTGAAAGAAACTTGAGAACCGGACACCCCTGAGGGGTGTCTGTGAAAGGAGAAATATCATTGTTAACTTCAAAGGAAATGATCGCACTGGCCGTTCGGGCCCTGGACGCCAAGAAGGGCAAGGACATTAAGGTGCTCTACACCGCCGACCAGACCACCCTGGCCGATTACTTTGTCATCTGCACCGGCACCTCCAACACCCAGGTCAAGGCTCTGTCCGACGCTGTGGAGGACGCCATGACCAAGGCAGGGGAGGAACCCCACCACGTGGAGGGGCACCGGGGCGGCCAGTGGACTCTGCTGGACTACTCCGCCATTGTGGTGCACGTGTTCACCGAGGAGGCCCGGGAGTTCTACGCGCTGGAGCGCCTGTGGTCCGACGCCACCCCCGTGGACCTGGACGAGTATCTCATCAAGCCGGAAGCTTGATGTTACGGACAAAAAATTCCCCTGTGCTGCAAAGCACAGGGGAATTTTTGTAATTGACGGATCAATTAGTAGTTCATGCAGCGGCGCTCAAAGTAGGCCTGGGGATGAGCGCACACGGGGCAGACCTGGGGAGCATCGTTGCCCACGTGGACGTGGCCGCAGTTGCGGCAGATCCACACGGTCTGCTCACCGGCGGAGAAGACCATGTCGTTCTCCAGGTTGGCCAGCAGCTTCAGGTAGCGCTCCTCGTGCTCCTTCTCGATGACGGCGACCCCTTCGAACAGAGCGGCGATGCGGTCGAAGCCCTCCTCACGGGCGGTCTCGGCCATCTCCTTATACATGGTCACCCACTCGTAGTTCTCACCCTCGGCGGCAGCCTTCAGGTTTTCACGGGTGTTACCAATGCCGCCCAGCTCCTTGAACCAGATCTTGGCGTGCTCCTTCTCGTTGTTGGCAGTCTCGGTAAACAGAGCGGAGATCTGCTCATAACCCTCCTTCTTAGCCTTGCTGGCGAAGTAGGTGTATTTGTTGCGTGCCTGGCTCTCACCGGCAAATGCTGCCCACAGATTGGCCTCAGTCTTGCTTCCCTTGAGTTCCATATTGTTACCTCCTTTAAGTGACGCTCATAGGATGAGCTTTTCCTCATGATACTACACAGATAGCTGGGAAGCAAGAAAAAATTTCTTAATTATTTTTCAATTTTTATCCCATACTTCTAGTATCACGAAAAGGAGTGTGAGGATATGAAACGCAGACTTTCTGTTTTCTTGTTGGTGGTAATGGCCACGTTTGTATTTGCCGGATGTTCGTCCAACGATCCGGTGAAAACCACGCCTGAGGCGGTGCCTGCCACCCAGGTGCCCAACGACGCCGATCAGGGGGGCGGAGCCGGGGGAACCAACGATGAAAACAACGACGGCACACCGGATTCCACCCCGGACCCGGATGAGCGGGTGGAAGACGGCCTGGACGACATCAAGCAGGACGTGGAGAACGGGGTAGACGACGTGAAAGACGACGTGGAGCAGGGCGTGGATGACGTGAAACGGGGCATTGACGATGCCGCCGACAAGGCCCAAGATGAGATGAACCGCATGAAAGACGAGGCCAGCGAGTCCATGAAATAAAACAAGCAGCTGCCAGGGGGTTGCCTTGGCAGCTGCTTTCTGTCTTATTGATAGCTGATGTACTTTTCCATGGTGTCCAGCACGCCGGTGCCTCCGGGCTCTTCGCCAATCTTATGGAAGTCATGGCGGAGGTAGAAGGACTTGGCCCGCTGGTTCTCCGGGGCGCAGCGGAGTAGAAGACGCTTGCGGCCCAACTTTCGGTAGCAGGAGATGGCCTGGCCCAACATCTGTACCCCCAGGCCCTTGGAACGGTAGGGGGGGAGCATACAGAAGAAGGGAATGCGGCCTACGCCTTCTTCCGCCTGCTGCTGCCAGTCCATTTGCAAAATCCCGGCGGGCTCGTCGCCCAGCAGAGCCACCAGAACACTCTCCGGGGCGTACTCGGAATTTTTCTTCATCACGTCCAGGAAGGCGGCGCCGTCAAAGTGGTCCATGGTGCCGTGGCTGGTCATCCAGGCCTCTTCCCGAGCCTGCTGATACAGGGTCTCCTCTTTGGGCAGCTGCAAGGGGCGGAACCGTAGACTGTTGTGCCGCATGGCATCCAGCATGTCGGACCCAGAGTTGTCCTTGGGGTGGATGCGGTTGGCCAGATCACCCAGGTGGCTGTTGTCGTTGTAGTAGCAGATGTTCACCTGGTCGTTCTGGAACTGGAGCTTGGCCACACAGGTGTTGTCACCCAGAGGCATATAGCCCATCTCCTCCACAGGGACGCCCAGCCAGCCGGAGATTCCGGCCCGGATGGCGCTGCCGTGGGAGAATACCGCCACCGTCTGATCGGGGTGGGAGGCGGCAATGCTGGTGATGGCGCACATCATGCGCTCCTGGACGCCGGGGAAGGTCTCGCTGCCATCCACGTGCCACTGGGGATCGCAGAGGAGGAACTGGCGGAGGCTCTCCGGCTCGGCGTGGAGAATCTCGCCCCAGCTGTGGTCTTCCCAGCAGCCGGCCCCCACTTCCCGCAGGTCCGCGTCCACACACAGCGGCAAGCCCCGGGACAGACAGATGGCCTTGGAGGTCTCCATGGTGCGGGTCAGGTCGCTGGAGTAGACGGCGTCCACGTGGACGTTTTCAAAACGCTTGGCGAGGGCCTGAACCTGACGGTAGCCCAGGGGAGTGAGCAGGCCATCGTACCAGCCGTGACAACGGCGGTACAGATTGCCCTCCGCCTGGGCATGACGGATGAGATAAATTGTGGTCATGTTGGTTGTTCTCTCTTCTCTCGTCAGGAAATTACCAGGGGCGCACGCCGCCAGTGAGTTGGGTAATGGACTCCAGACCCTGAGCCTGGGCCAGCTCCTTCAGACCGTCCCGTACCTTCACAGGGGTGTAGGGGTCAGCAAAACAGGCGGTGCCCACCGCCACAGCGGAGGCGCCGGCCAGCATCAGCTGGGCGGCATCGTCGGCCTTGGACACGCCGCCCATACCCAGAATGGGCAGGTTCACAGCCTGGGCCACTTCCCAGACCATGCGCACGGCCACGGGGAGCACGGCGGGGCCGGACAGACCACCGGTGTTCATTTTCAGAATGGGACGGCGGGTGTTGATGTCAATGCGCATGCCACGCAGGGTGTTGATGAGGGAGAGGGCGTCGGCCCCAGCGTCTGCCACAGCCCGAGCGATCTCAGTGATGTCGGTGACATTGGGGGAGAGCTTCACCATCACGGGGACGGTGGAGTGGGACTTGGCCATGTGGGTGACCTCGGCGGCCAGCTCGGGCTTGGTGCCGTAAGCCAACCCGCCGGCCTTGACGTTGGGGCAGGAGATGTTCACCTCGATCATATCTACGCCAGCGGCAGACAGCTTCTCGCACATCTCGCCGTACTCCTCGGGGGTGTTGCCCGAGATGTTGGCGATGACCTTCACGTCATACTGACGCAGGAAAGGCAGCTCTTCGGCGATAAAGGCGTCTACGCCGGGGTTTTGCAGGCCCACGGAGTTGAGGATACCCATGGGAGTCTCTGCAATGCGGGGGGCGGGATTGCCCTCCCGGCGCTGGGCAGTAAGGCCCTTGACACAGATGCCACCCAGCTCGGACAGATCGTAGAACTGGCCGTACTCCCGGCCGAAGCCGAAGGTACCGGAGGCCACAACCACGGGGTTTTTCAGTTCCACACCGGCCAAATTGACCTTCATGCAGGGTTCAGTCATCCCAGGACACCTCCTTGGAGTCAAATACAGGTCCGTCTTTACACACGTGCTTCTGGTGTCCGTCCGCGCTCTTACAGGCGCAGACCAGGCAGGCACCCACGCCGCAGCCCATACGCTCCTCCATGGAGACCTGGCAGGGTACGCCCATGGCCTCAGCCACCTTGGCTACCGAGCGGAGCATGGGCTTGGGGCCGCAGGCCAGTACGGCGGTGTAGTCGGAATTGCGCTCCAGCTCCTCTCGCACCAGGGCGTCCACAAAACCGTGGTGGCCCATGGAGCCGTCGTCGGTGGCCACGCGCACCTGGCCGCAGCAGGTGGCAAACTCCTCCACCAGCATGGCGTTGGCCTGGGAGCGGAAGCCCAGAATGGCGGTATTGTTTGCCCCGGCGTGCTTGGCACAACCCAGCATGGGGGGTACACCGATGCCGCCGCCCACCAGCAGGTAGCGGCCCTGGGGCTCCATCTGGAAGCCGTGGCCCAGGGGGCCCAGCACATCCAGCTCTTCTCCCACCTGGCGCTGAGCCAGCCAGCGGGTGCCCTCACCCCGGGCCTCAAAGACCATGCGGATAAGGTCTCCTTCCACAGACCAGCTGCAAATGGAGATGGGGCGGCGCAGCAGCAGGCCTTCCCCACAGCGCACGTGGACAAACTGTCCGGGACGGGTGATCTGGGCGGCCATGCCGTGGCTCTGGAAGGTCATGGACACACCACCGGAGGGGAGGTGTACGGCCTCCACGATGGTGCAGCGTTGTTCTACAGTCATATCTCTTCTCTCCCTCTCTTGGCTTAGCGCACGGTGATGTATTCCTTCAGCTCGTCCCGCATCTTCTCAGCGGCGGCACGGGCGGCCTCCTGGTAGTCCAGACCGTTGTTGTCGGTCTTTTTCCAGGCGCACATGATGGAGCGGGAGGCGTTGATGATGGCGCCGCGGCCCAGCTCGTCAAAGGCGTTGCGCACGTCCTCGGCAGTGCCGCCCTGAGCGCCGTAGCCGGGGACCAGGAAGAAAGTTTTGGGCAGACGGCGGCGCAGTTCCTTGAGCACGGAGGGGTGGGTGGCGCCCACCACAGCGCCCAGAGCCTGATAGCCGCAGGTACCCTCGGTGTCCTTGCCCCAGCGCTCGATGAGGTCACCCATGACGGTGTACACCACACGGTCACCGGCCACCATGTCCTGGAGCTCCACAGAGGAGGGATTGGAGGTCTTGGCCAGCACGAAGGCGGACTTGTTGCGGGCCACGCACTCCTTGAGGAAGGGCTTGATGGCGTCAGAGCCCATGTAGCCGTTGAGGGTTACACAGTCGGCGTCGAAGGCGGAGAGGTTGGCGCTGCCCACCTGGGTGGTGCCCAGCCAGCCCTCGGCGTAGGCGGTGGCGGTGGTGCCGATGTCGCCCCGCTTGATGTCGGCGATGACGTACAGACCCTTGCTCTTGGCGTAGGCCATCACGTCCTCCATCACCTTCATGCCACGCCAGCCCAGCATCTCGAAATAGGCGGCCTGGGGCTTGACGGCGGGGACCACGTCACAGAGGGCGTCAATGAGACCGCAGTCGAACTCGGCCACTGCCTCGGCGGCGGCTTCCAGGGTCTCGCCCAGACGGTCGGTGTGCTTTTTCAGAATGTGAGGGGGAATGTACTCCACGCGGGCATCCAGACCGGCCACGGTGGGATTGGCTTTCTCACGGATCTTTTCCTGCAAAACATCAAATGACATCTCTTTCATCCTCCTGATAAATGATCTGACCCATCGAAATGGTATATTTCACTTTGCCTTTCAGCTGGAAACCGTGGAAGGGGGTGTTGCGGCCCTTGGATGCGAAGGTGTCCCGGTTCACCGTCCAGACCTGGTCGGGGTCGAAGAGCACCAAATCCGCAGGACGGCCCTCCTGGAGGGTGCCGCCGGGCAGCCGGAGCAGGGAGGCGGGGGTGGTGCTCATGCGGTCAATCACCTTCATCAGGGACATGTGGCCGGCGTGATAGAGGTAGGTGAGGGCGAGGCCCAGAGAGGTCTCCAGACCCACCATGCCGCTGGGGGCTTTCTCCAGGGGCTGGGCCTTTTCCCAGGCGCAGTGGGGGGCGTGGTCGGTGACAATGGCGTCAATGGTGCCGTCCTTCAAACCCTCCAGAATGGCGGCCCGATCGGCTGCCGTTCTCAGCGGGGGATTGACTCGGGCCATGGTGCCCTGGCGCAGCACCTCTTCCTCGGTGAGAATGAAGTACTGGGGGCAGGTCTCACAGGTGACGGCCACACCCTCCGCCTTGGCCCGGCGGATGATGTTCACAGTGCCAGCGGTGGAGATGTGGCAGATGTGCACCCGGGCTCCCGTTTCCTTGGCCAGCATCACATCCCGCATCACCTGCAATTCCTCGGCGATGGCGGGGCGGCCGGGGAGGCCCAACTGGCGGGAGACTACACCCTCGTTGACGGCGTAGTTGCGTACCATGTCCTTATCTTCGCAGTGGTCCAGAATGGGCAGACCCAAGGTGCGGGCCTGCTGCATGGCCTGGCGCAGCAGAGCCAGGTTCTGGACGGGTACGCCGTCGTCGGTGAAGGCGGGTACGCCCGCTTTCCAAAGGGCCTGGAAGTCGGTGAGAGCTTCGCCCTTCTGGCCCTGGGTGACAGCGCCAGCGGGATAGACGTGGATACCCGTGTGGGCGGCCTTCTCCTTCACCAGGGCGACCACTTCGGGGCAGTCGGTAGCAGGGCGGGTGTTGGGCATGGCCACCAGGGTGGTCACGCCGCCACGGGCGGCGGCAGCGCACCCGGTGGCAATGGTCTCTTTATCTTCCTGGCCGGGCTCTCGCAGGTGGACGTGGAGGTCCACCAGACCGGGGGCAACCACCAGACCGCTGGCGTCCAGCGTGGAGCAGTGCTCCTCGGGGGTGGTCAGGGATTCGCCCACAGCGGAAATCCGTCCGTTGTCAATCAATATATCACAGATTTGATTCAGGCCGGTGGAGGGGTCAACCACATGTCCACCTTTCACCAGTAATTTCAAATTTCTCACTCCTCGTGTTACTTCTACTTATATATTCGGCCTATTATACACGAAATAGCAGCAAGATGCAATTCGTAATTGCAAAAAAGTATGCCATCAATCCCAAAAAAGTGAAGTGAAACACAGGGTGAAACAGGGCGGGACTGCCAAGATGAGGTACGAAAACGACAAAAAAGGCATCTGAAAAAACAGATGCCTTTGCAAAGAGCTTGCCATTGAGCTTCGAGAACTTACAGTGGCTTGAACTTGATTACCACACAGCCGTATGTTTCTTCCTTCTCCTTGGACCACCAGCCCCGATAGGTGTCTTGAACCAGTTGTTCCACCGTAATTCCTTGTATAATTAAGTGGTAGAGAAAAAGGTGAATAAGTGATGTATACTCAAAGCAAGCGTTGTGGAGTGGTTCTAATCCCTTACAGCTGCTTGCAGACTGGTTGACTGAGGCTACAACCACAACGTCTTGCTTAAGAGTTAATGAGTTGGATAACGCATGGACGTTTTATATCGAGCAAGGTTACTCGGCAAGACGCATGTGGATCACAGCGCAAATCACGAAACGAGGTATACATCATGATTTATGTTGGAATTGACGTTGCATCAGAAAAACATGACTGCTGTATTCTAAGTGAACAGAACAAGAAATTGGAGAGTTTTTCATTTCCAAACACCAAAGCCGGATTTGCTTTGTTGCTCCGTGTGTGTAAAAAGTACGCTGACCAGGGACAAACAAAGATCGGGTTGGAAAGCACCGGCATTTATGGTGACAATCTGTGTGCATTTCTCAGGCGTAATGGATATGAAATTCGCACCTTCAATCCTCTGCTCATTAAAAAGAGCATTCAAGCAACCACTCTAAGAAAAACAAAAACAGATCAGTCCGATGCCTGTTTCCTGGCATCTTACCTTGCACGGGAGCTTCCAGAACCCGATCCGCAGGTATCATACCACATTTCGGAGTTGAAGTCACTAACCAGAGCAAGATTTTCTGCTGTAAGAGAACGTTCTAAGGCAAAAGCGAAATTGAAAGCGCTTCTTATCTGTGTATTTCCAGAATTCCACACAGCATTCAGCAATGTATTTGGAACAGCGGCCATTGCAATCCTACGCAAATATCCTTCTGCCCAAAAACTTGCCACCGCCAGGAAGAGCACAGTTTCCAAAATCCTCTACGAAGCATCCAGACATCGTTTAGGCGATGAAAAGGCGGCTATGTTAATGGAATTGGCCAAGCACTCTGTTGGTTGCCACTCAGAGACAAAGACGTTGGAGATTCAATACTATCTCGATCAGATAGAATTGAACACCGCTTATATTCGTCGCTATGAAGCATCTATTCAGAACATCATGAATCAAATCAATTCTCCAATTACGACCATTCCAGGGATTGGATTTGTACTTGGTGCCATGATTCTGGCAGAACTAGGGGACATTGGACGGTTTGCAGCCCCTGAGAAAGTCCTTGCTTTTGCAGGGCTGGAGCCCAGCGTGTACCAGTCTGGTAAGTATACACCAGCATCCGGCACGATGGTAAAGAGGGGCTCTCCTTATTTGCGCTGGGCACTCCTCATGGCTGCGAGAAGCACAATCGTAAACAATCCAAATTTCGCTACCTATTATCAAAAGAAAGTCTCTGAAGGCAAGCACTACAATGTCATTTGTTCTCATGTTGCAAAAAAATTGGTGAGAACGATCTTCGCTCTTTTGAAAAAGAACACTGCTTATTCACTTCATTATTCACTTAATGCTGCTTGACTTGTTATAGTTGGTCTCGGTCTGCAAAATCCTCTTCCCAGAAATCCTGATAGCAGGTTTTGAAGTCTCCATAAATGTGCAGGCTTTCCACCAGTACGGTGACCCGTTTGTTGGACTCCGTGTTATAAAATGTGATGGTGTCTCCGGGGCGGATGTTTTGCCGTTTCTCATCATATAAACGGTACTCCCGACGCTTTTGCCCGGATTTGACGGTTTCAAAATTTTCGGGGTACAGCCCCATTTCGTGATTCATATGATCCACCTTCACCTTCTGAATGGGATGAAAAAACAAGAATCTCGAATGCAAACGCATTCGAGATTCTTGGTACGGCTGGAGGGATTCGAACCCCCGACCTTTTGGTTCGTAGCCAAACACTCTATCCAGCTGAGCTACAGCCGCGTATGAAAAGCTTTTGGAGCTGGTGACGTGACTTGAACACGCGACCTGCTGATTACGAATCAGCTGCTCTACCAACTGAGCTACACCAGCATTCCTGTCGTGCCTTCGTGGCAGAGGCGAGGCTCAAAAGCTTGATTATCTTACCACGGGGATGGGCATTTGTCAACCCTATTTTTCAAAATTCCCAGAGATGATTTTCCGGTGTCGTGAAAAACAAAAAAGTTGCCTCCTCCATCGTGGGCGAGATGGAGGAGGCATGGTTTTCAAAAGAGAGAGGGAGGAGTTGTCATTTCTGACACTGTTAGGATACCACATCCCAGATTGTGTGAGTGGATATTCTTTGAAGTTTTTTTGAAGAAATTGTGAATAAGCCCTCACACCCGATCCTGGGGTAATTTGGGTATGGAATTATGGGGCTGGGATGCCAGGGTTTGCAGGAGAAACCAGGCGGGCATGGCGTGGTCAGAGTGGTCCAGCTGTATCCAGACGTGTTCGGGCGGGATGCAAACCTCAGGGGCGAGGGGCTCAAACCAAGGTGATGAAATCTGCGCTTGCATATCCTTCTGTCCCGTCAAAGGAGACCAGGTACCAGTCCTGCCACTGGTTGAGGATGGTCAAGATGGCCCCGTCATAGGCCTTGGCAATGACGGGGGCGGACAGGGAGGGGCGGGAACGGATGTTCAGGTGCCCCCAACTCACGTCCACCACCCCCTGACGAGGGGCGTTAGGTGCCAGGAAGGGAATTTGGAAGTATTCCGCCAGGGCCTGGACGATGGTCCGGGCGATGAGGTCCAGATTGGTCTGTACCCACACGGCGTCATCCAGGTTGTCATGGTAGCCCAGCTCCAAAAAGACGGAGGGGGCCCGGGTGAGCCGCACCTCTCCGATGGTTCGAGTGGGCTCCACCCGCACTTTGTCCGGTAAGGGGTAGATCTCCCGCAGATGGTCGGCCATAATGGTGGCGGCTTTGGTACCCTGGACGCTGCCCGGGTAGTGGAACACCAGGACACCTCGGTTCTGGCCATATTCTCCCTCTGGAGAGGCGTTGGAGTGCAGCGCCAGGTGCAGGTCGTAGTTTCCTGCGTTGGAGGCCCGGATGGAGGACGCAGCCGTCATATCCGGGGTGTTTCGGCTGTATCGAATCCCGGTGGCCTCCAGGTATGGAATCATGGCATCGGCAAGGCGGTTCATCCACTCCTCTTCGCTGCCGCCGTTGACGTATAAGTTATTCTCCTGGGTGGAGGGAGATAGATAAATGATAGGCATGATGTTACCTCCTTCATCCCAGTGTATGCCCCAAAGGGCAAAGTGACAGCCCTTCCCAGGGAAAAGGCCGGGAAGGGCTGAATATTACAGAAGGGCTGAATATTACATATGAGCGTATAGGGTGTGGGCCAGACGGGAGAACTCCTCCAGGTCCAGCTGCTCGCCACGGACCGTCTCTGTAAATCCGCACTCGGTCAGCACGTTTCGCAGCTGCTCTTTGGACAGCTGGCTGCCGTAGGCCGAGGACAGAGCGTTAAGAAGGGTCTTTCTCCGCTGGGCGAAGGCAGCCCGGATGACGGAGAACAACTGCTTGGGGGGACAGTCCACCGGGGGAGTGTCCCGCAGGGTCATGCCGATCACCGCAGAAGTCACCTTGGGGGCGGGGAGGAAGCACTGGGCGGGAACTTCAAAGAGGTACTCGCACACGGCGTGGTACTGACAGAACAGGGAGAAGGCCCCGAAGTCGGAGGTGCCGGGCTGGGCACAGATGCGCTTGGCTACCTCTCGCTGAATCATCACCGTGACCCGGCGGAAACAGCCGCTCTCCAGCAGCAGGGTGATGACGGGGGTGGTGATGTTGTAGGGCAGATTGGCGCAGGCCATGGGGGTGAGCCCCTGAAACTTCTCCTCTACCAGTTGGGGGATGTTCAGCTTCATCACGTCGCCGGGGACGATCTCCACATTGTCATAGCCGCCCACGGTCTCCTCCAAAATGGGGAGCAGGGAGCGGTCCAGCTCCACTGACACCACTTTGCCCGCCTGTTGGGCCAGCTGGACGGTGAGGGGGCCGATGCCGGGACCAATCTCCAGCACGCCGCAGCTCTCATCCAGCTGGGCGCTGTGGGCGATGTCCCGGGGCACCCAGTCCTCAATGAGAAAGTTCTGGCCCATGGACTTGGAAAAGTGAAATCCATGGCGGGCCAGCAGGGCCTTAATATCAGAAAGATTGGTCAAATCCATGATGTGTTCTCCTTTGCCAGCAGGGCTGTGCCGATGGCGGTGGCGCAATCGGCATGGGGCGCGATGACATAGTTGGGGGCGTAGAATTGGGTGAAGACTTGGAAGCGGGCCTTGGCCTGGGGGAGCTTGGTCAGAGCCCCCAGCAGCACCACGTCAGACACCTGGTGGGCCCCGCAGGCCAGCATGGCCATGGTGCCGGTGCACTCCAAAACCAAGTTTAACAGCCCGGCAGACCAGTCTGCCCGGGTGGAGTCGGGGGAGGCCTTGGCCAGATTGGAGGAGGTGAGGCTGGGGTCTAGAGTCTCCGAGCCCTCAAATAGGTCTCCAATACGCAGATCCACCTGCCCCAAATCGCCCTCATTGGCCAGCTGAAACAGCTCATCCGGGGTGTGGACCCCTAGAAGGCCTCGCCCCAGGCCCATGAGGGTGCCGCCCCCAATGCCTGTGCCGCCCAGGTGGGTGTAAGCGCCGTTGCGGGCCAGAACAAAGGTGGTGCCCGTGCCCATGTTCACCACCAGGGCATCGTCCTTCCCGGACAGAAAGCAGCCGCCGCAGCCGATGGCGTCCAGCTCGGACACGGTGCACAGGGGCAGGCCCAGGGCATCCGCTCCGCAGCGGGAGCCGTTGAGCCCGGTGACGGCCACATGGGTGATGGGAAGGGAGCGGATGCCGGAGCGCTCCAGGGCCTGCTGGAGGGTGTGAGCGCTGGTGCCGCAGTTGGATTGATAGTAGGTGGTACAGATGCGGTCTCCGTCCAGCACCGCCAGCTTCACGGCGCTGGTTCCGGCATCAATGCCCAAAATCATGGCAGGCACCTCCCTTTGTTATTTCAAACGCAGTTCGTAGGCCACCCGGCGTTCGCCTTGGTACTCCAGGTTTCCACGATACTGAAAACTCACGGCCTTCATGTGGGCCAGCAGTTCCTTGTCCTTCTTGCTCACGGCCATGCGTAGCCAGGGGCTGCCTGCCTGTCTGGCCAGATCCTCCGCCCGGTCCAGCAGCTTGTCCACCAGGTCGGTGTGGAGGAGGGCAGGGTCCTGGCCGTGGAGGGTGAGGAGCATGCTGCGCTCCGGAGCAGACCACTTGCCGTCCTGAATGCCCAAATCCTCCTTTGCCTCCAGGGGTTCCAGGGAGAAGCAGGCCGCGGGTTCTGGTCCGTGACACAGCAGGTAGCTGTGAGGGGGCATAGCGTCGGTGTGGGGCCAGGGAATGGAGGCCCACAGCTCCGGCGTGGCCGGGACGGAGTAGACGGGATGGGGGAGGGGGCGGAGCAGCTCCTCCGCCCGGATTTCTGCCAGCAGCTTCTGGTCCTCCTTGGAGGACAGGTCCAACTGGGCGTACAGGTCGGGGCGGCGGTCCCGGGTGCGGAGGATGGACTGCTTACGCCGCCAACGCTCCACCTTCTTGTGGTCTCCGCAGGTGAGCACCTTGGGTACCTCCATGCCGTGCCACTGGGCGGGGCGGGAGTACTGGGGGTATTCCAGCATGCCGTTCCAGTGGCTCTCGTCCTCAAAACAGGCGTCATGGGAGAGAACCCCAGGGATGAGGCGGCACACAGCGTCTGCCACCGCCATGGCGGCGATCTCTCCGCCGGTGAGGACAAAGTCCCCCAGGGAGATCTCCTCGTCCACATACCCGTCAATGAACCGCTGATCAATGCCCTCGTAGTGGCCGCACACCAGAATCAGGTGATCGTACTCCCGGGCCAGACGGCGGGCGTCCTCCTGGGTGAAGGTCTTGCCGCAAGGGGAGAGGTAGATGGTGTGGGGGCGGCACTGGCGCTCCTGGCAGATGTGGTCCCAGCACTGGTAGAGGGGGTCTGCCTGGAGAATGGCCCCCTGGCCGCCGCCATAGGGGTAATCATCCACCTGCTTTTGCTTGTTTTTGGTGTAGTCCCGAATTTGATGGGTGAGGATGCGGATGTAGTCCCGTTCCTGGGCACGGCCCAAAATGGACTCGCTGAGCACGTCCCCCACGGTGTCAGGGAACAGGGTCATAATATCAATGTGATACATGCCTCTCACATCCCCTCAATGAGGCGAACCTTGATATAACCCCCGTCCACATTGGTCTCCAGAATAAACTCCGGCACGGCGGGGATGAGAATTTGACGCTCCCCTTCCACCACATACACCTGCTGGCGGGAGGGAGAGAGAATGTCTTTTAGAGTGCCCAGCTTCACACCGTTCTCGTCCACCACGTCCAGGCCGATGATGTCAGCCAGGAAGAAGGTGCCCTCGGGCAGGTTGGCGTCCTCCCGGCGGATGTGCACCACCTTGTTTTTCAGCAGCATGGCGGTGTTTACGTCGGACACACCCTCTAGCTGAGCGATGACGCTGTTTTTGTGGACCCGGGCATTCAAAACCTTCACCGGCTTGCCGTCGATATACAGGGTGGAGAACTGGCAGAGAAAATCGGCGCTGTCCGCCCAGGGGACGATTTTCACCTCACCGCGAATGCCGTGGGTGTTGACGATTTGGCCGCACTCCAGATAGGGATGGATCATAATCGGTTCACCTCTTTGTGTCAAAATCAAAAAGGCGGGGGCTTGCCCCCGCCTTAAGCGGCTGTATCAGTCGATGATGTCAACGGATACCTTTTTGCCCTGACGCTGGGCAACCGAGCGCATCAGCGCCCGAATCTCCTTGGCGATGCGGCCCTGACGGCCGATCACCTTGCCCATGTCCTCAGCGGCTACACGCAGTTCCAAAACGGTCTCTGCGGGAGTCTCGTGCTCGGTCACAGAAACCTGGTCCGGATGCTCCACCAGGTTTTGGGCAATATAAGTGAGCAATTCCTTCATGAGGACCTCCAATCGCGCGCTTACAGGCCAGCCTTCTTCAGCAGGTCACGCACGGTGTCGGTGGGCTGAGCGCCGGTCTTGATCCAAGCCTGAGCACGCTCCACGTCGATGTTGACGGCAGCGGGATTCTGGCGGGGATCATAGGTGCCCAGCTCCTCGATGAAACGACCATCCCGGGGATAGCGGGAATCGGCAACCACAACGCGGTAGAAGGGAGCCTTCTTAGCACCCATACGACGCAGTCTGATCTTAACCATTGTATCTTCACCTCCATAGATTCTAGCATGTATATGGCAATGTCCGTGGGGGACAGAAACCAACCTTAAAAGGGCAATCCCATGCCTTTGATGCGGCTGAGCAGGCCTTTGGCCTTCTTGGGATTGGAGAACTGGCGGGTGAGCATCTGAATCGCCTCAAACTGCTTGAGCAGGCGATTGACATCCACCACCTGGGTGCCGGACCCGGCGGCAATGCGCTTTTTCCGGCTGGAGTTGAGCACGGAGGGATTCTCCCGCTCATAGGGGGTCATGGACTGGATGATGGCTTCGATCTTGCTCAGACCGGCCTCGTCCACATTGAAGTCCAGCTTCTTGCCGTTCATGCCCGGGAGCATGGCGGCAATGTCCTGCATGGAGCCCATCTTTTTCACCTGTACCAGCTGGTCATAGAAGTCAGCCAAGGTGAACTTGTTTTTGCGCAGGCGCTCCATCTGTTCGGCGGCCTTTTTGGCGTCCAGGCTCTGCTCGGCCTTCTCAATGAGGGAGAGCACGTCGCCCATGCCCAAAATACGGCTGGCCATGCGGTCGGGGTGGAACACCTCGATGTTGTCCAGCTTCTCACCGGTGCCGGCAAACTTGATGGGCTTGCCAGTGACGGCTCGGATGGACAGAGCAGCGCCGCCTCGGGCGTCGCCGTCCAGCTTGGTGAGCATCACGCCGTCAATGTCCAGAGCGTCGTCGAAGGCCTTAGCGGCGTTCACGGCGTCCTGGCCGATCATGGCGTCCACCACCAGCAGGATCTCGGTGGGGTTGACGGCAGCCTTCACAGCCTTCAGCTCATCCATGAGCTCCTGGTCAATGTGCAGGCGGCCGGCGGTATCCAAGAACACCATGTCGTTGCCATGTTTTTTGGCATGCTCCACGGCGGCTTTGGCAATGTCAACGGGGTTGGTCTGCCCCATCTGGAAGACCGGGATGTCCAGCTGCTCACCCACCACTTCCAACTGCCGGATGGCGGCGGGGCGGTAGATGTCACAGGCGGCCAGCAGGGGGCGCTTGCCCTGCTTTTTCATCAATCCGGCCAGTTTGGCGCCGTTGGTGGTTTTACCTGCACCCTGCAAGCCCACCAGCATGATCACGGTGGGAGGGGCAGAGGCGATGGCCAGCTTGCTGTCCCCGCCGCCCATGAGAGAGGTGAGCTCCTCATTGACGATCTTGATGATCATCTGGGCAGGGGTGAGGGACTCCAGCACGTCGGTGCCTACGGCACGCTCGGTGACAGAAGCCACAAAGTTCTTGACCACCTTAAAGTTGACGTCCGCCTCCAAAAGAGCCATTTTGATCTCTTTCATGGCGACCTTCACGTCCGCCTCGCTAATGCGGCCCTTGCCACGCAGGCGTCGGAAGGTGGCGGAGAGTTTTTCCGTTAAGCTTTCAAATGCCATAGCTTACTCCTGTTTGAGTTTGGCGGTGTGTTCCTTAATACTCAGGGCGATCTCCTCCAGGGTAGAGGCGGTACAGGACCCGGCTCGCACAGCCTGGAGTAGTCGGTCAGCCGCTTCGTCAATGGCCAGCAGTTCTTTCTGGCTCTGGTGGAAGCGGCGGATGAGGTGAGTTTTCTCCTCAATCTCGTCCATGGCGGCCTCTGCCCGGACAATCACGTCCCGGACACCCTGGCGGGAGATGCCGTAGTTTTCGGCGATCTCGGACAGGGACAGGTCGTCGTTGTAGTAGAGATCGAAGAACTCTTTCTGACGATCGGTGAGCAGATCCCCATAAAAATCATAGAGCATCGACATGCGGTACGCCTGATTCTTCATGGTGAGCACCTCCTTGACCGCGGGTTGTAAAGCAGACGAACTTTACAATGGATACTATACCATAGCCATCTCGGGCTGTCAAGGGAAAACACTTTCCATATACCTGGACAAATACAACAAAAATAACCTCCCCTCAAAAGTGTAGTTGTGGATTTTGCTGCAATGAAACGTGTGGAAAGGGGTGTGGCTGTTTTTATAGTGGAAAGATGGAGAAAATGATGTATAATATGCGTACTGAAATTCCCTGAAGGAGGAACGGTATGGAGCGATTCCACAAAACCCTGGCTGACGGGGTAGAGTTGGTCATGACACGAACCAACCAATTCAAAACCGGTGTATTCAGCGTGACGTTGACGGTGCCCCTGCGGGCGGACACCGCCACGGCCTACGCTTTAATTCCCGATGTCCTGTATCGGGGCAGTCGGAACCATCCCAACATGGAGAGCCTGTCCGCTGCCACGGACGAGCTCTACGGCGCATCCCTGGGCCCTGCGGTCCGTCAGCGGGGAGAGAGCCAGTGTGTGGGATTCCAATGCAGCTTTATTGACGATCACTACGCCCTGGACGGTATGGCAGTGTTGGAGCCCGCCTTTGCTCTGGTGGGGGAGATTCTGCTGGACCCCTACACGGAGAACGGGGTGTTTTCCCAGGACTTTGTGGCCAGTGAAGGGTCCAATCTGGCCGACCGCATCGCTGCCCGGGTCAACGATAAGCGGGGCTGGTCCATCTTCCGGCTGGTACAGGAGATGTGCGCCCAGGAGGCCTATGCCGTGGACAAGCTGGGGGATGCCCAGACCGCCCGCAGCATGACGGCCCAGGAGCTGTGGGACCATTATCGGACTCTGCTCCGGACCAGCCGTGTTACTTTTTATTATGGTGGTTCTGCCGATGTGGAGCGGGTGGAGCAGGCCATTGCTAACTCCTTTGCTCCGCTGCTCTCTGCCAGACAGGCTCCGGTGGTGTGCCAGGTGGTGGGCCGTCCCCAGAGCGGCGAGGTGCGGGAGGTCACCGATGCCATGGATGTCACCCAGGGTAAGTTGGCCTTGGGCTTCCGCACCGGTGGGGTGGTGGTGAACCATCCCCAGTTTGCGGCGCTGCTGGTGTGCAACGCCCTGTACGGCGGCACCGCCCACTCCAAGCTGTTTACCAATGTGCGGGAGAAGATGAGCCTTTGCTATTTCGCCTCCTCCATGCTGGATAAGGTGAAGGGGCTGATGGTGGTGTCCTCGGGGGTGGAGTTTGCCAAGTTCGGCATGGCCAAGGAGGCCATCCTGGCCCAGCTGGAAGCCATCCGTCAAGGGAACTTCACCCAGGAGGAGCTGGAAGCTGCCATCCGCTCGGTGGTCAACGCCCTGGTCAGCCGCAAGGACAGCCAGGGTCTGATGGAGGACGACGGGGTGTCCACGGCGCTGTCTGGGGGAGACCCTACCCGCCCGGACGATCTGGCCCAGCAGGTGGAGCAGGTCACCCATGCCGATGTGGTGGCGGTGGCTCAAATGCTGGCGCTGGATACCATTTATTATCTCACTGGGGAGGAGGGCTGATATGGAACTGCGGGAATATCAACTGCTGGGCGAGAATATCCATCGCCACCGCCTGGAAAACGGGCTGGAGATTCTGGTGGATGTGCGGCCGGAATACGCCAAACAATTCGCCTTTTTTGCCACCCGTTACGGTGGCATGCACCTGCGCTTTCACAACGAGGACGGGCACTGGGTGGACACCCCGGCGGGAGTGGCCCACTTCCTGGAGCACAAGATGTTTGATTCCGAGGAGGGCAATGTGCTGCAAATCATGGCTGCCAATGGGGCTGTGGACAATGCCTTTACCGCTGCGGCCATCACGGGGTACTATTTTGAATGTACCCGGGGCTTTGAGGATAACCTGCGCACCCTGCTGAGTTTTGTCACCACTCCTTATTTTACTCAGGAGAGCGTGGCCAAGGAGCAGGGCATTATTGCCCAGGAAATCCGGATGTGCCTGGACGACCCGGATGTGGAAGTGTACTACCAGCTCATGGAGGCCATGTATCAAAACCACCCGGTGCGGGTGCGGGTGGCAGGCAGCGAGGCATCCATTGCCCAGATCACCCCGGAGGTGCTGTACCGCTGTCATGAGGCCTTTTACCGCCCGGATAACATGGTGCTGTGCGTGGCGGGCTCTGTGGACCCCCAGCGGGTGGTGGAGCTGGCCCGGGAGATTGTGACCCACACCGGAGGTGGCGTGGGTCAGGCGGACCTGGGGCAAAAGGAGCCGGTCCAGGTGGCCCAGTCCTACGTGCAGCGGGAGATGCCAGTGTCTGTGCCGGTGTTCGAGCTGGGCGTGAAGGGAACCCCTGCCCCGGAGGGGCAGGAGCTTCGCCAGCAGCTGGTGGGAGAACTGGTGTGCGACGTGCTCTTTGGCGCCTCTGCGCCCCTGTACACCAAGCTGTATGAGGAGGGACTCATCAACAGCAGCTTCGGCGGAGACTACGAGTCGGTGCCGGGATGTGCCTACCTCATGGCAGGCGGCGAGAGCCGGGACCCCAAGGCGGTACGGGATGCCGTGCTGGCCGAGGCCCAGCGGCTGTGCCGGGAGGGTCTGGACCCGGAGCTGTGGGAGCGCCTGAAAAAGGCCGCCTACGGCAGCATGGTGCGGCGGCTCAACTCCCTGGAGGACACCTGCATTGAGCTGGCCCAGAACTATTTCCGGGGTGAGGAGTATCTGAACTTCCCCCAGTGTTTCCAGAGCATTGAGTGGGAGGATGCCAGAGCGATGCTGGAGCAGTGGTGTGTGCCGGAGCGGGTAGCCCTGTCGGTGGTGTGCCCGGTGGGTACAGGCGATCAGGAAAGGTGGGATTGATCGTGGTCAATACGGTGTCGTTTCCCGGCCTGGGCCTGGAATTTACCCTCAACCGGGTGGCGCTGAACCTGTTTGGTAAGGACATCTATTGGTATGGCGTCATTATCGCCTTTGGATTTCTGCTGGCGGTGTTTTACTGTACGAAAAAGGCTGCCAGCTTGGGCGTGAACAGTGAAAAACTCATTGATATGTTGTTTTTCGCGGTGCCCCTGGCCATCATCGGGGCCAGAGCTTACTATGTGATTTTCTATCTGTCTCAGTTTCGCGCCGCAGACGGCTCCTTTGACTGGGGGCGGGCCATTGCCATCTGGGACGGCGGCCTGGCCATCTACGGCGGTGTGATCGCGGCGGTGATCACCGTAGCGGTATACTGCAAGGTGCGCCACCAGTCCTTTTGGAACTATGCGGATGTGGGCTGTTACGGGCTGCTCATTGGTCAGGCCATTGGCCGCTGGGGCAACTTTGTCAATGTGGAGGCCTACGGCGGCCTGACTACGCTGCCTTGGCGCATGTGCTCCACCTCCATTGC
This sequence comes from Pseudoflavonifractor sp. An44, assembly GCF_002161675.1. Lineage (GTDB taxonomy): Bacteria > Bacillota > Clostridia > Oscillospirales > Oscillospiraceae > Enterenecus > Enterenecus faecium. The sequence continues at coordinate 20,929 of NZ_NFIH01000002.1, forward strand.
CAATGAGCTGATGGACAAGGGCCTGCTGGAGTCCCAGGAGGCATATCAGAGCATTTTGGACGGCACCCTGGGCGTACACCCCACCTTCCTCTATGAATCTCTGTGGAATGTGCTGGGCTTTGTGCTCTTGGTGCTGCTGGCTCGGAAGGGGCGGAAATTTGATGGACAGATTTTCCTGTCCTATGTGGCATGGTACGGCGTTGGCCGTGCCATCATCGAAGGGATGCGCACCGACAGCCTGTATTTCTTTGGCACCGGGCTGCGCACGTCTCAAATGGTGGGAATTATTTCTGCGGTGGCCGCCATTGTCATCATGGTGATTCAATGGAAGCGGGGGAAGGGTGTTACGCCGCCCCTGACTGCGGCCGGGAAGGAGCAAGAAGAACATGGCAATTAAGATGGATGGCCTGGCTCTGGCCAAAAAGTTAAAGGAACAGGCCAGGGAGGAAGCGGCACAGCTGCGGCGCAGACCGGGCCTTGCGGTCATTATCGTGGGGGACAATCCTGCCTCCCGGGTATACGTCAACAGCAAGCGCAAGGACTGCGAGGAGTGCGATTATTACAGTGAGGAGTACGCCCTGCCGGAGACCAGCAGCCAGCAGGAACTGCTGGAGCTCATTGGCGAGCTGAACCGCCGGGAGGACATCGACGGTATTCTGGTGCAGCTGCCTCTGCCCCGGGGCTTCTGTGAGGAAGAGGTACTGTTGGCCATTGATCCCGGCAAGGATGTGGACTGTTTCCACCCCTATAACGTGGGAAAGCTTACCATTGGCCAGCCGGTGTTCCAGCCCTGTACCCCCGGCGGCGTCATGGAGCTGCTGAAGGAGTACCACATTGACCCCACTGGGAAGCGGTGTGTGGTGCTGGGGCGCTCCAACATTGTGGGCAAGCCAATGGCCATGCTGCTGCTCCACGCCCATGGCACCGTCACCGTCTGCCATTCCCGGACCCCGGATATGAAAGAGATCGCCGCCACGGCGGACATTCTGGTCTCTGCTGTAGGCCAGGTGGGCCTGGTCACCGGGGATATAGTGAAGGAGGGAGCGGTGGTCATCGACGTGGCCATGAACCGCAACGCCGAGGGCAAGCTGTGCGGCGATGTGGTGGTGGAGGAAGTGGAGCCCAAAGCCTCCTATCTCACCCCCGTGCCCGGCGGCGTGGGCCCCATGACTCGGGCTATGCTCATGCTAAATACCTTGACCGCGGCCAAAAACCATTTGAAATAAAGCAAGCCCCGCCGAGATCGGCGGGGCTTGCTGCTTACAATTTAGCCGCGTAGTCACACACGGGAGCCAAGGGGCACATGCCGCACTTGGCCTGGCGGGCGGTGCAGATGGCCCGGCCGTGGAGCACCAGGCGGTGGCAGAAGTCGTTGGACTCCTCCGGGGGGAGAATTTCCCGCAGTTGCTTTTCCACTTTGCCGGGGTCCTTGGTGCCATCGGTGAGGCCCAGACGTCCGGAGATACGGATGCAGTGGGTGTCTGCCACCACCACACCTGGGGTGTGGAACACATCGCCCAAAATCAGATTGGCGGTCTTGCGCCCTACGCCGGGCAGCGCCACCAACTCCTCCATGGTGCCGGGGACCTTTCCGCCGTGTTGGGATAGGAGCATCTGGGCGCACAGCACCAGGTCCCGGCTCTTGGCCCGGAAGAATCCGCAGGAGTGGATGTATTCCCCCACTTCCTCCACGTCTGCCTGGGCGAAGGCCTCCAGAGTGGGGAAGCGGGCGAAGAGGGCGGGGGTGACTTGGTTGACCCGCTCATCGGTGCACTGGGCGGAGAGCCGCACCGCAAAGAGTAATTCATAGTCTTTCTTATATTGCAGCGAGCAGATGCCGTCGGGATAGAGCTGCTTGAGTCCATCCACCATGGCACGGACTTGCTGGGGAGTTTTCATATGTATCACCTCTGGCGATATCATACCATAGACCCAGGGGGAATGTCACGAAACTTTCACGGTTTATCTATTGCTTTATTAGAATAAAGCGGATATAATAGGGCACAACTAGCTCATAAGAGAAAGGTGGAACAACCATGGTTTTGGAGTATATGGATTTTGTATCCAAAATGGACCCTGAGGTGGGCGCTGCCATCCAGGCCGAATATCAAAGACAGTGTGACAACATCGAGCTGATTGCCTCGGAAAACATCGTCTCTGAGACGGTGCTGGCCGCAGCGGGCAGCGTGCTCACCAACAAGTACGCAGAAGGGTACTCCGGCAAGCGCTATTATGGCGGCTGCCAGTGCGTGGACGTGGTGGAGACCCTGGCCATCCAGCGGGCCTGCCAGCTCTACGGGGCCAAGTTTGCCAATGTGCAGCCCCACTCCGGAGCTCAGGCCAACTACGCCGTGTATATGGCCCTGTGCCAGCCCGGGGACACCGTGCTGGGCATGAACCTGGACCACGGCGGGCATTTGACCCACGGCAGTCCGGTGAATTTCTCCGGCAAATATTACAACGTGGTGGCCTACGGTGTGGACGAGGAGACCGGTTACATCGACTACGACCAGCTGGAGCGGGTGGCCAAGGAGTGCAAGCCCAAGATGATCGTGGCTGGTGCCTCCGCCTATCCCAGAACCATCGACTTTGCCCGCTTCCGTGCCATTGCTGATGAGGTGGGCGCCTATCTGTGGGTGGATATGGCCCACATTGCTGGCCTGGTGGCCGCTGGGCTCCACCCCTCTCCCGTGCCCTACGCCCATGTGGTGACCACCACCACTCACAAGACTCTGCGTGGTCCCCGTGGCGGTATGATTCTCACCAACGACGAGGACCTGGCCAAGAAGATCAACTCCGCCATCTTCCCCGGAGCTCAGGGCGGACCTCTGATGCACATCATCGCTGCCAAGGCGGTGGCACTGGGCGAGGCCCTGAAGCCGGAGTTCAAGGTGTACCAGCAGCAGGTGGTGGACAACGCCCGGGCTCTGGCCCAGGGGCTTATGAGCCGGGGCATGAACCTAGTGTCCGGCGGCACCGATAACCACCTGGCTCTGGTGGACCTGCGCAATCTGGGCGACCTCACCGGCAAGGAGCTGGAGCGCCGCCTGGACGAGGTGCGCATTACCGTCAACAAAAACAAGGTGCCCGGAGATCCCCGCTCTCCCTTCCAGACCAGCGGCATCCGGGTGGGCAGCCCTGCGGTGACCAGCCGTGGCTTTACCACCGCCGACATGGACCAGGTGGCCCAGTATATCGCATGGGCGGCCACAGATTTCGAAAACAAGGCGGAGGAGATTCGCCAGGGCGTGGCCCAACTCACCCAGGCCCACCCCATCTACCGATAACGATAAGATAAAACATGTGCCTGACGGCTTCGGCCGCCAGGCACATTTCAGACTGTCAAAAAAATTCATGTTCGTGCAAGAGGGACCAATTGACTTACCATTACGCCAAAGCCCTCGGCAGAGTTTTCCCATCCGCAGATGGGAAAATAAATTAAAATCTGTTTTTTTCGAGGACATGTGCATCGGAAAAAACTCTTCTCAGCCCGCCAGTGTGGAATTGGGTCGCCCTTTGACCCAATTATGCATGCAGCGGGCTGTAGCCCATCTCAAAAATGCTGGCATTTTTGAGAAGCGTGTGCCTGGCAGCTCCGGCTGCCAGGCACATTTTTGGTTAACCAACTACTTTTTCTCCGTTGATCCACACACACCGGATGTGGCTGTCACTGACCATGGGGTCTCCGTCCACCAGCACCAAGTCGGCATCTTTGCCTGGCTCCAGGGAGCCCACCCGATCCTCCACGCCCAGATGCTTGGCGGGGTTGATGGTAATGGCCTTCAACGCCTCGAAGGGGGTCCATGCCCGCCTTCACGGCCAGCCCGGCACACAGGGGCAGATAGGACTGGGGAATGACGGGGTTATCGGTGATGATGCTCACCTGGCCCCCGGCCCGGGCCAGCACGCCGGGGGTCTCAAAGGTCTTGTTCACCAGCTCGATTTTGCTGGCATTGGTGAGGGTGGGACCAACGGCGGCGGGGAACCCGGAGCGGGCCACCACTTCCGGGATGAGGTGCCCCTCGGTGCAGTGCTCCAGAGTCATCTGTACCCCGAACTCTTTGGCAATGCGGATGGCAGTGCAGATGTCGTCGGCCCGGTGGGCGTGGGCCTTGAGGGGAATTTCTCCCTTGAGTACGGGAATCAGGGCCTCCAGCTTCATATCGTACTTGGGACGCTTGAGGGGGTCGTCTCCGGCGGCCTCCTTACGGGCTAGGTAGTCCTGGGCGGCAAAGAGCATCTCCCGCAGCTTGGCGGCGGTGCTCATGCGGGCGGAGTTGCCTTTGCTCTGGTAGCAACGTTTGGGGTTCTCGCCAAAGGCGCACTTCATGGCCACCGGGTCCCGGAGTACCATGTCGTCCACGCAGTTGCCGTGGGTTTTCACGGCGAAGAAGGTGCCGCCCAGCACGTTAGCGCTGCCCGGACCAGTGCCCACGGTGGTGACGCCGCCTTCCAGGGCGCGGCGTACCCCCAGCTCCAGGGGGTTGAAGCTGTCAATGCCCCGGAGGTGGGCGGCCACAATGTCCCCCATCTCGTTGTAGTCGTGGCCTTCAAAGCCCATGCCGTAGTTGTCCAGGCCCAAATGGCTGTGGGCATCGATAAAGCCGGGGTAGAGGCGCAGACCCTGGGCGTCCAGCTCCTCTTCGCCGGGGGCGGAGAGCTGGGGGCCAATGGCCTGGATGACGGTGCCGTGGATCAGGACATCCCCCACATAGGGCTGGGGGTGAACGGCGTCGTAGATTTGTGCATGTTTGATTAACATAGGGACATACCTCCTGGGTCCTTTGTGTATCTTTCGGAATTATACAATAGGAGCCCGAAAAAAGGAAGAGGAGACAGGCTGATTTGTTCATATCTGCTTCATATTTGAAGTTTTAGCTGTCATTGTCTTGCCAATTCGGCGTTTATGAGCTATAATACGTAGGATAGCCATACTGTGGCATTTTGCCATGTGGTTGGAGGCGATGAAATGGAATATATTGAGCAGTTCCTGCGCACCGTTCAGGAGTACGTGAAGCTGATCGGCTTTTTTGACGTGTTGGATATGGCCATTGTGGCATTCGTGGTGTACCATATTTTTCGCTTTGTCCGCCGCAGTCGGTCCGGCCAGGTCGTCAAGGCCATTCTGTTGATCGTAGTGGCTCTGGGCGTTGCCAATCTGCTGCAATTGCAAGTAGTGAGCTTTGTGCTGAACAATGCGGTGGAACTGGGATTTATCGCCCTGGTCATCATCTTTCAGCCGGAGATTCGCCGCTTCCTGGAGCAGATGGGCAGCGGTAAAATCAAAGAGATCTTTGTCCAAGAGACCATTGACGATGAACTGGAGTACGCCATCCGGGAGACGGTGGAGGCTTACACCTCCTTGTCCAAGGATAAGGTAGGCGCTCTGATGGTGTTTGAGCGCAAGACCATGCTGGACGATGTGCTCAAGACCGGCACGCCGCTGGATGCCCGGGTGTCTGCGGAACTTCTGAAAAACTTGTTTTGGAATAAGGCGCCCCTTCACGACGGCGCTGTCATCGTCCGCAACGGGCGAATTGTGGGAGCTGGATGTATGCTGCCCATGTCTGGGAATGTGAACATCAGCCGGGACTTGGGAATGCGCCACCGGGCTGGCATTGGTATCAGTGAAAACTCTGATGCGGTGGTGGCTCTGGTCTCTGAGGAGACGGGTTCTATTTCTGTGGCCATCAACGGGATGCTCAAGCGGCACCTGGCTCCTGCTACCTTGGAACAGATGCTGCGCAATGAGCTGATGCCCAAGCAGGAGGAGAGCAAGCCCTCCGGCACGGCATGGCTGACCAATATGCTCAAACCAATAAAGGGGGATAAGCCAGATGGGGAAGAAGATTCTCGACAGTAAGGCGCTCTATGTGGTTTTATCCATCGCCATTGCTGTGGTCATGTGGTTTTATGTGACCTCCATGGATGGAAATCAGGCGAGCAAACCCATTCGAAATATTACCATTACATTTTCCGGCGAAGAGCAGCTGGAGAGTAACGGCCTGATGATCGCCGGGGATGCACCCTCCGCCAATATTACGGTGAAGGCCAAGCCTGCGGTGTTGGCCCAGCTCACCGATAAGACGGTGGAGCTGGTGGTGGATGTGGCCGCCATCGAGCGAGCCGGGGACTATACCTTGGCTTATACCGTGAAGCTGCCCAGCAACATCAGCGCCAGTCAGGTGCAGATCATCAATGAGGGGACGGGAAATGTCTCCTTCACGGTGGCGGAATACCGCCAGCGGGAGATCGAGTTGCGAGGTAAGTTTGAAGGTACCACTGCAGAGGGATATCTGGCTGGAGACCAGGAGGACTTTGTTTTCTCCCCCAATAAGATCACCATCAGCGGCCAGGCGGAGCTGGTCAACCAGGTGTCCTATGCCGAAGTGGTGGTCACGGGTGAAAACCTCTCCGAAAACGTGCGTGGGGACTTCCCCTACCGCTTCATCGGCGCCAGTGGCGACGTCATTGACAATCTGGACGTGGAGTGCTCGGTGGCTACGGTGCACACCACCTTCCCCATCTTGGCCACGGCAGACATCCCCTTGAAGGTGGAGCTGGTGGCAGGCGGCGGCGTCTCCCTGGACCAGGTGACCTGCACCTTGAGCCAGGAGTCTCTCACGGTAGCCGGCAGCAAGACGGCCGTGGAGGCCATCCAGTCTGAGGGCTCCATCGTTCTGGGCACCATTGATTTGGGTACCGTCCACGATGGGGATGTGATCACCTTTGATATCGCGATCACGGATGAGCTGACCAACATCAGCGGCGTCACCCAGGTGACAGCCACCCTGGACCTGGACGACTCTCTGAAGAGCAAGACCGTGGAGGTTACCAACATCGACTGCATTTCTCCTCCCGACGGCTGGGCGGCCAAAGCGCTGACCCAGATGGTGGAGGTGGAGGTCCGGGGCAGCCAGGAGCTGCTGGATGCCGTCACGCCGGATAAAATCCGGGTGGTGGCAGACTTGAAGGACATCAACCAGGCCGCCGGGCAATATACGGTGACCGCCAACGTCTATTTGGACAGTGTCGGCACCCGTGATCAAATCGACGTGGTGGGGCGAGACTATAAAATTGTGGTCTCCCTCTATAGAGCCTGATTATGTTTGGATATGTCAGACCGGCCCTGACCCAGCTCTCCCAGGAGGAGAAGGACCTGTACCAATCCGCCTACTGTGGCCTGTGCCACGAGATGGGGAAGAGACATGGGTTTTGGACCCGATTTACCTTAAACTATGACTTGACCCTCCTGGCCATCCTCCTGCAAATCTGCCAGGGAGGTGACCGGACTGTGTGCCAGCGCTGTCCCGCCCACCCCATCCGCAAGCCCAAGGCGTGCCTGAGGGGACCAGGAATGGAGCGGGCGGCCGATGTGAGTCTGATTCTCACTTGGCACAAGTTGGACGACGATGTGAAGGACCACGGCTTTTGGAGCGGACTTCCGTACCGGTTCTTGCGCCGCTGGTTTCACAGGCCATACCGGAGAGCGGCCCAGGCCTGTCCGGGCTTTGTGGACCAGGTGCAGGGCTGTCTGGAGCGCCTGGACCAATTGGAAGCCCAGCGCTCTCCTCGGCTGGATGCTGTGGCCCATGAGTTTGCTGCCATGTTAGCTTCTGCGGCCTCAGAGCAGGCCCAAGGGGACCAGGCCCGTATTCTGGAACAGTTATTGTACCATTTGGGGCGCTGGATTTACCTGATGGATGCATGGGATGATCTGGACGAGGATCGAGCTTGTGGGCGATACAACCCTCTGGACGCCCGCTTTGAGGGCAGGGCCAAAGAGGAGCAGGAGTATGTGGCCACCACCTGTACCCATTCGGTACGGCTGGCATATAGTGCTGCCAGTTTGCTGGAACTGGGAGAGTGGGACCACGTCATAGAAAATATTTTGTGCATTGGCCTTCCCGCCGTGCAGAGCGCTGTGATGGACGGGCGATGGAAGGAAGTCAAAAAGCTACACAAAGGGAGATACATGCATGAGAGATCCGTATGAGGTGCTGGGGGTCAGCCCCAACGCCAGTGATGATGAAGTCAAGCGTGCGTATCGGGAACTGGCCCGGAAATACCACCCGGACAACTACCAGAATAACCCTCTGGCCGATCTGGCAGAGGAGAAGATGAAAGAGGTCAACGAGGCCTACGACGCCATCACCAAGGCGCGCAGCGGGGGCGGAAGCACCGGCGGCGGGTATCAGGGGGACTATTCCCAGTCCTACGGATACCAGGGTCAGTACAGTGGAGGCGACTCTTCCTCTTCCACTTCCTTTGCTCAGGTGCGCCAGTATATCAATATGGGAAACCTGGACGGGGCGGAACAGCTGCTCCGGGGCATCTCCAGCAAAAACGGCGAGTGGTACTTCCTCATGGGTAGTATCGCCTACCGCCGAGGCTGGCTGGACGAGGCCAGACAGAACTATCAGATCGCCTGCCAGATGGAGCCGGGGAACATGGAGTACCGCCAGGCTCTGTCCATGATGCAGCAGGGCGGCTATGGGTATAATACCAATATGACCGGAGGGCAGTGCGACAGCCTGGACTGCTGTACCACCATGCTCTGCCTGAACTGTCTGTGTGGGGGATGTAATTGATATGAAACCAGGCAAATCTGCCAGCAGCATCACCTATCCGGCCCTGTTGGGGGCGGTGTCCATCATTTTGCTGTACGGCTCGGCCATCTCACCCACCGGAGCCATCGGCCTGGTGGCCTTGGCAGGGGTACCCTGCGCAGGTGTGGTGATTGCCGGTGGAACTTCCGCCGGACTGCTGTGTTGGGGTGCGGTGTCGGTGCTGGGGCTGCTTCTGGTACCGGATAAGTTCTGTGTGCTCCTGTATGCTGCCCTATTTGGCCTGTACCCGGTGGTAAAGTCCAAGGTGGAGGCCTTGCGACGCAAACCATTGGAGATCCTCTGTAAGCTGGTGTTTTTCAACCTGGCCTACACAGTTGTGGTCTTGGTCACCAAGGCGGTAGCACTGGACGGCCTGCCTCTGGAGCAGTTGCACTTGGGGCTGATGTATGTGCTGGGTAACGTGGTGTTTTTACTATATGACTTTGGCTTTAGCGGGCTGATTGCAGCCTATCTCTCCCGCATGGGGAAGGGAAGAAACTGGAGAAAGGGCTGATGAAACCATGGTTAAGAGTATGACCGGATACGGACGAGGGGAGTGCAGCTACGAGGGCGGCACTTTCACCGTGGAAGTGCGGTCGGTGAACAACCGCTATCTGGACTGCGGCATCAAGATGCCCAGAGCGTACATTTTTGCGGAGGACGCCATGAAAAGCCGGGTGCAGGGTTCCATTTCCCGGGGCAAGGTGGATGTGTTTGTCACCTTGACCGCCCAGGCGGAAGATGACTCCACGGTGACCGTCAACGAGGGCCTGGCCAAATCCTATATCCAGGCTCTGGCCAAACTCTATGATCTGGGCAAGGGCGAGTGGGTGAAGGGCAGCTATTACGCCACCGATTTGGCCCGCTTTCCCGACGTGCTCACGGTTGAGAAAAAGGAGCAGGACCAGGAGCAGGTGAAGGCCGGGCTTCTGGGGGCTCTGGATGCCGCGCTGGCGGACTTTGACTCCATGCGGGTGCGGGAAGGGCAGCGCTTGGCAGAGGACATTCTCGGCCGGGCTGTGACCATCGAGGGACTGGTGTCCAAGGTAGAGGAGCGCTCCCCCCAGACGGTGGCGGAGTACCGAGCCCGCTTGGAGGCCAAGATGGCGGAAATTCTCCAGAACACCCAGATTGAGGAGAGCCGGATTCTCACCGAGGCGGCTATTTTTGCCGACAAGGTGGCAGTGGACGAGGAGACGGTGCGCCTGCGCAGTCACATCGCCCAGCTGCGGGAGCTGCTGGACCAGGGCGGCGCTGTGGGCCGCAAGCTGGACTTCCTCATTCAGGAGTTCAACCGGGAGGCCAACACCATTGGCTCCAAGTGCAATGACATCGACATTGCCCGGGTGGTGGTGGACATCAAGGCGGAGATCGAGAAGATTCGCGAGCAGGTCCAAAATCTGGAGTGATACCGAGGTGACGGCATGGAACTGATCAACATTGGGTTTGGCAATGTGGTGTCAGCCCGGAAGGTGGTGGCAGTGGTGAGCCCGGAATCTGCCCCCATCAAACGCTTGGGCCAGGAGGCCCGAGATCGGGGTATGCTCATCGACGCCAGCTTTGGCCGCAAGACCAAATCGGTGCTGATTATGGACAGTGGACATGTGGTGTGGTCATCCCTGACCCCGGAGGTGCTGGGGCAGCGGTTTGACCCCTCGTCACCGGAAGAAGAGCAGATGGGAGAGAAAGAGATATGAAGAAGAAAAAACGTGGCGAGTTGATCGTTCTGTCCGGTCCCTCCGGGGTGGGCAAGAGCACGGTGATCTCCGAGTTGCTCAGCAGCCGACGGGACATCCATTTCTCGGTGTCCTTTACCACCCGGCAGCCCCGGGTGGGTGAGGAGCACGGCGTAAATTACAACTTTGTCGCCCGAGAAGAGTTTGAGCGCATGATCCGGGACAATGAGTTTTTGGAGTATGCCCAGTATGTGGACAATTACTACGGAACCTCGCTCAAAATCATTGAGGAGAAGCTGCAAGCCGGTGTGGATGTGCTGCTGGATATTGAGGTCCAGGGTGCAGCCAAGGTGCGGGAAAAGTGCCCGGAGGCTGTGTGTATCTTCATCATCCCTCCCTCTCTGGAGGAACTCTCCCGCAGACTGCGCAAGCGCAACACCGACAGCGAGGATGTGATTGCCCAGCGGCTGGCCAAAGCCCGGGAAGAGTGCCGGGAGTGCACCAAGTACGACTACTTGGTGGTCAATGACAACGTGATGTCCGCCGCCCAGGAGATTTTGTCCATCCTGGAGGCGGAGAGTTGCCGAGTCAACAAGCGAATTCAGCTGGCCGAGAGCATCATCGGCACCAACGACTAATTGGAAGAAAACGAAAGGATTGAAGAATTATGTTGCTCTATCCCCCTATGAAGGACCTGTTGGAGAAAGTGCCCAGCCGTTACATGCTGGTGAATGTGGTGGCCCACCGTGCCCGTGAGATTTCCAGCGAGTCGGAGCAGACCGGTATCCCCCTGGAGGAGAAGGCGGTGACTCTGGCCGTGCGCGAGGTGGCCGACGGCCAGCTGCAGGTGGAGGAACCGGTTGAGGAGACCGAAGAGTAAGAAGTCAAAAGGCACGGCCTGTGAAGCCAGGGCAAGCGGCGAGGCGCTGCTTGCCCTTTCGCGGTCAAAAGGAGGAGGTTGACGGGAGGTGCCACAGACAGCAAAAATCGCAGTGGCAGCCGCCGTCTACGCCATTGACCGCCCCTTTGACTATAAAATTCCCCCGCACATGGCGTCCCGTGTGCAGGTGGGAATGCGGGTGGCCGTCCCCTTTGGCCGGGGAAACCGGCTCAGTGACGGCATTGTGCTGGCCTTGGGCCAGCAGGAGAATGTGGATGCCTTAAAACCCATTCAGACGGTGCTGGACCAGGAGCCGGTGCTGACTGGGGAGAACATCCAGCTGGCGTTGTGGATGCGGGAGCACTACTTTTGCACCGTGTACGAGGCCATTCGGGTGATGCTCCCCGCCGGGCTCTGGTACGCTCTGAAAGAGAGCTGGAGCATAGCTCCAGGACTGGACCGGGAGGCCCTGTACCAGTTGGCCGGAGAGGACCGGCCGTCCGTGCGTCTGGCGGACGTCCTGTGCGCCTATGGAGGCAACGCGGAACTCAGCGAGATTCAGCGGGCCTTTGACGGGGCGGACCCTTGGCCTGCCCTGCGCCGCTTGTCTGAGGCGGGGGGCATCGTCCGCCGGGCGGACGGAATCCCCGGGGTGAAGGACAAGCTGGAACAGCGGGTGGCCCTGGCGGTGGAGCCGGAGGAGGCCTTAGCCCAGGTGTCCGGCCGACGGCGGAGAGCACCTCTCCAGTACCAGGCAATCAAGGTTCTGGGCGAGATGGGAGAGGTGTCCGCCAAGGAGCTGTGTTATTTCACTGGGGCCTCCATGAGTACGCTGCGGTCCCTGGAAAAACAGGGGCTTCTCACCCTGCGCAAGCAAGAGGTGTTCCGCCGCCCGCCTCAGGTGGGCGTGCAGAATGCCCAGGCTCCCACCCCTGTGGCCCTCAATGAGCAACAGCAGCGGGCCATGGAAGGGCTGTGGGCGCTGATAGAGACCCGGCAGGCCGCTGCCGCCCTGCTATACGGAGTCACGGGCAGCGGTAAGACCCAGGTCTATATCCAGCTCATCCACAAGGGCCTGAAGGAGGGCAGGGGTGCCATGGTGTTGGTGCCCGAGATCTCCCTCACCCCCCAGCTCATGGACCAATTTACCTGCCAGTTTGGCCAGCAGGTGGCCATTCTCCACAGTGGCCTATCCACGGGAGAGCGGTACGACGAGTGGAAACGGGTCCGCTCTGGTCAGGCCATGGTGGTGGTGGGTACCCGCTCGGCGGTGTTTGCCCCGGTGCGCAACCTGGGACTTCTGGTGCTGGATGAGGAGCAGGAACCCACCTACCAGTCTGAGCAGAACCCCAGGTATCACGCCCGAGATGTGGCCAAGTTCCGGTGTTCGAAAGAGAATGCTCTGCTTCTTTTGGGCTCGGCGACCCCATCAGTGGAGACCATGTACCACGCCAAGGCAGGCACCTACCACCTGTTTACTTTGGAGCACCGCTTCAACCAGCGGGAACTGCCCCAGGTGACGGTGGTGGATATGCGGGAGCAGCTGCGTGAGGGGAACGGAGTTGCCCTCAGCCAGCCTCTGGTAGAGGCTTTAAGAGAGACCATAGACCGGGGAGAACAGGCCATTCTCTTTGTCAACCGGAGAGGCAGTAGTCAGATGGTGGTGTGCGGAGAGTGCGGGGAGTCCCCCAGCTGCCCCCGGTGCTCGGTACACCTGACCTACCACAAGGCCAACGGCCGACTCATGTGCCACTACTGCGGCTATTCTCAGCCTCTACCCCAGCACTGTCCCCAGTGCGGTGGTATTTACAGCTTTGTGGGGCTGGGCACCCAGAAGGTGGAGGAGGAACTGCAACGCCTCTTTCCCGGCGTGTCGGTGATGCGCATGGATACCGATACCGTGTCTGGCGTCCAGGGCCATGCCAAGCTGCTGGCCCAGTTCCGGGAGGAGAAAATCCCGGTGCTGGTGGGCACCCAGATGGTGGCCAAGGGGCTGGACTTTGAAAATGTGACTTTGGTGGGGGCGGTGGCCGCTGACCAGACCCTGTATGTGGAGGACTACCGGGGCGGAGAGCGCACCTTCTCTCTGCTCACCCAGGTGGTGGGCCGGGCAGGACGGGGCGGCAAGACCGGACGGGCCTTCATCCAGACCTTTACTCCTGGCAATGAGGTCATTCAGTGTGCCTCCCGTCAGGACTATGACGGGTTTTACGAGCAGGAAATCCGTATGCGCCAGCTCCGGGACTGTCCCCCCTTTGGGGACTTCTTCGTGTTGCACATCACCGGAGACCAGGAGCACGAGGTGCTGCGGGTGTGCATGCGGCTGCGCCAGGCCTTTGAGCAGATTCTCTCCCAGCCCGGCTATCGCTCCATGGCGTGTCGCCTGCTGGGCCCCGCTCCGGCGGCGGTGGTGAAGGTGAATAACCGCTACCGCTATCATTTGACGTTACAGACCAAAAATACCAGACAAGCCCGGGAGCTGGTGGCCCACATGGTGCGCCAGGCCCAGACAGACAAGGCCAACCGGGGCGTGTCGGTGTATGCAGATATCAACCCTCAGGATTAATCCAACAAAGGAGGACCTAACAATGTCTTTGAGAACCATTTTGACCCAAGGAGATCCGGCGCTGGCTAAGACTTGCCACCCGGTGGAGAAATTTGACGAGAAGCTGCACGATCTGCTGGACGATATGAAGGAGACTCTGGCCCAGGCCAACGGTGTGGGCCTGGCTGCCCCCCAGATCGGCATTCTGCGCCGAGTGGTCATCGTCATGGACGACCAGGAGAACATGGTGGAGCTGGTCAACCCCCAGATCATTGCCTCGGATGGAGAGCAGACTGGTCTGGAGGGCTGTCTGTCTGTGCCCGGAAAGTACGGCGTGGTCACCCGTCCCGCCACCGCCACCGTGCGGGCCCAGGACCGCAACGGCAACTTCTTCGAGATGAGTGGTGAGGGCATTGTGGCCCGCTGCTTCTGCCACGAGCTGGAGCACCTGGACGGGCACCTGTTTGTGGAGCACACCGACCGGCTCTACACGGTGGACGAGTTGGATGCCATGGAGGACGAGGACGCATGAGAATCGTCTTTATGGGCACCCCGGACTTTGCCGTCCCCTCTCTGCGCCGCCTGGTGGAGGATGGCCATGAGGTGTGTGGAGTCTTCACTCAGCCGGACAAGCCCAAAAACCGCGGCATGAAGCTGCTGCCGCCTCCTGTGAAGGAGTATGCCTTGTCGGTTGGAATTCCTGTATTCCAGCCCACCACCCTGCGGGATGGAAGCGCCCTGGAGCAGCTGCGGGAGCTGGCTCCCCAGCTCATTGTGGTGGCGGCCTACGGCAAAATCCTCCCCGTGGATATTTTACAGCTGCCCCCTCTGGGGTGTATCAACGTCCACTCCTCTCTCCTCCCCAAGTACCGGGGTGCAGCCCCCATCAACTGGGCCATCCTCAACGGGGAGAGCGAGACCGGAGTGACCATCATGTATATGGCAGAGGGGCTGGACACCGGCGACATGCTGGCCAGCGCCGCCACGCCCATTGATCTCAATGAGTCCGCCCAGCAGCTCCACGACCGTCTGGCTCAGATGGGGGCAGACCTGTTGCCCCAGGTGCTGGAGCAGTTGGAGCAGGGAACGGCGGTGGCAGTACCCCAGGACGATGCCCAGTCCTGCTACGCCCCCATGCTCTCCCGGGCCCTGTCCCCCATTGACTGGACCCATACTGCCACCCAAATCCACAACCAGGTGCGGGGCCTGACTCCCTGGCCCGCCGCCACGTCAGTGGTGGACGGCGTGCGGTGCAAGATCATCCGCACGGCGGTGGGAACCGAGCAGACAGCCCAGGCCCCTGGCACCTGCGTCAAGGCAGACAAGCGTGGCCTGTGGGTGGCCTGTGGAGAGGGCACCGTATTGGAAATTTTGGAGCTTCAACCCGACGGGAAGAAGGCTATGGCGGCCCATGCTTTTTTGCTGGGCCACCCCCTGAAGGAGAAGAAAGCCATCTGAGAGGAGTTTACCTATGGGTTCTGCCAGAGAAGCGGCCATGTTGACCCTGACAGCCTGTGACAAGCAGGGGGCCTGGTCTGAGGGACATTTGAAGCGAATACTGAAAGAGAGCGCCCTGGACCGTCGGGATGCCGCCTTGGCCACCCGGCTGTGCTTTGGCGTGCTCCAAACCCGGATGACTTTGGACTGGTATCTGGAACGCCGATGCACTGGTGGCCTGAAAAAACTGGAACCCAAGGTGCTGTCCATTCTGCGCCTCTCCCTCTATCAAATCCTGTATATGGACAAGATTCCACCCAGTGCGGCGGTAAATGAAGGGGTCCAGCTGACCAAAAAGCACTGCCGCAATCCCCGAGCGGCTGGGATGGTCAATGGTGTGCTCCGGGGTATCCTCCGGGACATGCCCTTGCCTCTTCCCAAGGGGAAGGACGAGCTGGAGACCATCGCCCTCCAGACCAGCCACCCCCGGTGGCTGGTGGAGGAGTTTGCCCAGGTGCTGGGCGTGGACGGCGTGAAGGCCTGGGCCCAGGCAGACAACTGCCAGCCCCCCACCACGGCCCAGGTGAACACGGTGGTATGCACCGTGGACCAGGCGGTGGAGGAGCTGGAGCGGGACGGGGTGGAGGTACAGCGCCACCTCTGGTTGGAAGGTTGCCTGCTCCTGAGCAGCACCGGAGATATGGAGCGGCTGAACGCCTACCAGAAGGGCTATTTCTACATCCAGGATGCGGCGGCACGCCTGGCCGTGACGGCAGCACATGTCCAGCCGGGCCAGCGGGTTTTGGACTGCTGTGCCGCTCCCGGCGGCAAGTCCTTTGCCGCTGGCGTGGACATGAACAATCAGGGGGAAATCATCTCCTGTGACATTCATCCCCACAAAATCAAGCTGCTGGAGGCGGGGGCTAGCCGTCTGGGCCTGTCCATTCTGACCGCCCAGCTGCAAAGCGCCGTCCAGCGCCGGGAGGATTGGGTGGAGCGGTTTGATACGGTGCTGGTGGATGTGCCCTGCTCGGGTCTGGGCATCATCCGCAAGAAGCCGGACATCCGCTATAAGGACCCCAAGCCTCTGGATGGGCTGCCCCAGGTGCAAAAGGGCATCGTGGACAACTGCGCGGCCTACGTGCGCCCCGGCGGGGTGATGATCTATGCCACCTGCACCCTGCGGGAGCGGGAAAATCAGGACGTGGTGGCGTGGTTTTTGCAGCAACACCCAGAATTTACGTTGGAGGCATTTGATTTGCCCCATTTTGGGCGCCAGGAAGGCATGATGACGTTCTGGCCCCATATACATCACACAGACGGCTTTTTCGTGGCCCGTCTGCGAAAGAAGGAGGCCTGAGCCGTGATCGACATCAAATCCATGCTGCCTGACCAGCTGGGGGCGTATCTCAAGGAGTTGGGACAGCCCGCCTTTCGCTCCAAACAGATTTTCCAGTGGCTGCACCGTGGCGTGACCTCCTTTGACCAGATGACCGATCTGCCCAAGGCTCTGCGGGAGACCTTGAAGGAGCAGTGCTACATCACCGCCCCCATTGTGGAGCGCAAGCAGCAGTCCGCCTTAGACGGCACCATCAAATACCTGTGGCGGCTGCGGGACGGCAACTGCGTGGAGACGGTGCTCATGCGCTATCAGCACGGGAATACCGTGTGCGTGTCCTGTCAGGTGGGGTGCAACATGGGGTGTAAGTTCTGCGCCTCCACCCTGGGTGGAAAGGTCCGGGATTTGCAGCCCAGCGAAATTTTAGACCAGATCATTTTTACCCAGCTGGACAGCGGAGCGGAGATTTCCAACATCGTGATGATGGGAATTGGGGAGCCTCTGGACAATTTTGACAATGTAATCCAATTTTTGCACCTGGTCAACCACCCCCAGGGTGTGAACATCGGCATGCGCCACATCTCCCTGTCCACCTGTGGCCTGGTGAAGAAAATTGACAAATTGGCACAGTTGGGGTTACAATTAACTCTAAGCGTATCCCTTCACGCCCCCGATGACGAGACCCGCTCCAAGCTGATGCCGGTGAACCGGGCCGTGGGGGTGGACCTGCTGATGGACACCTGTCGGCGGTATTTCCAGCAGACGGGACGGCGTATCTCCTACGAGTACGCCATGATCGACGGCGTCAATGACGGCGACCAGCAGGCGGACCTGCTGGTGAAGCTGCTGCGGGGTCAGCCTGGACATGTGAATTTGATTCCCCTGAACCACGTGGAGGAGTCTCCCCTCAAGCCCAGCCGCCGGGTGCGGCAATTCCAGAAACGGTTGGAATCCCAGGGCATCACAGCCACCGTACGGCGTAAGCTGGGGGGCGACATCGACGCCTCCTGTGGTCAGCTGCGCCGGAAGCACATGCAGCAAGATCAGCTCCAGCCCGGAAAGGACGAAGCCCTATGAACATATTTGGAATGACGGATATCGGCTCGGTACGCAGTGAGAACCAGGACAGCTATGCCGTGCGCCAGCTCAGCGAGCAGGTGGCCATTGCGGTGGTCTGCGACGGTATGGGCGGCGCGCGAGCGGGCAATGTGGCCAGCGCCATTGCAGTGGAGAGTTTTGCTGCGAAACTGGAGGAGCTGTGCCAGGATGGGGTCCCGGAGGGGGAGCAGGACTGTACCCAGCTGCTCCGCCAGGCCTGTGACCAGGCCAACACCCACGTCTACCAGCTCTCCCGCACCGATGAGCAGTATCGTGGGATGGGGACCACCTTGGTGGCGGCATTGCTGCTGGACCAGGAGGCCTATGTCATCAACGTAGGGGATAGCCGCTGCTATCACATCCACGATGGAGAGATTCAGCAGGTCAGCTGTGACCACTCCCTGGTACAGATGCTGGTCTCTCGGGGGGATATCACCCCGGAGCAGGCCCGTACCCACCCCAAGAAGAACCTGATTACCCGGGCGCTGGGTGTGGACCGGGATGTGACGGCAGATTGTTACCATGTGACCTGGCGGGAGGGAGACAGCTTGCTGCTGTGCAGCGACGGCCTGTCCAACGTCCTCACCGACCAGGTTTTGCTGGAGCAGGCTGTGGAGCAGCGCCCCCTGGAGGAGCGGTGCCGCAGTATGATGCGTATGACGTTGGAGCACGGTGCGCCGGACAATGTGACCATTGTCATGGCGCAGCGGTGAACCACAACGAGGAGGAACATTTACCATGGATCAATACATAGGTAAAATGCTCGACAATCGCTATGAGATTTTAGAGCGTATTGGCGTGGGTGGCATGGCCGTGGTGTATAAGGCCCGCTGCCATCGGCTCAATCGGCTGGTGGCCATCAAGATCCTAAAGCCAGAGCTGGCCAGCGACGCGGAGTTCCGCCGCCGTTTCCAGGCGGAGTCTCAGGCGGTTGCCATGCTGTCCCATGTCAATATTGTGGGTGTCTATGACGTGTGCCAGAGCGATGGGCTCAACTACATCGTCATGGAGCTCATTGACGGCATGACCTTGAAGCAATATATGCAAAAGCGCGGCACGCCCTTGAAGTGGCAGGAGGCCCTGCACTTTATCTCCCAGGTGCTGCGGGCACTGGACCATGCCCACAGCCGGGGCATCATCCACCGGGATATCAAGCCCCACAACATTCTGGTGCTGCGGGACGGGAGCATTAAGGTGGCCGACTTTGGCATTGCCCGCCTGACGTCCTCTCAGGCCACCCTGACCCAGGAGGCCATTGGGTCGGTGCATTATATCTCCCCAGAGCAGGCCAAGGGCAGCCACATCGACGGGCGGTCGGACCTGTACTCTGTGGGTGTCATGCTCTATGAGATGCTCACCGGGCGGCTGCCCTTTGAGGGCGAGACCCCGGTGCTCATTGCCATTCAGCACATCAACTCCATTCCCATTCAGCCTCGGGAATTGAATCCTGATATCCCCGTGGGTCTGGAGGCCATCACCATGAAGGCCATGGCCCCCAATCCCAACCAGCGCTATGCTTCCGCTCAGGATATGTTGGATGCGGTGACGGAGTTTCAGAAAAATCCCGATGCCGTTCGCTCGGACACCATCCGTATCGACAACATCGAGGAGCCCACTCGGGTGATCCCCGTTCCCGGTGCCCGGGAGCCGGAGCAGCAGCAACCAGTCTCCGACGACACTGGAGCATTGTACGACGAGGATGACGAGTACTATGATGAGGAGGGAGAGCGGACCGAGCGCATCAAGCTGTTCGGAGGCCGAGTCAAGCTTCCGCCCATTGCGGTCGCCGTGGCGGCTATCCTTATCTTCGTAGTGGGTATTGTGATCTTCCTCTTTAATTTCATCCGAGGTGCCATCTTTGCTCCGGCCAAGGAGTACACCGTACCCAATCTGTTGGGCTATACCCTGGAGGAGTTGGAAAAGGACCCCTCCATCCTGGGCGATTTCACCATCGAGGTGGGCGAGACGGTGTTCAACGAGGAGTATGAGAAGGACCAGATCTGTGAGCAGACCCCTGAGGCCGATGAAAAGGTCAAGGATGGCAAGTCCACCATCACCGTTACCATCAGTGGCGGAACAGAGGAACTGAAGATGATTGACGTCACGGGTTGGGAACTGGAACGGGCATTGAAGAAGCTGAAGGAGGATATGAAACTCAAAGTGGTCACAGAGGAGGAGTATTCCTCCACCACGGAAGAGGGCTATATCATCTCCTATACCCCCAAGAAGGATACCGAGCTGGAAGAGGGGGACGAGGTGACCCTGGTGGTCAGCAAGGGCAAGGAGAATCAAAAGGTAGCTGTGGGCGATTACGTGGGATTGAGCCTGGAGCAGGTGAAGGCCCAGCTGGAGCTGCAGGGGCTCAAGGCCAATGTGAAGGAGTATCACAGCGACACCTATGCCGCCGGCAAGGTGATGTGGCAGAGCATTGAAAAGGAGACCATGGTGGACCCTGGCACCACCATTGACCTCCAAGTCAGCCTTGGCCCAGAGGCCACCCAGCCTCCTGTCACCAATCCCCCGGTGGTGACCACAGACGCCCCGGTGAAAAAGACCATCACTGTGGACCTCAGCGATTATACCGGTACCATCAATTTGAAGGTAACCCTGGGCTCCACCACCGTCTTTGACGGCTCCTGGAATGCCGATGAGCAGGGCAACTTCTCCCGTGAAGTGACCCAGAGCCCTGGCACCACCAAGCGGGTGACCATTGAAATCGACGGGGTGCAAGTAGAGAGCTATAATTTGGAGTTTTAACGTATGACGGGTACCATCATTAAGGCCCTCAGCGGCTTCTATTATGTGGACGTGGGGGCAGAGCAAGAGCCCATCACCTGCCGGGGCCGTGGGAAACTGCGCCACCAGAAGATCACCCCGCTGGTGGGGGACCACGTGGCCATTACGGTGACCGAGGACGGCACCGGGATGGTGGATGAGGTCCTGCCCCGCTCCAACCAGTTCCAGCGGCCTATGGTGGCCAATATGGACCAGCTGGTGATTTTGGCCTCCGGGGCTATCCCGGTCACGGACCCATTCCTCATTGACCGGATGGTATCTCTGGCCGAGTACAAGGGGTGCCAGCCCATCATCTGCTTTAACAAGTGCGATCTAGAGCCCGCCACTCAGCTGGTGGAGCTGTATCAGAGGGCTGGATTTCAGTCCTTTGCCATCAGCGCCCAGACGGGCGAAGGCCTGGAGCAGCTGCTGGGGGTTCTGGATGGGAAAATCTCCGCATTCACTGGAAATTCCGGTGTGGGCAAGTCCAGCGTGCTCAACGCCCTGTGCCCGCAATTCGGCTTGAAGGTGGGTCAGGTCAGCGAAAAGCTGGGCCGTGGCCGCCACACCACCCGCCACGTGGAGTTGTTTCGGGTGGGTGGAGGACTGGTGGCAGACACCCCCGGATTCTCCGCCTTCGATGTGGAACAGATGGAGCTCATCCCCAAGGAGGAGCTGGCCCACACGTTCCGGGAATTCCGCCCCTATTTGGAGCAGTGCCGCTTTGTGGGGTGTGCCCACGTCAAGGAGCGGGGCTGCGCGGTGCGGGAGGCGGTGGACAACGGTGCCATCGCTCCCAGCCGCTACCAGAGCTATGTGCGCCTGTACGATCAAGTGAAGTCCCGCCCCCAATGGGAAAAATAAATTGGATCAGGAACCAGACAGCCTCTTCTTACATATGCTGTAGTAGATTTCAGCATGGAAAGGAGAGGCTGTTGTTTATGCGGATCGTAGTTGTAAAGTTTCCCAAAGCTCTGTGTGGGATTATGCGCCGGATTTTCGGCATCTCGGGTTGAGGGAATATCCCGGCCTCCATGGTCATATAGATACCTCAGAATGTGGACAAAGGGAGGATGTCTATGGATATGGAGTTACAGCCTGTGGTGCTGGAGGGATACCGCCAGGTTCTGGACACTGCGGTGACCCAGGAGGAGACGCTGGAGAGCATTGTGCCGGATACTTACCCGGACATTGCCCGCATCGTTACGGCGGTGGGGCGGGTGTATGTCCGGGACTGCGAGCCGGGAGAGGGAACGGTGCGGCTGACAGGCACCATCCAGACCACGGTGTTCTACATCCCTGAGGGGGAGCAGCTGCCCAAGACCTTGGAGGTGGCCATCCCCTTCCAGTGCTTGAAAGACCATCCATCGCTGCGCACCACCACCGTGGTGCAATCCAGCGCCACGGTCACCTTCGCGGATGCCCGGGCGATCAATCCCAGAAAAGTGGTGGCTCGGGCGGAAATTATGGTGGAGCTCACCGCCTATGAGCTGGCGGCCAAAGAGGTGAACACCGACGTCCAGGGCGGCCCGGAGGGGAGCTTGGAGAAGCGACTTCTGCCCGCTCGGGACATTGTGATCACCGGGGTGGTGGAGAAACCTTTCCTCTTCTCCGATCTGGTGCGCATGCCCCCCTCCAAGGGAGAGGTGCAGCAGCTGCTGCTGTGCCGACCCCAGCTGGATGTGATGGAGGGAAAGCTCATCGGCCGTAAGCTGGTGGTGAAGGGCTCTGTGAAGCTGTACCTGGTATACCAGTGCGGGGACAGCGTCACTTCCACCTGTTTCGAGCTCCCCTTCTCCCAGGTGCTGGACGTGGAGCAGGAGGCGGGGGACCAGGGCTCTCAGGTGGACGTGCGCCTGAAAAGCGTGGACTGTCGCCTGCGAGAGGGAGAACTGGAGGTCACTGTGGAGGCCTGCGCCCAGGCGGTGGTGCGTATGGAGCGGGAGGTGACACTGCTCTCCGATGTGTACTCTGTGAGCTGTCGGCTGGATGCCCAACGTTCTCCCTGTCCTCTATGTACCCTGGCGGAGACAGGCGGCACCAGCCAAAGTGTCCGGCACTTCTATCAGACCTCGGTGGAGGCCAAGCAGGTGCTGGACAGCTTCGCCGTGGTCAAGGAAGTGACCCAGCGCAGCGGAGAGCACGGAAACGAGCTAGCCGCCCAGATTCAAGTACACATGCTGTATTTGGACGAGGAGGGAGAGCTGCGTGGGGCCACGGACAGTGTTCTGGTCACCTGCCCCTATCAAATCCCGGAGGGGTGCCAGCGCAAGGTCCATTGCAGAGCGGTGGGAGATTTGACTGCGGCGGCTGTCAGCGGCGGCATTGACCTGCGCTTTGAGCTGGAGTTCCGCTGGCTGACCACCAAGGAGGAGGAACTGCTGTGTGTCAGTTCTGTGGCTTCTACGGGTGCCTATGAGGGCCCGTGTAGCCGCCCCTCCCTGGTCATTCGCCGGGTGGATGCGGGAGAGCAGCTGTGGGATGTGGCCAAGGCCTGCGGTGCCACCATCCAGGATATCTGCACCGCCAATGAGCTGGCCTCTGAGACGGTGCCGGAGGGAATGATTCTGCTCATTCCCACCAAGCGAGTCTAACACGCCAAAATCGGCCGGAGGGTTTCTCCGGCCGATTTTTTGATGTGGCATATTACACAGCTTATCCCCATACACATGTAGAGAACTTGCGGTGAGGAGGAATTGCTGTGGATCACAACAAATTGTATGAGGATATCGCCCAGCGCACCCAAGGCGATATTTACATTGGGGTGGTTGGTCCGGTACGCACGGGAAAATCCACCTTTATCAAACGCTTTATGGAGACCATGGTGCTGCCGGAAATCCAGAACACCTATCTGCGGGACCGGGCCCGGGATGAGCTGCCCCAGAGCGGGTCCGGCCGCGTGGTGATGACCGCCGAGCCTAAATTCGTCCCGGAGGATGCGGTGAGCCTGTCCATGGATGACGGCAGCTCCTTCTCCGTGCGGCTCATTGACTGCGTGGGCTATATGGTGCCTGGAGCCATGGGGCAGATGGACGGAGACCAGCCCCGGATGGTGACCACCCCCTGGATGGACTACGAGGTCCCCATGACTCAGGCCGCGGAGCTGGGCACCCAGAAGGTCATCACTGACCACTCCACCATTGGCATTGTGGTGACCACCGATGGAACCATCGCCGACATCCCTCGGGAGGACTACCTGGAGGCGGAGGAGCGGGTCATTGAGGAACTCAAAGCCATGGGCAAGCCCTTTGTGGTGCTGCTCAACTCCGCCCAGCCCTACAGCGACCGGGCCCAAGCCATCCAGGCGGATATTGCCCAGCAGTACCAGGTCACCTGCCTGGCGGTGAACTGCCTGACCCTGGACGAGGAGACGGTGGAGGCCATCCTGAGCGGGGTGCTCCACGAGTTCCCCATGAAGCAGCTGGAGCTGTTTCTCCCCTCCTGGGTGGATGTGCTCCCCTTTGACCACCCCATCAAAAGCCAGCTCTATGGGATGATTCGCCAAGAGGCCGGAGGGTTGGAGCGGCTGCGGGACACAGAAGCAGCGGTGGAGGCCTTGGACCAGCGGGAGGAAATTGCCTCTGCCCAGATCACCCGCATGGACATGGGTAACGGCGTGGTAACGGCGGTGCTGGAGCTGCCACGAAGTCTGTTCTATGAGACGGTGTCCCAGCGCTGCGGCTTGGAGATTCACGACGACGGAGACCTCATTGGACAGCTGGTCCAGATGGCCTCCATGAAGCGGAAATATGAGAAGGTGGAGCAGGCGCTGGCCCAGGTGGAGGAGACGGGCTACGGCATCGTCATGCCCGATCCCCAGGAGATGACCCTGGAGGAGCCGGAGATCGTCAAGCAGGGCGGCCGCTACGGGGTACGCCTCAAAGCCTCGGCTCCCTCCATCCACATGATGCGGGCGGACATTAAAACCGAGGTCTCTCCCATCATGGGCACGGAGAAACAGTCGGAGGAGATGGTGGACTTCCTCCTGCGTCAGTTCGAGGGGGATACGGGAAAGATCTGGGACTCCAACATGTTTGGCCGCTCCTTCCACGAGCTGGTGGGGGAGGATTTGCAGGCCAAACTCAAGCGTATGCCGGAGGATGCCCGGGAGAAGCTGCGGGACACCCTCCAGCGCATCATCAACGAGGGGTCCGGGGGCCTGATTTGCATCATTCTGTAAGGAAAAGATGTGTCGCAGAACATGGGTTCTGTGGCACATCTTTTTTTGTAACGTTTTGTATGTTTCGGGTTCTAATGGATGAATCAAGAAAAGAGATCTGATACAATGGGGAAACAAAGTGCCGGGAGAAGGGGGGAGAGACATGTCAGGATTTCAAGAGATTTATGAGACCTACAGTCGGCCTGTGTACCGGTTTCTCCTGGCCCTGACCCGGAACGAGACCATGGCCGAGGATTTGTTACAAGACGTGTTCTATCAGGCTCTCTTACATATTGACCGATTCGAGGGGCGCAGCAGCCTGTACACCTGGCTGTGCCAGATCGGAAAAAACGCCTGGCTGAAGGAATGCCGCAGACAGAAACACCATGAGACATGTCCTGTGGAGAAGATGGTGGAGATAGCCGCTCAGGAACTGACTCCTGAGGAACAGGTCGTTCAGCGGGAAGAGCGTATGCGGGTACGTCAGGCGGTACAGCAGCTCAGTGAGCCCTACAAGGATGTGTTTATTCTCCATACCTATGCCGATGTAAAGCTTAAGGAGATTGCAGAGTTATATGAAAAATCCGAGACGTGGGCCAGAGTGACCTACTATCGGGCCAAGCAGAAGATTATTCAGGAGGTGTCAAAATGAAGTTGTCATGTGACATTGTGCAGGACTTGCTGCCGCTGTACGAGGATAATCTGTGCAGCCAGGCCACCCGAGAGGCGGTGGAGGAGCATTTGCGGGAGTGCGAGGCCTGCGGGAAGCAGCACGCAGCCGTCCAGGAGCTCACAGAGCCAGAGATGGAGGTGAAACCCAAACAGGAGAAAAAGGCCGCAGCTAAGAGTTTCAAAAAGATTCGCAACCGCTGGATTGCATCCATTGTGGTTATAGTTCTGTTGATTCCTGTACTCTACCTGGGTGTAGGACAAGTGAGAGGTGTAGGCCCCAGCTTTTCTAACCTGCGGCAAATTTACCTCGGCAATCGGTTTATGCACTATATGGAAGCTGGAGATTATGAGAAAGCCTTTGAATATCTGGATTTGAGGAATACGAAGCAGCGATGGTTGGAAGAGGGCCATATCCCAGCGGAAGAACTGGACCATTTTGAGGAGGACACCAAGGCACGTTTTCTGGCGTTGGGGGAAGAACTGGAACAGGCTGGAGGAATTCAAAATGTTCGGTACATCGGTGTAAACGGTTATGCAGATCATTTCGTTGGGGATTACGAGTATGAGATATGGTTTGCCGCAGAATACAAGGGAGTGGACCGACAGATTATTTTGTGGGTGACCAAGGACGGCGTAGATTCCGGCCATGCAGAGTTGAGCCTGGCTGACCCTCTGGAGGCTATGGTGTCGTGGAACTATACCATGTACAATCAATATACTGGAGTGGATATCTCTGACGATCATGGAACATGAGAGAAGGCCGGGAAGCTCGATGGGGCTTCCCGGCCTCGCTGGTTTATCGGTTTTGCAACACTTGAAGCTGTCCTTCGTCCAAAATCTGTACTGTGCCGTACCCCGTCTCCACAGCTCCTTGCTGTACCAATTGCTTCATGGCCCGGCTGACGGTGATGCGGCTCATGCCAATGGCCTGGCCGATGCTCTCGTGCGTACACGCCACGGTGTTGTTCTCGCCTCGGGGTAAGGTCAGCAGGTACCGAGCTACCCGGCCAATGGCTGGGAGAGAGGCAGTGTCCACGTGGTCGGAGAGAATCCGAATGGTGCGGGCCAGATAGCGCAGCATGGGCTGGGCCAGCTGTGGGTGCTCCATGAAGATCTGATCCAGTCGCTGCTGGTCAATGGACACCACCAGGCTGTCCTCCAAGGCCATGGCGGAGCTGACCCGGGGGTACTGGTCAAAAAAAGATGCCTCCCCCATCAGGTCCCCACTGCGGTGGATGGTCAAAATACGCTCGTCTCCCTCCGGGCTGCTGAGAAAGCTGCGGGCGGAGCCGGACACTAGGTAGTAAAAGTGGTGAGGCTGCTCTCCCTGGAGATAAATCATCTGCCCCTTGGTGTACAACTTGGGGGTCTGCCCCCGGGCGAAGATGTCCCACTGTGCCATGCCGTTCCCTCCAATCTCCCTAAGATTGTATCACATGTTACATTCTTTTTCCAGAGGCTTTGGCATAATGAATGTACCGAACAACCTGAGAAACAAGGAGGTGCGTCTCATGGGTATGACCATGACGCAGAAAATTTTGGCCCGGGCAGCGGGTTTGGACCAGGTACAGGCCGGACAGCTCTTAGAGGGCAAGCTGGACCTGGTGCTGGGCAACGACATTACTACCCCTGTGGCCATCAAAGAGTTTGAGAAGGCGGGGTTGTCCACGGTGTTTGACCAGGACAAGATCGCCATTGTGCTGGACCACTCCACCCCCTGTAAGGACATCAAGTCCGCCCAGCTGTGCGCCAGGTGCCGGGACTTTGCCCACAAGCACCACATCACCCACTTCTACGATGTGGGCCAGATGGGCATTGAGCACGCCCTGATTCCCGAGAAGGGCTTGGCTGCCCCCGGTGAGGTCATCATTGGCGCAGACTCCCACACCTGTACTTATGGCGCTCTGGGCGCTTTCTCCACTGGCGTGGGCTCCACCGATATGGCGGCGGGCATGGCCACCGGTCTTGCCTGGTTCAAGGTGCCCCAGGCCATTCAGGTCAAGCTCACCGGAACTCTCTCCCCCTATGTCAGTGGCAAGGACGTGGTGCTCCACCTCATCGGCATGATCGGGGTGGATGGAGCTCTGTATCAGTCCCTGGAGTTCTGCGGAGATGGCGTGGCCTCCCTGGAGATGGACGATCGGTTCACCATCTGTAATATGGCCATTGAGGCAGGTGCCAAAAACGGCATCTTCCCTGTGGACGAGAAGACCATCGCCTACTTGAACGGACGGGTGGAGCGGGCCTGGACCGCCTTTGAGGCGGACGAGGACGCCGTGTATGCCCGCACTGTGGAGATCGACCTGTCCACGCTGCGTCCCACTGTGGCTTTGCCTCATTTGCCCTCTAATACCCAGCCGGTGGACGAAGTGGCGGGCAAGCCCATCCAGCAGGTGGTCATTGGCTCCTGCACCAACGGACGCTTGAAGGACCTGCGAGAGGCCGCTGCCATCCTCCGGGGAAAGAAGGTGGCTGACGGGGTACGATGCATTGTCATTCCCGCCACCCAGCAGATCTATCTCCAGGCTATGGAGGAGGGCCTCATTGCTGACTTTATCCAGGCCGGGGCCGCGGTATCTACCCCCACCTGTGGGCCCTGTCTGGGCGGCCACATGGGCGTGCTCAGTGACAACGAGTGGGCCATTGCCACCACCAACCGCAACTTCGTGGGCCGCATGGGCCCCACCAGTTCCATGATCATTCTGGCAAGCCCTGCGGTGGCAGCGGCTTCTGCCATCACCGGCGTGGTCACCGACCCCGCCACCATCTGAGGGAGGGATGAAAAGATGAAGATTTACAAATACGGCGACAACGTGGATACCGACGTCATCATCCCCGCCCGCTACCTCAACGCCCCGGACGAGAAGTCCCTGGCCTCCCACTGTATGGAGGACATCGATGTCGACTTTGCCACCACTGTGGAACCCGGCGATATTGTGGTGGGTGGCAGCAACTTCGGCTGTGGCTCCTCCCGGGAGCACGCCCCCCTGGCCATCAAGGCCTGTGGCGTGAAGTGCGTCATCGCCAAGAGCTTTGCCCGTATCTTCTACCGCAACGCCATCAACATCGGCTTCCCCATCATGGAGTGCCCGGAGGCGGTGGACGGTATCTCTCCCGGTGACAGCGTCACGGTGGACTTTGCTACGGGTGTCATTGAGAATCAAACCACCGGGCAGACCTTCCAGGCAGCGCCGTTCCCCGCCTTTGTCAACGGCATTATTGAGCACGGTGGCCTGCTCCACTCTCTGAAAGCTAGGGGGATTGCCAAATGAATTACAAAATTGCACTGATTCGGGGGGACGGAATCGGCCCTGAGATTGTCCATGAGGCGGTAGGCGTCCTGGACAAGGTGGGAGAGAAGTTCGGCCACACCTTCACTTATGTGGATGTGCTGCTGGGAGGCTGTGCCACCGATGCGGTGGGAAAGAGCTATCCCGACGGCACCGCCGAAACCTGTAAAAACTGTGATGCCGTGCTGCTGGGTGCTGTGGGCGGCCCCAAGTGGGGCAGCGACAAGCCCGCCGAGCAGCGGCCGGAAACCGCTCTGCTGGCCATTCGTAAGGACTTGGGGCTATACGCCAATCTGCGTCCTGCCGCTCTGCGACCCGCTTTGGCCGAGGCCTGCCCCCTGAAGAAGGAGACTGCCGAGAAGGGTATTGACCTGATGATGGTGCGGGAGCTCACCGGAGGCGTGTACTTTGGTAAGCGGGACCGCTATGAGACCTCGGACCGAGGTGTGGAGTGCACCGACTTGATGGCTTACTCCGAGATGGAAATCGAGCGCATTGGCCGCCGAGCCTTTGAGATGGCTCGACTGAGACGGAAGAAAGTGTCCAGTGTGGACAAGGCCAACGTGCTGGAGACCAGCCGCTTGTGGCGGTCTGTGATGCACCGCCTGGCGGAGGAGTACCCCGACGTGGCCTATGAGGACGTACTGGTGGACAACTGCGCCATGCAGCTGGTGCGGGACCCGGGCCAGTTTGACGTGGTGGTCACCGAGAACATGTTCGGAGATATCCTCTCCGACGAGGCCTCCATGATCACCGGGTCTATTGGCCTGTTGCCTTCCGCCTCTATGGGAGATACGGCCCCCGCCCTCTATGAGCCCATCCATGGCTCTGCCCCCGATATCGCCGGGCAGGACAAGGCCAACCCCATTGCCACCATTCTCTCCGTGGCCATGATGCTCCGCTACTCCTTCCAGCTGTCTGCCGAGGCGGATGCTGTGGAGCGGGCGGTGGACCAGGCCCTGGCTGACGGCTGGCGCACGGCCGACATTGCCAAACCGGGAGAAGACGTCATTGGCACCCGCCGTATGGGTCAGATCATCCGGGATAATATTTAACGACCTGGGGAACCTCCGCCGGACTGGATTCGGGCGGAGGTTCCCTCTTGCATTGCTCTGGATTGCTGGCTATAATAAAAATAATATGAATCTGATCATGAAGGGGTTGGGCGCTTTGATTTTGGCTGTGGCCATCAGCAATATCCATGTCACCATCGCACTGTTTGAAGAGAACGGTGACATCCGGTTCCGCTCTGAGCTGGAAAGTGAGCGCAGATACAGTGAAGATCGATGCGCCCTGGACCTCATGGGGGTGTTCCAGCTGTACGGCGGGAAGATCCAGGAAGTACAGGGGGCCATTGTGTCCAGCGTTGTACCCCAGGTGACGGATATTTTTGTCCGGGCCATTCAGCGTCTGACGGGGAAGCGCCCCATGGTGGTGGGCCCGGGAGTGAAAACTGGGCTGAACATCCGGGCGGACGTGCACAACCAGCTGGGCAGCAACATTGTGGCCTCGGCGATGGCAGCGGTGGCCCTGTATCCGTCCCCGTCCATTGTCATCAACTCGGGCACCGCCCTGTCCTTCTCCTACATGCGTCAGGCCTCTTATGAGGGATGTTCCATTATGCCGGGTATGGCCATTGCTCTGGAGGCCCTGTCCGACAACGGGGCCCAGCTACCCCACATTGCCATGGGGAAGGTGGATTCTCCCCTAGGCCGCAACACGGTGGACTCCATGCGAGCGGGTGTGGTGTACGGGTATGCCGGGTCCATTGATCGCCTCATTGACGAGATGGAGGAGTCTGCCGGGGAGAAGGCCGCCTCTGTGGTGGCTACGGGAGAGTACGCCCCGGAGATCTTCCGCCACTGCCGCCATGAGATTCAGTACGACCGGGACCTGATGGTCAAGGGGCTGTATTTTCTCTACCGCAAGAACACCACCAAGCGCACCCGGTGAATTTTGCAGCACAAGACGTTATAACATGCAAAATAACCCGTATCCATGGGATTGACTCTTGCATATGTGCAAGAAAGACGATATAATATGTCACAAATGAAGTGTACGGAGGGATTGACTTGAAAGAACTGTCCAAGATTGCCTCTCAGGTGCAGGCATCCAGCACCATGGCCATTGACTCTCTGGCCAAGCAGATGAAGGCCGACGGCATAGACGTGGTGGGATTTGGCGCTGGTGAGCCGGATTTTAACACCCCGGACGAGATCAAGGCCGCTGGTATCCGGGCCATTGAGGAGAACAACACCCGCTACACCCCCGCTTCCGGTTTGCCCGGCATTAAGAAGGCGGTGTGCGAGCGTGTGAAGGCGGACTTCCACGTGGAGTATGAGCCGTCCCAGGTGATGGTGGCCGCTGGTGCCAAGCACTGTGTGTATGTGGCCCTCCGGGCTCTGGTCAATCCCGGGGACGAGGTGATTGTCCCAGCCCCCTACTGGGTCAGCTACATTGAGCTGGTCCGCATGATGGGTGGCGTGCCTGTGGTGGTGACTGCGGAGGAATCTGCCGGGTTTAAAATTACCGCTCAGCAGCTACGGGATGCCATTACCCCCAAGACCAAGGCTATGATTCTCAACAATCCCTCCAACCCCACCGGCATGGTGTACAACGGGGAGGAGCTGAAGGCTCTGGTGGATGTGTGCGTGGAGAATGACCTGTACATCATCGCCGATGAGATCTACTCCTGCCTGCTCTATGATGGGCTGAAATTTACCTCTGTGGCCAGCCTGGGCGAAGAGGTAAAGAAGCGCACCATCCTCATCAACGGCGTCTCCAAGGCCTATGCCATGACGGGCTGGCGCATTGGCTACGCTCTGGCTGAGCCCGAGATCATCAAAGTCATGAGCAACTACCTCAGCCACTGTGCGGGCTCCTGCTGCACCATTTCCCAGAAGGCGGCAGAGGCGGCCCTCAGCGGCTCTCAGGAGAAGATTGAGACCATGCGGCAGGCCTTTGAGGAGCGGCGCAACTACCTGGTGGAGCGCATGAACCAGGTGGAGGGCGTCAGCTGCATCAAGCCCGAGGGCGCTTTCTACGTGATGATGAACATGGAGAAGCTGGTGGGTCGCACCGTCCACGGCCAGGTGATCCACACCTGTGACGACTTCTCTCAGGCCTTCTTGAAGTATGGTCTGGTGGCCACCGTGCCCGGTACCGCCTTCGGTGCCCCCAACTTTGTGCGCTGGTCCTATGCCACCTCCATGGAGAACATCAAGAAGGGCATGGACCGCCTGGAGGCGTTCTTGAAGGAATTCCAGTGAGTTCCCCAACTGACCCTTGCAAAACCTTGCAGGGTTGGATATACTATCACTGTTCGACAAACTAGATCAGGAGGTCATATCACATGGCTAAGATTACCAAGGATACTATCATCGGCGATATTCTGGACATCGCTCCTCAGACTGCCCCCATCTTCCTGTCCATCGGCATGCACTGCCTGGGCTGCCCCTCTTCCCGGGGTGAGACGGTGGAGCAGGCCTGCATGGTCCACGGCGTGGACGTGAACGCTCTGCTGGAGCAGCTCAACGCCAACATCGGCGAATAAAAACCATTGCGGGAAAAGAGCGGGTAACCGCTCTTTTCTTGTATCTGATGAAAATGAGGGATTTTTATGGAATTGACGCCGAGATTGCGTGCCATTGCCCAGCAGGTCCCCCAGGGCTCGGTGCTGGCAGATGTGGGCACGGACCATGCACTGCTGCCGGTATGGCTGCTGTTAGAGGGGTGTATCCCCTCCGCCATCGCCTCGGATTTGCGGGAGGGCCCCTTGTCCCGGGCCAAGGAGACGGTGGAGCAGCACGGAGTGGCGGACCGAGTCTCTCTGCGCCTGTGTGACGGGCTGTCCGGAATTCAGGCAGGGGAGGCGGACGTAGTGGCCATCGCAGGCATGGGCGGGGAGACCATTGCCGCCATTTTGGAGCAGGCCCCCTGGACGAAGGAGAACACCTTGCTGCTCCTCCAGCCCATGACCTCCTTCCCGGACCTCCGCCAGTGGCTGGTGGAAAACGGCTACCGGGTGGAGCACGAGACCCTGTGCCAAGAAGGGAGCCGTATGTATACCGTGCTCACCGTGTGGGGCGGCCAGGATGCACCTATGACCCCGGCAGAGCTCTGGGTGGGGCGCAACACCCCACAGCCTCTGAGAGGGGCATACCTGTCCATGATGGAGGGCAAGGTGCGCCGGGCCCTGGAGGGACAGAAGGCCTCTGCCAACCCGGACCAGGCTGTGGTGGAGCAGCTGGAACAGGTACTGGCAGGCATGGATGAGATGAAAAAGGAGCTGGAAGCATGAACACCGTACAGCAAATCTATGAGGCCATCCAGAAGAAGGCCCCCTTTCAATATCAGCTGGGGTTTGACAACGCCGGTTTCCTGGTGGGGCGGCGCAACGCCCCGGTGGATCGGGTTCTCATCGCTCTGGACATCACCAGAGACGTAGTGGACGAGGCCGTGGAGCTGGGAGCACAGCTCATTGTGTCCCACCATCCGGTGATCTGGGAAGGGGTCAAACAGCTCACCGACGTCACCCCCGGCGGAGACCTGCTGCTGACCATGGCAGAGCACGGCATTGCCGCCGTCTGCGCCCACACCAATCTGGACGCTGTAGCAGAGGGGGTCAACGACGCCCTGGCCTGCAAGCTGGGTTTGACCCAGGTGGAGCAGCTGAGCCAGGATGGGGTGGACCAGCAGGGAAAACCCTATGGCATTGGACGGATTGGCCAGGTGGAACCTCAGAGTGTGGAGAGCTTTGCTGCCCTGGTGAAGGAGCGGCTGGATGCCGCCTGCGTGCGGGTGGTGGACAGCGGCAAGCCGGTGCACCGGGTGGCTGTTGGCGGCGGCTCCTGCGGCAGTATGCTGGGTGATGTGGTGGCCGCCGGGTGTGACACCTTTGTCACCGCTGACGTGAAGTACGACGTGTTTCTGGCGGCCAAGGCCCAGGGGCTGAACCTGTTGGACGCCGGACACTACCCCACAGAGAACGTGGTGTGCCCCGTGTTGGAGGGGTGGCTGAAGGAGGCGTTCCCCGACCTGCGGGTGGAAATTTCCCAGCGCCACCGAGAGGTCTATCACTGCGTCTAACCTAGGCTGGTATGAGTTGTCCCCCTGCTTCATATGGATGGAGGGAAGGGGGGATGGCTATGAAGCCATGGATGGTGATTCTGCTCATTGCGGCATGTATCCTCTGTTTTTTCGCCCGATGGGGCAAGCTGGTGGTGCCCACAGTGGTTCAAGTGGATACCGGACATCCTGTCGTGGTGCTGGATGCCGGACACGGTGGAGAGGACGGGGGAGCCGTCACCGCTTCGGGCCACCGGGAGAGTGAGATCAATCTCCAGATCGTGAAGAAGCTGGAATATTTCATGGCTCTGTGCGGAGTGGAGCCGGTGCTCACCCGGACGGAAGATGTCTCACTCCATACGCCGGGGGCAGAGGAGAGGGGAGAGCGGAAACGCTCCGATTTGGACTATCGGGTCCAGTTGGTCAACGACACCCCAGGGGCCATGCTCATCAGCATCCATCAAAACCAATATTCCGACCCCTCGGTACGAGGGGCACAGGTGTTTTACACCCTGGGCGATGTGGGGCGGCAGTGGGGAGAATATACCCAGCAGATGCTCCAGGAGACGGTGGACAGCTCCAACACAAAAAAGGCCAAGCAGGTGTCCGAGGACGTGTATCTCTTTTCCCATATTTCCTGTCCTGGCCTGTTGGTGGAGTGTGGCTTTCTCAGCAATGGGCTGGAGGCCTCGCTGCTTCTCACAGACGGGTATCAGACCCGGCTGTCCATGGCCATCACCGGAGCCTACCTCCACCAAATGCAAATGATAAACCGAGCCTCAGGAGGAATCTGAATGGCAAAAAATAAAACTGTGTACTACTGCACTCAGTGCGGCAACGAGACTCCCAAATGGCAGGGCAGATGTCTGGCCTGCGGGGCCTGGAACACCATTGTGGAGCAGCCCGCCCCGGCGGCGGAGAGCAAGAAAAAAGCAGGGGGGAGCCTGTCCACCTCGCCCCTGCGAAAGCCCCGGCCCATGGATGACGTGGAGGCCACCGACGAACTGCGCTTTCCCACGGGAATGAGCGAGCTGGACCGCGTGCTGGGCGGGGGAGCCGTGAAGGGCTCTCTGGTGCTGGTGGGCGGCGCCCCGGGTATCGGCAAGTCCACTTTGATGCTGCAAATCTGCAACAGCCTGTGCCAGTTTGCCTCGGTGCTGTACGTGTCCGGCGAGGAGTCGGAGCGGCAGATCAAGCTGCGGGCCCAGCGGCTGGGTATCTCCGGGCAGGGGCTGTATCTCTACTCAGAGACCAACCTGGACGATGTGGTGGCGGCGGTGGAGGAGCAAAAACCGGATATTTTGATCGTGGACTCCATTCAGACGGTGTACAACGGGGAGTCCAACTCCTCTCCAGGCAGCGTGGCCCAGGTCAAGGAGTGCACCATGACCCTGATGCACCTGGCCAAGGGGCTGGGTATCACCGTCTTTGTGGTGGGCCACATCAACAAAGAAGGCTCTTTGGCAGGCCCCAAGGTGTTGGAGCACATGGTGGACTGTGTGCTGCATTTTGAAGGGGAGGAGCACAACTCCTACCGCATTCTCCGGGCAGCCAAAAACCGCTTCGGCGCCACCAACGAGATCGGTGTGTTTGAGATGGGAGACCAGGGCCTGTCCCAAGTGCCAAACCCCTCGGAGGCGCTGCTGTCCGGGCGGCCTCAGAACACCCCAGGCTCCTGCGTCACCTGTGTCATGGAGGGCGTGCGCCCGGTGCTGGCAGAGGTTCAGGCGTTGCTCACCCCGTCGGCCTACGGCACGTCCCGGCGCTCCTGCAATGGCTTTGACTACAACCGGGCCATGATGCTCTCAGCAGTGCTGGAAAAACGTGGAGGGCTCATGGTGTCCAACTGTGACGTGTACGTCAACGTCATTGGCGGCTTGAGCATTACAGAGCCGGCGGCGGACCTGGCGCTCATCGTGGCCTTGGCGTCCAGCTTCCGGGACAAGCCGGTGCCATATGATTTGGCGGCCATCGGCGAAGTGGGCCTGACCGGCGAGCTGCGGGCGGTGCACGCGTTGAATCAGCGCCTCAGCGAGGTGCAGCGGCTGGGCTTTACCAAATGCTTGATTCCAGCCCGGCACAGCGGAAAGTTGGTGGTGCCGGACGGCTTACAGCTCATTGAGGTGCACAACATCCGGCAAGCGATTGCGGTGCTTGTGTGAGTCTTTGGGCTCATAATTCAGACAGGGGTGGTCGGTGCCGTCCTGGGCGGCGTTGCGCATAGGTTGTGCACCCGTTGTGTACAGGGTGCACCGGCCATCGGTCTGATGTCGACAGGAGAGGGTACACGGAATGAGACTCATAACTTTGACCTCCAATTCTGATGTGCCGGGAACTCCTGTTTAAACACACTAGCAACTCAACAAAATTAAAATTTTGTTGAGTTGAGGGTAGGGGGCTCCCGGAAATTTGATATCCGTAGTATGATCCGGCCAGCCTGGCTTTATGTATGCAAATATGGTGATTTTACATGAAAATTGACTATCAAACTCAAGCGCCGCCGGTGCTGCGGGATTTTCTCGCGTATCACGAGACCATTCAGGGACATTCGTCCAAAACGGTTGATGAATATTTTCTTGATCTGCGCAACTTTCTCAGATACATGAAACTTGAAAAAGGTTTGGTGCCCAGATCCACGCCGCTGGACGAAATCTCCATTGACGACGTGGATGTCTCGCTGGTGCGCTCTGTGACGCTGGCCGATGTGTACGCATATCTCAGTTTTCTCAGCCGCAGCCGTGCCAAGAATCACAATTCGCCCCAGGCTGGCTGTGGCCTTGAGGCATCCACCAGAGCTCGGAAAGTTGCATCAATCCGTTCCTTTTATAAATATCTGGTGAACAAAGCCAAAGTTCTCACGGAAAATCCCATTCAGGAGCTGGATGCGCCCAGACAGCGCCAGACACTGCCGCGATTTTTAACCCTGGATGAGTGCATTCAACTGCTGGACAGCATCGACGGGCCAAATTCTGAGCGAGACTTTTGTATTATTACCTTATTTTTAAACTGTGGGCTTCGAATTTCTGAGCTGGTGGGCTTGAACCTCAGCGATGTGCGGGACGACCGCATGCGGGTGTTAGGCAAAGGTAACAAAGAGCGCTTTGTCTTCCTCAATACCGCCTGCCGCAGCGCGCTGGATGACTGGCTGGCGGT
Source organism: Pseudoflavonifractor sp. An44 (assembly GCF_002161675.1). GTDB lineage: Bacteria > Bacillota > Clostridia > Oscillospirales > Oscillospiraceae > Enterenecus > Enterenecus faecium. The sequence continues at coordinate 57,629 of NZ_NFIH01000002.1, forward strand.
TCGGGCCCAGTCGGCGGCCGTGGACCCCTATGCGCTGTTTATCAGTCGGCGGCGCACCCGTGTGACCAAGGACGGCGTGCATTACATGATCAAAAAGCGGCTGGCGGAGGCTGGACTGGACCGGGACAAGTACTCCGCCCATAAGCTCAGGCACACAGCTGCCACCTTGATGCTGAAAAATGGCGTGGATGTACGCACTCTGCAGGAGATCCTCGGCCATGAGCATTTGAACACCACCCAGATCTACACCCACGTGGATAGTGAGGCCATGCGTCAGGCCGCCCAACTCAACCCTTTGGGAGATCGGTGCAAGAAAAAGTGAGCCTCTCTCCTGCTGCTTTGGCACTTCGCACAAAGGGTATTGGGGTGGTGTATATAATTTGTCTTAAAAAAGATGGCTTGATACCTTGCAATTTGGGGCGAACGCTGTTAAAATGATGAAGTGCAAGACCAATTAATTCTACTAAGGAGTTGATTCAAATGCCACTGGTCACTACTACCGAGATGTTCAAAAAGGCATACGATGGTGGGTATGCAATTGGTGCTTTCAACGTCAACAACATGGAGATCGTTCAGGGCATCACCGAGGCCGCCAAGGAGGTTAACGCTCCCCTGATTCTTCAGGTTTCCAAGGGCGCTCGTGCTTACGCCAACCACACCTACTTGGTGAAGCTGGTTGAGGCTGCCATCATTGAGACTGGCCTGCCCATCGCTCTGCACCTGGATCACGGCGACAGCTTCGAGATCTGCAAGAGCTGCATCGACGGCGGCTTCACCTCCGTCATGATCGACGCCTCTTCCAAGCCCTTCGCTGAGAACATTGAGCTGACCAAGCGTGTTGTGGAATATGCTCATGATCACGGTGTTGTGGTCGAGGCCGAGCTGGGCGCTCTGGCTGGCGTGGAGGACGAGGTCCAGGTTTCCGCCGAGGACTCTCACTACACCCGTCCCGAGGAAGTTGAGGAGTTCGTCTCCAAGACCGGCTGCGACTCTCTGGCCATCGCCATCGGCACCAGCCACGGCGCTTACAAGTTCACCGCTGCTCAGTGCACCCGCAACGAGAAGGGCGAGCTGGTTCCCCCTCCCCTGCGCTTCGACATCCTGGACGAGGTCGTCCGTCGTCTGCCCGGCTTCCCCATCGTTCTCCACGGCTCTTCTTCCGTGCCTCAGGAGTATGTGAAGATGATCAACGAGAACGGCGGCAAGATGCCCGATGCCGTTGGTATCCCCGAGGAGCAGCTGCGTCAGGCCGCCCGCGGCGCTGTGTGTAAGATCAACATTGACTCTGACCTGCGTCTGGCCATGACCGGCACCATCCGTAAGTTCTTCGCTGAGCACCCCGACAAGTTTGACCCCCGCGAGTACCTGAAGCCCGCCCGCGCCAACATCAAGGAGCTGGTCAAGCACAAGCTGATCAACGTCCTGGGCTGCGACGGCAAGGCCTAATCAGCGCGTTTCAAACGCATCACAACATTAGGAGGATTCAAACATGTCTCAACTGAAAGGCGCATGTATCATTGGTCAGTCCGGCGGTCCTACCTCCGTGATCAATGCCAGCGCATACGGTGTCATTCGCACCGCTCTGGATAACCCCAACATCACCGCCGTGTACGGCGCTGCTCACGGCATCAAGGGCGTTCTCAACGATCGTCTGTATGACATGAGCCAGGAGGACGCTCACGAGCTGGAGCTGCTGCTGAACACTCCCTCTTCCGAGCTGGGTTCCTGCCGCTACAAGATCGCCGATCCCGATGTGGACGACACCGACTACAAGCGGATTCTGGAGATCTTCAAGAAGTACGACGTGCGTTACTTCTTCTACAACGGCGGTAACGACTCCATGGACACCTGCTCCAAGGTCAGCCGCTTCATGGCCAAGTCCGGCTATGAGTGCCGCGTTATGGGCGTGCCCAAGACCATCGACAACGACCTGTTCGGCACCGACCACTGCCCCGGCTTCGCCTCCGCTGCCAAGTACATCGCTACTTCCTGCGCTGAGGTATACAAGGATGCCCGTGTGTACGACACCGGCATGGTCACCATCATCGAGATCATGGGCCGTCACGCTGGCTGGCTGACTGCCGCTGCCGCTCTGGCTGGCGTCGTGGGCTGCGCTCCCGACCTGATCTACGTTCCCGAGGTGGACTTCGACATGGACAAGTTCCTGGCCGACGTCACCTCCATCTACGAGAAGAACGGCAACTGCATCGTGGCTGTCTCCGAGGGCATCCACTATGCTGACGGCTCCTTCGTCTCCGAGGCTAAGACCTCTGCCACCGACGGTTTCGGTCACGCTCAGCTGGGCGGTCTGGCTGCTATGCTGGCCAACATCGTCAAGGAGCGCACCGGCGCCAAGGTCCGTGGCATCGAGCTGTCCCTGCTGCAGCGCTGCGGCGCTCACCTGGCTTCTCAGACCGACATTCAGGAGTCCTTCCTGGCTGGTAAGACCGCCGTGGAGGCTGCTGTGGCCGGCGAGACCGATAAGATGGTGGGCTTCGAGTGCTCCCGTGAGAACGGCTATGAGTGCAAGACCAAGCTGTTCAACCTCTCTGAGGTGGCCAACTTCGAGAAGAAGGTGCCCCTGGAGTGGATCAACGAGGCTGGCAACGGCATCAACCAGGGCTTCATCGACTACGCCCTGCCCCTGATCCAGGGTGAGAACACCCGCGCCACCGAGCACGGTCTGCCCCGCTTCGCCCGTCTGAAGAAGGTTCTGGCCAGCAAGTAAGAAGAGTAGACCTCTTCCCTGCTTTGTGCTATGATGATGAGGAATTACAGTGATGTAATTCCTCATCATTTTTTATGTTCCGAAGGAGATGAAAAAGATGCTTCATATGGCAATTTTGGGAGCTGGCCGCATTGCCGCAACCATGGCGGAGACCATCAACCGCATGAATCAGGCGGGAAACCATGCCGTCTCCCTGTATGCTGTGGCAGCCCGGGATTTGGAACGGGCCCAGCGGTTTGCCAAGACCCACGGCGTAGAGCGAGCCTACGGCAGCTATGAGGAGATGCTCCAGGACCAGCAAGTCCAGCTGGTGTATGTGGCCACCCCTCACTCTCATCATTATCAGCATGTCATGATGTGCCTGGAGCACGGAAAGCATGTCCTGTGCGAGAAGGCCTTTGCCGCCAATGCTCAGCAGACGCGAGAGATGCTCCAGCGGGCCAAAGACAAGGGCTTGCTGCTCACCGAGGCCATCTGGACCAGATACCAGCCTATGCGGGAGATCATCTCTCAGGTGGTGAACTCTGGCATCATTGGAGAGCTCCGAATGCTCACCGCCAACCTGGGCTATGAGATCATGGGAAAAGAGCGCATTGTGGAGCCTGCCTTGGCCGGAGGTGCCCTGCTGGATGTGGGGATTTATCCCTTGAACTTTGCCGAGATGGTGTTTGGTGCCCCGGACCAGGTCCATGCTGTGGGCGTCCTCTCGGACAAGGGAGTGGACCTCCAGGACAGCATAACCCTGACGTGGAAGGACGGAAAGATGGCAGTGTTGAACTCCGGGGCCAACTGTGTCTCTGACCGGATGGGAGTCATCTATGGTGCCCGGGGTTTTGCTGTGGTGGAGAATATCAACAATCCCCAGTCCATCACCGTCTATGACGCCCAGTATCGGCAAGTAGAGCATCACCCCTGCCCTGCTCAGCTCACCGGCTACGAGTATGAGGTGACAGAGGCAGCCCGCTGTATTGAGGCGGGAGCGCTGGAGTGCCCCTCTATGCCCCACCAGGACACGGTGCACATGATGGAGTTAATGGATGAGATACGCCACCAGATGGGTGTGCACTACCCCTTTGAATAAGACAGAAAGCCCCTCCGGTGTAGTCAGAGCTACATCGGAGGGGGTTTCATAGATCCGTTTATTTTTGAGGCTTCATGGACCAGAACGCCACATTCATCAAGATGACAATGAGAAACACCACGCCAATGGCGACCCAAAATCCCATGTCAATGCCCCAAAGAGAAGTGGTTCCAAATACGTCCATCCACAGGTTTGCCCAGTTCATCATGATATTCCTCCGTTCTTATAACAATTCACCGTAGTGCCGCACATAGGCCTTTTTGAGACTGGTGGCCAGAATCATGTAGAGGAGAATGCACGGAATCAGATAGGCGAAGTAGGCCGCAGGCAGCGCCACAAATCCCAGAGCGGCTCCCAGAGGCGTAAAGGGGATGACGGTGAGCACGGTGATACCCGTCAGGGTCAGCAACGTCAAGGGAGCGGAAGCACGGCTCTGAAGAAAGGGCAGCTTGGGGGTGCGAATCATGTGAATGACCAAGGTCTGGCTCCACATGGATTCCACAAACCAACCAGCCTGGAACAGTCCGATATACTTGGCCTGCATCAAGGCCAGCTCTGCTCCGCTGAAATGGGCAGGCAGATCGCTGAACAGCACACCACCGGAAATAAACATGGGACAGAAGACGAAGTACAGAAACAGATAGGTGGTAAAGTCGAAAATGGAGCTGGTGGGGCCAATCCAGAGCATAAAGTTGCCCACACTGGAGGCGTCCCATTTCCGGGGCTTGGCGATAAATTCCTCGTCCACATTGTCCCAAGGAATGGCGGTGCAGGACAGGTCATAGATCAGATTCAAAAAGATCAGGTGCACGCTCATCATGGGCAGGAATGGCAGCAGCGCAGAAGCTGCCAGCACCGAAAACATATTGCCGAAGTTGGAAGAGGCGGTCATTTTGATGTACTTGATCATGTTGGCGTAGGTTTTGCGCCCCTCGATGATGCCCTGCTCCAAGACCATCAGGTCTTTTTCCAGCAGAATGATGTCAGCAGATTCCTTTGCCACATCCACGGCGGTGTCCACAGAGATTCCGATGTCGGCAGACTTCATGGCAGCAGCGTCGTTGATACCGTCCCCCATAAAGCCTACAGTGTGTCCATTTTCCCGGAGGATGGAGACCACACGGGCCTTCTGCTCGGGGGTCAGCTTGGCGAACACATCGGTCCTTTAGTGCTTGGATGGCGTCTGCGGTGGACTCCTTGGGTGGGTCTAAAAAGGCCAGATATCCCATCAGAACCATGTCGCACTCGTCTTTGACGCCGAACGCACCCACAGGAGAGGGATTGCTCTTTTGAGCAATGGCCAGTACACGGAAGCCCTTGTCGTTGAGGCTGTCTACGGTTTGGAGAATGTGGCGACGCACCTCATCGGTCAGCGGCTGCACGCCGCCGTCATACTCTGCAAAGGTGCAGATGGAGAGCATTTCTTCCACCGCGCCCTTCGTCACCATCTGGGTCTTCCCTGTCTGGTCCTGCACCACGGTGGTCAACCGACGGCGTGTGAAGTCAAAGGGAATTTCATCCACCTTCACATAGTGTTCCGACAAATCCACCAGCCGTAGGTCCTCTGCCTCAGCTTCCTCCGTCTTATGGATGATAGCCAGGTCCATCAAGTTCTTATAGCCGGTCTGGAAATAGCTGTTGAGATAGGCGTGGCGCAAGACCCGAGTGTCATCCTCACCATTGATGTTCAGGTGATATTCCAGCACCACTTGGTCTTGGGTCAAGGTTCCGGTCTTATCGGTGCACAGAATATCCATGGCTCCGAAGTTTTGAATGGAGTTGAGATTTTTCACAATGGTCTGCTTCTTGCTCATGGACACCGCCCCCTTGGCCAGGCAGGTGGTGACGATCATGGGCAGCATCTCCGGGGTCAGACCAACGGCGATGGAGATGCCGAACAAAAAGGCGTCCAGCCAGTCTCCCTTGGTGATGCCGTTGATGAAGAATACCAGGGGGACCATAATGAGCATAAAGCGGATGAGTACCCAGGAGACGGCGTTTACGCCCTTGGTGAAGCTGGTCTCTACCGTCTCGCCTGCTACGGCGGAGGCCATGGAGCCAAACAGAGTGTGGTCACCTACGCAGACGGCCACAGCAGTGGCGCTGCCGGAGACCACATTGCTGCCCATGAAAGCGATGTTGGTATAATCCGTGATGCTCTCTGCGGCGTCACACACATGAGGGGTCTTTTCCACCGGCTCGCTCTCACCGGTGAGGCTGGCCTGACTGACAAACAGGTCTTTGGCCTCCAAAATGCGCACGTCTGCGGGAATCATATCTCCGGCGGACAGATGCACGATGTCCCCCACCACAAGATCATCCATGGGAATCTCCACCTTTTCCTGTCCCCTGCGGGTGACGGTGCAGGTGGTGGTGATCATGGCCAGAAGCTTCTCCGCTGCGTTGCCGCTCCTGGATTCCTGTACAAACCGAAGGGTACCGGAAATCAGCACCATGGTGAGAATAATCACCACCGTCAGACAATTGAAATCCTCCGGTGTGCTGCCCAACAGGGAGAAATAGGGGAAGATCATATCGGTCAGGGTGGATACCAGGGCCAAGCAGAACAAAATGGCGGTGAAGGGATTGATGAAAGCGCCAGCCAGCCGTTTGGCTAGGGATTTCTTCTTTTCATGGGTCACTTTGTTGTTGCCGTATTGGCTGCGGTGGTGAAGTACCGTCTCCTCGTCCAGTCCGCACAGGGCGGCTTGTAGGTTCATCAGGACATGTTTGTTGGAAGTGGTTGCCGCATCTTGGATGCGGCGATTTTGCTGTTTACGGGCGTTGTCTCTCTCGGCGGTGGGACGGAGCGCCATGGATTTTTCTTTCAGGTGCATTGGTCTTACCTCCTTGCATAGAATCAAGGCTAAGACAGACATGTGTAGACATGGGACTCCGGGTCCCCCATGCCGTGCCAAGCCTTCGTGTATGATCGTCAGAGTCCATGTCGTTCACCTCTCTTTCTCCATAAGTATAAAAAAATCGCAAGGAGAATCCCATGGTCAAAACCTTGCGATTTCCTTGCGATTTGGTCAGAATAGGCGGTTAGAGCTTGTCGTTAAACTTGTACCCAATGCCCCAAATGGTCAGGATATACTCCGGTGCATCCGGGTTTGGCTCAATCTTCTTTCTGAGTTTTCGGATAAATGCCATGATATTGCTGTCATCCATAAGATAATCGTTTTCCCATACGGCCTGATAAATCTGTTCCTTGGTGAACACCTCGCCCTGGTTGCGAGCCAGGAAATAGAGAATGTCAAACTCCTTGGGGGTCAGGGAGATCTCGGTGTCGTCCCGCCTTACCCGCCGCAGTCTCAGGTCGATGGAGAGCGCGCCGCATTGGATGGTTTCGATGGAAGGAATAACAGAGTCGGACTCTCCTATCTCCACCATCAGAGAGCTTGTCCGGCCATCCATCAAATCGCTCAGACCTTCCAGCAGTTCCTTGGCGGCAGGAGTATCTGGTGCGGAGGTGCGAAGCTTTTCCGTCAGCCACTTGGTGAGGGAGAAATCCAGAGCGATAAAACCGATGTTCTTTTTCATTCCAGACTCCTCCTCTCTCAAAGTAGTTCACGGTACTTCTTGATATAGAAGCTTTTTGCCCATGTGACCAGCAACAGGTACAGCAGGACCACCACCACCAGGAAGATGAAATAAGGGATGGGCAGCGCAGTCAATCCGATAAGGTGCCCCATGGGGGTGAAGGTCAAAATGGTGAAAAACAGAATGCCCAGAGTTGTGACTAACATCACGGGCCGGGAAGGCCTGCTCTGGAGCAACGGCACTTTTTTGGTACGGAGTAGGTGCAAAATCAAGACCTGTGTCCACATGGACTCCAAAAACCATCCCGTTTGAAACAGGGCGATAAATCGAAGCTGCTCCTCGCTCCCTGCCAGGGAGGCGAAACTGCCATGGCAGACGGTGGGACAGAGCACAAAGAACAGGAATGCAAAGGTCAACAGGTCGAAAATAGAACTGATAGGGCCAAAAAAACGCATGAAACGGCCCAGTGTGCGCCCAGACCATTCCAGCGGCTGGGCACAGGCTTCCTGATCCACATTGTCCCACGGGAGGACCAGACACAGCATATCATAGAGCAGGTTTAGCAGCAACAGCTGCACCGAGGTCATGGGGAAAAAGGGCAGGAATACGCTGGCGATCACGATGGAAAAGATGTTTCCAAAATTGGAGGAGGCCGTAATCTTGATGTATTTGGATACGTTGGAAAAGGCTTTCCGCCCCTCCTGAATGCCTGCCTCCAGCACGTTGAGGTCTTTTTTTAGAAGGATGACATCGGCGCCTTCCTTGACCGCGTCAGCAGCTGTATCCACCGAAATACCTACATCCGATTCCACAATGGCGGGCAAGTCATTCATGCCGTCCCCCAGGAATCCCACAGTATGTCCATTGGTCTGTAGGGTCTGTACAATCTGTACTTTCTGTTTGGGGGACAGCTCTGCAAAGACGGTGGTGCGTTCAATTTTGATGGGGAGCTCGTTGTCACCCAATTCCTCCAGCTCTGCTCCCGTCAAGGTCTCGGTGGCGTCAACGCCAAGCCTGCGGCAGATGGAGACCGCCACACTTTTTTGATCGCCAGTCAGCACACGAATACCCACGTGGTGGTCCTGTAATGCTTGGATGGCGGCGGCAGCGGTGTGCTTGGGGGCATCAAAGAAGGCCAGGTAGCCCAGAAGGATGAGGCCTTGCTCGTCTACCGTTTCCAGGCTCTCATGGCCCAAGGGCTTATAGGCAATGGCCAGGACTTTCATGCCGTCCTCCAGCATTTCGTCCACAATGGCATGGACGCTGGCAAGGCCATCGGTAGCCATGACGCTGCGCTGGCCTCGATACTCCACGTGGCTACACCGAGAACACACGGCGTCAATGCTGCCTTTGACCAAGAGTAGCTTTTTCTCCCCCTGTTTTACCAAAATGCTGGACAGCTTCCGGTCATAGTCAAATGGAAACTCGTCCAGCTTTCTGTACTCTGCTTCCAATGCTTGAAAATGGTCACCATGCCCCGGCATGTTCCGACATGTGAGAATGGCATCATCCAGATGATTTCGCACCCCGGTATGGTACAGGCTGTTCAAATAGGCAAAGTCCAGCACCTGCTGGCTTTCGTTGCCCAGCACGTCCATATAATACTCCAGGGCAATGCGATCCCCCGTCAGGGTTCCGGTTTTATCCACACAGAGCACATCCATACTGCCAAAGCCCTGCATGGCATTAATGTTTTTCACCACCGTCTGCTTTTTGCCCATGGCAGAGCTGCCTTTGGCCAGACAGGCGTTGATGACCATGGGGAGCAGTTCCGGAGTCAGACCCACGGCCACAGATAGGGCAAACAGGAATGCAGAGAGCCAGTTGCCCTTGGTGGCGCCACAGGCGATGAACACCACGGGGACCAGAGCGACCATGAAATGAATCAGGACCCGCGCGATGGAATTGGCCCCCCGGTCAAATCGGTTGTTGCGGCTTGTCTCTGAGCTGGAGAAACCGCCGTAGACGGTATCCGGACCCACGGCTAGGACCACGCCCTCCCCGGTTCCTCCGATGACGGAGGAACCCATAAAGGCCAGATTGCTGTACTCCGCATAGGAGCGGGCTGTTCCCTGGGAGAGTGTTTTTGCGTGTTTCTCCAGAATGGTGCTCTCGCCCGTCAGGACGGATTGGGAGACAAAGAGGTCCTTTACATCTGTGAGACGAAGGTCTGCCGGGACCCGATCTCCTGCAACCAGGCGAACGGTGTCACCTACTACCAGTTGTGTAGAAGGCAGCCTGAGCCATTGTCCATTCCGAAGCACTAAAACGTTGGAGGCGATCATCTTGGTGAGGTGGTCTGCCACACGTTTTGCCCGTAGCTCCTGGATAAACCGTACCACCCCGCTGATGAGCAGCATACTCACAATGAGGGTCACGGTGGTGAAGTTGCGGCTGAAGTTGGAGGCCAGAAATACATCGGTCACCAGGGAGATGGCCGCCAAGACAAACAGAATGATGGAAAACGGGTTGATAAAGGCACGGCGCAAACGGTAGAGCACAGTGTCCGATGCCCGGCCGGACAAAATGTTTTTGCCATATTGCCCGTGACTGTCCTCTACCTGCTCGTCGCTGTACCCCTGTTGGGAAATGTGAAACTCTTTGTACAGTACATCGGTTCCGGTATATGCATAATCCAGTACACGTGGGTGAATGGTTCGATCCCCTTTCACTTGCCTCACCTCCATGTGGTCTGGTCTATCATACCATAGAATGGCCAGTTGGAAATCTTGCTTTTTCCTTGTTTTGCACCGTAGCGAAAAAATAGCCTCAAGCCAAACCTGTGGCTTGAGGCTATTTTATCAATCGTTGAATGAATTAGCCGTGGACGCCGGTGAGGTCACGGAGCATGCACAGGCTGCCCTCGTCAATTTCCTTCTTCATGCCCAGGGCTTCGTTGATGTCGTAGTCCACAATGTCGTCCCCGTTCATGGCCACCACACGGCAGGTCTTGCCCTCGGCCAGGAGGCGGACAGCATGATAACCCATGTTAGTGGCTACCATACGGTCACGGGCGGTGGGAGAGCCGCCGCGCTGGACGTGACCCAACACGGTGACACGGGTGTCCAGAGCGGTGTACTCCTTGATCTGCTGTGCCACGCCGTAGCCGCCGCCGGGCACGCCCTCGGCCACGATGACCATGAAGTGGGTGCGGCCACCCAGACGGGCCTGACGGATGGGGGTGATGACGTCCCGCTGGAAGTCCACGGGCTGCTCAGGGACCAGCACCACGGTGGCACCGCAGGAAATGCCGACGGCCACGGCCAGGTGTCCGGCCCGGTGGCCCATGACCTCCACCACAGAGCAGCGCTCGTGAGACTTCATGGTGTCACGGAGACGGTCGATGCTCTCCAGAGCGGTGTTGCAGGCGGTGTCGTAGCCGATGGTGTAGGAGGAACAGGCGATATCATTGTCGATGGTACCGGGGATACCGATGACAGAGATGCCGCTCTCAGCCAGGGTCAGCAGACCACGGAAGGTACCGTCGCCGCCGATACCCACCAGGGCATCCAGGCCCAGAAGCTTACAGGTGGCCAGGGCCTTCTCACGGCCGGCAGGCTCCTTGAACTCCAGGCTGCGGGCGGAGTACAGAATGGTACCACCCCGACGGGAGATATCGCTGACGCTTTCAAAATCCAGACGGGCAAAATCGCCGTTGATAAGGCCGTGATAGCCACGACGAATGCCGATACACTCAATTCCCATGTGCAGGGACGTTCTGACAACGGCGCGGATGGCGGCATTCATGCCGGGAGCGTCTCCGCCGCTGGTAAATACGCCGATACGATGCACTGCTGTATCCATGTTCATTCCTCCCAAAATATAAAATTGATGCGTGAAATTAAACCTTGAGTTCGGTGTGAACTCCAGTCAGAGCCTGAGAATGGGCCCCCAGTACGGGGGTGATGCACTCAGCAATGAAATCCTCCACCTGCTGGGGGCAGCGGCCAATGTAGCGGGAAGGCTCCATGTGGGCCACCAGTTCCTCCCGGCTCATGCCGAAGAGGGGATCTTCTGCAATGAGGTCGATGAGGTTGTTGTTCAGACCCAGGTCCTTCACATTGCGGCCAGCTTCCAGGGCGTGGACGCGGATGCGCTCGTGGAGCTCCTGACGGTCGCCGCCCTTCTTCACGGCGTCCATCATGATGTTCTCGCTGGCCATAAAGGGCAGCTCCTCCAGGATGTGCTTCTCAATCACCTTCTCGTGGACCACCAGACCGGCGGACACGTTCTCGTAGATGTTGAGAATGGCGTCCACAGCCAGGAAGGCCTCGGGCACAGAGATGCGCTTGTTGGCGGAGTCGTCCAGAGTGCGCTCAAACCACTGGGTGGCGGCGGTGAAGGTGGGGTTCATTACGTCGGCCATCACATAGCGGGCCAGGGCGCAGATGCGCTCGCAGCGCATGGGGTTGCGCTTATAGGGCATGGCAGAAGAGCCGATCTGCTTGCTCTCGAAGGGTTCCTCCACCTCTTTGAGGTGGCACAGGAGGCGCACGTCGGTGGCAAACTTGCTGGCGGACTGGGCGATACCGGAGAGGGTGGAGACGATGGCGGAGTCCACCTTCCGGGAGTAGGTCTGGCCGGATACGGGGACGGAGGCCTCGAAGCCCATCTCCTTGGCGATGCGGCGATCCAGCTCCTTGCACTTCTCGTGGTCCCCTTCAAACAGCTCCAGGAAGGAGGCCTGAGTTCCGGTGGTGCCCTTGCAGCCCAGCAGCTTCAGGTTGGCGATGCGGTACTCGATCTCCTCCAGGTCCATGAGCAGCTCGTTCATCCACAGGGTGGCGCGCTTGCCCACCGTGACCAGCTGAGCGGCCTGGAAGTGGGTAAAGCCAAGAGTGGGCAGAGCCTTGTATTTCAGGGCGAACTGGGACAGGTTGGACAGCACCCGCACCAGCTTGTCGCGAATCAGCTCCAGGCCTTCCCGCATGATGATCACATCGGTGTTGTCGCCCACATAGCAGCTGGTGGCGCCCAAGTGGATGATGGGCATGGCCTTGGGGCACAGGGTGCCGAAGGTATGAATGTGAGCCATGACGTCGTGGCGCAGCTCCTTCTCCTTCTGAGCGGCCAGGTCATAGTCGATGTCGGTCAGGTGGGCCTCCATCTCCTGAATTTGCTCCTGAGTCACGGGCAGGCCCAGCTCCATCTCGGCCCGAGCCAGCGCCACCCACAGCTTGCGCCATGTGGAGAACTTCTTGTCCGGAGAGAAGATGTACTGCATCTCATCACTGGCATAGCGAGACGAGAGAGGACTTTCGTAAATAGATTTGTTCACGGTGAAAAGAACCCCCTTATTGGATATGAGCAGGGAAAAACCTTGGATTCCCCACTTCGTTCAGGAACAAAAAACGGCTATCATTTCAATGTCCCGTAATGATAGCATTATATCACAGTTCGACAACCGGAACAAGATGTCCTTAGAAAAACGTTACCATGAACTGGCGAATAAAAACGGAGTTGCCGAGAAGGCAACTCCGTTTGGATGCAACAAAGATTGAGGCTTAGCCCTCTTCACGCATCTTGGCAAAGCACTCGCTGCAGTAAACAGGGCGGTCGGACTTGGGCTCAAAGGGAACCTTCGCCTCACGGCCACAAGCGGCGCAGGTGGCGGTGAAGTACTCACGGGGACCACGGGCGGCAGCCTTGCGAGCGTCGCGGCAGGCCTTGCAGCGCTGGGGCTCATTCTGGAAGCCGCGCTCAGCGTAGAACTCCTGCTCACCGGCGGTGAACACGAACTCCTGGCCACACTCTTTGCATACTAAAGTCTTGTCTTCGTACATGGAAATACCCTCTCTTTTGATGCCCAGAACCGGGAAATGCCTCTGCTGGGACTGTAATATTTGCGTCAGCTCTCGCTGAAATCGCCATAATATGGGGCAACCTTTCGTCGAATCCGTTGTACTGCGTTGTCCACAGACTTCACAGAGCGACCGACGTGGCAACTGATTTCCTGATAAGAGAGTCCTTGCAGGAACAGGGTCAAAACCTGCCGTTCAAGACAAGACAAACACTTGGTGAGCTGTTCCATCCGCTCCGTCTCTTCCTCTCTGGAGATATAGAGCTCTTCCGGACTGGAACCGCTCTCTGCCTCAATGGAGTCAAAGGGGACGCTGTCGTTCAAAGGTGTGTGTTTCCCCCGGGATGCAGAGGTAACGGCGGAACGAATGCGATTGCGAATGCAGACGTCGGCAAAGGTGCGAAAGGTAGCGTCACGACTGGGGTCAAATTCACGGATGGCTTTGATCAGTCCGAACATGGCCTCCTGAATCAAATCCTCGCTGTCGCCACCTGCCAAAAAGAAGGGGCGGGCACAGATGCGGACCTGCCGCTGATAGCGCAGAGCCAATTCTTCTTCAGCCGTCAAATCGCCCTCTCTGGCCTTTGCACAAAGTGCCTCATCAGAATATTCTGTTGTCAACTCCTCAATGTCCTTCATACTGTAACCTTGTTTATTTTTATCACAAACTGGCGCGATTGTCAATGATTTTTATGCAAAATCTAAAAAGCATCTGGAAAGGTTCTGGAAAACCTGGCAATCAAAAGGAAAGTTGTTCCATTTCTCCTCGGTTGGGTGGTGTCAGTCCCAGGTGTTCAAAGGCCTTGTAGGTGACGCAGCGGCCCCGGGGCGTGCGGGTGAGAAAGCCCAGCTGCATCAGATAGGGCTCGTACACATCCTCCAGGGTGACGGACTCCTCGTTGATGGTGGCGGCCAAGGTGTCCAGGCCTACAGGCCCGCCGTTGTAATTCTCGATGATGCTCAACAGCATGCGGCGGTCGATCTGGTCCAGGCCCAAGGCGTCGATCTCCAGCGCTTGCAGGGCCCGATCAGCTACCCCCTGGGTAATGACGCCCCCAGCAGTGACCTGGGCGAAGTCTCGCACCCGCCGCAGCATCCGGTTGGCAATACGGGGCGTGCCCCTGCTGCGTCGGGCAATCTCCATGGCTCCGTCTGGCTCGATGGGTACGTTGAGAATGCCGGCCGAACGGGTGACGATCTCGCTGAGCTCTTCGGGGGTGTACAGTTCCAGCCGGAGGGTGACGCCAAAGCGGTCCCGCAGAGGGGCGGACAACTGCCCTGCCCGGGTGGTGGCGCCGATAAGAGTGAACTTGGGCAGGTCCAGGCGGATGGAGTTGGCGGAAGGGCCTTTGCCAATCATAATGTCAATGGCGTAGTCTTCCATGGCCGGGTAGAGAATCTCCTCCACCGAGCGGTTCAGCCGATGGATTTCGTCCACAAACAGAATGTCATTTTCCTGGAGGTTGGTGAGCAGAGCCGCCAAATCCCCCGGCTTTTCAATGGCGGGGCCGGAGGTGATACGGATCTGTACCCCCATCTCGTTGGCGATGATGCCGCTGAGGGTGGTTTTGCCCAGGCCCGGGGGGCCATGGAGCAGCACGTGGTCCAGGGGTTCTCCCCGCATTTTGGCCGCCTGGATGAACACCTCCAGGTTGGCCTTGGCCTTGGATTGGCCGATGTACTGATCCAGGGTCTGAGGCCGCAGAGAGGCCTCCCCGTCGTCCGCTGGGGTCAGAGAGGTGCTGACCAGGGGCTCAAAGTCCGACCCTTCATATTCGTGGTTGGAAAAATCAATGCTCATATCTGTCACACCTCATTTAGCGGACCATGCGCTTGAGCGCCTGCTTGATGATCTCTTCCAAGGTCAGCTGGTCCACATCCAGGCCCTTCAACGCAGCGGCAATCTCCGGTTGGCTGTACCCCAGGACGGCCAGAGCCGCCGAGGCCTCGCTGGTTTTGTTTTCGGGAATGATGGTCACGCCGCCGGCAAAGGCTTCCCCGCTGCTGGTGGTGAGCTGTCCTTTGGACAGCTTGTCCTTGAGCTCCAGGATGATGCGCTGGGCGATCTTTTTTCCGATGCCAGGGGCGCAGGTCAGGGCCTTCTCGTTTTCCGAGACGATGGCCAGAGCCAGTCCCTCCGGCGTATTGGAGGAGAGAATGGCCAGGGCAGCCTTGGGGCCTACACCGGACACTCCAATGAGCATCTGGAAGCTGGATAATTCGCTCTCCGTGGAAAATCCGTAGAGCTCAAAAATATCCTCCCGGACGTGGAGGTAGGTGTAGAGCTTGGCCTGTGCCCCGCGGGTCAGACCAGCTAAGGTGTGGTTGGTGGTGCGGCAGGCATAGCCCACGCCGCCGCAGTCAATGACAGCCAGATAGGGGCCAATATGGGCCACCGTTCCGTTGAGATAGTAAAACATAGCTTACTCCTTAGGTATGGTTCATAGATCGAGATAGCAGCGAGGTGCAGCTGCGGGCATGGCACAGGGCGATGGCCACCGCATCGGCAGCGTCATCCGGCTTGGGTACACTGGCCAGGTGGAGTAACTTTCGGGTCATCTCCATCACCTGTCGTTTTTCCGCCTTGCCGTATCCCACCACGGCCTGCTTGACCTGGGAGGGATTGTATTCCACCACAGGCAGACCGCATTTCTCTGCGGTCATTAAAATCACCCCTCTGGCCTGGGCCACGCCGATGCCGGTGGTGACGTTTTGGTTGAAGAATAGCTCCTCGATGGCCAGAACCTCCGGGTGAAACTGCCCGATCAGTTCCTCCAGGTCTGTGGCGATTTGCCACAGTCGGGCGGGGAGTCGCACTCCTGCCGGGGTGTTGATGGCCCCGCAGGCCACCAGCTGCTGTCTACCAGGCTGGGAGTCGATGAGGCCAAATCCAACAATGGCATAGCCTGGGTCAATCCCCAATATCCGCACTCGGTTCTCCCTCCCCTGCTCTGAAAATTTACTCGAACTATTGTATCATAATTTGCTACCAGCCGCAAGGGAAAGGGAGTACCGGGTACCCCGGACTTTTCAGCCTAAGGGGAGCATAGAGAGCAACTTTTGGCACAACCCCGGGAGAAGGAATGGGAGCAAATGCCCTTGAAGGAAGTAGGAGAGACCAAACAGGGCCCCACAGCAGACCAGCGCAGACCATGGAGGCAGGAGTTTGGCCGAGGACTCCTGGGGGATACATTTGCGCAGCGCATTGGTAAACGACCACTTTGCCACATACAGGGTGAGAGGCAGCACCAAAATGGCGGAGATTCCAAAGAATAGAGCCCCCCATCCCAGACCAGAGAGGCCGAACATGGCTACAAAGCTGGAACAGGCATAGCTGAGGAGAAAGCACCGGATGAGGAGTACGCATGGTACCCCTACCACGCCGGGGGGCCCAAAACTCAGCAGCACCAACAGCAAGGGCCAGCAGAGAATGTCCCAAACGGTGGACCAGAAGGAGACGGAAGGAACTGTTCCCTGGGCCACCGACTGAAAATAGCTGGTCAATTGGTCGGAAAACTGGGGATGACGGCCCCCAAGCGCAGCAAAAATGCTGCCCAGCAGTACGCCCACCAGGCAGAATATGCATAGAAAGAAGAGCGGGCCTCTCTCCCGCCGTTTCCCCTGTCCCCGGGATGTTCGTGGCGAATATAGCCGCTTGGGATGCGTCATCGTTTCATCACCTCTTGCTAACCTATGCATCCCCGGGGAAACTATGCAAAAGAGAATCGCCGCCCCTGTGAAAGAGGCGGCGATTGAGATAGCCTGGAAAGGAATTTAGACCATACCGGCACGGTGGGCCTTCATGGCGATGGCGCACTCCAGACGCTTGCGCTGCATGTCGCAGCCAAACCGATTGGGAATCATCATGTCCCCGTTGACCTCCAGATTGGAGGCGGAGCAGCCGCCGCTGCAATAGAAGCGGGCCCAGCAGTCCTTACAGTCAGGGCGGGTGTAGATGTTCAGCCCGGCAAACTTCCGGGAGATGTCCATGTCAAAGGTGTTGTCGTACACGTTGCCCAGCTTGTACTCTTCCTTGCCCACAAACTGGTGGCAGGGATAGATATCACCGTCGGGGGTGATGGCCACATACTCGCAGCCAGCGCCACAGCCACGCATGCGCTTGATGACACAGGGGCCCTGGGTGAGGTCTACGTTGAAGTGGAAGAAGTTGATGTCGTCCCGGTCCAGCAGCTCCCGGGCCAGGTTCTCGTACTCCTCCAGAATGCCGGGCAGGTCCTCCTCCTTGAAGGTGTAGTCATACTTGGCATCTCCCACCACAGGCTCCACAGACACATTGCGGAAGCCCTGGTCAGCGATGTGGATGACGTCCTGGGCAAAGTCCCGATTGTGACGGGTGAAGGTACCACGCAAGTAGTAGTCCTTGTCACCACGTCCAGCCACCAGCTTCTGGAACTTGGGGAGAATCACATCGTAGCTGCCCTTGCCGTTGACGGTGGGGCGCATGTTGTCGTTGACCTCGGGGCGGCCATCCAGAGAGAGCACGGCGTTGGACATGTTCTCGTTGATGTAATCGATGGTTTCATCGTCCAGCAGAATGCCATTGGTGGTGATGGTGAACCGGAAGTTCTTGTTGTGCTCCTTCTCCAGGGAACGGGCGTAGTCCACGGTGGCCTTGACGGTGTCCATGGCCATGAGGGGCTCGCCGCCGAAGAAGTCCACCTCGATGTTGTGGCGCTTGCCGGAGCGGGCGATGACAAAGTCAATGGCCTTCTTGGCGGTCTCCACATTCATGGTCATGCGGTGGCCGGTACCGAAGTCGCCGGTGGAGGCAAAGCAGTACTTGCAACGCAGGTTGCAGTCGTGGGAGACGTGGAGGCACAGGGCCTTGACGGGGGCATCCTTCTGCATGAGCACAGCGGCCTCAGGGTCGATGTAGGTATCGTCCGTGAAGAGGAGCCCCTGCTGCTGCAGCTGGTAGAGATCGTCCCAGGCGCAGTTGAGAGATTCCCGGTCGTACTGAGGCAACTTGGCAGCCACCTCGTCCGGGCAGTGCTCTGCCATGGGGCCGTCCAGCAGGGACAGCAGGTCGTAAGCGGTCTGGTCCAGCACATGCACGGCACCGCTGTTCACATCCACCGCGATATTCGCATCCAAACAGTGAAAAGTATGTACCATAATAACTAGTTCTCCTTCAAACACACAGAAAAAGGGTGGGACAAGGCCCACCCTTTCCGGTGTCTAATCAATGATTAGTGATTGTTCTCACACTTCTGATTGGCGACAGTGCAGGAAGTCTTGCAAGCGGACTGGCAAGAGGTCTGGCACTCGCCACAGCCACCGTGAGCAGCGCTCTGCTTCAGAGTAGCACCGTTGAGAGTCTTGACGTGAGTCATGGATATCCCTCCATTCAGCTTATTTAATGGCATTGTACCACAGTTTTCACAGCATTTCAATATGCAGTTTTTGCGGGTGGCTGTCAACCTGGGTGGGGATGGCATAGGATGGTGTGGCATGTGATGCTAAAATGTTTGAGGAGGCCACTCTTTTGAATATGAACGAACCCACCAACCGCCCCTGCGGTGACGGGATGGGGACACTCCCATCCTGCGCGCCCTTGGCGGTCCCCTATGTTCCGTTTCAGCAGAACGGGAGCCAGACCTATGCCCAGCAGGACGCTCTGGCCAACGGCACCCTGTTTCCCGGCCTGAATCTGCCCTTCCAGATCAACGCAGTGGCGGCCACTCCGCCCCAGACTGGGGCCTTGGAGCTCCAGGCCTTGAGTTTTGTCCTCACCGAGCTGGGCCTGTATCTGGACACCCATCCCCAGGACAAAGAGGCGTTCGACCTCTTCCGGGAGTATGCCAAGCTGGCCAAGGAGGGCCGACGCCGTTACGAGGCCATGTATGGGCCACTCACCCAGCAGGCGGCGGCCAATCAGGACCAGTACACCTGGCTCAATGATCCCTGGCCCTGGGAGTATCGTCAGGAAGGAGGAATGCGCTGATGTTTGTCTATGAGAAAAAGCTACAGTACCCCGTGCGCATCAAGAACACCAATCCCAAGCTGGCTGCCCTGATTATCAGTCAATACGGTGGCCCAGACGGCGAACTGGGTGCTTCCCTGCGCTATCTCAGCCAGCGGTATTCCATGCCATGGCCAGAGCTGAAAGGGCTACTCACCGATATCGGTACAGAAGGGTCAAAATGATACCATGCAAGGTGCAGGTTCACACAGCCAGCCGAGGCAATAAAAAAGACACCACCGACCTTTGTCGATGGTGTCTTTTTTATTGGTCCGAGTGACAGGACTTGAACCTGCGGCCTCTTGACCCCCAGTCAAGCGCGATACCAAACTTCGCCACACCCGGATGTTCAATTTTGCTCGGTCGATTGACCTTAGATATACTAGCATACGAGAAAGAAAAATGCAAGAGGGAATTTGCGTTTTTTTGAAAAATTTTTTCGTCCAGGCGGCGGGGCTCAAAACTGCCCCGCCGCCCCAGAGGTTAACCGTCGTTGGTCACATCTCCGTCTCCACTGACGGGGATGGCTTCGCCTAGATAAGTAGGCTCAGGCTTCCAGATGGAGGTGAAGAAATCTTTGACCCGAGCCAGGACTTCCCGGGCATCTCTCTGCCACTGCCTTGCGTAGTCCTCCCCGTCGGCGGCGACTCCGTAGGCATCCAGCCCCAGCGCCTGGGCAATGTAGATGGCCCGATACAGGTGGTATTCCTGGGAGACAATGACCACCTTCTGGGCTTGGAAAATCTCCTTTGCCCGGTACATGCTCTCATAGGTGGAAAATCCGGCGTGGTCCATAAAGACGTCGGAGGACGGAACGCCGGCGGCCATGGCATACTGCTTCATGGCGTTCACTTCGTCATAGCCTTCCCGTCCGTGATCGCCGCTCATCAGCAGTTTCGGAGCAACATTCAGTTCATAGAGCTCCACGCTCCGCTCCAGACGATCCGCCAGCATGAGACTGGGGGTGCCATCGGCCTTGACGCCGCAGCCCAGTACCAGAATGCAGTCCACACCGGTCAGTTCTGCGGCCTGCTCTGCGGTGAGGATTCGCTCCCCTCCCACATGGGTGACCCGTGCGTTAATGGCAAATACGGACACAATGCCCAGCACCGTGCACGCCAGCACAATGCAGGTAAAAATCTTGGTGATACGCAGCAAGAGTTTCATTGGGGAATCTTCCCCCTTTCTGTATAGGTAGCCACAGTGTATCTCATTTGGTTACCGTTGTCCAGAAACAAATTGTGAATAAAAGCAGCGATAAGACATAGCTTACCGCCGCTGTTCAATCATAAAGTATGGTGTTGTTCCAGGGATAGAAGAAATCGCTTTAGTTCTATCCCTCCGGCGTAACCGCCCAAAGAGCCGTCTGCTCCAATGACTCGGTGGCAAGGCACCACCAGCATCATGGGATTTCGGTGGTTGGCCATGCCTACAGCCCGGCAGGCTTTGGGCTGGCCAATTTCTGCGGCGATATCCCGGTAACTGCGTGTCTGGCCGTATGGAATGCGGCATAGAGCCTGCCAGACCCGCTCCTGAAACGGGGTGCCGTGAAGAATGTGCGGAATGTCAAAGACCTTGCGTTTACCCTGAAAGTATTCCTCCATTTGGCTGGCCAGTTGCCGGGTCAGCGGTGTGGGGGTGCCATAGTCCAGAACAGGACCTTGCACAGCGGAGATAGAGACGATACAGTCCCCCACCTGCTCCACTCGAAACGAGCCACAAGGGAAGGTGTATACAGAGAAAATCTCCGTTGCTTCCCTCTTACTCATGGGAGCAGTGGCCTCCGTGGCCATGACCACCACAGCCATGGTCGCCACAGGTGTGGTCATGGTGATGGTGCTCCCCATGATGGCTGCACTTGACATCGGGGTTGTAGTTCAAGGTCTGGGCCAACAGTGCCTCTACTGCCTGATCGGCTTCACCAGAGACGCCGCCGTAGAGCTGAATGTTGGCGTTGGACAAGGCATTTTGAGCGCCTCCGCCGATGCCGCCGCAGATGACGGCATCCACATGCAGGTCGCCGAGGAATCCGGCCAGGGCTCCATGCCCGCTGCCGTTGGTGTCCACGATCTGGGTGCTCGCCACGGCTCCATCTACGATGTCGTATACTTTGAATTGCTTGGTGTGTCCGAAATGCTGATAAATCTGCCCGTTGTCATAGGTAACTGCAATTCTCATGATAAAAACTCCTCTCAGTGTTTGGTATATAGATTTATTTAACTCGTAGAGAGCGCAAAAATGTCTTTTGTTCCGGGTCAATGCGAAAACTCTCCGTGGCCTTCTGGATGGTCTTGTTGTGAATCCAGGGGGAGAGCCGATGTTGGGTGAGATAGGGCAAGGCGGCATCCCATTGCTTCACTAGGGCCTCTGCAAAGTACCACGCCACCATCATTTGGACATAGTAGTCCTCTGCTCTCACCTCTGCGGCCCAATCCAGGTACTCTGGTGAAAAATAGCTATCCAGGTAGAAACGCAACAGAACGCCCAGGCCAAAGCGCACGGTATAGGTGTGGTGGGATTGCATCCAGGTCCACGCCTGGCGAGGCAAGGCCTCCGGGTGTTTTCCAAAGGCCTTGGGGCTGAGCAAATCACAGGTGGCCCAGTTGTCCACATAGGGGAGAAAACGGTTCAGGGCCTCTACGGTCTCCTCATATCCCTTGTACTCACACAGCAACAAGCCGTGGAGGTTGTTTTCCTCGTAGTAGGTGTGGGGGAGCTGGTTGAGAAAGTGTTCCGCCTCAGGAGTGCCCCGCAATTGCTTTGCCAGTCGGCGGAGATCGGGCATGCGTACGCCGATGACCACGTCTGGGCTGACCGTGGGCATGAGTTTACACTGAAACTTCTGATAGGTCAAATCTTGCAGGGCGAACAGGCGCTGCACAATGGGAGTGTCCACGGTACCCCCTCCTTTTCTGAGGATACCATTAGTATAGTCTTTTTCCTGCCCACTGGCAAGCGGAGCTCCATCTCGAAATCGGAACTTCATTGGGAGATGAGATAGCTTTAGTTCCACAATCCGTTGGGGGCAGACTGTGATGCTCTCCACCAGCAGCTTACATAGGGCGTCGCTGGCCTCTGGGTGTTGGAGGATATGCTCCATTGCCTCCTCTGGGATGATATCTGGCGAAGGTGCCTGCAACCGCTGTTCCAGGCTGGTGAGTTTTCGGTCATACGTCTCTTTCATGAGGGCCAGTTCCTCCTTGGTGATATGCCCGGAGGCGTAGGCGTCCAGAAGAACGGCTTTCCGGTCCAAGATGCGCAATTGTTCCCGCTCTATCTGTTCCCTGTTGGGGCTCTCTCCATGGAGCAGATGAGCGATGGAGGTACGTAGGCTGGAAGGACTCAACTCCAGAGCAAATAGGGCTTGACGGAACATCTGCCTGGCGTCATCGTCCCGGAGAATGCGGGCAACCTTACACCCTCCACGGACAGATGAGGCGCAGCTCCACCGGAGAATGACCCTTCCGTCCGGGAGCTTGCGCCGCCGAGCTACGAAGGTGGCGCCACATATCCCGCATTTGATCTTACCAGACAGGGCATAATGCACGGAACGGCTGCGAGGGGTGTGCTTGCTGCGCTGCTTTAATTCCTGCTGTACGGTATTCCACAGCTCTCGGGAGATGATGGGAACGTGATGGTCCGTCAGGGTGATCATCGGCTCTTCTCCGTGGTTTTGCCGTTTTGCATGGCTGAGATAATCGGGAGTATAGGTCTTTTTTTGTACCAGGTCTCCTACATACTTTTCATTTTTTAACAGCTTCACCAGGTAGCTGCTGCTCCAATGGGAGTTCCCAGAACAGGTGCGCACGCCCTCCTGCTCCAGCATCCGGGCGATTTGTGTGGTGCCCAATTTTTCCGCCCCATACAGGTGGAAAATACGCTGCACCAGACGGGCTCCCTCTGGGTTGATGGAGAGTACCCCATCTTTCACATCGTACCCCAGCATGGACCGCCCGAATACCACCCCCCGCTCCATCTGCCGGGTCTGTCCCCATTTCACCCGGGCTGAGGTCCTTCGGCTCTCCTCCTGGGCAATGGAGGCCATAATGGACAGCCGTAGCTCTGCGTCCGGGTCCATGGTGTTGATGCCGTCGGTGAGAAAGAGAACCGAGACCCCCAGGGCCTTGAGTTTCCTGGTATAGGCGATGGTGTCCAACAGATTTCGGGAAAAACGGCTGACTTCCTTGGTGAGAATGATGCGAAATTTCCCGTCCTGGGCGTCCTGAATCATCCGCTGAAAGGCTGCCCGCCGTTTGGTGCTGGTGCCTGTGATACCCTCGTCGGCATAGATGCGATACAGCTCCCACTTGGGGTGCTGGCGGATGTACTGGGAGAAGTAGCGCTGCTGAGCGGCAAAGGAGTTTGCCTGGTCCTCCTTGTCCGTGGAGACCCGGCAATAGCTGGCCACGGAAATCATAGCCGTTTGCCCTTCTCTAGCTGCTCTAAGGCCAGGTCTATCTGCTCCCGCTCCAATATCCCTTGTTCGCCTAGGGCCAGAAGTAGACTGGTACGGAGTAGCTGAAAAAATTCCGGGTCTGTCTCCGGTGAGACAGGGCGGGCATCTTGGATTTCATACAGGGTTGCAAATCTGGGCTTCATGTGTCTCCCCTCCTCCCTCTTGGCTTCATGTATACGGAGACGGGTGGGCAAAAATCCCTTGACAACTATCTACTTCAAGTGTAGTATATAATTAACTACTACATATGAAGTTGGTGATACCATGAAGCATTTGCCAGACAGCGAGCTGGAAGTGATGAAGGCCCTGTGGGCCTGCGGAGGTGATGCCTCCCGGGCGCAGCTGGAGGAGACCTTGGCGCCCCTGGGGTTGGCCTCCAACACGGTGAACACGTACCTGACCCGTTTGACGGAAAAGGGGTTTGTCAGTGCCAGACGGGACGGAAAGCTCAACCGCTACACGCCTCTGGTGAGTCGGGAGGAGTACCTCACCTTTGACAGCCATTCCATTCTCTCCAAGCTGTATGATGGCTCTCCCCGCAAATTTGTGGCCGCACTGGCCAAGGGGGGGATGACGAAACAGGAGGTGGAGGACCTCCGGTCGCTCCTGGACCAATTGGGTGGAGGGGACCATGGATGAGTGTTTGATGGATCTATTTGCCCTGTCCCTGGGGGGCGGCGTGGTGGCGCTGGTCCTCATGGGGGTGGCACGGCTCACCCGGGCCAGATATGGAGCCAAATGGCGGTGTGTGATTTGGGCGCTGCTGTGTCTGCGCCTGATCATTTTGGTGCCCTCGGTACCCCAGGTCCAAGCCCCGGTTCAGATGACCGTGCCCCAGATAGACCGCCCAGTGGCGGTATCCGCTGCCCCATCAGTTACTCCGGATGAGGGAACCTCTTCCCCACTGCGTCCCGATGAAAAGGAAGAAGCGCCAGCAATTACCTTGTCTCACATCGTAGGTGGGGTGTGGCTGTTAGGCATGTGCGGGGTTCTCGTATGGAGCGGGGTGGCCCACATGAGGCTACGCCGCTATCTGAGACGCTGGGCGGTAGTGGAGACACGGGAAGAGGTGTGTTGCCGATATGCGGCACAGGCCCAGCGGCTGAATCTTAAGCGTGTACCTAAGTTATTGGCGTGCCCCGGGCTGGAGGTACCTATGTTGACGGGACTGGTGTCCCCTGCCCTGATGTTACCACAGGACGCATCACCAGAGGACGGATTGGACTATGCCCTGCTTCACGAGCTGATTCACTACCGCCGCAGAGATATCTGGCTGAAAGCGCTGGTGATGCTGACAGTTTCGGTGCACTGGTTCAATCCGGTGATGTGGCTGATGGTGCGTCAGGTGGACCGAGACATTGAACTGGCCTGTGACGAGATGGCACTGACCGTTCTGCCGGAAGAGGAGCGTCTGGCTTATGGGGAGACCATCCTCCAGGCGGCAGCCAGAGTCCATCGGCAAACATGATGGGAGGGATGGGAGATGCACAAGAGAAAAAACCGGGTGATGATCCTGGCAAGTGTAGGAGTTTTGGTGTTGGCTGTGGTCTGGGTGTTGCAATATTACGGTATTTTGCCCAAGCGGACCTACTCCTCCCAGCACTTCGGCATTGACGTGGTGTATAGCTCCCAGGACTATAACCTCAACGGCGTGGATGACTACACGGATTTTCTGCTGGGCGCCAAGCAAGACGCAGAGAACCACCCCACCTATGACGGCACATACTATGCTGGCGGTTATCCACCGGAGGACATAGGGGTGTGTACCGATGTGGTTTGGAGGGCGTTCCGGCAGGCGGGCTATTCCTTGCGGGATATGGTGGACCAGGACGTGCGACAATACCCGGACCGCTATCCAGACATCCAATACCGGGATGCCAACATTGATTTTCGCAGAGTGAAAAATCTATGGGCTTTCTTCCAGGCCTACGCCCTGGAGTTGACCTGTGATATCACGGATATTGACCAGTGGCAGCCCGGCGACATTGTGATCTTCAACGAGGGCAAACACATCGGGGTGGTGTCCGATCTGCGCAACCGCAGCGGACAACCCTATATTCTGCACAATGCAGGTCAATTTCGACGGGAAGAGGATTATCTGGGGCGGTCTCCAGTGGAGGCTCACTTTCGTTTTGACGCTTCTTGTGTGCCCCAAGAGGTTCTGGTGGCCTGGGGCGGTGTGTGAAAGGAGTTTGAAGCTATGAAGAGAAACAAGCATCCGGTTCCACCTCATTCTCCCTTTACCACGCCCTTTTCTCCAACGGCACAGGAGATGGGATTGCGTCTGCGCAGTCTGTTCCAGTGGAAGAAGAAACGGCCTCCCCTGGCGGTGCTGGGCCTGGTGTGTGCTGGAGTGGTGCTCAGCGGCTCTCTGGTCTCCTGCCAAACTGCCGCTGTGGATGACTCGCCTCCTCTGGCAACGGACTCTGTGCCAGAGAGGACCGAGAAGCCGCAAGCTTCGGTGATGCCAGAGGAGACGGAACAGACTTCGGAGGTACCCGACCTCAATTTCTTCTTTGGCGGCGGTTGGGGCGGTCTTTCCTGGGAGGAGCTGCTGAACAGTGGGGCGCGGTTTAATGGAAGCAGTCTATTGAATCCCGATGAGATCGCTCTGGACTATTCCATCCTCAACGGAAGCTTTACTCACACCATGCGCTTGCAGTCCGGCGATGTGTTAGATGTGGCGCTGCAGGTGGATGAAGGGATCTTGGGGATCGCCATTGAAGGGGGCAACGGCACCCCGCTCTACCAGAATGACAATCTAGATACCTCTCAATTCCATCTGGAGATTTCTCAAACCGATTCCTATCAAGTCACCATCACCGGGAGTAATACCAAGGGAAGCATTCATTTGAAGGTCTGATGGGAAAGGAGAATTGCTATGAAATCGTTTCGACCGACTCTGCCTCGTTCGCCTTTTACCACGGCGTTTTCCCGGACGGCTCGTGAGACGGGAATTCGCATTCTCAACCTGTTTGAGTGGAAGCGGAGACGTCCGCCCACGTTCCTTCTGTTGCTGATATGTGGAGCTGTGTTGCTGTGCGGGTCTCTGGTGTCCTGCCGACCGAAAGAGGCTACGCATTCTCTGACCCAGGAGGAACTGGACTATTTCAATCAGGAGTTCTTCAACGGAAGCACCGGGAATATGCACAATCAATTTCTAACCAGTGAGTATACCTCCCCCGGTGAAATCAATCTATTTGAGCTGTTTTACAACGGGATAGACGGAACGGCTGCCCAGATCTCCCAGGGGGAGCGGGAGCAACTGAGTGAACTGGAACCCATGACAGAGTACAGCGGTGTTATCAAGGTGACCAGGCAGGAGATGGACCAGGTGCTGGAGGCAGGTCTAGGCATGGGCCTGACGGAGACCCAGCAGCAGGGACTGGAACGGTTCCACTACCTGGAGCAACCGAACGCCTATTATCTGGTGCACGGAGATACCAACTTCCAATGGTGTACCATTACCTCCGGCACCCATATCTCGGACCAGCAGGTGCAGTTGCAATACACCAAGGATGACGGTACGGCATGGGAGGTTACCTTGGAGTCCCGGGGGGACAGCTATGTGTTCTGTTCCAATGTGAAAAGATAGGTGTCATTTTGACCCTTCTGTAGGGACAGAGGAACTGGGACATCTGGAGATGATCGGCACCATTGTCCATCAGCTCACCCGAAACCTCACCCAGGAGCAGCTGCGGGAAGGCGGCTTTGCCCCCTACTTCATCGACCACACTGCCAGCGTCTATCCTACGGCCGCCTCCGGTTCCCCCTGGAATGCCGCCGGGATTGGGGTGAAGGGCGATATCATCGCAGACCTCACCGAGGACCTGGCCGCGGAGCAGAAGGCCCGTGTGACCTATGACAACATCCTGCGTATGTCGGATGACCCCGACGTCAACGATGTCATCCGTTTTCTGCGGGAGCGGGAGATCGTCCACTTCCAGCGCTTTGGCGAGGCCATTTACCGGGCCAAGGAGCGGATGGACCAGAAAAATGTCTATCTCACCAACCCCGCCTTCGATCAAAAGAGATCATAAGCGTAAACTTGGGCCCGTTGCCAGATGCGGCAACGGGCCCAATGATGTTTTTTTGTTTACTTTTCGGGGACGATCTCAATCCAGTACCCATCGGGGTCGGTGATAAAGTAAATTCCCATGTCGGGGTTCTCGTAACAGATGCATCCCATCTCCTGGTGCCGGGCGTGGAGGCCCTCGTAGTCGTCGGTGACAAAGGCCAGGTGAAACTCGCACTCGCCCAGGTTGTAGGCTTCCGCGCGGTCCCGCAGCCAAGTCAACTCCAGCTGGAACGGGGTCTTGCCGTCACCCAGATATACCAGTTTAAAAGAATCGTCCTCCGGGACGTATTCCCGCACGACCTCCAGGTCCAGGGCATTTTGGTAGAAGGTCAGGCTCTTCTCCAGGTCCAGAACGTTAAAATTGAAGTGCTGAAAATGAATCATAAGGGGTCACTCCTCCAGGTAAAATAGACAAGCCATATTATACCGTCTCCTGTGTCGCCTTGCAATATGGTTGACGGGAGAGGTGATACCCCTTACAATGAAATGGATGATCCGAAGCTCTGGGAGGAATTGCAATGAATTTGACGTTTTTGGCCCAGACTCCTCTCTTTCGAGGGATAGCCCCTCAGGATATCACCGCCATGCTGGGGTGTCTCCACGGCAGGGAGCAGTCCTTTTCCAAGGGACAGCTGATCTATGGAGCTGGAGAATGTGTCACCGCCATGGGGATGGTGTTAGAGGGCAGCGTCTGCATTCAGCGGGACGACTTCTGGGGCAATACCAGTGTGTTAGACTCGGTGCAGCCGGGGCAGATGTTTGCAGAGACCTACTCCTGCATCCCGGATGAGCCGCTGATGGTCAGTGTGGTGGCGGAAAAGTCGTGTACCGTTCTCTTCCTGGAGACGCCCCACATGCTCCAGGTGTGCAGCAATGGATGCGGATTCCACCAGAGACTGGTGCAGAACCTACTGTCTATCTCGGCCCAGAAGAATTTGGCCCTCTCTCGGAAAATTGCCTTTACTACCGCCAAGACCATTCGGGGTCGACTTCTGACCTATCTCTCTGCCCAGGCAGCAGAGCACAAGAGCCCTTCTTTCACAATTTCCTTTAATCGTCAGCAGCTGGCAGACTATCTCAATGTGGAGCGTAGTGCCCTGTCCAACGAGTTGAGCAAAATGCAGCGGGATGGCCTGTTGACCGTGGAGGGCAGACAGTTTGTGCTGAAGGTACAGGAGGAAAACCTCCTATAAGACTGGAAATGAAAAACCCATTGCCAGGTGGAATCTTTTCGTATACAATAGAGGGCTGTCAATTGATGCACAAATGAAGGAGGACGCACCATGCGTGACTTTTTGCCAATTTCCAAAGCGGATATGGAGCGGCGAGGCTGGGAACAGTGTGACTTTGTCTACGTCATTGGGGATGCCTATGTGGACCATCCCTCCTTTGGCCATGCCATCATCAGCCGTGTGCTGGAAGCGGCAGGATATAAAGTGGGATTCATCTCCCAGCCTGATTGGAAGAACCCCCAGTCCATTACCGTCCTGGGTCGGCCCCGTCTGGGCTTTTTGGTCACTGGCGGCAACATGGACTCCATGGTCAACCACTACAGCGTGTCCAAAAAGCACCGCAAGATGGATGCCTTTACACCCGGTGGAGTGATTGGGAAGCGGCCCGACTATGCCACGGTGGTGTACTGTAATCTCATCCGTCGGGTGTACAAGGATATCCCCATTCTCATCGGCGGAATTGAGGCCAGCTTGCGCCGCATGGCCCACTACGACTACTGGTCAGACAAGCTCAAGCGCTCCATTTTGCTGGACAGCCAGGCGGACCTGCTCATGTACGGCATGGGCGAGCGGTCTGTGGTGGAGGTGGCGGACGCTCTGGACAGCGGCCTGAAACCCCAGGACATCACTTTTGTCAATGGTACCGTGTACCGTGCCACCCAGGTGGACCTGATGGTGCCCTATGTGACTCTCCCCTCCTACCAGGAGCTGTGTGAGGATAAGCGCAAGTATGCCCAGAGCTTCTACACTCAGTATTGCAATACGGACCCCTTCTCTGGGAAAACGCTGGTGGAGCCATATGGCTCCCGGGAATATGTCATCCAGAACCCCGCCCAGAAGCCGCTGAGTCAGGCGGAGATGGACCGGGTGTACGGTCTGCCTTATATGCGTACCTATCACCCCTCCTATGAGGCCGCTGGCGGTGTGCCCGCCATTGAGGAGGTGCGGTTCAGCCTGGTATCCTGCCGTGGCTGCTTTGGTGGGTGTAGCTTCTGTGCCCTCACCTTCCACCAGGGGCGTATCATCCAGACCCGGAGCCACGAGTCCATCCTGGCAGAGGCCCAGCAGATGGTGTGGGAGCCGGACTTCAAGGGATACATCCACGACGTGGGCGGCCCAACCGCCAACTTCCGTCAGCCCGCCTGTAAAAAGCAGCTGACCAAGGGCG
Organism: Pseudoflavonifractor sp. An44; assembly: GCF_002161675.1. GTDB lineage: Bacteria > Bacillota > Clostridia > Oscillospirales > Oscillospiraceae > Enterenecus > Enterenecus faecium. The sequence continues at coordinate 87,698 of NZ_NFIH01000002.1, forward strand.
TGTGTCCCACCCAGCAGTGCCTCTTCCCCAAGCCCTGTAAAAACCTGATTGCGGACCACAGCGACTATCTGGCCCTGCTGCGCAAACTCCGGGCCATTCCCGGGGTGAAAAAGGTGTTCATCCGTTCCGGTATTCGCTTTGACTATCTGTTGGCCGATCAGGACGACACATTCTTCAAGGAACTGGTGAAGTATCATGTGTCCGGCCAGCTGAAGGTGGCTCCCGAGCACATCGCTGACCCGGTGTTGGAGAAGATGGGCAAGCCGCCCCGGGCTGTCTACGACAAGTTCCTAGCCAAGTACAAGCGGCTCAACGAGCAGTGTGGTCTGAAGCAGTACGTGGTGCCCTATCTCATGTCCTCCCACCCAGGCTCTACGCTGAAAGAGGCGGTAGCTCTGGCGGAGTATCTGCGGGATCTGGGTTATATGCCCGAGCAGGTTCAGGACTTCTACCCCACCCCCTCTACCCTGTCCACCGCTATGTACTACACGGGACTGGACCCCCGCACCATGAAGCCGGTGTATGTGCCCACCAACCCCCACGAAAAGGCCATGCAGCGGGCGCTCATCCAGTACCGCAACCCCAAAAACTACATGCTGGTCCACGAGGCCCTGGTGAAGGCAGGTCGGGAAGATCTGATCGGTTACGACAAGTACTGCCTCATCCGGCCCAAGGGTGGCCAGTGGTCCGGAAAGAAGCCTGGAGCCTCCAGCCAGCGCCCCAACACATCCAAGGGCGGAAAGCCCAAGGTCAAGGGGGACACTTCCCGCACGACTTCTCCGAAAGAGCACAAGAAGAAAAAGGCTGGGTGGGCGGTAGCCAAGCCCAGCAATTCCCGCAAAAAGCGGACCGGAAGAAAATAATCAGGTGAAACCATGAGTATTTCTCAATATTTCCCCATTTGGGACCAACTGACCCCAGCCCAGCAGGAACTGCTCGCCGCCTCTGCCTCCAAAGCCCAGGCCACCAAGGGGACCGTGCTCCACAATGGTTCGGCGGACTGCCTGGGGCTGCTGTTGGTGTGCAGCGGACAGCTGCGGGCGTACATTCTCTCGGACGAGGGGCGGGAGATCACCTTGTACCGCCTCTTTGAGCGGGATATGTGCCTGTTCTCCGCCTCATGTATGCTGCAAAGCATCCAGTTTGACATTCAGATTGAGGTGGAGAAGGATGCGGAATTCTGGATTATCCCACCGGACGTGTACAAATCCCTCATGGAGCAGTCCTCTGCCGTGGCCAACTACACCAATGAGGTGATGAGTGCTCGGTTCTCTGAGGTCATGTGGCTGATGGAACAGGTGATGTGGAAGAGCTTTGACAAGCGTTTGGCCGACTTTCTCCTCCAGGAGAGCGTGCTGGATGGCACGGACCAGCTGGTCCTCACCCACGAGAAAATTGCAAACCACATGGGGACAGCTCGGGAAGTGGTCACACGAATGCTTCGGTACTTCCAGTCCGAAGGCCTGGTCTCCCTCTCCCGGGGCGTGGTGAAGATCGAGAATGAAGCTGCCTTGCGACAATTAAGTGAGCGATAAAAAAGCTGCTGCGATTTCCTCGCAGCAGCTTTTTGCTCATTTGTCTCGGTATTTTGCTTGGCAAATCAGCTGTGTCATGGTGCCCATGGGGCAGTAGACGCACCAGGAGCGGGGCTTGAAGAGCACCATAGTCACAAGGCCCAGCAGCGTAGATGTGAGCATGACACTATAGAAGCCAAAGGCAAACTGAGCCACACCGGGAGAGAACAACGTGCCGTGGTAGGCCCAGTGCCAGGGCAGCCGGAAGGTCCACAGCAGGGTCACCACCTGAGAGAGGTTCTGGGCACCTGCAAACACCAGATAAGTATTCCACAGCATGAGAAAGAACATGGCAAAGAAGAACACCAGAAAGCCGTAGCGGAATCCCCGGCTCTTCATCCACTTGGGCATGTCTTTCCGCCGGGATAGACCAAACCGGCCTCCCAGCAGGCCCAGAAGCTGACCTCGCCCACAGTAGCGGTTGCAGTAGCTCTTCTGCCCGGTGGCAACGGACAAAATCAGAGGAATGAAAAAGCACAGCAGGCCCAGCCAGGCAAAGAGAATGTTGAAAAAGCCTAGGACTAGGTAGAGGGCTGTGGCAATCCACAGATAGTCATACCAGCGCTTTCCCTTCATGCCCCCACCTCCTGAATGGTGATGATAGAGGCCGGGCACTCCTTAGCGCATTTCCCACACCCCACGCAGCGGGCCGGGTTTACCTTGGCATACAGCCCATGGAATACTTCAATGGCTGACAAGGGACAAACCTTGACACAACAGCCGCAGGCCACACACAGGGCTTGGTCCACCACGGCGTTTCGTTTGACAACACGCATCTGTCTTCCTCCCACGATTTGATACGTGTATCATACTATGCCGGGAGTTTTCGTTCTGTGACCAGGTCACATAGCGGTAGAAAAAACCCGCTTTGCAATGTCTACGGAGTCTTTGGCGTCTTTTGCATAGAAATCAGCGCCGATTTGAGCGGCATATTCCGGGGTAAGCACGGCTCCACCCACCATCACCTTGCAGGTCAATCCGGCCTGACGGAGTTGGGCGATGGTCTCTTCCATGTTCTTGACGGTGGTGGTCATCAGGGCGGACAGTCCCACCAGGGGGGCGTGATGGCGCTGAGCGGCCTCCACTACCTTCTGGGGGTCCACATCCCGGCCCAGGTCCACCACGGTGTAACCGTAGTTCTCCAGCAGTACCTTGACGATATTTTTTCCGATGTCGTGGATATCCCCCTTCACCGTGGCGATCACGATGGTACCCCGGTCCACTTGCTCCTGGTCGCCCGTGGCCATGTACTGGCGGATGACGTCAAAGGCGGCTTGAGCGGCTCCAGCAGACTGGATGAGCTGGGGCAGAAACACCCGGTTTTGTTCGAAGTCGGCTCCTACCTTGTCCAGAGCGGGAATGAGCATCTCATTGACAATGTCCATGGGCTCCCGCTGCTCCAACAGACTGTGGGTGGCAGCGGCGGCCTCTGCTTTTAGCCCAGCCACTACGGCTTCTTCCAGCGTTCGAGTGCCGGAGGTACTGGTGGGAGAAGCGGAAGTCCCGGCTGTGGTGGTGATGGAGGTGGATACGGTGGCGTTGCCGTAGGCAGCGATGAAGTCGGCGGCGTTTTCGTCCACCGTGGTCAGCAGATGGTAGCAGCGCACGGCTGCCATCATGGCGTCCACGTTGGGGTTGAGAATGGGCAGGTCCAATCCCGCCGCCATGGCCATAGTCAGGAAATTCTGGTTGACCAGTCCCCGGGCGGGGAGGCCGAAAGAGATGTTGGACACTCCCAGCACCGTTTTCAGGCCCAACTCCTCCTTCACCTGTCGGAGGGCCTGGAGGGTCTGCACCGCCCCAGTGGGCTCGGCAGACACCGTGAGGGTGAGACAGTCAATATACACGTCCTGTTTGGGAATGCCGTAGGACATGGCTCGGTCCAGAATGTGGCGGGCGATCTCCACCCGCTTCTGGGCGGTCTGGGGAATTCCCTCTTCGTCCAGAGTGAGGCCCACCACAGCAGCGCCGTATTGTTTCACCAGGGGGAGAATTTTGTCGCTGGTAGCGTCTTCCCCGTTCACGGAGTTGACGATGGCCTTGCCGCAGTACACCCGCAGGGCCCGCTCCAGCACGGCTGGGTCAGTGGAGTCCAGCTGCAAGGGGGCGTCTGTCACCCCTTGAATGGCCTTCACCGCTGCCACCATCATCTCAGCCTCATCAATGTCAGGCAAACCCACGTTGACATCCAGAATGTCCGCCCCTGCGTCCACCTGAGCCAGGGCCTGCCCCAGCATATAGTCCACATCGCCCCGGCGGAGCGCTTCTTTCATCAGCTTTTTGCCCGTGGGATTGATGCGCTCACCAATGACGCGCACCCGGTCAATGGGCACCACTTTGGTGGCGCTGCACACCGCCGGAGGCACCTGTCGGGGCACCTGGCGCACCTGGGCCTGGCTAAGCGCCTCCCGCAGCAGCCGGATATATTCCGGTGTGGTGCCGCAGCAGCCGCCAAATACCTGTACCCCCATCTGGGCCAGAGAGGCCAGACTCTGAGCAAACTCCTCCGGGGTGATGTCGTAGCCAGAGCCGTCCGGATGGGGCAGGCCTGCATTGGGCTTGAGCACGATGGGAAGATTGGTCCAGGCAATCAGTTCCTCCACCAGGGGAGGCATCTCCCGGGGGCCCAGGGAACAGTTGATACCGATGGCATCGGCCCCCATTCCCTCCAGGGTCAGAGCGGCGCAGGCGGGGCTACAACCCAGGAAGGTGCGCCCGGTGGCCTCGTAGGTCATGGTCACCATGACGGGCAAGGAACTGTTTTCTTTCACGGCCAGCAGAGCGGCTCGGGCCTCCTGTAGGTCGGTCATGGTCTCGATGACGGCCAGGTCGGCCCCAGCGGCCACACCAGCCCGTACCACCTGGGCAAATATATCCACCGCCTCTTCAAATTCCAGAATACCAGTGGGCTGAAGCAACTGGCCGATGGGGCCGATATCCAATGCTACCAGTCCCCTGCCCTGGGCAGCTTGCTTGGCCAGAGAGACGGCAGCTTGTACGACTTCTTCCACAGTGACCCCGCAATGGGCCAGTTTTTCTCGGTTTGCCCCAAAGGTGTTGGCGTAGACAATCTGACTGCCTGCGGCCAGATAGGCTGTGTGTATGTCCAGCAACCACTGGGGGTGTTCCAGGGCAACCAACTCAGGGGTTGCGCCTGTGGGCAGCCCTTTGGCCTGGAGCATGGTGCCCATGGCGCCGTCCAGCAAGATGGGTTGACCGGAGGTAAGTAACTTATTTAGATCCACAGTGACCGCCTGCCTTTCGATATTGACAATGTTCCCCGGCAGGACAGCTCAGACAGCTTCGCTTGGCGTCTGTCACGGGTGTGTGAGACACACCGATGAGAGCGGTGACCGATTTTCGGGGGGTTAAAATGTGGGTGGCGCTGGCGCACAGCCCGATTTTTCGGGGGGCGTCCAGCAGGGCCAGCAGCGGGCCCTGGAGAGACAGAGGCAAATCCCCATATCCGGGGCTATACCGGAAGGGGAAATAGCACCCCGGATACTCTCCGTGAAGGAACGTCTCGATTTCATCGCAGACCTGTTCCACCGCAGCAGTGGCGCAGCAATCCAGAGCCAGGGCCTGGAGCATGTCCCGGCTCTCCGCCTGCCGGATGAGGCTGTCTGTCTGCGGGGACAGGGTGGCACAGAACACTGCCACCTGATGGCAGCCGCTGAGATGGGCGCGAAGGTCCTGGCCAGGTAGAAGAAGCCCGGTGGACAGGCGCACCCCCTCCTCCTCCAGAGAGATGGAGAAGGTGCGATAGGTCCACCGGGGACGAGCCGTTTTTACAAGTGCCTGGGCGCAGGTCGTTACCGTCTCCACCAGCGCTTGGTCCGCCTGGTGGGCGGGACAGCCCATATACCGCAGAACCTCAGAGATGTCCAGGGACGAAAGCTGTACTTCCATCATACGCTGCGGATGGCGGTGATGCTGTCGCTGATCTGACGGGCCACCTGAGGGTTGTTCATGGTGTACAGGTGAATTCCATCCACACCGGCGGCAATCAGGTCGGAAATCTGATCAATGGCATAGGCGATGCCCGCCTCCCGCATGGCCTGGGGGTGATCACCGTAGCGGGCCAGAATACGGGTCAGCTTCCGAGGCAGAGAGGCACCGCACATGGACACCATGCGCTGGATGGAGGCTTTGCTCAGCACCGGCATGATCCCCGCCTCAATGGGCACTTCAATCCCAGCCAGACGGCACCGCTCCCAGAAACGGAGAAAATCGTCGTTGTCAAAAAACAATTGGCTAACCAGGTGAGTCACACCGGCATCCACCTTCTGCTTGAGGTAGCGGATGTCAGAGACCACGTCGGGGCTCTCCGGGTGTCCCTCGGGGTAGCAGGCCCCGGAAATGCCGAAGTCCCCGTGCTGCCGAATCCAAGACACCAGGTCATCGGCGTGGAGAAAATCCGTGTGAGAGACTGCGTTGGGGTTGTGATCTCCCCGCAGCGCCAGAATGTTCTCCACGCCTCCGGCCTTAAGGGTGTTCATCACCTCTAGAGCACTCTCCTTGGTGCAGCCCACACAGGTCAAATGGGCCATTGCGGTAATGTGGTACTCATTTTCAATCATGCAGGCAATCTCTTGGGTGGAGTGGTTGACGTTACCGCCACCCCCTGCGCCGTAGGTCACACTGATGAAATCAGGGCGAATATCCTTCAATCCATCTAACGTGCGATAGATGCTGTCAATGGGGGAATCCCGCTTGGGCGGGAAGATCTCACAGGAGAATACAGGGCGGCCTTGGCCAAACAATTCTGCAATTTTCATGGGGTACCTCACTCGTTTGCTTTTTTTCGCTAAATAGCTGTATCTTTTGTGAGTATACAGGAAAATAAGGCAAAATGCAAGATGTCTTGGGAAGCGAAGGGAAAATGTTAACAAAGTATGAAATGTTAATTTCCTCACAAAAATTCGACCATTTGCGAAAAAGGATATCTGAAACGATAAAACGGGAAAAATTGTCGTGGTATGGAAGGAGTTTCTAGATAAATGCGGTACGAATCAAATAAGAACGGTTGAAATGCATTAGAAAAAACCGGAAAACGCAAGACGGGAAAAATGATCTTGCAAGAAAAGAGTGGTTGACAAGTCGCCGTCAAGTTTGATACTCTACGTGTAGTATGTTAAATTTCAAACTATGTCACGGAAAAGAGGTTGCGGTACATGAACGTGTTGTTGGAAGAGTTTGTGCTCCCTCCCGACCTGGAAAAGATACTGGACAACAGCCCTAGTATCATCATTCCCAAGACGGAGGAGATGCTGTACGGCCTGATTTTTGGCAATAACGGAACCAATACCAATCAGGTGGATGTCTGCTACCGGGTCAATGGTGAGCTGGTGAAGGAGGCAGTGGTCTCCCGCTGCAAGAACGGTGCTGCCGTCAACTTCACCGAGGACTATATGCGCCGTCGTGATCCGGACTGTATGCGCATTGGCGATGATCTCCCCACGGATAAGCCCCGCTTTAAGGATGTGTACGGCTACGACTTCGAGAAGTTGAAGATCGAGACCTATAAGTGGCTGGCCCGTCAGGAGTTGATTCTGGTGCCCTTTATGGCGGGCGGCAAGGAGTATGGCTATGAGGCTTTGCTGGTGTGTCCCCGCAATGCGGCCTTCTTTGCCTTTGCTCTGTCTCAGCTCCAGTCCTTTGTCAGCGGCAAGGACATTCACAACTTTAAGCCCCGCGCCATTGTCTATGTCGCTCCCCCCTTCCGCCACACCCACTTCAACGGCAGACAGGTGTGCGTGCACAATCGTCTGGAGGACCGCCATGAGGTGTTCTCTTATAACCTCTATCCCGGCCCCTCCGCCAAGAAGGGCATTTACAGCGTGCTGCTGGATATCGGCGAACAGGAGGGCTGGGTGACTGCCCATGCCTCCGCTGCCCGTATTGTCACTCCCTATGAGAATGAGATGGTGATGATGCACGAGGGCGCTTCTGGCGGCGGCAAGAGCGAGCTGCTTCAGGATGTGCACCGTGTGTCCGATGGCCGTGTGCTGCTGGGCACCAACCTGGAGAACGGCGAGCGGGATTACCTGCACATGAGCGATACCTGTACCATTCACCCGGTCACCGATGATATGGCCATCTGCCACCCCTCTTTCCAGACGGAGAGCGGCAAGCTGGCTCTGTACGACGGTGAGGACGGCTGGTTCCTCCGTGTGGACGGCATCACCGAGTATGGCAGCGATCCCATGTACGAGCGCATCACCATTGAAAGCGAGAAGCCTCTGATGTTCTTCAACATCGACGGTGTTCCCGGTGCTACCTGCTTGGTTTGGGACCACACCATGGACTCCAACGGCAAGCCCTGCCCCAACCCCCGTGTGATTATTCCCCGCACCATGGTGGACAACATTGAGATGTCCCCTGTGGAGGTGGATGTGCGCAGCTTCGGCGTGCGTATGCCTCCCTCCAGCGCCGCTCACCCGGACTACGGCATTATGGGTTTGATGCACATCATCCCCCCTGCTCTGGCTTGGCTGTGGCGTCTGGTGGCCCCCCGTGGCTTTAAGAACCCCAGCATCAGCGGAAACTCTCCCCTGGCCAGTGAGGGCGTGGGCTCCTATTGGCCCTTTGCCACTGGCCGTAAGGTGGTGCAGGCTAACCTGCTGCTGGAGCAGATTCTGAACTCCCCCAATACCAAGTATGTCCTGATTCCCAACCAGCACATCGGTGTGTATCGCATCGGCTTTGCTGCGGAGTGGATTGCCAGAGAGTATCTGGCCCGCCGCGGCGGCGTGAATATGAAAATGGACCGTCTCACCCCCGCCCCCTGCTCCCTGCTGGGCTACTGCATGAAGGAGATGAAGGTAGACGGTCAGGAGATCCGCACCACCTTCCTGCACCCTGAGACCCAGGAGCAGATGGGAATGGAGGGCTACCAGAAGGGCGCCCAGATTCTCTACGACTTCTTCGCCAAAGAGCTGGAGGCCTTTGACGTGGAAGAGCTCCACCCCGTGGGCAAGGAAATCCTGGAGTGCTTCAAAAAGCACGGCACCATCGAAGACTACTGCGCAATTACTCCCCTCGGCCTGAAATGAGAACCAGCACCCTCAGCTTTCCGGCAACAGAAAGCTGAGGGTGTTATTTTGCGCCCACTTGAAAAGAATACCACTTGTACTCTGCGCAATTTTTGTTTATGATATATAAAAGCATTCTACCGATGACAGGAGACGGTCATGATGACTTTGGAAATTTGTGTCGACAGCGTGGAATCGGCCCGTGCCGCAGCGGCGGGTGGAGCCACCCGACTGGAGCTATGCGGCAATTTGATCATTGGCGGGACCAGTCCCAGCCCCTATCTCATTGAGGCGGTACAGAAGCTGGGTGTGCCAGTGCGTGTGTTGCTTCGCCCTCGCTTCGGCGATTTCCTGTATACCCCCTCCGAACAGGAGATCCTGTACAAAGAGGTGGAGTTGTGCCGCTCTCTCGATGTAGACGGCGTGGTGATTGGTGCGCTGTGCCCGGATGGGACCTTGGATGTCCCCTTCCTCTCTTCCCTGGTTGAGGCCGCCGGGCCTTTGGGAAAAACGCTGCACCGGGCGTTCGATGTGTGCGCCGATGCCCAGCAGGGCCTGGAGACGGCGGTCACCCTGGGCTTTGACACCATCCTTACCTCCGGTCAGGCGGCCACAGCTCTGGAGGGAGTGGAGACTTTGGCCCAGCTGCAACAGCAGGCGGATGGGCGGATTACCCTGTTGGCAGGCAGCGGCGTGAGCCCGGAGAACATTCCTGTCATCCGGGAGCGCACAGGAATTTCTGCGTTCCACATGTCGGGAAAACGCACGGTGGAGGGCGGTATGCAGTTCCGTCGGGAGGGAGTTCCCATGGGATTGCCCTTTGCCAGTGAATATGAGCGATTTTACACAGATGAGGGCTTAGTACGCAGCGCTTATGCAGCACTAACCCAAAAATGACTCAAAATGCAAAGGTAAATATCAACAAAAATTTCAGTGAAATTTTGTGAATGAGTCCGGTCTTATCTCTTTTGTCTAAAATACTATTGACAAATCCAAGCTTATTTTATAATATTTATCCAGTAGCTTGGATTGTTACCGCATAGGCGGGCAAAACCGGGACTCACCTTGACGAAATTACAGAGCTGATGTGTCTGGGCGGTGCCCAATTCTCTGTTACGGGTGAGGCCTGGTTTTTCTCTTTTTTCGTCCTTTCGATTTCCGTTCAGAGGAGGAATTACGGTGGTATTCCATGTGCTTAAAACGATCAATAATAACATTGTTAGCTGCTTAGACGAGAACAAACAGGAACACATCGTCATGGGACGCGGACTTGGGTTTGGTGTCAAGCAGGGCGCGGTGATTGATCAGGAGCGCGTGGAAAAGGTGTTCAGCATCTCCAATCCCGCCAATCTGGAACAGTTGAAGGACCTGCTGGCCCGCTGTCCACAGCCTCAGGTAGAGTTTTGTACAGAGCTGATTCAATACGCCACTCAGGTGCTGGATCATCCCCTCAACGAGGGAATTTATCTGACGCTGTGCGACCACATCTGCTTTGCCATCCGCCGGGCGGAATCCGGTATGGGGTTTACCAATGCCCTGCATACGGAAGTCCGTCTGTTTTATCCCCAGGAGTACAACATCGGCTGTCACGCTTTGACGGAGATTCAGCGTCGTTTCAACGTGACGCTTCCCCAGGACGAGGCGGCCTCCATTGCCCTACACCTGGTCAACGCTGAGCATGAGATGTCTCTGGGTATTACCTTAAAGGTCACCCAGGCGCTGGGCCAGATGCTGCATACGCTGGAGTCCAATGACAAGTTCCATTTGGATCGAACCACCATCTATTATGATGAGTTGGTCATTCATCTGAAGTTCTTGGCATTGGACCTCTATTCCCCCCGGGATACTCTCCCGGCAGACGAGCAGTTCTCTGACCTGATTATGCAGGCATTCCCGCAGGACTATCATCTGGCGGAAATCCTCACCAAGGAGCTGGAAACAGCCTGCGGAAAAGAATTATCCAAGGAACAGAAAGCCTATCTGGCTGTTCACTTACACCGCATCAATAAAGGAAAAGAAGGAGTGAAGGAACATGGGACTATTTGACAAATTGCTGGGCAAGTCTTCGCATGCAGACGATCTGGTGATCTACGCCCCGATGGACGGAGAGGCCGTTCCGGTCAGCCAGGTCAACGATCCTACGTTCAGCGAGGAGATCCTGGGCAAGGGCATCGCCATCCGCCCCACTGGCACTCAGGTGGTTGCTCCCTGTGACGCCACCGTGGAGATGATGTTTGACACCGGCCACGCTGTGAGCCTCCAGGCTGACAACGGTGCTGAGGTGCTCATCCACGTGGGACTGGACACCGTGAACCTGAAGGGTGCCCACTACACCGTTCACGCCGCCAACGGCGACAAGGTGAAGAAGGGTCAGCTGCTTATCACCTTTGACCGTGAGGCCATCAAGGCGGACGGTTACGACACCATCACCCCCATGGTGATCTGCAATTCCGATAACTTTTCCACTGTGGAAGGACACACTGGCCCCGTGAAGGCTGGCGATGTGCTGCTCACTCTGAAAAAGTAAAAAAAGAAATCAGATAAATTTAGGAGGCACATTATGATACGAGGTTCGGGATTGCCGGTTTGCTCCGGCGTGGCCATTGGCCCAGTTTATCTCTATCGCAAGGGGCAGGCCACCCTGCCCGTCTCCTGCGGCGACCCCGCCGTGGAGCAGCAGAAGTTTGACAAAGCCAAGGAGGTTGCTCTTTCTCAGCTGCAGCACCTGGTGGATCAGGCCACTAAGGAGCTGGGCGAGGAGCAGGCCATGATTCTGGATGTCCAGATGATGATGCTGGACGATCTGGACTATCTGGAGAGCATCCAGGCCAAGATCCAGAACGGCCTGGGCGCCGCACAGGCTGTCAAGCAGACTGGTGAAGAGTTTGCCATGGACTTTGCTTCCATGGACGACTCCTACATGCAGGCCCGTGCTACGGACGTGCGCGACGTGTCCACCCGTGTGGTCAACATCCTGTGTGGCGGCAGCTCCGGTTTTGAGATGGATCGGCCCGGCATTCTGATTGCCGAGGACCTGACTCCCTCTGAGACCGTTCAGCTGCCTAAGGACAAGATCCTGGCTTTTGTCACTCAGCACGGTTCCGCCAACAGCCACACCGCCATTTTGGCCCGCATCATGGGTATCCCCTCCCTGGTGAAGGCTGACATCGCCATGGATGACTCCCTGAGCGGTCAGATGATGGTGGTGGACTGCATCGAGGGCAACTATTACATCCAGCCCGACGATGAGACGCTCAAGACCATGACCGAGAAGCGCGAGGCCGTGATTCGCCACCAGCAGGAGCTGGAGGCCTACCGTGGTAAGCCCTCCGTGACCCGTAATGGTCAGAAGATCAAGCTGTACGCCAACATCGGTAACCCCTCCGACGTGGAGCACGTCATCAAGGGCGACGCCGAGGGCGTGGGCCTGCTGCGCAGTGAGTTCCTCTACCTGGGCCGCGAGGACTATCCCACCGAGGATGATCTGTACCAGGCCTACCGCAAGGTGGTTGAGGGCCTGCAGGGCCGTCCCTGCGTCATCCGTACTCTGGATATCGGTGCGGATAAGCAGGCTGACTACTTCAACCTGGACGCCGAGGAGAACCCCGCTCTGGGTTTGCGCGGCATCCGTATCTGCATCCGCCGTCCCGAGGTGTTCCGCACTCAGATGCGCGCCATCTACCGCGCCAGCGCTCACGGCCCCGTCAGCGTCATGTTCCCCATGATCGCCTCTGTCTGGGAAGTCAAGCGTGTGCGTGAGATGTGCGACGCCTTCCGCAAGGAGCTGGAGGAACAGGGCATCCCTGTGGGCGAAGTGGAGCACGGCATTATGATCGAGACCCCCGCCGCCGCCGTCATCAGCGACGAGCTGGCCAAGGTGGTTGACTTCTTCAGCATCGGCACCAATGACCTGACCCAGTACACCCTGGCTGTGGACCGTCAGAACCCCTCTCTGGAGGAGTTTGGCGATACCCACCACCCCGCCATCATGCGTCTGCTGCGGATGATTGCCGAGAACGCCCACAAGGCTGGCATCTGGTGCGGCATCTGCGGCGAGCTGGGTGCCGATCCGTCTTTGACCGAGACATTCCTGGATATGGGCTACGACGAACTGTCCGTCTCCCCCACCCGGGTGTTGGAACTGAGAAAGAAAGTTTGTGAAAGTGAGGGAAAACCCCAATGACTACCTTTACCTATGTGATTCAAGATCCCCTGGGCATCCACGCCCGTCCCGCCGGCCAGCTGGCTAAGACTGCCGCTACCTTCGCCGACTGTGACATCAAGGTTTCCGCCAACGGTCAGACCGCCGATGCCAAGCGCATCATGGGCCTGATGAAGCTGGGCGCCAAGCAGGGCCACACCCTGACCATCACCTGCGAGGGTGGTGACGAGGCCGCCGCTGCTGCCGGCATGGAGGCCTTCCTGAAGGAGAACCTGTAAGAGGATTTCTCCTGCATCTTAATTCGCATACTCCTGCATTCTTTTTGGGTGTAAAATAGGTGGCCGATGTGGGCAACGGCCACCTAAAATAAGGGTCAGCGGATGCTGACCCATACATCTATTGAGGGAGGGTATCATTTATTATGATGCGATTTTTACAACGTCTCGGCAAAGCATTGATGCTGCCCGTGGCAACTTTGCCGATCTGCGGTATCCTGATGGGTATCGGTTACGCTCTCAGCCCCAATGCTATGCAGGGCGGCGCTATTGAGGGCGCTCTCGAGATTATTGGTTTCTTCCTGATCAAGGCCGGTGGCGCTCTGATCGACAACATGGCTATTCTGTTTGCCATCGGTGTCGGCGTCGGTATGGCTGATGACAAGGATGGCACCGCTGGTCTGGCTGCTCTGGCCTCTTGGCTGATGATCACCAGCCTGCTGAACACCAATGTGGTGGCCACCATTGCTCCCCACATGCTGCCTCTGAATGCTGAGGGTGTCATCGATACCACCAGCACCAACTATGTGGCTTTCTCCAAGGTCGCCAACCCCTTCATCGGCATCCTGTCCGGTCTGATCGGTGGTCTGAGCTACAACAAGTTCAAGAACACCAAGCTGCCTGACTTCCTGTCCTTCTTCAGCGGCAAGCGCTGCGTGGCCATCGTGGCTGGCGTGATCTCCGTTGTGGTTTCTGCCATCCTGCTGTTCGTGTGGCCCGTGGTGTTCGGCGCTCTGGTTGCTCTGGGTAAGGGCATCGCTAGCATGGATGCTGTTGGCGCCGGTCTGTACGCCTTCTTCAACCGTCTGCTGATCCCCACCGGTCTGCACCACGCTCTGAACAACGTGTTCTGGTTTGACACCATCGGCCTGGGCGACCTGTCTGCTTACTGGGGCTCCCTGGTTCAGGGTGACACCATGGCCAATGGCACTAAGATCACCTGGTCCGTCGGTATGTACATGTCCGGCTTCTTCCCCTGCATGATGTTCGGTGTTCCCGCTGCTGCTTTCGCTATGTATCGTAGCGCTAAGCCCGAGAAGCGCAAGGTTGCCATGGGCATTCTGCTGTCCGCCGCTATCGCCTCCTTCGTGTGCGGCGTGACTGAGCCCTTCGAGTTCGCTTTCATGTTCCTGGCTCCCGGCCTGTACGTTGTGTATGCCGCTCTGTACGGCATCTTCGTGGCTGTCACCACCATCGTGGGCTTCCGTGCCGGCTTCTCCTTCTCCGCTGGTCTGACTGACCTGGTCTTCTCCTCCACTCTGCCCGCTGCTAAGAACACCTGGATGATCATTCCTCTGGGCGTTGCCGCTGCCATCATCTTCTACGTTGTGTTCCGCTTCGCCATCACGAAGTTCAACCTGAAGACTCCCGGCCGCGAGGATGACGATCCCGATGAGGTTTCCGACGGCGCTCTGGCTAACAATGACTACACTGCCATTGCCAAGGCCGTTCTGGAGGGCCTGGGTGGCGCTTCCAACGTGACCACCGTGGACAACTGCATCACCAGACTCCGTCTGGAGGTGAAGGACTCCAACCTGGTCAACGAGAAGGCCATCAAGGCTGTCTCTTCCGGCGTGATCCGCCCCAGCAAGACCTCTGTTCAGGTCATCATCGGGCCCAAGGTCCAGTTCGTGGCCGACGAGTTCAAGAAGCTGGTAAAGTAATTTTTACCAAAACCCCCAAAAAGAATGCTTTTCATGAGAGAAATCTCATAGAAAGATTCCCTGTCCTACAGCCCACTGTAGGACAGGGTTTTTTTATTCGTGTAAGTTATAAGAGCACAGTTCGAGATCATCTCGAACTGTGCTCTTATACTTTGGTCAATAGGCCATTTTTCACTGTGGTGGATAGGGAGAACTTCTTCTCCCCTGCTTGCGAAAAGAAGATGGTCACAATGTCCTGGGATAGATCAATGATCTTCCCTTCCCCGTATTTTTTATGCCGAACCTTTACGCCCGGATGGAACATGGCCGCATGGACTTTAGCCGCTTGCTCCTTTGGCGTAATGGGAGGGAACAGCTCCTGAGCAAACGCAGAGGGTAACTCCTGCGCCTTGTAAGAGAGCACCCATAGAGAGTCCTGTGCTCGGGTCATAGCCACATAGAAGAGCCTGCGCTCCTCCTGGTAGGTATCAAAGTCGGGGTCCTCTGCGGAGACATTAAATACTTTGGGGAGAATCCCGTCTACCACATCCATAAGGATGACGTGAGGGTACTCCAAGCCCTTACTGGAGTGGATGGTGGACAGGGTGACGACACTCTCCTGCTCGGTATTAGGGCCCTCCTGCATCAGCTGATACAGGTCGCTTAACCGGTCTAGCAAATTCATAGGTGTGGCTTCTTGAAAGCCTAACGCCTCCAGAATCTCTGCTTTGCGTAGATCACCACCGCGATCTTCCACATACCTCCCGTACCCCATGTAGTGGACAATGCGATGAATGGCCCGGTGGGCTGGTTGTTGCAGCAGGTAGGAAACATGGGATTGTAGAGCTGCACACTGCTTTCTAGACCATGGGGAGAGCATGGTGCACTTGGACAGATACTCCAGGATGGTTACCCCCTCCCCTTCACATCGATTGACCGCCTCTACTGCGGCCAACCGGGTGATTCCGGCCCCAAGCTTGTAGTATAGATCCAGAAAGAGCTCCCCATTGCATGGCTGGGCGGCAAAGCGAATGATGTTACAGATATCCCGCACCACCCGATGGGTGAAGAAGCCACAGTCCACTTGACGGCACCGATAGGGAATCTGCTGGCGCTGGAAGAGATCGATGAGGGGGATGACACTGTCGTTGTCCCGATAGAGAATGGCGATGGGATGGGTGGCTCTCTTCGCCACAGTGGCCAGATAGGCATACTGGCTGGTTCGGTTCTGCACCATCACTTGACGAATGCTGGGCCCGGTGCGCCCTGTGGAGACCATGGTCTTAGGGTGGCGGTTTTTGTTCTTCTCAATAAACGTCTGAGCGGCACTGACAATCTCTTTGGTAGAGCGATAATTGGTCTCCATGTACAGCACCTGCGCCTTGGGATAGAGCTCCTGAAAGTGGAGCAGGGCCTGGGGATAAGCTGCTCGAAAGCCATAGATGCTCTGGTCCTCATCTCCCACCATGAACAGATTTCCACTGCTTTGGGCCAGGAGGGAGATGATGGCGTGTTGGATTTTAGAGGTGTCCTGGGCCTCATCCACACAAAAATAGCGGTAGTGAGTCTGGAAGCGCTGGAGCACAGGGGGGCAGCGCAGGAGGATTTGACGGGCATAGACCAGTTGATCATCATAATCCATCTTTTGCTGTTGTTGCAGGGCCTGACCATAGGCGTGGTACAGGGCGGGAAAATCGGTCACACCTTCCACTTCCACCTGTGCCAGCTCCTGCTCAGAGGTGATCATCTGGTTTTTTACATAGGTGATGGCGGTTTGTACCGCCTTGATGGTACTCTCTGTAGCATATTCTCCAGTCAGACGATGGTAGAGGGTCCCAATGAGGGAACTCTGTTGGGAAGCCTGTTCCATCAGGGTGTAAGCTTTCCGTCCGGTGATGCGCTCATAGCAGGAAATGATGCGGCTGCATACCCCGTTGATGGTGCGAAACTCCAGCCGCTGGGCTACCTCTGGCCCAAAGAGGGTGGCAAAGCGTTGCCGCATGTCCTGAGCTGCCGACACGGTGTACGTCATGGTGAGGATGGACTCCGGAGGTATGCCACGCCCCAGGACCATGTATCCAATGCGGCTGACCAAGACGGTGGTCTTGCCGCTGCCTGGAACGGCCAACAGCAGCACCGGGCCATCCAGAGTTTGGACGGCTCGCTGCTGCTGTGCATTCAGGGACAGCCGATAAGTATGCAGAAATTGCGTCAATGTCATATGTATCTCCATGGTGGATCAGATTATGGGTGACATAGGCCACAGGGGGAGTATCCCTGTTCCACCAGTGCCGCTCGGCTGCCCTGATAGTCCTGGCGGTTGGAGCCATTCATATCCCGCACCCCAGAGCATTCTGGCAGGTGGAACTTTTTTGAGCTGGTATTGAGGACATAGTGGGTGGCGGTTACTTCTGAGGTCCAGCTCTCCCCCGTGGCGTAGTCAATGGTAATGCCAGGCTGGACGTTGTAGACATACACGTTAAAGCATACGCCCTCTCCCTGGTCCTCTACGGACCAGGCTTCCATCTGTACCCCGGAGGCCACCAGGTTGTCCCCTTGGAAGATGGGAGTGACTCGGTAGAGTACGTGGTGGTCAGTCTCCTCTACATAGTCCGCCACCTGGTTTTCAAAGGGCAGCATCCCCTCCACATTCATGTATCGAGTGCCTGTGATGAGGTTTTGCTCGTTGGCGTTCTCCCCTGCCAATTGAAAACCAATGAGGTGACAGCGGTTGTAGAGGTATTTCCCATCCACATTGTCATAGGTGACGGTGTGCCAGCCGGAGGGCTTTACTTGGCCAATGGAACCACGTTCCTCGGTGGGCATCAACTCCGTGCAGATGTTGGCGTAAGCCACCCCGCAGCGGTCCAGCTCATCTAAGGGGGCGTAGGTCTCAAAGGCCTGGGTGGTGAAGTCGGAGGAATCAAAGTCAGGGACGTTTTCTTGTAAGAGCACATAGGGCTGGTCTGTGTAAGGAGGGACGGTCTCCAAATCATAGCTGACCACCTGGGCGGTGGGGGTGGGAGTTGGAGCAATCTCTGTGAGAAGAGAGCAGCTTGACAAGGAAAGGGCTGCCAACACCCCGGCGAGGAGAAGGGATACGTTACGCTTCATGGTTCAGCATCCCACTTTTCGCCACAGCAGATACGATCTCCTGCATCACGGGCACGGGCTGCACCAGGGCAAAGCGCACATGCCCCTCACCCAGCTGGCCAAAGGCGGCGCCAGGGGTGCACAGCAGCCCGGAGCGCTCCAGCAGCTCGAAGCAGAAGTCCACGGAGTTGTGATATCCCTTGGGCAGGGGTGCCCATACAAACATGCTGCCCTGGCTGTCTGGCACATCCCAGCCAATGGAGCGCAGGCCACCACAAAGGGCGTCCCGCCGGGCCTGATATTCCGCCTGGTTGCGTGCTACGCTGTCTTGGGGGCCGTTGAGGGCAGCGATAGCGGCGTACTGTACCGGCAGGAAGATGCCGTAGTCGATCTGGGAGCGCAGCCGACGGAAGGTCTGGATGATTTGACGGTTGCCCAGCACAAAGGAGATGCGAGCACCGGTGAGGTTGTAGGTCTTGGACAGGGAGTTATACTCCACCCCCACCTCCTTGGCTCCCTGGTAGGCCAGGAAGGACTTCCCCACCCGTCCGTCAAAGATGATGTCGGAATAGGCGTTGTCGTGAAGAATGATGATATTGTGGGCCTTGGCGAAGGCGATGAGCTTGTGGTAGAACTCGTCGGGAGCGGTGACGCACACAGGGTTGGCGGGATAGGACACCACCATCATCTTGGCTCGGTCTGCCAGCTCCGGTTCTATCCCGTCCAAATCAGGAAGGTAGCCGTTTTCTTCCTTCAGCGGGTAATGGACGATTTCTGCCCCACATAGGGCGGGGCCCATTTCAAAGATGGGATAGCCGGGGTCAGGTACCAGCACCACATCTCCTGGGTCACACAGAGCCCAGCCGATGTGGGTCAGCCCTTCCTGAGAGCCGTAGATGCTCATCAGCTCATCCGTCTCCAATTCCACGCCGTAGCGGCGCAGATACCAGCGCTGGACTGCCTCCACCAGCTCCGGCAGTTCGGTGAGAGAATAGCGGTAGTTGGTGGGCTGGCTGGCCGCCTGGGCCAGGGCTTGTACCACGTGGGGGTCTGGGAGAAAGTCCGGGGTACCAATGGACAGATTGTACACCGGAAGCCCTTGGGCCAGCCGCTGCTGGCGGCGTTCATCCAAGACATTGAAAATACCAGGCTGGAATTCTTCCATGCGCTGGGCAACGTTGAGTTTCATGAAAGGATTACCTCGATTCTATTTCTGGGTGGTGAGGTCGGTGAGAATGGGCTGGTACTGCTGGGGGTCATCGCTGACGAGCTGGAGAAATTGGGCCTCATCCAGGACGGGAATGCCCAGTTCATTGGCCTTGCGCAGCTTGGAGCCTGCCGCCTCTCCAGCAATGACACAGCTGGTCTTTTTGGACACAGAACCGGATACCTTGGCTCCCAGGGTCTCCAGCATTCCCCCAGCCTCCTTGCGGGAGCAGTGGGACAGCTCGCCAGTGAGCACAAAGGTGAGGCCTGCCAGACGGTCTCCCACGGGGGCGGCAGTGCTCAAAGTGTTCACCCCTGCCTGGGCCAGACTGTGCATCAGGTGCTGGCTCTGGGGGGAGGAAAACCACGCCGTGAGATATTCAGCGGTGATGGGACCAATGTCATCAATGGCGGTGAGCTCCTCCACCCCTGCCTGGGCCAGCGCCTCCAGAGAGCCGAACTTGGCGGCCAACACCTTGGCGGCCTTCTGTCCCACCTGGCGAATGCCAAAGGCGAAGAGTAGCTTGGAGAGATCGTTGGACTTGGAGCGCTCAATGGCGGCCAGCAGGTTCTCTGCTGACTTCTGGCCCATCCGGTCCAGAGCGGCCACCTGGTCCTGCTGAAGCTGGTACAGGTCTGCGGGGGTGTGCACCAGTCCGGCCTGGACCAGTCCTTCCACCACTGCAGGCCCTAAGCCCTCAATGTCCATGGCATCTCGACTGGCGAAGTGGGTCAGGTTGCGCAGCAACTGGGCAGGACACTCGGCCCCGGTGCACCGTACGTGGGCCCCGTCCTCGTCCCGCACCACCGGAGCACCGCACACGGGGCACTGGTGGGGCAGCTCATAAGGTACGGTGCCCTCCGGGCGTTTGGCGGTGACCACAGACACGATCTCCGGGATGATTTCCCCTGCCTTCTGTACCACCACGGTGTCCCCAATGCGGATATCCTTTTCGGTAATGAAATCCTGGTTGTGAAGGGTGGCGTTGGTCACCGTGGTGCCAGCCAGACGCACCGGGTCCACCACAGCCTTGGGGGTGAGCACTCCAGTGCGGCCTACCTGCACCACAATGTCCCGCACCACGCTCTCCTTCTGTTCCGGCGGGTACTTGAAGGCGGCAGCCCAGCGGGGGAATTTTGCCGTCTCCCCAAGAGCCTCACGTTCAGACAAGCTATTTACCTTTACAACAGCCCCGTCAATGTCAAAGGGGTATTTCTCCCGCTGATCGCCCAGCTTCTGAATCTCCTTCTGAATCTCTGCCATGTCCGTGGACTTCACATAGTCAATGACTTTGAAGCGCAGGCCGCGCAGATAGTCCAAACTGTCGCTATCAGATGTAAAGGAGATTCCGTTTACATATTGAATGTTGAAAATTAGAATATCCAATCCCCGGGATGCGGCCACTTTCGGGTCCAGCTGACGCATGGATCCGGCGGCGGCGTTGCGGGGGTTGGCAAAGAGAGGCTCGCCCCGCAGTTCCCGTTCCTGGTTGAGGCGCTCAAAGGTTTTCCGGGGCATATAGACCTCGCCCCGGACGATGAGGGTTTCCGGTGCACCCTCCAGCACCATGGGGATGGAGCGAATGGTGCGCAGATTTTCGGTGACATCCTCCCCCACCATGCCGTCTCCCCGGGTGGCGCCCCGGACAAAGACGCCGTTCTCATACTCCAGAGCTACGGACAGGCCGTCCACCTTGGGCTCCAGCAGATACTCGATTTCTCCGCCTTGAGAGACCCTTTGATGAAACTCCATCAGCTCCTCAGGGGAAAAGACATCCTGTAGGGACTGGAGGGGGACCCGGTGCACCACCTGGGAGAAGCTGTCCAGGGGCTTCCCCCCCACCCGCTGGGTGGGGGAATCGGGGGTAATCCACTCCGGGTGGGCCTGCTCCAACTCCTCCAGCTGACGCAGCATGCGGTCGTATTCAAAATCGGAGATGGTGGGCTGGTCCAAGACATAGTACAGATAGTTGTGGTGGTTGAGCTCCCGGCGGAGCTGCTCAATTTGCTGCAAGGAATCCATATCCGTTGATCTCCTTTGTGATGAGTTATCCATTTTGTATATAGGTGTTTGGTACGGTGCCAATGAGAACCGTCTCAGCCAGACACACCGTGGTATCCACGGTGACAGAGGTGATCTCCCCAGGGATAAATAGGTGGACTGTGACGGAGATATCCATGAGCACCTGGTGATGGGTCTGATTGATCCCGGCACTGTCAAATTGGTTGTGGACTTGGGTCATGACGTCCCCCACCGAGTCGATGGAGACCCGAAGCTTGGGGCCCAGTCCGGAGAAAATCATCCATCCGGTAAGGTTGCCCAGGGGGACTCCAAGCTGCCCGGAGTCCAGGTCCTCCAGCTGCTCCACCAGAGCTTGGGTAATCTGATTACGCAGCTGGTTAATGGTGGCTGTGCGCCCAGTGACGGTGGTCAGACCGTCGCCGTCGGAAGGTTGCAGGTCCATCAGGTCATTGTAGCCTAAGTTCTGCTCCTCCATGCACTGGTCCACCACATCCGCCACCAGCACCGAGATGAGATTGGTGGCCTGGCTTACCGCCACCGTCTCCACTACTGGGCGCATACTCCGGGAAAATTGGAAGAAGACCACAGCGATGAGAAGCATGGCAATGAGGATGGGCAGCAGAATGAAACACAGAGGCTGCTGTTTCCACCGCCTCCAACGGCGGCGCAGCGGTACCGACACGACAATCACCCCCGGGGACATTGTATGCCCCCGGGGGCCTGACCCATTCAGTGACCCAGCAGCTCTTGAGCGGCCAGCATCAGACCGGCCTTACCCGACTCGTAGGTCAGGCCGCCCTGGAGATATACCGTATAGGGCTCCCGCATGGGGGCGTCTGCCGACAGCTCAATGGAGGCACCCTGAATGAAGGCACCAGCTGCCATGATGACCTGACAGTCGTATCCAGGCATATCCCAGGGCTCTGGGGTGACATAGGAGTCCACAGGGGCGCCGGACTGAATTCCCCGGCAGAAGGCTTTGACACCTTCCCCGTTGCCCAGGTGAATCATCTGAATGATGTCGTGGCGGGGTGCCAGAGAGTGGGGCTCGGTCTCATACCCCATCTGCTCCATGAGGGCGGCTCCGAACACAGCGGTTTTCAACGCCTGCGCCACAGTGTGGGGGGCCATGAACAGGCCCTGATACAGCAGACGGTTGTTGCCCAAGGTGGAGCCGCACTCCTTACCGATGCCGGGGCAGGTCAGACGCATAGCAGCCCCTTCGATGAGGTCGTGACGTCCGGCCAGATAAGCTCCGGTGGGGGCCAGACCGCCGCCGGGGTTCTTGATGAGGGAGCCTACCACCAGGTCAGCGCCCACGTGGGTGGGCTCCTTCTCCTCCACAAATTCCCCGTAGCAGTTGTCCACCAAAATGGCAACATTGGGGTTGTGCTGGCGAATGATCTCGCACATGTGGCCAATCTCGTCCACAGACAGAGAGGCCCGAGTGGAGTAGCCCTTGGAGCGCTGAATGAGCACCGCTTTCACCTTGGGGTCAGACACGGCCTGGGCCAGTCCCTCCAGGTCGGGCGTATTCTCCGGGGTGAGGTCCACCTGGCGGTATTCCACGCCAAAGTCCTTCAGGGACCCAGTGCCCTTGTCGGTGACACCGATGACACCCAGCAGGGTGTCGTAGGGAGCGCCTACGGCGGAGACCAGCACGTCTCCGGGACGCAGGCAGCCAAACAGGGCCGCAGAAATGGCGTGGGTGCCGTTGACAAACCCGATGCGCACCAGGGCGTCCTCAGTGCCAAACAGATGGGCGTAGATCTCGTCCAGCTTATCCCGGCCCAAGTCGTCATAGCCGTAGCCAGTGGTCCCGGCAAAATAGCTCTCCGCTACCCGATACTGGCGGAAGGCGTCCAGCACCCGCAGGGTGTTGGCCTCAGCCACTGCGTCAATGCGGGCAAACTGCTCTTTCAGCGTCTCCTCTGCCCGGCGGGCCAGAGTGAGCAACTCCTCAGAAAACTGTAAAGACATATTCCTTAACACTCTTTCTCTAACTTAGTTTGGGCCAGTGCGGCCACCAGCTCCACGCAGGCCTCCACATCGGTGGCATACACCATCTCACAGGGGGTGTGGGTGTAGCGACAGGGGATGGAAATGCCCCCGGTGCACACGCCGCTGCGGGTCTGATGGATGGCTCCGGCGTCGGTTCCACCCGCCTGGATAACATCTCGCTGGGTGGGAATGCCCTGCTTCTGGGCCAGCTCCATCAGAAGGTTTACCATCTTGGGGTGGCAGATTACCGAGCGGTCCATCACCTTCACCGCCGCCCCTTGCCCCGCCAAACTGCTGGCGGTGTGCTTGGCACCGGGAATGCCGTCCTCACTGGTGACGTCCACGGCGATGCCGTAGTCCGGGTCAATGGACCATGCGGCGGTTTTGGCCCCTCGTAAGCCTACCTCCTCCTGGGTGGAGAAGACAAAGTACACGTCGTTGGGGCAGTCATGCAGCCGCTCCATGGCCTGTAACAGCACCAGGCAGGAGCTGCGGTTGTCCATATAGGGTCCGGCTACCAGAGCACCCGCTGGAAAAACCGGGGTGTTGTACACCGCCACATCGCCAAGCTGCACCTGTTGTTCCGCCTCCTCTCGGGAGGTGGCTCCAATGTCCAGGTACAGGTCAGCCATGGTGCGCTTTCCCGGCGTGGAACCCACCTGGGCGGCGATGACGCCGCAGGTGCCGTTTTGAAAGCGCACCGGGGTGTTGACCACAGCGTCGGCGTGAACGCCGCCGATGGCTCCCACTCGCAAAAAGCCCTTGTCGTCGATGTGGGTCACCACCAGGCCAATGCTGTCCATGTGGGCGGAAAACATGAGCCGGGGGCCACTTCCCTTTTTGCGGCAAATGAGATTGCCCATGGTGTCCCGGGTGATCTCATCCACATAGGGGCGGGCCATCTCTTCTATGATCTGTGCCACTCCCCCCTCGGCCCCAGATGGGCCAAAGGCGTGGCACAGGGTATTGAGTGTATTGATCCATTCCATGTTGGGTTCCTCCTGTCAGCAATCCCCGGCAACAGACTGTAAAAACAGCCAGGCCAGTTCCAGCACCTGCTCCACATCGTTCATGTTCACTACACTGGCAGGGGCGTGAAGATATCGCACGGGGGCAGAGATACCGGCTACTCGCACACCGGACTTGGTGCGTTGAATGGCTTTGGCATCGGTGCTGCCCGCCACGTAGTGTTTCAGCTGCCAGGGAATGTGATGCTCCTGGGCCACGGCACGCAGGCGCTCAAACAGGTCCCGGTCATAGATGGTGCCCTTGTCCATCCAGGACAGCACCGGGCCTTGCCCCAAGTGGCAGATTTGAGCCTCCGGGTCCTGGCTGGGGGCGTCCACTGCGGTGGTGCCTTCCAGCACCAGGGCGATGTCTGGAGTCACAGAGAAGGCCGCTCCAAAGGCACCCCGGGTCCCCACCTCCTCCTGGACGGTGAAGACGAAGGTGCAATCCATGGGAAGGTCCCGACGCAGCAGCTCCAGGAGAACTGCGCAGCCAATACGGTCGTCTAAAGCCTTGGCCTTGAGGCATCCGTCTCCAAACTCCACACAGTCGCTGCGGAAGATGCAGGGGTCTCCCACCTCCACCAGTGTCTCCGCCTCTTCCCGGCTGGAAGCTCCGATGTCGATGTAGTAGTCCTCCAGTTTGGGGACCTTCTTGCGCTCCTCGGCAGTGGTCATATGGATGGCTTTCAGGCCAATGACGCCGGGGACCTGGCGGTCCCCCACCAGCACCTGCTTGCCCAGCAGCACCCGGCGGTCCATCCCCCCCACACAGACGAATTTCAGATACCCGTCCTCGGTGATGGAGCGGACCATAAGCCCCACCTCGTCCATGTGAGCACAGAGCATCAGCTTAGTTTCAGTGGCCTTTTCGCCCTTTTTGAAGCAAATCAGATTGCCCATAGCGTCCACATTCATGGTGTCCACATAGGGGGCGACCTGTTCTTTGATGTAATCTCGTACGGCGTCCTCAAAGGAGGACACACCGGGGAGGGCACACAGCTGTTTCAACAAATCCATCATACCTGTGCTCCCTCCTCTCCCAGCTTTCGGGTGAAGGCGGCCAACAGCTGAGCGGTCTGCTCCAGGTCAGCCAGGTCCACCACCTCCACGGGGGTATGCATATAGCGCAGGGGCAGAGAGAGCACCGCTGTGGCAATGCCCTCATTGCAAATCTGCATGCCCCAGGCGTTGGTTCCGGTGTCTCCGCCCATGACTTCCTTTTGGACTGGAATGCCCAGCTCTTGGGCTTTGTCCAGCATGCGACGGGTCATCCAGCGGGTCATATTGGGGCCAATGCCCACGGCGGGGCCGCCGCCCAGGTCATAGGCCCGACCTTTGGCGCTGTCCGGAGTGGCGCCATGGGTGACATCCACCGCCACGCAGAAGTCCGGGTCGATGGTACAGGTGCCTACCATGGCACCAGTACCCCCGGTTTCTTCCCGGGTGCTGCCCATGATGTACAAATCCACGTCCAGTTGCTCTAGGTTGAGCAATTCCACGGTACGCAGCAGAGCGGCGAAACAGGCCCGGTCGTCCAAAGCGCCGGAGCAAATCTTTCCACCGGCCAGCTCTAAAAAGCTCTCCCGGAACACCATTGGGGTGCCCACGGGAATCTCCCGCTCCACCGTCTCCTGAGAGAGGCCGGTGTCCACATAGTATTCCCCTAGGGCTGGGGCCTTCTCCCGGTCCTCCGCCGACAGTACATGGGGAGGCAGACATGCAATCACGCCCAGTCTGGGCGGCTGGGTAAGGATGGTTACCTCCCGGTCGGGGAGCATCCGGGGGTCTACCCCGCCGATGGAGGCAAAGCGCAGGTACCCGTCTTCTGCTCCAGTGACCATTAGGCCGATCTGGTCCAGATGGGCGTCCAGCAGCAGCTTTTTGGCGTTGGGGTTGCCACAGCGGCGCAGGCCGATGACGTTGCCCAGCCGGTCCGTCCACACCTCATCCATCCAGGGGGTGAGAAGCTGGGCGGCCAGGTCTGCCACGGGTGCCTCATAACCGGAGGGGCCTCCGGTCTGGCACAGGGTTTTGAGACATTCCAGGGTATTCAATGGGCGGTCACTCCCTCCAGGGCATTGACGTACTGCTTGAACTTGTTGCCCCGCTCCTCAAAGTTGCGGAAGCAGTCAAAGGAAGCGCTGGCAGGAGACAAAATCACCACGTCTCCAGGCTGTGCCACGTCGTGGGCGGTATGGACGGCCTGTTCCAGATTCTCGCAGCGCCGGATTTCGGGATTGCCAGGGGTGTAGTCTGGAGCCTGCTGGGTGGCCTGCTGGATTTTGTCCGAGGTGGCACCAGTGAGAATGAGACACTTCACGGATTTGACGATCTCCGGGCCCAGCACATCATAGGGAATGTGCTTGTCGTAGCCGCCGGCAATGAGAATTACCTTCTCCGAGAACGAGCGCAAGCCGGCAATGGTACGGGTAGGGCTGGAGGCGATGGAGTCGTTGTAATAGCGTACACCGTCCAGCTGGCGTACCAGCTCAATGCGGTGGGCCACACCGCCAAAGGACTTGGCGTACTCCCGAATGGTCTCATCGGACACCAGACCGTCCACAGCCGCAATGGCGGCCATGTAATTTTCCAGGTTGTGGACTCCGGGAATGAGAATGTCGTCGGCTGCCAGGATGGGGCGGGTGTGGTAACAGATCATCCCGTCCCGGACACAGACGCCCCGCTCCAGGCTCTTTTTGCGGCTGAACAGGGTAACTTCGCCCCGGGCCTGAGAGGCAAATCCAGCGGTGATCTCATTGTCTGCATTGAGCACCAGCTTGTCCCCGGTATCCTGATAGGCGAAGATGTTGCGCTTGGCAGCAATGTACTCCTCCATGTCCTTGTGGACGTCCAGGTGGTTGGGAGACAGGTTGGTGATGACAGCCACGTTGGGACTCTGACGCATGGTCATCAGCTGGAAGGAGGACAGCTCCAACACCACCATGTCGTCGGGACGGATCTCGTCCACCTCGCACAGCAGCGGATGGCCGATGTTGCCGCCCACAAAGGTGCGATAGCCTGCTGCTTTCAGCAGTCCGGCAATGATGGTGGTAGTGGTGGTCTTTCCGTCCGAGCCGGTGACTGCAATGACACTGCATGGACACAGGTCCAAAAATGTCTCCATCTCGGAGGTCAACTGTGCGCCTGCCGCCACGGCGTTGGCGATCTGGGGCAGGTCAGGCCGCACACCAGGGGTGCGGAAAATCACATCTGCCCCCTCCAGGCCGTCCAGATAGTTGGGGCCCAGGCTCACCTTCAAGCCCTTGGACTCCAGCTCAGACAGACCGTCAAAATCATCTCTCTCTCGTTTATCACACACACGGACCGTCAGTCCGGCCTGTAACATTTTCTTTACCAGCGGGGCGTTGGACACCCCCATGCCGATGACGGCAATTTTTTTACCCTTGAGTGAATTCAAATAATCCCATAGAATTGATTGCATGGACCGTTGCCTCCCTTTCCTCATAGGAGTAAAATGACATCAGATTATTATAACGCATAAACTCCCATTTGACAATCATGCAAAGTTGAAGTACAATCATAGAGCAAGTAAGCTGGACAG
Source organism: Pseudoflavonifractor sp. An44 (assembly GCF_002161675.1). Classification (GTDB taxonomy): domain Bacteria; phylum Bacillota; class Clostridia; order Oscillospirales; family Oscillospiraceae; genus Enterenecus; species Enterenecus faecium. The sequence continues at coordinate 115,281 of NZ_NFIH01000002.1, forward strand.
CCGCGTGGGCAGGTCGAAAGGCCGTCCATGAGGAAAGTCCGGGCTCCGTAGGGCAAGGATAACGGGTAACGCCCGCCGAAGGCGACTTCAGGAAAAGTGCAACAGAGATATACCGCCTTGCTTTTGCAAGGTAAGGGTGGAAAGGCGGAGATAAGCGCCCGCCCGATGACTGGGAACTGCTCATCGCTGTAAACTCTATCCGGAGCAACACCGTGGAAACGCACACAAAGCCGGCCCGGCTGCGTTGAGGAGGTGGCTGGAGTGCAGCGGCAACGCTGTGCCTAGATAGATGGCTGTCTTAAAGGACAGAACCCGGCTTACAGGCTCACTTGTACCAAAAACGGCTTGCCCCGTCCGGGGTGAGCCGTTTTTCTCTTGACAGGCGGGGAAAATCCGTTATAATAAAATCCGCAATTCCATAACAGACAGTTCGGAACCATCCTGTCTCTAAACAAAACTACGGGAAAGCCACAGCCTTGGGCTGTGGTGCGCTTTTGTGCGCAAACAACGAGGATGGTGTACGCTCCGAAACCGGAGGGTGCACCTTATTTTTTGTCCATGGAGGGATTCAAGGTGGAACTCAGTCGCTATTCTGTCATCGAAGATAAAAACCCGCGGGAAATTGTTTTGCTGCGGGGCCGGGGGTGCGCCTGGAAGCGGTGTCGGTTTTGCGATTACCATCTGGATGCCTCCCAGGACGAGGAGGCCAACCTGATTCTCAACCGGGAGGCGCTGTCCCATGTCACGGGGCGCTATGGCCGCCTGGAAGTCATCAACTCCGGGTCCTTTGCCGAGCTCCACCCCTCTACCCTGGCGGAGGTGGACCGGGTGTGCCAGGAGCGGGGCATCCGGGACCTGCATGTGGAGAGCCACTGGCTGTTTCGCAAGACCATTCCGGCTCTGCGGGAGCACTTTGCAAAGCTGGGGGTGACCCTCCACGTGAAAATTGGAGTTGAGACCTTCGATGCCGACTACCGGGAGCGCATCTTGGACAAGGGCATTGACGAGACGGACCCTGCCGCCATTGCTGCCCCCTTTGATGAGTGCTGTCTCCTCTTTGGCCTGTCGGGCCAGAGTGTGGAGGGCATGAAGCGGGACGTGGAGACAGGCCTTGCTCACTTTCACCGGGTTTGTATCAACGTGATGGTTCCAAACACCACCCCAATTCTTCCTGATTTGGAGGTTCGGGCAGCCTTTGTGCGGGAGGTCTACCCTCTGTACAAGGACAACCCCCGGGTGGACATTCTGTTGGAGAATACAGACTTTGGTGTAGGAGAGAAATTATGAGAAATGAACTGCTATTGATTGTCACCCTTTTGGTTCTATACGGCTCTGTGCTGCTGTGGTTTTTCCTGTTTGGCACCAGTGGCCTCATGTCCTTTACCGTCTTTGCCACCATTGCCGCCAACATCGAGGTGCTGATTTTGGTCCAAGCCTTTGGCATGGAGATGACCCTGGGCAATATCCTCTTTGCCACGACCTTTTTGGTCACGGATATTCTCAGCGAGATTGCAGGAAAAAAGCAGGCCCAACAGGCGGTATGGATTGGCATTGCCGCCAATGTTCTCTTTGTGCTGGTCTCCCAGTCCTGGCTGATGTATGTGCCCTCGGTGAACGACTGGGCTACTCCGTATATGCAGGCCATTTTCTCCAATACCCCCCGGCTTATGCTGGCCTCTCTGGCCGTGTACGCCATTGTCCAGGTGTTTGATGTGTGGCTGTACCACAAGTGGTGGGAGTTCACCCAGCGCCGCAGCGGAGATCGGCGGGCCTTTTTGTGGTTGCGAAACAACGGCTCTACCCTGATCTCCCAGCTGCTCAACGCTATTTTATACACCCTGTTTGCCTTCTACGGCAGATACGACCTGCCTACCCTGGTGTCCATTGTCCTCTCCAGCTATGTCATTTTCATTTTCACTTCTCTGCTGGACACCCCCATTGTGTACTGGGCTCGGCTCATCCACGAAAAGCGTCAGGCGGTTGGATAAATCTTTTCCCCTCCACGGGTTTGCACCGTGGAGGGGTTTCTCTTGTGAAACGAAAAGAGCTATGGTATAATCACCGAGATTTCATAGGTTTTGATATAAAGGAGAGACAAGCAATGATCAAACTGGTTGTCAGCGATATCGACGGCACCCTGCTGCCCTACGGGGAGACCAAGCTGTCCGGAGAAATCTTTTCTCTCATTGAGCAGCTCAAAGAGCGGGGCATTCCCTTCTGCCCTACCTCCGGTCGGCAGTACCACTCCATCCGCTCCCTCTTTCCCCACATTGCCGATGAACTGTCCTATGTGTGCGAAAACGGCGGCGTGATTTACGGGCCAGGCACCGAGGACACCGCCCCCATCTTGGGTTCTACGCCCATGGAGCGCTCCTCCGCTCTGGCTCTGGCACGGGAGATTTTAAACTTGCCTGACAGCCAGCTGCTCATCACCGGCCCCAAATATGCCTACCTGTGCCAGTGCACCCAGGACTACGTGGTACACATGCGGGATTTCAAGGGCTTCCAGCTGAAAATTGTGGAGGACGTGGAAGAGATTCCGGAGGAGATTTTGAAGGTTTCCGCCTACTGTCCTCTGGGCACCAAGCCCGCCGCAGAGGCCCTGGGCCCTGCCTGGTCCACCGTCTTCCACATGGCTGTGGCCGGAGAGGACTGGCTGGACTTCACCCTGGCAGACAAAGGCGTGGGGGTGCTGGGCCTGTGCCGCTCCATGGACATTGACCCAAAGGATGTGCTGGCCTTCGGCGACAACTGGAACGATGCGGCCATGCTCTCTGTGGTGGGCCATCCTTACCTCATGGCTGCCGCAGAGCAGGGGCTTCTGGAGCAGTTCCCCACCACCTGCCACCGAGTAGAGGACGTGCTGCGCTACTTCTTAGATACCAACCAACTGCCCTAATCTCACCATATAAGACGGAGGACAACTCATGTTTCCAGAAGGATTTCTCAAACGGCTGGAGGCCCAGCTGGGCCCGGAAGAGCTGGCGGAGTTTCTGGCGGCGGCCGAACATCCCCGGTGGGTGGCGCTGCGCCTGAACAAACTGAAAACCCACACCCCGCCCCCTCTGCCCCAGTTTGGCCTCTCCCCGGTGCCTTGGGCAGACAGCGGCTATTACTATGACCCCGATACCCGGCCCGGCCTGTCTCCCTACCATGAGGCGGGGCTGTATTATCTCCAGGAGGCCAGTGCCATGGCCCCGGCAGGGCTGCTGGATGTGCAGCCAGGCATGCGGGTGCTGGACCTGTGCGCTGCCCCTGGCGGGAAGTCCTCCCAGCTAGCTGCCCTGTTGGACGGACAGGGGCTGTTGGTGTCCAACGAGATCGAACCCAAGCGGGCGGTGATTCTCAGCCGCAATCTGGAGCGCATGGCAGTGGCCAATGCCCTGGTGCTCAACGAGCATCCCCGCAAGCTGTCGGAGCGGTTTGTGGAATATTTTGACCGTATCCTGGTGGATGCTCCCTGTTCCGGCGAGGGTATGTTCCGCAAGGAAGAGGCGGCTTCCACCGACTGGAGTGTGGAGACGGTGCAGATGTGTGCCCACCGCCAGGGCGAGATTCTCCACTCCGCCGCCCAAATGCTCCGGCCCGGCGGCCGCATGGTGTATTCCACCTGTACCTTTGCCCCTGAAGAGAACGAGGGGGTCATTGCCGCCTTTCTCCAGACCCACCCTGACTTTTCCCTGGTCTCCGTGGACGCCCCTTGGTTTGCACCGGGCCGCGCGGACTGGGTGGACGCCCCGCCCTGCGGCTTAGAGCATACCTTCCGCCTCTGGCCCCATAAGCTCCACGGCGAAGGCCACTTTGCAGCGGTGTTGGAGCGTCAGGGAGATGCAGCGGGTCAGGACCAGCCTTTGGAGCCCGCCATTGCCACACCCAAGGAATTGAGGGAGTTCTGTGACGCCGCTGGGGTCACGCTGCCCCAGGGTAAGCTCATCTCTTTTGGAAAGAATCTGTGGATGGTCCCGGAAGATATGCCCGCCTTGAAGGGGCTCAAGGTGCTGCGGGCTGGCCTGGAGCTGGGCCAACTGCTGAAAAATCGCTTCGAGCCCGCCCACGCCCTGGCCCTGTGGCTGAAAGAATCGGCCTCTCAGGTGGACTATTCGGTAGACGCTCCGGAAATTGCCGCCTACTTATCCGGGAACACCATCCCCGGTACCCAGACGGGATGGACCCTTCTCAAAGTGGACGGGCTGTCTCTGGGTTGGGTCAAGGGCAGCAACGGCGTGCTGAAAAACCACTTTCCCAAGGGCCTGCGGCGTACGCTGCGCTAAGGATGCATCAAGATGGGAAAATCGGGCAAACTGATTTTGCCATGTGAAATGTGTTGAGAGGTGAGGGAAAATGCGCATTGCATGTATCGTCCTGGCCGCTGGGAAGAGCACCCGGTTCGGCGCAAACAAGCTGCTGGCGCCTCTGGTGGACAGACTGCTGCTGGAGCACACCCTGGAGGCCATTCCCCTCCCCTGCTTTTCTCAAGTGGTGGCGGTGGTCAGCGACCCTGAGGTGGAGACTCTGTGCCGTCGTCATGGGGTGAAGACGGTGGCTTACCAGGGTGGCCCCCAGAGCCAGTCCATCCGCCTGGGGTTGGAGGCTATCCAGGACGCAGATGGATGCCTGTTTGTTTTGGGAGATCAGCCCCTATGCAGCTCGGATAGCATCCGCCGCTTGGTATCTGACTTTCAGGCACAGCCCAAGGCGGTGCACCGCTTGGCATATCAGGGCCAGCCCTCCAGTCCCACCCTATTCCCTGCCCGCCTCTTCCCTGCTCTGAAGAAGCTCACGGGAGAACATGGGGGTATGGCTGCCGTGGGAGATGCCCCAGTGTGGTATACCGAGGCGGCGGGGCCCCAGGAGCTATGGGATGCGGACACGCCGGAAAAATTGTCCAGAATTCAGCAATATTTACAGGCACACCCCTAAAGTCAGTCTAAAGAATAAAAAAGAGCCGATGTCTGTGAGATCACTCACAGGTTCATCGGCTCTGCGTCTTTGCGGCTGGCTCTTTGATGACAGTAATGTGTAAATGTTCTGCTTTGATTAAACATTCATGTTTGCATTTCGGGCAGTAGAGAGGATAATTAACCAAAACTGTGTCCTCTCTTATTTTATCACGGGTTTTACCTCCACAAAGAGGACACAATATCCATTTTGCGTCCATATCATCCCCCCTTTATCTTTACCCTTTGTTCTTAGCGCAGAAAATGTTAATTGCGTTACTGAAGTGTGATGCTTAATTTCCGCGCTAGGGGCGTGTTAAAGGGCTGCTGGACGATGGATTTTTTGGGCGTCGTCCAGCAGATTGAAATTCATACTGGCTATACCATATAATCACTTCGTAGTGCTTCCACCAGGTTGCATTTCAGGATTTGTTTGCCGCCCAGGTAATATGCCAGTGCGACAAAGCCAAAAAGTGCCACGATAAAAAGTAGGATGGGAACGATTGGAGCCACCGCCAAAAATTCCATTGGGTTCAGGTAGCTTGCCGTTATCATAAACCACACGAATAAGGAGGTAACGGGCAACGTGATCAAAACGGGACGGCCAGCGATGACAAGGGCCTCGATCCAGAACATTTTTCGCATACTCTCAGGAGTCATTCCGATGGACATATATCTTGCAAATTCTCTTTTTCTTTGACGGATAAATCCCAATGTATTAGAAAATACGTTGGCAATCCCGATGATGGCCAACAACACACACAACGCCCCGACTACCAGTTTGTACCCGTTCAGCATAGCATCGTTGTCTATCTTTTCCTGAACCCGGTTTTCTACCTCAAAAGATAAGTCATGTCCCAGCACATTCGTTAGTTCGGTTTCAATCGCATTCAGTTTTGTTAGAGTTCTCTCATTTTCTGAAAGAATGCGAATATAGGTGTCTGGTCCCGCATTTCCAATCGTTTCCTGAATCTGTTTCCAGGTGGAAAGGGAAACAAATTGAACTAAAGCATAATTATCATATTCTTCTCTTAAAATCGGAGGTTCTTGTGTAAGGCCCAAAACCGGGATCGACACAGTTGTAGCCATGTCTTCCTTGTTTTGCAAAGTCATCGTGTCTTGGTTCTCTGATAAAAATGGAACGTATTCCTTGTATCTGAAATTGCTGTTTATGTTGTCCCAAATACGATTCAGAACAACGCTTCCGTTCTCCGCTGAAGAAACACCAATCTGTTCACAATACTTGACAAAACTGCTGTCATCCATAATTACAATGGGAGCCTGAATGGTATAAATTCCATCCGCCGCACCGACATCGCTTCCTGCGATTGCTTCAAGGCCTCCCAGACTTTTTACTTCTTCGCTAATAGCGTCCGCCGGAACAAAGCAAGTGGCATCTGCCTTTTGATAGATTACACTGTCTGTATCAGCCAAAGCATGGATTTCATTCGTATAAGCAAAGTCCTCGATCTTTGTGTCCTCAAGCGTTCCCATAACATCCCAGGCATCCTGGTAGCGTTCAAAATAGGTATGGTTTGTACTGATTCCAGATAGAGTAAAAAAGCTCAGCATTAGAGCGAAGCCCAAAAAAGAAAGAGTCAATGACAGCGTAGCGGTTCGCAGAGATTTCTTCTGTGCTTTCAGCGCATTCCCGGCAAGCTCTCCTTCGGTTCCAAACAAAAGCGCAAGAATACGGGATTTTTTTCTCCGTTTTAGCTGCAATTCCTCCGTATTTTTTGTGGCTTCCAGTGGGGTCATCTTGCTCAATTTCCTGGCTGGCAGCCAGGTGGAAATCAGCACTGTCAAAAACGAGGTTAGAATCGTGACTGCAAATACCAGCGGATGATAAGTAAAGACAGCTTCATGCCTGCCGACAATACCCTCTGCGAGGACATTGACTGCCTGGATAGTTCCAAACGTCAAAGTGATTCCGAAAAAACTTCCAAGCAAAATAGGAATGACGCAAAGCATCACCGCTTCCTGTAAAAGACAGATCCGAATTTGCCCAGGTGTCGCCCCAATGCTGGAAAAGATGCCAAATTGATGTACACGGGTATTCATAGATACAGCAAACGAGTTATGAATGATTAAAATCAAAGACACCGATACAAGTAGGAGTACAAAGAGATAAAAAGCCATCAATAAGGGCGGATTGCTGTCCTGCGGATCGTTGATGAAATAATTTGACAACAGTGATTCGTGATACGATACGGAAGTTTCAGGAACACCCAACTGCCGGGCGATAAGAGGCATATCCTGATACACAGCCCTCATGTTATCAAAGCAAATATCAACTACAAGAGTTTGATCGTCTGATAACTCCTCATTGAGCACAGCCGTTTTTACAGTGGCGAAATTTTCAATTTCCGACACTGTATCTTCTTCAAACGACCCGCTGATGCGTCCCTGCCAGTTTCCTTCTTCTAAAACAACAGATTCTATTTCATAATTCCAGAAGTTATAAAACAAACCGCACAATAAAGAAAGAAATAGAGCAGAAATAAACGCCGCAACCAAAACGGAGACACTGGAAGCTCGATTCTTTTTGATGAATCCTATCGAATAGTCTTTCCACATATCCTTACCTCCGTTTCTGATCGCCAACGATTTTCCCATCTTCTATAGTAATAATGCGATCTGCCTCCAATGCGATCTTTTCATCATGGGTAATCAGAAGAATCGTCTGTTCCAGGTTACGGTTAGATAGTTTTAGCAAGTCAATAATTTCCTCTCCGCTTTTCCGATCCAGATTGCCGGTTGGTTCATCAGCAAGCAGGAGCGCCGGACGGTAGATCAAAGAACGGGCGATAGCAACACGTTGTTGCTGTCCGCCAGATAGTTGGCTGGGCAGTGCTTCCAGCTTATCTTCAATCCCCAACGAATGTACGATCTTCTCAAAGTATTCCTTATTGGGGTTGCGCTTATCTAGCAGAAGCGGCATGAGAATATTTTTTCGGACAGTAAGGGTGGGGATGAGATTATAAAACTGATAGACCAGCCCGACCTTCCTGCGCCGAAAGATAGCTGCCTGTGTTCGGTTCATGGTGGAAATATCCGTTCCCTCTATCAGGACTTTCCCATCTGTCGGCTTATCCACACTTCCCAAAATATGCAATAGGGTAGATTTCCCGGAACCGGATGCTCCTACGATTGCTACAAATTCTCCTTTTTGTACGGACAGGTTAATGTGATCCAGCGCCACGACCTGATTGTTTCTATCGCCATATACTTTTCGGACGTTTTCACATCTTAGTATTTCCATGCCACTTTCTCCTCTCTACCAAATGGTCTTACGTAAAGTATAACAAAGTAAAGTGACATCTCAGTGACTGTATATCCTTATTTCAAAACAAGCACCACCATTTTGTAAGTTACTGGCAGTTATGGTTCCGTTCTGCAATTCAAAGATGGAACGGGCAAGAGCCAGGCCAATTCCGATTCCATCTCCAACCGCACGTTGTCCCCGATAAAAACGATCGAAAAGATGTGGTAAGTCCTCTGTGTCAAAGCCAGCCCCGTCATCCCATACCCGAATTTCTACATAAAGAGGATTACCTGAGTAGTCACAATGAACTACGCCACCCGGTTTGGAATGTTCCATACAATTCTTTATGAGATTGATGAGGGCTTCCATTGTCCACTCCAAATCCCCAGAAAATTCGATACAGCCATTTTCTGGAATGTCAACGGAAATATGATTTTCCCGCAATAGATCATTTAGATTATCTGCCGCCAGATTTAACGCGGTATAAAGATCAACCTTTTCCCGCTTGAGCGGGAGTGTTCCAGCGTCGATTTTTGAAAGCATGAGCAAAGATTCTTCCAGACGATTTAATCGCTTCAACTGCCATTTGACTTGTTCTGTGTAAGCCACCGGAATCTCTTTTTCCATAAGCTGCAACGATAAAAAGGCTGCTGTGATCGGTGTTTTCAGTTGGTGCGCTATATTAGCAAGGTTCTCTGCAAAATTGTTCTTTGCAGCAACTGCTGTTTCCCTTGTTTGATAAAGCGTTGTGACAGTTTTGTATATTTCGTCCTGCAAATGAGAATATTCATCTTCCTGTGTTTGTACCAATGTCCCGTGTGAACCGATATTGACTTGCTCCAAATACGCAGTCAAATCAGCAATTCTCTTGTGAATTTTTATGCGGGAGAGTAAGATTTCGGCTGCAAAGGCACAGGCGGTCGCAAGGAAAAATAGAATAGGAAAAAACACTGTATCCGGCGGAAAACCATTGCAAAAATCATCGGCCCGGTATCCGTACTTTTCCAGATAATCGTTCCCTCTGAGCTCTTGTTCGGTCAAGGAATGATAATCTTTCAGGGCCTCTAATAACTGCGGTTCGGCTTCAGGAGAGCTTTTTAATATAATTTCACATAGCGCCGAGGTGTGTTCAAACGCTATCTGCCGATAGGTGTACAAGAAAAAAGTCGAGATAAGTATCATGCCCGCCGCAAGAATAGCAAACGGAAAAAACAAAAGTATTCTTTGCTTCCATTTTTCGCTCATTTTGTGTCCTCCATACGGTAACCAAAACTTCGGATCGTTTTCAGACAGGATGGGTTATTTAGCTTTTCCCGCAGTCTTTTCATTGTGACCGTTAGCGTATTGTCGTTTACATAGTTCCCGCTGCAATCCCAGACTTGCTCTAACAGCTGGTTTCTGGTAATTGTTTTCCCCTTGTTTTCCATCAGAATCAGGAGAATGCGATACTCCGGCTGGCTTACGAAGATTTCTTCCTGCCCATCATAGACAGCCGTTCTTTCTTTATCCAACATCAAGTCATCGCAGGACAGCTTTGTATTGTCTATGCCTTCGATTCTTCGTAACAGAGCTAAAATGCGGGAATACAAAACAGCAAGATCAAAGGGCTTCACCACATAATCATCTGCCCCATTTTGGAATCCGGTAACAATGTCGTGGGAATCGCCACGAACCGTCAAATATATAATAGGGATATATTTCCATCTCTCCCGAATCCAAAGACACAATTCATTTCCTTGTCCGTCCGGCATATTCCAATCCAGCAAAACGACAGTAGGCAGGTGACCAATTAATGCTTTCCTGACATCGGAAATTCTATCAAAAACAGTCACTTTGCAATTCTGCTGTTCCAGATATTCTTTTACAGATTTTCCAATTGTTTCATCATCTTCCGCATAATAAACTTCAATCATATTGTTCTCCTCCCAGTTGCTTCGCACTCTTGTAAATAAGCAGAACACTAGCTGTTTTCACGGCTCTGAATATGCGCCCATCGGTGCAGAAATAATTTACCTACAAAGTTTCTTGTCGTCTATAATCAAAACACTATTCATGCTTTAACCTTCCTTGTTTGGTTCTACCGTCTATCGGCTTTTCCGCGTCTTTCGGAATCAGCCAGATTGTAGCCATCTTGATAGCGCCGGGAATACGGCCATCGGCGCAGTAGTAGTTTACCCTGCGAGGGGTCACGCCCCATTTTTTACTCGCTTCTTTCAAGGTCATATAGTCCATAGCGCACCTCCACAAAGTGCATTATAGTTCTGCTGCTCGAATAAAGCAAGGAACAGAAAATATACAAAGATGTATATCGAATTGAAAATGAAGGGGAAAAGCCCAGTTAATAAACTAATCTGTGAATTAACGATTGTCCCACATCAGATTTTCTTCCTTGAAAAACAGGTTGAGGATTCTGAAGTGGAAACGATTGTTCGTATGCTACATAACTGTGATGAGCGGTCTATGCAAATCATCAAAGTCACAATAAGAGCCGCAATGGAAAGCTAGCCGAAAGAATAGTATGTACCCAGCCGATTGGCACGGGGTGTGCTTTTTGTCGCTTTACATCCTCATGAAAGTACGGTACAATATATTGTGTATCGTTGTGCATTGGCCATATGATTTGAAAATACAAGGTTTGGAGGAAGTGTCTTGTTGACCATCAGACAATATGTCCGGGCGGAGAGCCTGGAACAGGCCTACGAATTGAACCAAAAGAAAGCCAATCTCATCCTGGGCGGTATGCACTGGATGAAAATGACCACCCGCAGTGTGGGCACTGCCATTGACCTGTCCGGCCTGGGGCTGGACACCATTGTGGAGACAGACCATACGTTTGAGATCGGCTGTATGGTCACCCTGCGCCAACTGGAGCAGCACCCTGCCCTCAATGCCTGGACGAACCATGCTGTGGCCGATGCCGTCAAGGACATTGTGGGCGTGCAGTTCCGCAACACCGCCACGGTGGGCGGCTCCATCTTTGGCCGCTACGGCTTCTCCGACGTGCTCACCGTGTTCCTGGCCCTGAACGCCAAGGTGGTGTGCCACCACGCCGGAGAGATTCCCCTGGAGCAGTATGCCCAGATGCCCGCGGACCGGGACATCCTGGTGAAGCTGGTGGTGGACAAGCAGCCCATGCGGGTGTCCTACCAGGCTATGCGCCATGCCCGCACCGACTTCCCCATCCTCACCTGTGCGGTCTCCTGCGTGGATGGGGTGTGGCAGGCATCCGTGGGTGCCCGTCCCCACAAGGCGGCTCTGGTGCGAGATCAGGAGGGGCTGCTCTGTGGCGGTGTGGATGAGACCAGCGCCGCCCGATTTGGAGACTATGTGGCCGGACAACTGAATTTTGGGTCCAACATGCGGGGCAGCGCTGCCTACCGCCGTCAAATCTGCGGCGTGCTGGTGCAGCGGGCCGTGCTGGCAGCCTGTGAGGTGAAGTGACATGGAATTGAAATTTGAACTCAACGGCAAGAACATTGCCACTGTGGTGGAGGCGGACAGCCTGCTGCTGGATGTGCTGCGCTCCCTGGGCTGCGCCAGCGTCAAGCGGGGCTGTGAGAGCTCCAACTGTGGTCTGTGCACCGTCTTTGTAGACGACAAGCCGGTGCTGTCCTGCTCGGTGCTGGCTGCCCGGGTGTCGGGTCGCAAAGTCACCACTCTGGAGGGACTTCAGGAGGAGGCCGCTGACTTCGGGGCCTTCATCGCCGACCAGGGCGCGGAGCAGTGCGGATTCTGCAACCCCGGCCTGATGATGAATGCCATTGCCATGTTCCGGGAGAACCCCCACCCCACCGAGGAGGAGATTCTCTCCTACCTCAGCGGCAACTTGTGCCGCTGCTCCGGCTATGAGGGACAGCTGCGGGGCATTCAGTCCTATCTGGCCTTCAAGGATGCCCAGAAGAAAGGAGGGGTGTGAGGAATGCGCCATGTGAATCAACCCGTTCGTAAAAAGGACGCCATGGCCCTGGTTACCGGCAAACCGGTGTACACCGGGGACCTGCGGGACCCCAACGCCCTGGTGGTGAAGGTGCTTCACAGCCCCCATGCCAATGCCATGATCGAGAATATCGACACCTCCATCGCCATGAAGGTGCCCGGTATTGAGGCCATTTTCACCTATAAAGATGTGCCTCAGAAGCGGTTTACCATGGCTGGACAGACCTATCCTGAGCCCAGCCCCTATGATCGCCTGCTGCTGGACCGCCATGTGCGATTCCACGGGGACGCCGTGGCCGTGGTGGCCGGTGAGAATGAAAAGGCTGTGGACAAGGCCTTGAAGCTCATCAAGGTCACCTATCAGGTGCTCCCTGCGGTGCTGGATTTCCGCACTGCCAAGGATAACCCGGTTCTGGTGCACCCGGAGGACAACTGGGTGGCCCACTGCCCTGTGGGGGCGGACAACCACCGAAACCTGTGTGCCCACGATGAGATGGGGCACGGGGACATCGAGGCGGTGCTGGCCGACTGTGATGTGGTGCTGGAGCGCACCTACCACACCAAGGCCAACAGCCAGGCCATGATGGAGACCTTCCGCACCTACACCTATATGGACACCTATGGGCGGCTGAATGTGCTCAGCTCCACCCAGATCGTCTTCCACGCCCGGCGCATCATCGCTCACGCCCTGGACATTCCCAAGTCCAAGGTTCGGGTGACCAAGCCCCGCATCGGCGGCGGCTTTGGTGCCAAGCAGAGCTGTGTCACCGAGGTGTTCCCTGCTCTGGTTACCTGGAAGACCGGAAAGCCCGCCTACCTGGTGTATAGCCGCCAGGAGAGCCAGACTTCCGGAAGCCCCCGCCACGAGATGGAGATTACAGTGCGCATCGGAGCCATGAAGGATGGTCGCATCCGTGGGTTTGACATGTATACCCTGTCCAACACCGGCGCCTATGGCGAGCACGGCCCCACCACCGTGGGCCTGTCCGGCCACAAGTCCATCCCGCTTTATAACCGCAACCAGGAGGCCTACCACTTCACCTATGACGTGGTGTACACCAACGTGCAGGCCGCCGGAGCCTACCGTGGCTACGGCGCCACCCAGGGCCTGTTTGCCGTGGAGTCCATTGTCAATGAGTTGGCCGCTGAGTTGAAGATGGACCCGGTACAGCTGCGGCTGATGAACCTCATTGCAGAGGGACAGGTGCCCCCTGCCTACTACTATGAGCCCTGTAACGCCTGTGCCCTGGACCGCTGCCTGAAGGAAACTGCCCAGCGCATGGGTTGGGACGAGAAATATCCCTGCCGGGATATGGGCAACGGCAAGGTGCGCAGCGTGGGCGTGGCTCTGGCCATGCAGGGGTCCAGCATTTCCAATGTGGACATTGGCGGCGCTACCATCAAGCTCAACGACGACGGCTTCTATGCCCTGACCATTGGTGCCGCTGACATGGGCACCGGATGTGACACCATTCTGGCTCAGATGGCCGCTGAGGTCATGGAGTGTGACGTGGACAACGTGGTGGTCTACGGTGCCGACACCGATGCCTCCCCCTATGACTCCGGCTCCTATGCCTCCTCCACCACCTACCTCACCGGGCGCGCTGTGGAAGAAGCTTGTGAGAAGCTGCGGGAGAGCATCCAGAAGATCGGTGCTGCTCTGATGAAGTGTGACGTGGAGGACACGGAGTTTGACGGCAAGACGGTCCGCTGTGTCAGCGACCCGCAGCGCAGTGTCTCCCTGGTGGATGTGGCCACCGCTTCCATGGTCAACAATCAGTTTGAGACCCAGTTCACTGCCACCACCTCCTCCCCGGTCTCCCCGCCCCCCTATATGGCTGGCATGGTGGAGGTGGAGATCGACAAGGCCACCGGAGCCATTCAGGTGCTCAACTATGAGGCCACCGTGGACTGCGGCACGGTCATCAACCCCAATCTGGCCCGGGTTCAGACTGAGGGCGGCATCGCCCAGGGCATTGGCATGGCCCTGTATGAGGACATCACCTACACCGATAAGGGCGCCATCCGGGAGGACTCCTTCATGCAGTACAAGATTCCCACCCGCCAGGATGTAGGACGCATCCATGTGGAGTTTGAGTCCAGCTATGAGCCCACTGGCCCCTTCGGTGCCAAGTCCATCGGCGAGATCGTCATCAATACCCCCTCCCCTGCCATCGCCCACGCTGTTTATAATGCCACTGGTGTGTGGCACCGGGAGTTGCCCATCACCCCGGAGAAGATTCTGCTGGGTGAGAAGTACTACGAAACATCTTCTGTGTGAGTTTGTCACAGAAGGGAATCATAAAAGGGTGTATGCTCAGAGTACAAAATTCAACAAGAAAAGGAGACGTTCCTCATGAATACCATTACCATCACCAAGGACAATTTTGACGCGGAGGTTCTCCAGGCCTCCCAGCCTGTGCTGCTGGACTTCTGGGCTGAGTGGTGCGGCCCCTGCCGCATGCTGGCCCCTGTGCTGGACCAGATCGCCGCTGAGCGCACTGACATCAAGGTGGGCAAGGTCAACGTGGACAACGAGCCTGAGCTGGCCCGTCAGTTCGGCGTGATGAGCATCCCTACCCTGGTGGTGATGAAGAACGGCGAGGCTGTGGCCCAGTCCGTGGGTGTGCAGCCCAAGGAAGCCATTCTCCGCATGATCTAAGACCATTTAGAAACCCGTAGCTGTGTTTGTCCAGCTGCGGGTTTCTCTTTTGATTGCTTTTTCTGAGAAAAGCAGGTATACTTTACATCAACTCTCTATGGATTCGAAAGGAGTTCCATGTTATGAAAGAGCGACGAAAAAAGGGCTTTCCCTGGCCCAAAGGCAAACTGGGAAAAATCCTTCTGAACCTCCTGGTTACAGCGGTGGTGGGTTTCCTCTACTTCTATATCACCCTTCCTGCCCTCAATCTACAGGCCACGGAGTTTTACGGATTCCTCTTCCTGCTGTGCCTGGTCTATATGGTCTGCGCCTTGATTACCTCAGGGTTTCAGGACACCACGGTGGTGACCACCGGGAAAGATAAGGTGCGCCATTATCTTAGCTTCATCAAACAACAGTGTCTGCCCATCGGGATTTTCATGCTCTTGCTGGTGGTAGTGGGTGTGGTGGGACAGTTGGTCTCCCTCCCCATTTTCCGGGCCCAGGCTTACCGGGAGCTACTGACGGTCAACAGCGGTGAATTTTCCCAGGATATCAGCCAGATTTCCTTTGATGAGATTCCCACCCTGGACCGCACCTCTGCCGAGTACCTGGGGGACCGCCAGATGGGTACCCTCAGCGACATGGTCAGCCAGTTTGAGTACGGCGGAGATTCCACCCAGATCAACTACCAGGGCCGCCCCGTCCGCGTGGCCCCTGTGGCCTATGCCGATCTGTTCAAGTGGCTGACCAACCGGGGCGAAGGTCTGCCCGCCTATGTGCTGGTGGACATGGTCACCCAGGAGGCTCAGGTGGTGCGGCTGGAGGAGGGAATGAAATACTCCTTCTCCGAGCCTCTAAACCGGAACATCATGCGTCACCTCCGATTCCAGTACCCCACCTTCATGTTCTCCACTCCCCGCTTTGAAATCGATGAGGACGGACAGCCCTGGTGGATTGCCCCCCGAGTGGTAAAGACCATCGGCCTGTTTGGCGGCACTGACATTCAGGGTGCTGTCCTCTGTAACGCCATCACCGGAGAAAGCCAGTATTATGATGAGGTGCCCTCTTGGGTGGATAACCTGTATACCCCTGCCCTCATCATGCAGCAATATGACTACTATGGCACCCTGGTCAACGGATTTATCAACTCCATCTTTGGCCAGAAGGATGTGACCGTGACCACAGAGGGGTATAATTATATCGCCATCAACGATGACGTGTATGTGTACACCGGTGTCACCTCCGCCAACTCCGACCAGTCCAATCTGGGCTTCCTCCTCTCCAACCAGCGCACCAAGGAGACCATTTTCTACGATGCTCCCGGTGCCACAGAGGCGGCAGCTCAGGCATCTGCCGAGGGTGTGGTGCAGGACCTGGGCTACACCGCCACCTTCCCCCTGCTGATCAATGTGGCAGGACAACCCACCTACTTCATTCCCCTCCAGGATAACACCCTGCTGGTGAAGAGCTATGCCATGGTCAACGTGGCCCAGTATCAGCTGGTGGCCACGGGAAGCACAGTAGCCCAGTGTGAACAGCAGTATATCCGCATGCTCACAGACAAGGGCCTGACGGAGGAGGAGGAAGTGCCTCAGACCACGGCCCAGGGTGTCGTGGCGGAGATTCGCAGCGCTGTACTAAACGGCAACACCTACTATTATGTGCGTCTGGAGGAAGAGAACGTGTTCTACTCCCTCTCCGCCGTAGAGAATCCCACTGCCGTCATCCTCAATGTGGGCGATCAAGTGACCATCGAGCACGAAATGGCGGAGGATACCACTGCCATTCTCCAGGGATATTCCCTGAGCATTGACGCAGCTGCGCCGGCATCAAACCCAGAATCTTAATAAAAAGCGCCACCGACGAAATCGTCGGTGGTGCTTTTTACAGTTTCAATTGAGAAAACAGGGGGCTTTCCAGATCCACGATGTCGTCCACAGGAATGTCTCTGCCCTCCATGGTGCGGAACAGCCGTCGGAAAGTGTCCAGGGCCCGCACATGTCCGGTAAACACTTGGTACGCTCCCCCGGCTTTGCGGGTGTCCGGCTGAAAATAGGTGACTGTGACCTGTGGGTGTCGGTGCACCTGTTCCAGCAGGAACTGCTGCTTTCGGTCCAATATGAGTTTTTCGTCCTCACTGAGCTGGCGTCTGGCCTGGGTAGTACGGGCCGTCTCTCGAATGGCGGCATCGTGGCCGGTGAGCGCAGCAAAGGGGGCAAATTGTGCCGCCCGGTCCTGCCGGGACATGGGTGGACGCACATGAGTGGTGGGCCGAGGCACAGAAAGGATGTCCTCGTAGGGGTGTCGCTTCTCCCTCATGCCTTGTGACCCCCAATCTGTCCATTGCGCTCCCGGGTGGTGGCTCCGTCCCGGAAATTCATCCCTTTGAGAAGGGCGTTTTTTCCGTACTTCTTTTTGATGCTGAGAATGGCCTGCTGCTTCTGGCGCTCTCGCTTTCGCTGGGCTTGCCGCTGTTGGCTGTCGTCAGAGAATAGACTCATCTGTTGGAACCCTTGCGTAGGCAGGCAGTCTTCCCGCAGCACCCGGTTGGCAGTGACGTTGAGCCGCCGAATGAGCAACTGGGGATTGACAATTCGGTCAAATAATCTGGTTATTGCCTCCACAATCTCTGTGGTGGAGGAGGTGTATTCCGGCAAATGAGTGGTGCCGTGGGCGTGCTTGGGGATGGCTCGTCCATAGGCATCGGTGGAGACAGCACCCCGGTAGGCCAGCCTCCGCTGGGGATCGGTGAGATTCTCCCGGTCGTAGCCCACCGTCAAAGTGAGCTGATCGGTCATCAGTCGATGGTCCACCAAATCCAGCACCAGGAGATCTGCCATCTCCTGCACCACCAGCCGTGCCTTTTCTGCCGGGTATGGAGTTTTCAGCACCTGGCCCGACCCCACACTGTTGGTGGTTGGGCGATAGGATTTGATATCAGCGATGGTGCACGGCTCCCACCCCCAGGCGTGATCAATGAGCAGCTCCGCATTCACCCCAAACAGTTTGTAGAGCAGTTCCTCGTTGTAGTAGTCCTCTCGCCTGCCCAGAGAACACCGGGCAATGTCGCCCATGGTGTACAGCCCCTGCTGTTCCAGCTTTTTGGCGTACCCCCGGCCAACCCGCCAGAAATCGGTGAGAGGACGATGGGCCCAGAGGTTGCGGCGGTAGCTCATCTCGTCCAGACGGGCAATGCGAACCCCATTTTCGTCCGGTGGGATGTGCTTGGCCTCAATATCCATGGCCACCTTGGCCAGATATAGGTTGCTGCCAATGCCTGCCGTGGCGGTGATTCCGGTGGTGTGGAGCACATCCAGAAGAATGGTACGGGCCAACTCCTCCGCCGTCATGCCATAGGTGTCCAGATAGGGGGTCACATCCAGAAACACCTCGTCAATGGAGTAGACATGCATGTCCTCCGGCGCGATATACTTCAGGTACACGTTATAGATGCGGGTGCTGAACGAAATATAGTGGGCCATCTGTGGCGGGGCCACCAAGTAGTCCAGAGCCAGGTCCGGCCGGGCCAGCAGCTGGGGTGCCTGGTGGGAGGTTCCCGTGAAGACTCCGCCTGGGGCCTTGCGCCGCCGCTGGGCGTTGACCTCCTTCACCTTCTGCACCACTTCAAAGAGCCGGGCCCGCCCGGAGATGCCGTAGGCTTTCAGGGCAGGAGACACCGCCAGACAGATGGTCTTCTCGGTACGGCTCTGGTCGGCCACCACCAGATGGGTGGTCATGGGGTCCAGTCCCCGCTCCATGCACTCCACGGAGGCATAAAAGGATTTCAAATCAATGGATAGATAGGTCTTCTCCTGCATGCCCCTGCGCTCCTCTCCTGGTTATGGAACCATTCTACCACAGAGGATGTCCCATAACCAGGACTTTCATCCTCTCAGTCGGCGTGGGTGAGCAAGGCGAAAATTTTAGTTTTCCCAACTGTGCGCACCGCTAGAGCACATCCCGCCAAATAAAAGAGAGCAAAGCCAATGGAAGCCAGCCAGACCAGGGGCTGTCCGCTCCAAAGGGTCAGGACCACTCCGCTGAGAATACAACCCATCAGGCACAGCCCCATCTGTTCCAGGAAGAAGGAGCCGAACACCCGCGTTTGGGAGGCACCCAGCCCTCGCATAATGGCAAACTCCATGCGCCGACCATTGACCATCAGCCAGGACACCACAAAGCCCATGACTCCCATGAGGAGGAAGAGCACGGGGAAGAGAATTTGACTCAGGGTGATGTAGCGCCCCAGAGCCTCCACGGTCTGGGTGAAGGCATAGTCATTGAGCACCACCACAATGCGGCTGCCATTCAAATCACCCGGAACCGAGTACCCCTCCTGGGCCAGGTACTCTCGGAAATCCTCCAGATTATAGGAGGACTGGAGGGTAAATCGACAGCCGGGGAAATAGTCCCATGGCGCTGCACTTTGCTGTGGGCTCTCCGCCTGCCAAGGGGGCAGGCAGAGACGGCTGAGCGGCACATAGATGGTCTTGTCCGTGCCCTCCGAGGCACAGGAACCTACAGGGAACACCGTAATGGTGCCGCCCTTTTGGGAATTGATTTTAATGTCATCCCCTAAGCTGATTCCCTGCTCCTCCATCCAAGTTTGGCTGGCAATACAGGGCAGCGGGGTGCTCTGGGGGGTGTTGTAGTAGCTGGGGGCTTCCAAGAAGCTCTCGTCCCAGCCCTCCAGCCAGGTGATGGTGGGTACTTGACGATAGATGAATCTGGGAGATACCTCCAAACCGTTGAGAAAGACCAGCTCCGGCTGCTTGGAAACCCACTCGCCCCGGAGCTTATTGCCGAATGCGGTGTTTGGAAAGTCTGGCATCTCATCCGGCATCCAGTAGTGGGTGGAGTCATAGACCAGCATGGACGAGAGCAGACCCGAGTCCCAGAGTTGCCAAGGGTCTTCCAGCATGAGTCCGGTATACTGCCTGCCATTGACCGAGGTAAACTGTCCTGTAATGGTGGTGTTCTCGTACAGAGTAGCCCGCTGCTGATCCCAGCCCTGTGCCGTTGCCATGAGAAACCCTAAGAAAGCAGATAGGACCAGGGCCACGCCAGGTACTGCCATGGAGCGCCAACCGCCCCGACGGGCGGAGAGCCAGGCAAAGCGCACGGCACCCTTCCCCGTGATACTGGTTCCGCTGCGGGGAACGCGCACTTGACTCTTGCCTCGGCGGAGGGTATTTTTCCTCTGGGCCAGCTGTGTAAACAGGGCACACAGCACCAGAGCGAGTAGAAATACGATAACAGCGGACACCCACGCAGGCCACAGCGGCACCTGTTGAGGCAGCTCTGCCTCTTTGGTGGTACCCAGAGCTCCGTTGCTGTACCGCTGATCGGCAGCATACAGAGCCCGGGCCCCTTGCAGGGCCAGCCCAATGAGCAACTGCATAGACACGGCAGACACTACCATGCCCGCAAGCACAGCCACACCAGCCACCACTGTGACCCCGGAGAGGAGCCACAGCCAGATTTTCCTCTTGGGGGTACCCAGGGACACCATCACATCCACGGCCTGCTGCTGTCGTCCCACGAAGAGGAAGGCGAACAGGCACAGTACCGCCAGTGCCCCTACCAGGGCGGCAAAGGTGACTCCTTGGGCAGTGGCCTCCATGGCCTGTAGAGGCTGGGCTGCGGTGGCGTAGCCCTGATCGTACAGGGTGATCTCCACCCCGTCAGGGGCCATGGCCGTCATCTGCTCCACGGCCTCCACAGCTCCAGCGTTGTCCAAAACAGCACGGCCAAACAGATATCCAAACAGCGGGGCTTCCGGCAGGGCGTCTTGCCGAGATACCCAGAGGTGCCCTTCGTAGCCCTTGCCCTGATTGACAATCCCCACCACGGTCCAGGTGCGGCTGTCCCCTGTCTCCTCCAGAGCGAAGGGGTCTGTCTGGGTGGACTGCATCACCGACACAGAAAGCTCATCCCCCAGGTTTAACTCCAGCTGCTGGGCGATGTCCTGGGTGACAGCGCATACCCCCTTCTCCCCTTCCTGGGGGTATCGTCCCTCTTTGAGGTAGAGCGTTCCCTGTTGGAAAGGCTCCAAGGCGGGGATGTTGTCGCTGGCCTCCACTTGGATATAGTTGTTGCCCCGCTCATACTGTTTGGCGTACGTTGAAAAAAGGCTGTCGGTGAATATGGGGTCGTCATAGCTGTCAAAGGAAACCCATGGGGATTGATCACAGCCCTCATAGAACGCTCTCACAACAATGCCTTGATTGGATGCGCCGCTGTCCATCCGCTCTCCATGGATAAGATACCGCTTTCCCGGCTCTGCCATAAAGCCGCTGTCTCCAGGATAGACCTCTACGAGCACGCCGCTTTTTCCGTCATAGGAATACAGGTTTTCCCCAATGATTCCGCTGTAGTGATCCAGAGCCAAGCGGAAGTTTACCAGTGTGTCGATGGAGGTCAACTTTCCGGTCTGTGGGTCGGTTTCAATATAACTGTCCCGGCGAAAGAAGCCACCCTGATTTTTTAGCCAGTTCAGCTCCATGGAGAGACCCCGGTCTTTGTCTATCAGGGTAACGGTTCCGTTCATCTGTTCGGTAACATATGCCGCTGACGTCTCCAATGGCGCACTGGAGTAATATGGAACATCCTCCCACACCCCCTCCCGGATGTGGACGGTGCACCGGTCGTCGGAATAGATCAGGTATTCCTCGGGAAGATCCTCTAACTGTGCGGGACACTCCTGAAAAGCGAATACCTCACTGAGTTGAAAAACCGACACCACCATTTTATCCTCATAGGGAATGGTGCCATCCGGGCGCTGATAGCCGTCTGTCAGAACCATTCCCCGTTGTGTGGACTCCCACAGCTCCACGCCCTGCACTTGGCTGTAGTCTCCCAGCTGGAAAAACGCCACCCGGGCCGATTCATCGGCGGCATATTGGTCGGGGTAATTCTCTCCCTTGTACTCCACCAAGGCGATGGAGGTGTAGGTAGCGTCCATGGCTGCCAGCGTCTGAGTGCAATAGCTCCATAGCCCCAGTCCCAGGGACAGGGAGAGGGTGAGAAGGAAAATCAAAAGGGTGAAGAGAACGGTGCGACCACGAGAGCGCACAGTGCTGAGAATTCCATTGCGAAGAATCATAAACACACACCCTTTCCCTCAAGTGTGGGGGGAATTCGATTCCATCAATCTGCATGGGTAAGGAGGGTAAAGATTTTGGTCCGTCCCACGGTACGTACGGCCAGAGCACATCCCGCCAAATAAAAGAGAGCAAAGCCAGCGGAAGCCAGCCAGACCAGGGGCTGCCCGCTCCAAAGGGTCAGGACCACTCCGCTGAGGATGCATCCCATCAGGCACAGTCCCATCTGTTCCAGGAAGAAGGAGCCAAACACCCGCTTTTTGGAGGCACCCAGCCCTCGCATGATGGCAAACTCCATGCGCCGACCATTGACCATGAGCCAGGACACCACAAAGCCCATAACTCCCATGAGGAGGAAGAGCACAGGGAAGAGAATTTGACTCAGGGTGATGTAGCGTCCCAGAGCCTCCACGGTCTGGGTAAAGGTGGAGTCGTTGAGCATGACTACGATGCGATTGCCGTTTAAATCCCCTGGGACAGAATATTCTTCCTGGGCCAGATACTCCCGGAAATCATCCAAATCATAGGCGGATTTCAGGGTGAAACGGCAACCCAGATAATCGGCGATGTCAGTTTGCAAGCAACTCAGTGGCGCGTAGAGGTTGTCAGCAGCTCCCCACGGAGTAAAAGAACCCACGATGCACACGGGAATATCGCCTGCCAGTTCCGTATAGACGGAAATTTGGTCGCCCAACTCCACCCCCTTCTCTTTCATCCAGCGTGTGCTGGAAACACAGGGGGTGATGCCCTCCATGCCACTGGTGTAGTTGTTGGGCTCTGTCAGGAATCCCTCGTCCCAGCCCTCTAGCCATGTGATTTCCGGGCTTTTCTCGCTGTAAATAAAGTCTGGCGCAACTGCGAAGCCGTTGAGGAATACCATGTCTTCCTGCTTTTCAATCCACCCGGCCCTGCGGTCCTGGCCATGTACATTGTCTGCGAATTGTGGCATGTCCTTGCTCAGCCAGTAGTGGTAGCTGCGATAGACCTGAATGTCAGACACCATACCGGATTCGCTGATCTGGAACGGATCGGATAGATGCAAATCTGTATACTGCCTTCCATTGGCAGAGGTAAATTGACCTGTGATGGTGGTGTTATCATAGAGACTCCGGCGCTGGCTCTCCCAGCCCTGAGCAGTCACCATCAAAAATCCCAAAAATCCAGACAAGACCAGCGCCACCACGGGAACGACCACAGAGCGCCAACCGCCTCGGCGGGCAGAGAGCCAGGCAAAGCGCACAGCACCCTTCCCTGCGACACTGGTGCCGCTGCGGGGAACACGTACCCGGGTTTTACCCTGGCGAAGTGTGTTTTTCCGCTGCGCCTGGCCCACAAAGGCCACGCACAGGATCAGAGCGGCCACAAACACCACCACGCCTGCCACCAAGGCAGGCCAAAGAGGCACTTGTTGGGGCAGCTCTACCTCTTTCGTGGCGCCCAGAGCCCCGTTGCTATACCGCCGATCGGCGGCATACAGGGCACGAGCCCCTTGCAAGGCCAGAGCAATGAGCAGCTGCATGGAGGCGGCGGATACCGCCATCCCTACCAGTACAGCTACCCCTGCCACCAGGGTCACGCCGGAGAGGAGCCACAGCCGAATCTTACCCCTGGGCGTGCCCAGGGAGACCATCACGTCCACCGCCTGCTGCTGTCGCCCCACAAAGAGGAATGCAAACAGGCACAAGACAGCCAACACACCCACCAGGGAGGCAAACGTGACGCCCTGAGCCGTGGACTCCATGGCCTGTAGGGGCTGGGCAGCGGCTGCATAGCCCTGGTCATACAGGGTAATGCGCACCCCATCCGGAGCCATGGCTTCCATCTGGTCCACCGCCTCAACCGCACGGTTGTTGTCTAAAACGGCCCGGCCCAACAGATAGCCAAACAGGGGTGCTTGAGGTAGATCCTCTCCCCTGGAAACCCAGATGCGCCCCTCGTAGCCGCTGGCCTGGTTCACAATCCCAACCACGGTCCAGCTTCGAGTGTCGTCCGTTTCTCCCAAGGCAAAGGGGTCGTATTCGGTAGACTGCATCATGGACAGAGAGATGGTGTCCCCCACCTTCAAATTCAGCTGTTTGGCAATGTCCTGGGTTATGGCGCATACGCCGCTCTCCCCCGCTTTGGGATATCGCCCATCGGTGAGATACAAGGTTCCTTGTTGGAAGGGCTCCAGAGCGGCGATGTAATCGCTGGATTCCACTTGCATGTAGTTGTTGCCCAACTCATATTTTTGGGCGTACTCTGTAAAGATGCTGTCAGTGAATACTGGGTCATCATAGTTGTCAAAGGCCACCCAGGGAGACTGGTCACAGCCCTCGTAGAACTCCGTCACCCGAATGGCACGGCTGGAACTGCCGCTGTCGTACAGTTCTCCGTGGAGGAGGTAACGCTTTCCGGGCTCGGGTACAAAGCCACTGTCCCCGGGGTCAATTTCCACCAGAACACCACTCTTCCCCTCATAGGAGTAGAGATTTTTCCCGATGATGCCTGTATACCCTGCCGGAGCCTGTCGATATCCCAAGAAATATTCTTCCCAATAGCTCTCACCTGTGGCAGGGTCTGTCTCATAGGACTCTCCACGATCGAAGACGTTCCCTGCCTCCTCCATCCAGCTCAAATCCAATGTGATGTCGCGGGTCTCGTCTATTAGAGTGAGTCTAGGGCTGGCAACCACTCGGACATCCTCTTTTCTGCTGGAGAGCAGGGAATAATACTGAATATCTTCCCACATGCCCTCCTTGGTTTTTACAGTGCAGGTGGGGCCTTCCCGAATCATATACTCCTCCGGGAGGTCTTCCAGCTCAATGGTGAAGGACTCTTGAACGTACTTCTGGGTGATCTGGAACACAGCCAAAACCACCTGGTTCTCATAGGGAATGGTGCCGTCCGGACGCTGATATCCCTCGGACAGGGCGACGCCCCAATCGGTGGTCTCCCACAGCGTTACCCCGGGCACCTGGCTATAGTCCCCCAACTGCGCCAGGGACTGGCGGGCGGTATCGTCCGCTGCATAGGGGTCGGGATAGTTCTCTCCCATGTGTTCCACCAGAGCAATGGAGGTGTAAGCCTGGTCCATGGCCTCCAGCGTCTGGGCGCAGTAGCTCCACAGGGCCATTCCCAGGGACAGGGAGAGGGTCAAAAGCAGGATGAGCAGGCTGAATAGGACGGTACGCCCTCGGGCCCGAACTGTACTGAGAATACCGTTTCGTATCACCATGGGATTCGCCTCCTCACTTTACCACCTGACCGTCTTTCAGTTCCAGAATGTCATCTGCTTTCTGGGCCAGGGTGCGGTCGTGGGTGACAATGATGACACAGTACCCGTCGTCATGGGCCAAACTCTGGAGGATGGAATAGATGTTCTCACTGTTGGCCGTATCCAGGTTTCCGGTGGGTTCGTCCGCCAAGAGAATTTTGGTGTCCATGCCCAGGGCGCGGGCGATGGCCACCCGCTGCTGCTCACCGCCGGAGAGCATGGTGGGATAACGGCCCAGCACGGTCTCGGGCAGTCCTACTTTTTCTACCAAAATCTTAGCCTTTTCCCTTGCCTCCTTGGGGCTTGTCCCCCGCAGCTCCATGGGGTACATCACATTTTCCGCCACCGTGAGCAAGGGGAACAGCCGGAAATTTTGATAAATCACCGCCACCTGCTCCCGACGGTACTGCTCCAACTTCATTTGGCTGGTGGCCACATCGTGGCACAGCACCTCTCCTTCTGTGGGCAGATCCAGCCCCGCCAACAGGGAGAGCAACGTGGTTTTTCCGCTGCCCGATTTGCCAACCACGGCGTACACCTTTCCACCATCGAAGGATGCGGTGATGTTCCGCAGGGCCTCTACCTTTTGATACTGCGTCTGATACGTATAGCTGACGTCTCTAAGTTCCAATACTCCCATGATTCACCGCTCCTTTTTTTGTATTTTGTGGTTTGTTTAAGTATACAACATGCCACAGAATGATGCAACGGCTCTATGGTCAAAACAACCATATTGTTGAATGACATATTGACATTTCTCGATGTATTGAATATACTGCTGTTAGATTGAAATTCTTCGATGCGATGGGAGGGATTGCTGTGCGAGATCACGCCTCAGATATGAGAGTATTTAAGGCCTTTTGCGATGTGAATCGGCTGCAAATTTTGGAGCTATTGCGCAGCGGCGAGAAGTGTGCCTGTGCGCTGTTGGAGCATTTACACATCAGCCAGTCCACCCTCTCCTATCACATGAAGATTCTCTGTGACTCCGGTGTGGTCGTGGGACGTACGGAGGGAAAGTGGACCCACTATTCCCTGGGGGAGGAGGGCTGTGCCTATGCCCGGCAGCTGTTGGAGGAATTGACGGATACCTCGGCTGCTGGCACCGCAGACAACTGCTGTGGATGAGAAAACCATCTGTTTCTTGAGATGGTTTTTTCTCAACTTGTTCAAATCGAAATTTTTAGAACTATGATTGGAGGTATGGATTAGATGGAATGGATCAGATCAGGTTGGCTCTTCTTCCAAGATCAAGTCTTGGGAATGAGATGGCTCAACGAACTCATTGGAAATGGTCTGGCTGCGGTGGGCCTGGATGGAACCCTGGGCGGGATTGTCCAATTTTTCCTCTATGACACCATTAAAATCTTTGTCTTACTCTCGGTGCCGATTTTCGGCATCTCGTATTTGCAGAGTTACTTTCCCCCCAGCGTACCAAGAAGATTCTGGGTCGATTCCAGGGCCTGTGGGCCAATGTGGTTGCGGCTCTACTGGGAACGGTGACGCCCTTCTGTTCCTGTTCGTCTATCCCCATTTTCATGGGCTTTACCAGTGCTGGGCTTCCGGTGGGCGTGACCTTCTCCTTTCTCATCTCCTCCCCCATGGTGGACTTGGGCTCCCTGGTGCTGCTGATGAGCGTGTTCGGCACCCGTGTGGCGGTGTTGTATGTGCTGCTGGGGCTGGTCATTGCCGTAATCGGCGGCACGCTTCTGCAAAAGCTGGGGATGGAACGGTATGTGGAGGATTTCATCCGCCATGCGCCCCACATCGAAAGCCAGAGCGGCACCCTGACCCGACGAGACCGGGTGGACTATGCCAAGGGACAGCTGGTAAACACGGTGAAAAAGGTGGCCCCATATGTTTTCCTGGGCGTGGGTATCGGTGCACTGATTCACAACGTAGTGCCCCAGACCTGGGTGGAGATGGTGCTGGGCAGCCAAAATCCCCTGGCGGTAATTCTGGCCACTCTGGTGGGAGTGCCCATGTACGCCGATATTTTCGGCACCATCCCCGTGGCGGAAAGTTTGCTGTTTAAGGGGGCTGGACTGGGTACCGTACTATCCTTTATGATGGCGGTGACGACTTTGAGCCTTCCCTCCCTCATCATGCTGAAACAGTCGGTGAAGCCCCGGCTGCTGGCGGCCTTTATTGGTATCTGTACCCTGGGCATCATCCTGGTTGGATATTTTTTCAATGCCATTCAAGTTTTGTTAGTGTAATCATATAGGAGGAATGTAACATGGCACTGTTTGGATTTGGTAAGAAGAAAAAAGAGGAGCAGACGGCCTCCTGTTCCTGTCAATGCGGTTGTTCTGCACCTGGAGTGGCCCCCAAGTCCGGGGCAGCCATTCAGGTGATGGGCACCGGCTGTGCCTCCTGCCACACCCTGCTGGAGAACACCCAGGAGGCGGTGCGTAGTCTGGGTCTGAATGTAGAGATGTGGAATATGTTCAGGACATGGCCACCATTGCCGGTTACGGGGTGATGAGCCTCCCTGCTCTGGTGGTGCATGGCAAGGTAGTGTCCACTGGAAAGGTGCTTAAGCCCGCCCAGATCGAAGCGCTGCTGAAGGATGGTAAGGAATAAAGGAGATGAATGACATGGGAAAACCCAAGGTTGCGTTTGTGTGCGTTCACAACTCCTGCCGCAGTCAGATGGCGGAGGCCCTGGGCAAAAAGTTGGCGGGAGATGTGTTTGAGAGCTACTCCGGCGGAACCGAGGTAAAAGACCGCATCAATCCCGACGCCGTGCGCATGATGAAACAGCTCCACGGCATCGACATGGAGGAGACCCAGTACAGCAAGCTGGTCTCCCAGCTGCCCCAGCCGGATGTGGTAATTTATATGGGGTGTAACGTCAGCTGTCCGGCCTTTACCGCCCCTTATACGGAGAATTGGGGCCTGGAAGACCCCACTGGGCAGAGTGACGAGGTGTTTGAAGAAACGATTCAAACCATTTATAACAAGATTCTAGCACTCAAGGAAAAACTCTCTTGAGAGAAATCACTCCCCCGTACTCGGTGAAACTTGTTCCGAGCACGGGGGATTTTTGTTTCTCTACTTGGCATTTGAGGCGAGATGAGATATGATGAATCTATCATAATCAGGGAGGAGGCCGACCTATGGAAAACTTCCAAGTTATACCCGATGCCCCCGAGTCCCGTTCTGATCCGACGCCCAACTGGCAGACTACGATGACCCAAATCCTCTGGGGATTGGCCCTGAGCACCCTCACCCTGGAGATTCCTCTGCTGCAAGAGTTGCTGTCTTTCCTTGGTTTACTCCTGTTATACTTGGGCTTCCGAGCCATACGACGGGAAAACAAATGGCTGTTCCGCTGTTATGTCTTCACCGCAGTGCGCTGTATCGCCCTGGTACCGATGTTTGCCCTAAACGCCACCATCTTTCAAAATCAATTCTATACCTCTGCTTTGGGATATCTGACAAACCTGGCGTCGATGTTCCTGGTGCTGGTCACTCTATTCTCCCTGTGGCGGGGACTGCTTCAGCTGCGAAAGGCCTCCGGAGTGAAGGCATCCACCAGAGCCGCCGGTGGACTGGTGGTGTGGTATGTGGGATTGACCCTGCTGTCCGTGGTTGGAGTGATTGGACTGTTTGGATTTCTCGTTCTGATCATTCTCTATGTCTTTTGCCTCTACCGTATCTTCCGATTCTCCCAGGCAGTCACCACCGCCGGATACCCGCTCCCTCGGCTGCGGGCTTGGCTCTCAGAGGGACGGTTTGCGCTGTGTTTCACTGGGTGCATTCTGGTGGGCGTGGCAGGCGGATTTCTCTTCTTCCACAGTTACTCCATGGATTGGATGCTGCTGTCTGCGCCGCCCTCTTCTCAGGAACAAGAAATCAAAGAAAAGCTTCGAGACTTGGGCTTCCCAGACACGGTTTTAAATGACCTCTCTATGGAGGATTTGCAGGATTGTCAGGGTGCCCAGCAGGTGGTGGTAGATGAGTACACCCGCTCCTTTGAGGAACATACTACGTCAGATGGAAAAGTGCCTCAGCTGCACCTGACGGGCATTGGAGTGCAGTTGTCCGAAGAGCCGGAGCGTTGGAAGCTCATCCACCACTTCCAGTGGGAGGATAGCCCTGCCTTTTACGGTACAGAGTCGTTCCAACTCACCCCTGCCTACACCAACACCTCGTATTGGATTCCTGCCGAAGATGCGGTGCACGGCCGCCTTCTGTACGACGACAACGGCGCGACCTTCGTCTCTCCCTATGCCCGTCTGGAGAAAGCCTCTTACACCTACGACTCCATCTTTTGGGGCCAGCAAACGAATTCAGATTGGTTTGCCTCCTTCTCTCTTCCTCGTCAGGGAAGCAATCACCGGGGCTATGTGGCATACTCTGTGTTTCCCACTTCTCCTGGCGAAACAGTCTGGATCGATTCTTGGGTTCAGTACACCCACCAGACTTCACGATTTCAGTACCCGGTGCTCACGGCCACAGACCACCAGCAAAAGAGTCCCTCTTTAGGGGCGGGACGCCCCTTTTCCACCGTTCAAACCATGCTGCAATTTGCCCCTTAACCTCTGAAAGTTCAATGCAAAACAGGGATTCCTCCATTTTGGGGGGGAATCCCTGTTTTCATTACAGAATGTCGATGTACTCTCCGCTGAGGGCCTTGTTCATGCTGCGTACGGCGCAGAACTTGCCGCACATGGAACAGCTGTCCTCGTGCTCCGGGGCCCGGTCATCCCGGATGCCCTTGGCGGTCTCCGGGTCAATGGCACATTCCCACTGCTTGTCCCAGTCGAAGGTCCGCCGGGCATCGGCCATGGCGTCGTCCAGGTCTCTGGCGTGGGGGATTTTCTTGGCGATATCCGCGGCGTGGGCAGCAATGCGGGAGGCGATGATTCCCTGCTTCACGTCCTCCACATTGGGCAGAGCCAAATGTTCGGCGGGGGTCACATAGCACAGGAAGGCAGCGCCTGCCGAAGCGGCCACTGCCCCGCCGATGGCGGCAGTGATGTGGTCGTAGCCAGGGGCGATATCCGTGACAAGGGGACCAAGCACATAGAAGGGAGCGCCCATGCAAATGGTCTGCTGGAGCTTCATGTTGGCCTCAATCTGGTCCAGGGGCATGTGGCCGGGGCCCTCCACCATCACCTGTACGTCTTTGGCCCAGGCTCGGCGGGTCAGCTCGCCCAGGCGTACCAGCTCTTCAATCTGGCACACGTCGCTGGCATCGGCCAGACAGCCGGGGCGACAGGCATCTCCCAGGGAAATGGTCACGTCATATTCCCGACAGATATCCAGAATCTCGTCAAAGTACTCATAGAAGGGATTCTCTTCCCCGGTCATGCTCATCCAGGCAAACACCAGGGAGCCGCCCCGGGAGACGATGTTCATTTTCCGCTTGTGGTTTTTGATCTGGTCGATGGTTTTGCGGGTAATGCCGCAGTGGAGGGTGACAAAATCCACCCCGTCCTGAGCGTGGAGTCGCACCACGTCGATGAAGTCCTTGGCGGAGAGAGTGGCCAAATCCCGCTGATAGTGGATGACACTGTCGTATACGGGGACCGTGCCGATCATGGCAGGGCACTCCTGGGTCAGCTTCCGGCGGAACGGCTGGGTGTTACCGTGGGAGGACAGGTCCATGATGGCCTCTGCCCCCATATTCACTGCTGCCATCACCTTCTGCATCTCCACGTCATAGTCTTTGCAGTCCCGGGACACCCCCAGATTGACGTTGATTTTGGTGCGCAGCATGGAGCCCACGCCGTTGGGGTCCAGACAGGTGTGGAGTTTATTGGCACAGATGGCCACCTGTCCTTTGGCTACCAGCTCCCGAATCTCCTCCTCTGTGCGGTACTCCTTGGCGGCCACCGCCTTCATCTCCGGGGTGATGATGCCCTGACGGGCTGCGTCCATCTGGGTTGTGTATGTTCTCATGTTGATCTCTTCCTTTCTGGATGCGGGTTGGATGAGCGTTGAAACAGAAACAGCGGGGATACCTGATTTGGTATCCCCGCTGATGACAGCATATGTCTCCCTACGTTGGCATTATCCAAATCAGGTTCATGGGTCGAAGGGCGCACCTTCCTCTCAGCCTGTCTACAAGCTCCCCGTTTTCAATTGTAAGCAATGGTATTATACAACGATTCAGAAGAGAACTCAAGAAGTTTTTCCAGCCAGGTTCAGCCCCCGGTACCGGTTGAAACAGGCGAAGATCTCCTGTCGTCTGGGCCGTGCCAAAAAGGCTCCCTCACGACCGCACAGCGCTTCCAGGCCCTTGCGGTCCATGATTTGTTCCAGTTTCTCCACTACTTGTTGTAGGGTGCGTCTGCCGTCCATGAGATACTTCTGGGCATATACCAAGCAGTATCCCAGTGCGGTAAGCTGTTCCGAGTCGGTGAGCTGCTCCACGTACCGCAGGTCAATGGTCACACGGTTGACGGATACCCCATCCCGCCCCAAGGTTTTCAGTTTTACCCGATCACCTTGGCCAAACTCCTCCGATCTACGGGGACAGCGGTGTACATTGGGAGCCGGTGCAGGCTCCAGCTGGGCACAGGTGGAGGGGAATGCCTGTGCCGCCTCTTTGGCCAGTGCGGTAATGTCCCTGGGGATATATCGGTCCATTTGAATGATGTGGTGGGCGGGGTGAAAATAGGCGCCAGAGCTGCCTGCCACCAAAATGGTGGAGATACCGTGGGTGTGATACAGCTCTTCCACTCGCTCCAAAAACGGGGTAATGGGCTCCATGTCCCGGTGAATGACCCGCAGCATCAGCTCATCCCGAATCATGAAGTTTGTGGCGCTGGTATCCTCATCCATGAGCAGCAGAGAGGTTCCTGCCTCTATACTCTCCACCACATTGGCAGCCTGGGAGGTGCTTCCGCTGGCATCTTGGGTGGTGAAGCAGGTGGTGTCTTTTCCATTGGGCAGATGGTTTATGAACATGGAGATATCCGTCTGGGCAATGCTTCGGCCATCTTCCGCCCGAATTTTGACGGCGGTATGATCCGTGATGACGTATTCCCGCCCATCCCCGGCGATGTGGTTGTATACCCCTGCCTCCAGCGCCTTGAGCAAGGTGGATTTCCCGTGATATCCACCGCCCACAATGAGGGTGATGCCTTTAGGGATACCCATGCCGGTGACGGTTCCCCGGTGGGGCAGTTCCAAGGTGACAGACAACTCCTGGGGTGACTGAAATGGTACACTGCCCTTCATGGGCTGGGCAGAGATGCCAGTGGCTCGAGGGAGAATGCTGCCGTCTGCCACGAAGGCGCACAGGCCAAGTTTGGGAAGAGTCTCACGGATATACTGCTGGTCCTCCGCCAGATCTGCTACCCCTTGCAGCCTCTTTCCGTCCAAATTTCGGTACATGAGGGATGCTTCCACGCACTGAGGCAGGAACTCAAACAGCATCTTTCTCAGTTCTCCGGCGTTTACCGTGCGGCCATTGGCGGGAAATCCTGCCTCAAAGCGCAATACAACGTCTCCGGAGACCGGGTCCATACTGCATGCCGTGCGCTCCAATACCTCCTGTCCACAGCGGCTGGTGGAAAGAAGCCCGCTGTGCCCGGAGCCTCTGGCCAGTCCGGATACCTGCCCAGCTTTCCGGGCAAACAGGCGGGTGATGGCATCTTGTAAGGCGATGCGCTGACAGGGCATCTGGTACAGCTCATGAGGAAACCCGGCCTTCTCTCCTTTGACATGGATGCTCAGTTTGGAGGGAGCGGCAAAAGGGTCTCCCTGGACGTGGTCGATGGACAGTATATAGCCCGGAAACTGATAGGTTCCTCGGGTGTCCTTATAGGCCGGGTAACTTCTGCGGTCTATGCGGGTAAGCAGCTGTTGAAGTTGTGCAGCGGTCTGCATGGTCTTGCCCTCCTGATACACATGGTTTCTGTTCCCCAGTATACCCCACCCCCTGCCCCGGTTCAAGTGGTGTACATGGCCATAAAATTCACTGGATGAAATCAAAAAAGTCCAGCAACCCAAAGGCTGCTGGACTTTTTGGCGGAGACGGTGGGATTCGAACCCACGAGCCCTTGCGGGCTACCTGATTTCGAGTCAGGCTCGTTATGACCACTTCGATACGTCTCCATATGAAATTGTTCGGGTGTTGTTCGAGTGTCACACGATTTCGAGTCGTTCTCGTTATGACCACTTCGATACGTCTCCATCAATGATAGCTGATATAGAATACATGATTTTCCTCCAAAAGTCAACGTTCTTTTTCGCTACTACAGGTTATAGTAAGATATTGACAGCATTTAATGGGAATTTAAGGGCTCGTAATCATTTTTTACGAAAACAACACATAGTATACTAAAAGTATATGCGCTTTCATTTGCTTTTTTGTGCATCTTGACTTTATTGTTCTATCGCAGTATAATGAAAGCCACAAAATAAACCACAGCATCATTACCTCATGAGTTGTTCGAGGAATTGGGAGGCATATACCTTGAATCACACCGAATATCTCAACGATGCCATCGCCCGTTTCAGCGCCGGAACCAGCCACGACGCCTATCGATTTATGGGCTGTCACAAGGAGGTCCGGGACGGAAAGGAGGGCTATGTGTTCCGTGTCTGGGCCCCTCATGCCCGCTCTGTCCGGGTTTTGGGCCGATTTAATGACTGGGACACCGATGTGCCGGCCATGGACAAGCTCACCGATGGAATTTGGGAGCAGTTTTTGCCCGAGGCCAAACACTTTGACGAGTACAAATTCTACATCGAACGCCCGGATGGCTCCTTTGTCTTCAAGAGCGATCCCTACGGCGTACATACCTGCACTCGGCCCGAAACTGCCAGCAAGATCTATGATCTGGACGGCTTTGAGTGGACCGATCAGGAGTATTGTGCTGCCCGGGCCAAGGAGCAGCCGCTCACCCGTCCTCTGAACATCTATGAACTGCACCTGGGGTCCTGGCGTAAGCATGCCGATGGCAACTACATGACCTACGAGGAATACGCCAAGGATTTGGTCAAGTATGTCAAGGATATGGGCTATACCCACATCGAGCTGCTTCCCATCAGCGAGTATCCCTTTGAGCCCTCCTGGGGCTATCAGGTCACTGGGTACTATGCCCCCACCTCCCGGTACGGCACACCCAAGGACTTTATGAAGTTTGTGGATATCTGCCACAGTGCAGGTATTGGCGTGATTTTAGACTGGGTGGGCGCACACTTCCCCAAGGATGAGACGGGCCTGTATGAGTTCGACGGCGGTTGCTGTTACGAGCCCTCCGACCCTCTGCGCAAGGAGCACCCGGACTGGGGCACCCACATTTTCGATTATGGCCGTTACGAGGTGCGGTCCTTCCTCATCTCCAA
Source organism: Pseudoflavonifractor sp. An44 (assembly GCF_002161675.1). Taxonomy (GTDB): domain Bacteria; phylum Bacillota; class Clostridia; order Oscillospirales; family Oscillospiraceae; genus Enterenecus; species Enterenecus faecium. The sequence goes on from NZ_NFIH01000002.1 coordinate 149,733, forward strand.
TGTGGTCTACTGGTTAGACATGTACCATGTGGACGGCATTCGAGTGGACGCCGTGGCTTCCATGCTCTATCTGGACTACGGACGCCGGGATGGTCAGTGGCGCCCCAACCAGTACGGCGGCAATACCAATCTGGACGCGGTGAAGTTCTTACAGGACATGAGCGCCGCTGCCTTCGAATTTAACCCCGGCGCTCTGGTCATCGCCGAGGAGTCCACCGCCTTCCCCATGGTCACCAAGCCTGGGTATGACGGCGGATTGGGCTTTAACTTCAAGTGGAATATGGGCTGGATGCATGACATGCTGGATTACATGTCTACCGACCCCCTGTTCCGCAAGGGCCGTCACAACAACATTACCTTCTCTCTGACCTATGCGTTCTCGGAAAACTTTATCCTCCCCCTCTCTCATGACGAGGTGGTACACGGTAAGTGCTCCCTGCTCAACAAGATGCCGGGAGACTATGAGGAGAAGTTCCAGAATCTCCGGGCCTTCTACGGCTATATGATGACCCATCCCGGCAAAAAGCTGGTGTTCATGGGCGGAGAGTTCGGTCAGTTTATTGAATGGGATTTCACCAAGGAACTGGACTGGTTCCTTTTGGAATATGATAAGCACCGTCAGCTGCAAGACTATGTCCGGGATTTGAATCACTTCTACCTGGCCCATCCTGCCCTGTGGCAGAATGACAACGATTGGCACGGCTTCCAGTGGATTGCCTGTGACGACAACAGCCAGAGCGTGATCTCCTTCCGGCGCGTGGATGCCAAGGGGAAAGAGGTTGTGGTTGTGTGCAACTTCTGCCCGGTCACCCGCGAGCACTACTGCATCGGTGCGGCCAAAGCCGGTACTTATATTCCTGTTTTGTCCAGCGACGACGTGAAATATGGTGGCACTGGTACCCCGCTTAAGCCGGTCAAGGCTAAGGCGAAACCCATGCACGGGCTGAAATACTCCATCGAATTGACTCTGCCGCCCCTCTCCACCGTATATTACGAACGAGAGGCGCCCCAGAGAACCCGCAAGACGGTGGAAGGCGTGCCCAGCGCAAAGGTGAAAAAAACCAGAGTTTCCAAAAAGCAATCCGCTGGCAAAAAGGCCAGCAAATAACCATCGCATATAACCAGCGAGGAAAGATGAATTAGGGGGGCTTCACTGTGATCGAACGAAAAAAAGAATGCATCTCCATGCTCTTGGCCGGCGGCCAGGGCAGTAGATTGTATGTACTGACAGAAAACACCGCAAAACCCGCCGTGCCTTTCGGCGGCAAGTATCGCATCATTGACTTCTCTCTCTCCAACTGCGTGAACTCCGGCATTGATACCGTGGGTATTCTCACCCAGTATCAGCCCCTGGAGCTCAACGACTACATTGGCAACGGCCAGCCTTGGGACCTGAACCGGAATTTCGGCGGCGCCCATGTGCTTCCTCCCTATACTAAGACCACCAGCAACCAGTGGTATAAGGGCACGGCCAACGCCATCTATCAGAATATCCCTTTCATCGAGAGATATCAGCCCGAATACGTGCTTATTCTCTCCGGTGACCACATCTATAAGATGGATTACAACAAGATGTTGCAGTTCCACAAGGAGAAGGGCTCCGAGTGCACCATTGCAGTCATCAACGTCAGCATGGAAGACGCCACTCGTATGGGCATCATGAGCACCGACGAGAACCAGGCCATCGTGGACTTCGAGGAGAAGCCCGCCCACCCCAAGAGCACCCAGGCCTCCATGGGTGTGTACATCTTCACTTGGGCCGCTCTGAAGAAGTACCTGATCGCCGACGAGGCCGACCCCAACTCCGAAAACGACTTCGGCAAGAACGTCATCCCCGCCTTCCTGCGGGACGGCCGTCCCATGTATGCCTATCCCTTTGAAGGCTACTGGAAGGACGTGGGCACTCTGGGCAGTCTGTGGGATGCCAACATGGACCTGTTGGACCCCAAGGACCCCCTGGATATGCGCAACCCCCACTCCAAGATCTATGCCCGGAACTATGCCAGCCCCTCTACCATGATCGCCCCCTCCTCCAAGGTGTCCAACTCCTTTATCACCGAGGGCTGCCGCATCAAGGGTACGGTGGAGAACTCCGTGATCTATACCGGCTGCGAGGTGGAAGAAGGCGCTGTGGTCAGCGGCACCGTCCTGATGCCCAACACCATCGTCCGTAAGGGCAGCACCGTCAGCTACGCCATCGTGGGTGAGCAGTGTGTCATCGAAGAGAATGTCACCATCGGCGCACGCCCGGAGGACTGCCTGGGCGAGGATTGGGGTATCAGCGTTGTGGGTCATAAGAAGACCATCCCCTCTGGCACCGTGATCAAACCCAAGGAAATTGTTTAAGGGGGGCTACAAAGATGAAAATGTGTGGAATTATTTTCTCCGAGATGTATTCGGATGAGTTGAACGCTTTTACCCATGACCGTAACATGGCGGCTATCCCCTACGGCGGCCGTTACCGCCTGGTGGACTTCGCCCTGTCCAACATGGTCAACTCCGGCATCACCAGCGTGGGCGTGCTGGCCAAGCAGCACTACCACTCTCTGATGACCCACCTGGGCAATACCCAGGAGTGGGACCTGAACCGCAAGAACGGCGGCCTGCAGATCCTCCCCCCCTACGCCAGCGAGAGCCTGAACCAGGCCAACCGCGGCAAGTTGGACGAGCTGCGTAACGCTCTGGACTTCCTCCGGGAGGACACCTCTCCCTATGTGGTGATGGCAGATGCCCACGTGATCTGCAACATGGACTTCCGCCCCGTGGTGGAGTCCCACATCAACAGCGGCTGTGACATCACTGTGGTTGCCACCCAGAGCAAGATGAGCAACAGCAACACCTACAAGTCCGTCATCCAGGTGGATGGGAACATGCGGGTCACCAGCTACGCTCTGGACCACGTGCCCCAGCCCGGCGACTACTGTGGCATGAGCATCATGGTCATGGACCGTCAGGTGCTCATTGACACCGTGTCTGAGTTCACCGCCCGGGGTGTCTACTTCCTGGAGCGTGACTTCATTCAGTCCCGCTTCAACACCGGGGACCTGTCCATCAACATCTACCCCTTCACCGATCCCGTCCTGCGGGTCAACGACATCGAGAGCTATTTCAGCAGCAATATGGCTCTGCTGGACGAGGGCATCAGCAACGCCCTGTTCCGTCCTGACCGTCCCATCTACACCCGTGTCAACGACGAGGTGCCCTCTCACTACGGCATGGACTGCAACATCTCCGGCTGTATCATCGCCGACGGCTGCATTCTGGATGGCAATGCGGAGCACTCCGTCATTGGCCGTGGCGTACGCATCGCCAAGGGTGCCACAGTGAAGAACTGCATCATCATGCAGGGCAGTGTCATCGGCGAGGGCGCCAGCCTGGAGAACGTCATCGTGGACAAGTGGGCCACCATCACCGCCGGTAGCCAGCTCAAAGGCCTGGAGACTGCTCCCGTGATCATCCGCAAAGGAGTCACTGTATGAAAATCTTATTTGCCGCCAGTGAAGCTGCTCCCTTTTTAAAAACGGGAGGGCTGGGCGACGTGGCATCTGCGCTGCCCAAAGCGCTCAGTGCCGACGAAAACGCACAGGTGGCTGTCTTTCTCCCCTACTACAAGGCCATCAAAGACAGTCCCCGGTGGGACATTGAGTTTCTCTGTAACTTCCGGGTGCCTCTGTCCTGGCGCAGCGTGTACTGCGGTGTGTTCCGTGCCAAGGACACCCAGAGAAACCTGCAGTACTACTTCATCGACAATGAGTACTACTTCTACCGGGACAACGCCTACGGCTACTACGACGACGGCGAGCGCTTCGCCTTCTTCTCCAAGGCCGTTTTGGAGTCCCTGCAATACCTCAACTGGTATCCCGATGTCATCCACGCCAACGACTGGCAAACTGCCATGATTCCCGTCTTCCTCCGGGCTTTCTATATGGGCTTGGATGCCTACCAGCCTATCCGTACCCTGTTTACCATCCATAACATGGAGTATCAGGGCAAAGCACCGGAGTCCTTTGTGGACGAAGTGCTGGGTCTGCCGGAGGATTGGCGGGGTACCACCCAGTTTGACGGCTGCACCAACATGATGAAGGCCGCCATTCTGGTGTCTGACCGGGTGAGCACTGTCTCCCGCACCTACGCCTACGAGATTCAGGACCCCTATTACGCCCACGGGCTGGATGGGGTACTGCGCCACCACAGCTATAAGCTCAGCGGCGTGGTCAACGGCATCGACACCGATGTCTTTGACCCCTCCACCGATCCCCTGATCCCGGTGAATTACACCTGTGACCAGTTGGACAAGAAGGCGGAGAACAAGCGGGCGCTCCAGGAAAAGCTGGGATTGGAGTGCCGGGACGACGTGCCCATGGTGATTATGATCACCCGCCTGGTCTCCCACAAGGGCCTGGACCTGGTGCAGGCCGTCATGGATGACCTGATGCAGGAGGATATCCAGCTGGTCATCATCGGCACAGGCGAGCAGAATTATGAGGATATGTTCCGCTCCTATGCCGACCAGTACCCGGAAAAGATGTCTGCTAACATCGTTTTCGACAACAAATTGGCTCACGAGACGTACGCCGGCGGCGATCTGGTGCTGATGCCCTCCAAAATGGAGCCCTGTGGCCTGACGCAGCTCATCGCCATGCGCTACGGCACCGTACCCATCATCCGGGAAACCGGCGGATTGTACGATACCGTACCCGCTTTGAACCCGGAGACCATGGAAGGGCGCGGCTTTACCTTCAAAAGTTACAACGCCCATGACATGCTGGATGCTGTCCGGCGCGCTGCTGCTTTCTATCAGGACAGCAAGCACTGGAAGCTCCTGCAAAAAAATGACATGAAATTTGATAGTTCTTGGAATCAGTCCGTCCAGGAGTATTGGCAAATCTATCGTTCCATGTTATAATTGTACCGTGTTGCCTCCCCCCGATTACAGCCCGCTCATGCGGGCTGTGCTCGGGTACGGGCAACACGGTTTTCAAATTTTTGCGGATGCCTTGTGATCCGCACAGAGGAGTTCAGTTTCATGAATCAGAAACAGATTATTGAAAAACTGGAAGAGACCTTGTTACGACGCTATGGCTGTCATTCTGACACCGCCTCTCCCCAACAGATCTACCGCTGTCTCTGCTACCTCGTCAATGAGATGCTGGTGGAAAAGAACACACAGTTTAACCGCAAGACCAACAAGGACCAGGACAAGCAGGTATACTACATGTCCATGGAGTTCCTGGTTGGTACTTCCCTGCGGAATAATTTGTATAATTTAGGTCTGGAAGAGCTGTTCACCCAGGCACTGGATAAGTGCGGCATCGACATCCATGACCTGTATGAGATGGAGCCTGATGCCGGTTTGGGCAACGGCGGTCTGGGACGTCTGGCCTCCTGCTATATGGATTCTGCCACCACTCTGGGCATTCCCTGCACGGGCTATTCCATTCGCTATGAGTTCGGTATCTTCAAGCAGAAGATCATCGACGGCTGGCAGATGGAGTTCCCCGATGACTGGCTGACCATGGGCGATGTGTGGCTGGTGCCCCGAGAGGACGAGGCCGTGGAGGTCAAGTTCGGCGGCGAAGCCCACGGCTGGGACGACAACGGCAAGTACCGTGTGGCCCACGTCAACTATCAGTCCGTCATGGCTGTGCCCAACGACATGTATATTTCCGGCCACGACACCGACGCCGTGAACAAGCTGGTGCTGTGGAGCGCCAAGTCTCCCCGCAGCTTTGATATGACCGCTTTCTCCCGGGGCGACTACGCCAAGGCTCTGGAGGGCGACACCATGGCCGAGGTCATCTCCAAGGTCCTCTACCCTGCCGATGATCACATCGCTGGCAAGCGGCTGCGCCTGCGCCAGCAGTATCTGCTGGTATCTGCCTCCCTCCAGACCATTTTGCGCAAGCACCTGAAGACCTATCGCAGTCTGGATAATCTGGCTGACAAGGTGTCCATCCACATCAACGACACCCACCCTGCTCTGTGCGTGCCCGAGCTGATGCGTCTGCTGCTGGACGAGTACGACTACGGCTGGGATGAGGCCTGGGAGATCACCTGCAACACCCTGTCCTACACCAACCACACCGTTATGAGTGAGGCTCTGGAGCGTTGGAGCGAGAGCCTCTTCTCCGAGCAGATGCCCCGTGTGTATCAAATTGTGTGCGAGATCAACCGCCGCCTGGTGGAGGATCTGCGGGCCAAGTATGGCAACGACATGGGTAAGATCAACTACATGGCTGTCATCGCCAACGGCGAGATTCGCATGGCCAACCTGTGTCTGGCCGCCTGCCACAAGATCAACGGCGTGTCCAAGCTGCACACTGAGATTCTCAAGAACAGCATCTTCCGGGACTATTACCAGATGGAGCCCAACCGCTTCCTCAACGTCACCAACGGCATCGCCTACCGCCGCTGGCTGTGCCAGTCCAACCCCGACCTCAGCGCTCTGCTCAAAGAGCTCATTGGCGACGGGTTTGTCAAGGACTCCAGAGAGTTGGAGAAGCTGCTGAAGTACCAGGACGATGCCAGCGTGCTCAGCCGCCTGCAGGAGATCAAGCTGGCCAATAAGCAGCGCCTCAGCGATTTGATTCTCCAGCGCAACGGCATCCAGGTGGACCCCAATTCCCTGTTTGACGTCCAGATCAAGCGTCTGCACGAGTACAAGCGCCAGTTGCTCAACGTCCTCCAGATTCTGCACATGTATCTGGAGATCAAGCACAACCCCAACGCCCCCTTCCAGCCCCGCACCTTCATCTTTGCCGCCAAGGCCTCCGCTGGATACATCATGGCAAAGCAGATCATTCAGCTCATCTGCGCGGTGTCCCGCCTGGTCAACTCCGACCCCGTGGTGCGCGACAAGCTGAAAGTGGTGTTTATGGAGGACTACAACGTCTCTCTGGCTGAGAAGATCATCCCTGCCGCCGAAATCTCCGAGCAGATTTCCATTGCCGGCAAGGAGGCCAGCGGCACCGGTAACATGAAGCTAATGATTAACGGCGCCGTTACCTTGGGTACACTGGATGGGGCCAATGTGGAGATTCGGGAGCAGGTGGGCGATGAGAATATCGTGCTCTTCGGTCTGCGTACCCCCGAGGTCAACGACCTGTGGCATCACGGGTACAATCCCCTCGTATATATTCATAACGATCCCCAGCTCCAGGCTGTGATGGATCTGCTGCGCACCGGTTTCTCCAACATGCGCTTTGACGATATCGTCAATTCCCTGATTACCAACCACCGTGGACCTGCCGACCCCTATATGTGCCTGGCAGACTTCCACGACTACGTGCGGGCTCAGAATGATGTGTCCGCCCTGTATGCTGACCAGCGCAAGTTTACCAACATGTCCCTGGTCAACATCGCCAAGGCCGGTCTGTTCTCTGCCGACCGCGCCGTCACCGAATATGCCGAGAACATCTGGCATCTGAAGTGACCTATTTTTCCTCATTGTCTGGAGTTTTGATGGATGAATGTCGCGTTTAATTGTCTGTTAGAAGAATATAAGACTCCTTTTGGCTGTGTGATGGAAAACCAGCCCTGTTCCCTGACGGTGAAGGTACCGGACTACTACGCCGTCAGCGGCGTGGATGTGATTCTCACCACCGACACCGCCTACGGGATGCAGGTATCCTTCGAGTTGACCGACACGCAGGACGGATATCAAATTTATAAAACGCAGTTTTCCCTCCCCCGGTGCGGACTGTATTTCTATCACTTCCGCTGCCAGGGTGCTCAGGGGCCGTTCCAGGTCTACCGTTGCGGAGAGACGGATACCAGCATCAACCAGGGAGACCTCTGGCAGTTGACCTGTTACCCGCGGCAGTTTCACACGCCCAAGGCCTATGCCGGAGCCGTGATGTATCAGATCTTTCCCGATCGCTTTTTTCGCTCGGGCTCCTGTGATTTGACCGAGAAACTGCAGCCCTACTGGGTACACGAAAACTGGAACGACACCCCCCATTATCTCCCCAACGAGCACGGAGAGGTACTGAACAACGATTTCTTCGGCGGAAATCTGCGGGGAATTCGGGAAAAGCTGCCCTATCTCAAACGGATGCATGTGGACGTCATCTATCTCAACCCCATCTCCATGGCGTTTTCCAATCACCGCTATGACACTGCCGACTACATGCGTCCCGACCCCATGTTGGGGACCGAGGAGGACTTTTCCGCCCTGTGTGCCGACGCCCACAAGCTGGGTATGAAGGTGATTTTGGACGGCGTGTTCTCCCACACCGGCAGCAACAGCGTGTACTTTGACCGCAACCATATCTTCGGACACGGTGCAGTCAGTGACCCCAATTCCCCCTACCGCAGTTGGTTTGATTTCCAGGAGTACCCCAACCGCTACACCTCCTGGTGGGGCATCGACACCCTCCCCTGCGTCAATGAGATGGACCCGGCTTTTCTGGAGCACATCATCACAGGAGAGAATAGCGTCATTGCCCACTGGATGAGCTTGGGCGCCGATGGCTTCCGTCTGGACGTGGCCGACGAGCTGCCCGACGACTTCATCGCCCTGTTCCGCCAGCGCCTCAAGGAGCTGAACCCTGAGGCGCTGCTGCTGGGCGAGGTGTGGGAGGATGCCTCCAACAAGATCAGCTACGGAGCCCGAAGAAAGTATTTCTCCCACGGAGAACTGGACTCGGTGATGAACTATCCCTTCCGCAGTGCCATTCTCTCCTTCTTGGTCCAGCCGGATGCCAACAGCTTCCGGGCCAACATCATGTCGGTGGTGGAGCACTATCCCCAGGAGGTTCTCCACTGCCTCATGAACAGCCTGTCTACCCACGACACCCCCCGCATCCTCACCCTGTTGGGCGACAGCTTTGACGGCTCCAAGCAGGAAAAGGCCAACCGATTCCTCAGCGAGGATGCCAAACTCTGGGCAGTGCGGCGGGAGTGCGCAGCGGCAGCGCTTCAGTTCACGCTGCCCGGCATGCCCTGTATCTACTACGGAGATGAGGCAGGGTTGGAAGGGTTTGAAGACCCCTTTAACCGCCGGTGCTTCCCCTGGGGGCGTGAGCTAACCTCTCTACAGACGGCCTATGAGTCTCTCAGCCGCATCAAAGGCAGATATGCCGCCCTCAAACGGGGCCATATCACCTTTGAAAACCCCAACGATCATGTCATTCATTTCATCCGCACCTTGAACGGACAGCGGATTCACACCTTTGTCAACGGAGGCTCCGACCCCATGACCCTCCCCATCACGGGACAGCTGCTGTTCCAGTCCTATATCAATATGGAAAAGCGGTTGCTGCATCTGGAGCCCTGGGGTGTTGCCATTATTTTGGAATAAGCGTATCTTGACGACAAGAAAAAGAGGAGTTGAGCGCAATGAAGCAAGTGTGTTTTGGCGTGGACATCGGCGGAACATCCGTGAAGCTGGGGCTTGTGGACGAAGAAGGCCCTTTGCTGCACAAGAGCGAATTTCCCTCTCCCCGTGACCCTGCCGCCATGTTTGACCGGATTGCTCAGGAAATCCAGCAGGTAAAGGCGCAATTTGACGACTGTGCCTTTGTGGGTGCAGGCGTGGGCGTCCCCGGACCTGTGTTCAACCAGGAACAGGTCAAGGGCTGTGTCAACCTGGGCTGGGGGGATATCAACGTGGCCACCGAGCTATCCAGCCGCACTGGTCTGGTGGTAAAGGTGGAAAATGACGCTAACCTGGCCGCTCTGGGCGAGCTGTGGCACGGCGCCGGCAAAGGCCGCAAGAGCTTGGCCATGCTCACCGTGGGCACTGGCATTGGCTGCGGCATTATTTCCAATGGCCAAATCATCTCTGGCGCCAACGGCGCAGGCGGTGAAGCTGGCCATATGCCCATGAGCTTCCACCAGGACTGGCAGTGCTCCTGCGGCAAGTACGGCTGTCTGGAGGTCACTGCCTCTGCCACCGGCATCATCCGTGCCGCTCGGGAGTTCCAGCCTTTCCAAGACATGGAGAAGGTTACCGCTAAGGACGTGTTTGACGCAGCCAAGGAGGGGAATCAGCAGGCCATGGAGGTCATTCAGACCGCAGCCAAGGCCCTAGGTGTGGCTTCTGCTATGATCGGCTGTATCGTCAACCCCGAGATCTTTATCATCGGCGGTGGTGTATCTGCTGCTGGCTCTATCCTCATGGACCCCGTGGTGGATGCCTACCGGGAAAACGTGTTCTCCCCTGCCCGTCAGGCCACCTTCGCTCTGGCCCAGTTGGGCAACAACGCCGGAATTTATGGCGGCGCTGGTCTGTTCTTCTATCATGCTTAATTCCCTTAACCAAGGGTAAATTTATTTCACAAGGAGTTGCACACTATGTTAACGTTGGATTTGTCTCATCTGGATGGTTTCGTGTCCAAGGAGCAGCTGACCGCTATGACCGACGAAGTGGCCGCCGCTCACGCCAAGCTGTATGATAGTTCTGCCCCCGGTTCCGATTTCACCGGCTGGGTGCGCTTGCCCGAGGCCTATGACAAGGAGGAGTTTGACCGCATCCTCAAAGCCGCCAAGAAGATTCGCTCCGACTCCGAGGTGCTGGTGGTCATCGGCATCGGTGGCTCCTACCTGGGCGCCCGCACCGCCCTGGAGATCTTCCCCTCCGACGGTCCCGATATCTGCTTTGTCGGCTGCTCTCTCAGCCCCAATGAGATTCAGAAGGTCATGCGCCGCATCGGCAACCGCAGCTGGTCCATCAATGTGATTTCCAAGTCCGGCGGCACCATTGAGCCCGCCATTGCCTTCCGTATTTTCCGTGAGCACCTGGAGAAGAAGTACGGCGCTGAGGCCAACAGCCGCATCTACGCCACCACTGACAAGGCCCGTGGCGCTCTGAAGTCCGTGGCCGACAAGAACGGCTGGGAAACCTTCGTCATTCCCGATGAAGTGGGTGGTCGCTTCTCCGTCCTCACCGCTGTGGGTCTGCTGCCCATCGCTGTGTCCGGCACCGACATCAACGAGCTGATGGCCGGCGCTGCCGAGGCTATGGAGAAGTATGACCTGCGCTCCATGGACAACCCCGTGTGGCAGTATGTCGCCGCTCGTAACCTGCTGTATCGCCAGGGCAAGAAGATCGAGATCTTCTGCAACTACGAGCCCTCCTACACCTTCTTCGGCGAGTGGCTCAAGCAGCTGTTCGGTGAGTCCGAGGGCAAGGATGGCAAGGGCATCTTCCCCGCCAGCGTGCAGCTTACCACCGACCTGCACTCCATGGGTCAGTTCATCCAGGACGGTGAGCGCATCCTCTTCGAGACTGTGATCTATGTGGATGACACTGGTTGTGATGTGGCTGTGCCCCACTGTGACGACGACGGCGACAACCTGAACTATCTGGCAGGCAAGCCCCTGAGCTTTGTCCGTGAGATGGCCTGCCAGGGCACCCTGGCCGCTCACCACGACGGCGGCGCTCCTGCTATGGTCCTGCGCAGCCCCAAGATGAATGCCCGCACTCTGGGCGAGCTCTTCTACTTCTTTGAGCTCTCCTGCGGCATCAGCGGCCACGTGCTGAAGGTCAACCCCTTCAACCAGCCCGGCGTGGAGGCCTATAAGAAGAACATGTTTGCTCTCCTGGGCCGTCCCTAATTTTTCTTTCGTGCAAACTCCTATGGCTGTCTCTGGGCAGCCATAGGAGTTTTTACATACTCTTTACAAAATACGACAGGAAATCTTGACACAGGTTTTGTAAAGTATAGATAGTGGTGTATTACGTCCATTCATAGCTAAAACCGCTGTGAAGATCATATAACAGGAGGATAGACATGAAGCATGCAGTGATTGATATCGGTTCTAACTCCATGCGTTTGACGGTGTATTCCGTGGAAAAAGAGAGTTTTACCGTTCTGTTTAAAGAAAAGATTATGGCCGGGCTGGCCAATTATATGGAGCACGGCATCCTGACGGAGGAAGGTATCCGCAGAGCTGGAGCTGGACTGCTCTCCTTTGCAAAGACGCTGGACCACCTGGAGATCACCAACATCTCCGCCTTTGCCACCGCCTCCCTGCGTAACGTTCATAACTCCCAGCAGGCTGCTGCCGCCATCAGCCAGATGGTGGGGTTCCCCATCGAGGTGCTCTCTGGCGAGGAGGAGGCCACGTTCGGTTATGTGGGTGCCATGCAGGACACTGCCATGGACAGTGGACTGTTTGTGGACATTGGCGGCGCCAGTACTGAGTTGGTGGAGTTTGAACATGGCCAGGTAAACCAGGCCTCCAGCTTCCCCATTGGCTCACTGAAGCTGTACCGGGACTGTGTCAAGCGGATTCTTCCCGGAAACGGCTCCTATGAGCGCATGGAGAAAGCTTTGAAGCGGGAGCTTGGAAAACTGCCTGCCCAGGACCTGACTTCCCACCAGATTGCAGCGGTGGGCGGCTCTGCCCGAGCCGCTTTGAAGCTGTCCCGCACGGTCTTCCAGCTGCCCCAGACCTGCCGGTCTGTCACCGCCGACCAGCTGGATGAGGTATTTGCCCTACTCCGCTCCGACCAGCGCACGGCCACCGATCTGATTTTGAAGGCAGCACCTGAGCGGCTGCACACACTCATCCCTGGCCTGATGATTCTGCGCCATGTGGTGAAAACTTGTCAAGCAAACGAGGTCATCGTCAGTCGGTACGGTGTCCGGGAGGGTTATTTATGCCAGAAGATACAGTCAAAACTATGAAAGATTACAGCTACACCCAAAACCGAGAACTGAGCTGGCTGCGGTTTAATCGCCGCGTGTTGGAAGAGGCAGCGGATCAGACCGTGCCGCTGTTGGAGCGCCTGAAATTCATCTCCATCTTCACCAGCAACCTGGATGAATTCTTTATGATTCGAGTGGGCAGTCTCTTCGACCTGGCTGCCATTTCCAACAACAAAGAGCGGGATAACAAAAGCGGCATGTCTCCCCGGGAGCAGCTGCGTTGTGTCTACGAGACCATTCCTCCCCTCATCGACCTAAAAAACCATCTCTACGAGTCCCTCTGCACTCAGCTAGAAGAAGAGGGCATCGTGGATGTTTCCATGGACCAGCTGACAGAGGCGGAACAGCAGTACGTCTCCCGGTATTACACCGCCAACGTACTTCCCACCCTCTCTCCCCAGATTGTGGACTCCCACCACCCCTTCCCCCACCTGGAAACAAAGCGGCTTTACATTTCTCTGCTGTTACGGGAGAAAAAAGATCGACTTTCCCTGGGATTTGTCCCCCTCCCTGCCTCCCTGCCCGCTTTTCTCATGCTGCCCAATTCCAATGGCCGCTATCTCCGTATGGAGCAGATGCTCCTCCACTGGGCGCCCTCCCTCTTTGAGCGATACAAGGTGGCAGACAGCTGTGTCATCTGTGTCACCCGCAATGCAGATATCAGCTTTGACGTAGATAAGTTTGAGGACACCACCGAAGAGGACTTCCGGAACCATGTCAGCAAGCTGCTCCACCTTCGAGGTAAACAGTCTGCGGTGCGCCTAGAGGTCTCTCGGCCCATTTCTCAGGCCTTTCTGGACATTTTACGGGACAGATTGGACCTGGAAGCGCACCAGGTGTTTGTGGACCGCTCTCCGTTGAATATGAGCTATGTCTTTGCCCTGATTGGTCAGCTGCCTGCTGATGTCAGTGAGAAACTCCTCTTTCCTCCCTATCAGCCTCGCCAACCGGAGGATTTGAACCCCAAGCAGAGCATGATTCAACAGATTCAGCAGCGAGACCGACTCCTGTTCTATCCCTTTGACTCCGTCAACCCCTTCCTGCAATTGCTTCAAGAGGCCGCCGAGCGCAAGGATGTCATCGCCATTAAAATGACTATCTACCGTCTGGCCTCTTCTTCCAAGATTGCCCGTATTCTCTGTCGAGCGGCGGAAAATGGGAAAGAAGTCACCGTACTCATGGAGCTGCGAGCCCGTTTTGACGAGGCCAACAACATCGCCTGGTCCAAAGTGCTGGAAGAAGCCGGATGCCGGGTCATCTACGGTGTCGAAGATTATAAGTGTCACAGCAAGATCTGCCAGATTACCATGCGCCGGGGCGATACCCTCAACTATATCACTCAGATCGGCACAGGAAACTACAACGAAAAGACCTGTGCTATGTACACGGATCTGTGCTTTATGACTGCTGATAAGCAGATTGGCCTGGACGGTGCCGCTTTCTTCCGCAATATGCTGGTGAGCAATCTCAGCGGCAGCTATCAGCGCCTTCTGGTCTCCCCCAACGGTATTCACCAGGCTCTCTTAGACCACATGGATGAACAGATTATCTTGGGACATCAGGGATATATCTGCATCAAAGCCAATTCCCTCACAGAACGGGCCATTATCAACAAGCTTCAGCAAGCCAGCCAAGCAGGCGTAGAGGTACAGCTGATTCTCCGGGGCATCTGTTGTATTCGGCCCGGAATTCCCGGAAAAACCGAGAGCCTCCACGTTACTAGCATTGTGGGCCGCTATCTGGAGCACGCCCGCATCTACTGCTTTGGTCGGGGAGAACAGGCCAAGTATTTCATCTCTTCGGCGGACTTGATGACCCGAAATCTGTTGCGCCGAGTTGAGATCGCCTGTCCTATCGACGACCCACAGGTAAAATCCCAGCTGGAATGGATTCTCCGCACCCAGTTGCTGGACAATGTAAAGGCCAGTTCCATGCTCAGCGACGGAAGCTATCTGAGAAAAACCAGTACCGTCTCTCCTCTCAACAGTCAAGAGGAGTTTATGCGTACCTCTTCCCACACGGCACAACCTAGCTCCGCACCTGCCAAGTCCAAACCTCAGGGTTCCCTGCTCCAGCGGCTGAAAGATCGCTTCCCCTGGACGATTACAAGAAAGTATTGAAATTTTCCCAATTCTGTGGTATACTCCATACCCGTAGTCATAATGAGATATGCGGGTATGATGGAATTGGTAGACATGCGAGATTTAGGTGCTGTCACCTCAGTGAAGAAGTTTTTGTAAAAATAGCGGCAGGGAGTTCCTGCTGCTCATATATGCGGGTATGACGGAATTGGCAGACGTGCAGGATTTAGGTGCTGTCACCTCAGTGAAGAAAGTGCAGGTGTGGTATGGAAAGTCAGATGACAAAAGGGCATTGCTATCTCTGTGGCGCAATCGTTGCAAAATCGGGTTTTTTGAAGCATTTTTCCTCCAGACATTCTGGCGGGGAGGAAGCGGAGAACCAGAAATGTGTCCTCCTTAAGGTGGAGGACGCCGAGGATAAGGTGTATTGGCTGTACCTCGATATGCCGCTGACCTCTACGCTTAAAACGCTGGATACTTTTTTGCGGGAGATCTGGCTTGAGTGCTGTGGGCATATGAGCGCATTTTATCAACGCGGCGGGGTGGAGATAGGGAAGAGCACAAAGCTGGATCGCATTCCGACCGGTTCCGTTCTCTTTTACGAGTATGATTTCGGCAGTACGACAGAGCTTCGGATTACGTTTCTGCATCCTGTGTCCCGTCCCAAACAGCGCAAGGCTGTCCGTTTGCTGGCTCGGAATCTGCCTTTGCTTTTCGAGTGCGGACAGTGCGGCGAGGCGGCGGATTACGTCTGCTGTGAATGTGACGCGATGGAGGAGTACCCGTTTTTCTGCGAGAAATGTATGGCGTCCCACGAGCACGAAGGATGCGCACTGCCCGTGGTCAATTCCCCAAGAATGGGCGTATGCGCGTACTGCGGGGAATACGATGTATACGAGTATTCGGACGGTACCGAAAAAGAAGGGTGAAAGAGCAGCGCAAGCAGGATGTGCTGTCTGCATCTATCCTTCTCAAGCAAAAACGAGATATCAAAAGCGACAGGAAAAACTCCTGTCGCTCATATAAGCGGGTATGGCGGAATTGGCAGACGTGCAGGATTTAGGTTCCTGTGCCGAAAGGCGTGTGGGTTCGACCCCCACTACCCGTACCATGTTATCCCAACACTATAGATGCCGTAGGCGCAACGCCTACGGCATCAACCGTTTCCGGGATTTTTCTCCTCAAAATTTCACCGAAAATTCCATAGATGCAAACGCCCTGTTTTCCCCGACTGGTGGGACTCGAACCCTCCTCTCCCCCGTCGTTGGCACAGATATAGGCAAACAGCGCCCTTTTTGAACAAAGCAGTTTCAAAAAGGGCGCTACTCTTTTCCAAATAGAATATACAGCGTTTCTAGGCGTCAATTTGTTGGTCGTGATCGATCATCAGATTGGCGCCTTTTTTCATTTCCAGCAAAATTCAAAAAGGGCGCCACGCCCCAAGGAGGTAATCATTATGAAACGAGACACATTTTTTCAGGAGCTTCGCCGAGTACTCCAACGGGTAGGCTTCACCACCCAAGCAGAACGGGATAGTCTGTTACCTGTGGAATGGGATGGCCACCCTCTCTGCAGGATCACAGAGGGCGGCGGTGTACGCTACCGACAGGAGGATGTGGCAACTTTGGAACGGGAACAGGCCTGTGAGCAGGCAACCCATCTGGCCGGTACAGTGCGGGAATACATGACGTTGCTGGAGCAGGCTCCCCCCTTGAGGGCACAGGGACTGACCGGAGACTTTCGAGTTCTGGCCGACTTCAACGGGACTGTGCTGGCTGGACACCAGACCAAATTCGGCATCCACTTTGTCACCTGGGACCGGGACTTCCGCTGGACAGGTCTCAACTACGGCCACTACTTTCAAGACAATTACCTGGCTGCCAAGCAAGACTTTGCTATCCGTTCCGGCCTTGTCCCCCAGTACCAAGTTTTCAACCAGGAACAGCTCACAGAAATCTTTCGATGCTGCGCTGATACCCTAAACACCAACCTGAACCTGTCTCCCAAACAGGAGGCATGCATCCGGGGTATTCAGGATCAGATTGAAAATGGCATACCCGATGTTGTCGATCGCATCAAAGAGCAGGAACAGCAACTCGCACAACCTTATATCCCCCAGCAGACCATGTGAAATTGCGCCGGAGTTCTAACCAAGATTCCGGCGCTTTTTCTATTTCGGCGAAAGGAGGACATTGCCCATGCCCCATTACTTCACACGGGATTCCCCTCTATGATAGAGAGGAACCCGGAACACTTTTACAAGAGATGAGACAGATCATTTTAACTCAGAAGGGACGTGATACAAGTGAAACTCATCCAACGCATCCTTACCACAGCTCTGTGCGGTGCCCTGTGTCTCGGGGTACTGCCTGGAGCAGCGGCACCCCCAGAAGTGCAGCCGTTCCAAGAGGTAGTGACAGAGACAGCCGACCCCATCGTTGAGACCACCGCAGAGGAAGAAACGCCCCTGCTGGCCACCATGTCGGCCTGGTCTCCCGGCGAGGTGGTCAACACCTGGGAGGGAGAGCCATACACCTCTATTACCGGCCATAAGTACGCTCTGATGAAATTCAGCTTTATGCGCTACTACAGCGACGGTACCAAAAAAATTATCACCAGCACTCAGGCCAGTGGCTATACCAACAACAAGTACTATGTGGGAAACACCCTGGCCTACTGCATCGAGTCCGGTAAGGCCTTTGACGGAGGAGACTACACCTCTGGAGAAGCTGGCACATCGGACTATCTCAAACTATTGTCTCCCACGGCCCGTGAAGGCATTATGCTTGCCATGCTCTACGGCTACAACCCGGAAAACCCCAGCTATATTCCAACAACCAGCCAGGTTGGATGTGCCTTCAACGTGGACGACTTTGCCTTTGCCACCCAGATCATTATCTGGGAGTATCAAAGCGGCATCCGCAACAGCCCCACCTCCATTTCCGCTCTATCCTATGGGGGCAAGACCATCGAGGCAGACAACTATGTGAAGTGGATCGAGGGACATCCGGCCAAGAACTGCTATGACTGGATGCTGGACCAAATGGCTGAACATCGAGTAATCCCCAGCTTTGCCAGCACGGATGTGGGCCTCAATATGGCTCACACCATGCAGTATGATGCCATCAGCGGTAAATACACCGTAACCCTCACAGATACCAACACCACCGGCTGTGACATCACCTTCCCCTCCACCAGCGGGATTACCGTCTCCCGCCAGGGCAACACCTACACCTTCTCCACCACCCAGGAGATTACCGATCCCGTTACTCTGACGATGCGGAAGAACATCCCCCAAAATACAGGAGCCCTGCTCATCTGGTCCAACGGCGTGGGCCAGACCTTAGCCACCGGAGTGCAAGACCCGGTGGTTTTTTATTTACAGCTGCGTACCCAGCCCTTGGGGATGCTCACCATTCACAAGTCCGGTCAGGGAGACCAGGACCTGTCTGGGGTGAAGCTGCAACTGCTGGATAACCAGGGAAATGTGGTGACCTGGAGCCAGCAGGCGGATGGACGCTATGCCGCTCTGGTGGTGCAGAACGGCCAGTTTGTCCCTGGGCAAGGAACGGATACTCTGGTTACCGACGCAAAGGGCCGGGTAGAGCTGGTGAACATCCCCTTTGGCACTTACACCCTGCGGGAAATCCAGACAGAGGAAGGCTATCAGCTTCTGCCCCAGCCCGTCACCATCACCCTGCCCTATGGGGTAGCCGGAGCCAAGGACACCACCAGCGACGAGGTGTACTACAGCAATGGCACCAACTACTATTACCATCTCACCTACGACCTGCGCAATACCCTGGTGTATCGCCTGCCTGCCACAGGAGGCTATGCCATCTGGCTGATGAGTGCCGGACTGGCCCTGGCCTTCCTGTGCGTCACCGGGCTGGTTGTGTATAAAAAACATCAAATTAAACACTGAGGAGGACAATGAATCATGAAACAGAAGATGCATCGCTTTACCGCCATGGGTCTGGCCCTGTGTGCCGCCCTTGGCCTGTCTGGAACGGCCCTGGCCTATACCCCCCAGGATGCCACCATTGACTACGGACACACTGCCAGTCTCACCGTCACCAAGTATGACCTCACCGCCGCCACTCAGGCGGGGGTAAGCACTGGTGGGCTGGTGTCCACCGGCAAGGAAAACCACGAGGCAGAGACCATGCTCCAGGACTACACCCTGGGCGGTGTGGAGTTTACCTACCTGCGCCTGGGCGGCATTGATATGTACTCGGATCAGGATGCCGCCAATGCCACCGTCCAGGTCATCTACGGGGTGGACAACGAAGATGTGCGGGACACTCTGGGCCTCACCTCGGAGGACGTGGTGAAAACCGAGGGTGGAATCCCCTGGTATACCTCGGATACCCTGATCGACGCTTTGGAGGAACAGCTCACCGCCAACCGCCGAGCCACCAAGGATGCTCTGGAGGCGGAGGCCAACCAGAGCGGCACTGCCATGGCCCTCACCGATGACATCACGGGCACCACTTCTGTGGACGGCCTGGACCTGGGCCTGTACCTGGTAGTGGAAACCGAGGTACCGGAGAACGTCACCTCCACCGTCAACCCCTTCCTGGTGTCCCTGCCCATGATGGACACCCAGACCGCTGACGGCTGGTTCTACGATGTCCATGTCTACCCCAAAAACGAGACCGGGAACCCCACCCTGGAGAAAGAGGTGGCAGACCTGGCCCACGGCATCAGCTTCTCCGGAGACATTGACGGGCTGGGCTACCGGGATGTGGCCACCGGCAGCACCGGGGACGTGATGGGCTACCGCTACCTGTCCACCCTGCCCACCATCACCTCCAATGCCACCCAGCTCACCCAGTACCGCTTCGAGGATATGCTCTCTCCCGGCCTGGAGTACAACCAGAACGACGTGATTGTTTGCTGGTATGAGAGCTACGAGGCGGCCCAGAAGGACTACACCGTTGCCACCCCTAACACCCCTGCCACCCAGGGCGCCAATGCCGTGGAGATCTGGGAGTGCAATGAGAAGGGACAGGGCACTTATTTCGATCTGTCTTACTCCAATGGTAGTGACGGCTCCACCATGATGACCCTTCAGTTCAACGAGGCTGGTCTGGAACGCATCAATACCCCCGTGGACAACAGCCAGCAGGAAGGGCGGTATTCCGACTGGACCTGCGTGGTGTACTACACTGCCAAGATCAACAGCACCGAGGACATGATTCTGGGTGATGAGGGCAACCCCAATACCGTCACCCTCACCTGGGAGCGCACCAGCCAGGACTATATCGGCACCCTCACCGACGAAGCCAAGGTGTACAGCTACGGCATCCACCTCACCAAGAAGTTCTCCGCCGGAGGCACCAACTTTGATGCCGTCCAGTTCATCACCCAGAATGTGACCAACGCCACCGGCAACTACTATGTGGTGGCAGAGGCCAACCCTGCAAAGGGTGTGTACTACGCCACCGGCACCACCACCAACGTGGACGAGGCCACCCGCATGACCCCTGATGAGACCGGCCACCTGTATCTGTATGGTGTGGAGGAGGACACTTACCAGCTTACTGAGACCCAGACCGATGCTGGCTACACCCTGCTGGAGGATGTGATCACCGTGGACATCGACACCAAGTACACACCTGGTGTGCAGGTGGGCTCCCTCACTGCTACCGCCACCGTGGATGGCTATTCCGCCACCATGGAGGCCATGGGGAACAGCGGCAATGCCCTGGTTCCACTGACTGTCCTCAACACCCGTGGCTTTGATCTGCCCGAGACTGGCGGCAAAGGCACCATGGTGACCACTGTGGTAGGCATCGTGCTGGCCAGCGGGATGCTCACCGGGTGTATCGCCCTTCGCTACTGGAAGCGAAAGGGTGAGCTGGATGAAAAGAAGTAAAGCGCCTCTTTTGTTGGGGCTGGGCTGTGTGCTGGCTGTGGGGATGATGCTCTACCCCATGGCCAGCAACTGGCTTTCGGGCCAAACACGCTCCCAGGTCATTACAGAATATGAGACGGCGGTGGAGGTGCTGGACAACCAGGCCACCCAACAAGCCCTGGAGCTGGCCCAGGCCTACAACCGAGATCTGCTGGAGCAGAGCTGTTCCATTGCCGGATTCTCTGTCTCTGGTGCCCCAACCCCAGACGAAGATATCCTCACCGCCCTGGACCCCACCGGAGGCGGTATGCTGGCCACGTTGGAGATTCCCGCCATCGACGTGATTCTCCCCGTGTACTACGGAACTCAGTCCACCACCCTCACCGCCGGTGTGGGGGTGGTGGAGGGCAGCTCCCTCCCAGTGGGAGGCACAGGAAGCCATGCAGTTCTGGCTGGCCACAGCGGCCTGGCCTCATCCCGGCTCCTCTCCGACCTGGATCAGCTCACACAAGGAGATGTGTTCTTTCTGCGGGTGCTGGATGAAACCCTGGCCTATGAGGTGGACCAAATTTCCGTGGTGCTCCCCGACGATGTGAGCCAGATCGGGATTGATCCGCAGGGCGACTATGTGACCCTGCTCACCTGCACCCCCTACGGCGTGAATTCCCACCGTCTGCTGGTGCGTGGCACCCGGACGGAGTGGACAGCGGAGGACACCGTGGTTGCAACCGCCCAGAACCAAAACCACGAAAGCAGTTGGTGGAGGGAATACCGCACAGCTCTGTGCATTGGGTTTGGTATCTATCTTACCATGCTGGCCGTGGCTGTGCCGGTGGTAATTTGGCGGAGCAACAGGACAAGATGGGGTTGACACGGCGACGGAAAAAGATGTTTACAGGAGATGTGGTATATGATATTCTGGTGAAAAATCTTTCAGCAAGGAGATGGATTTTATGAAAAAAGAAGAAAGATTCGAAGTGGTCTACTCCCAAGGCATGGCTAAGGGTATGGAAATTTGGGTGGACAAGGAAACCGGTGTCAACTATTTGTTTAGCCATTCCGGGTATGCAGGAGGATTGACCCCCTTACTAGATCGAGATGGAAAACCTGTTATTTCGCCTATTGTCAAGGAATAACGTAAACTGAACAGACTTGCTTTGAGCAGGAAATCTTCCGAGATTTCCTGCTTTTTTCTTTGCAACAGAAAAGGAGTGGATGAAATGAATTTGAAAGCGAATTGTCCCCAGAAGCAGTTACGGCATGGCTAGATGGCTGCTGGGACTGGCTCTGGCGGTGGATTTGGTGCTGATGGTAATTCTCTGCCAGCCCATTGCTGCCCCCATTGTGTATGAGCAGACGGCGAAAGAGGAAGTTGCCGTGGTGGAGCAGGGACAGAAAAAGCCAGGGATTCACCAAGACCTGAGAGAAGCCATGGAGGCGTACAACCTCCAGCTGTCCCAGGATCAGTCCGGCCTGGACAGTGTGGGCAGCTATGAAGCACCGGGGTTGAACTTAGAAGACTACGGAATGGAAGCCGATGATGCCGTAGGCTATGTAGAAATCCCTTCCATGGATGTCATCCTCCCCCTCTACCTGGGAGCCTCCAGAGCGCACATGAACGACGGAGGGGCGGTGCTGGGTCAGACCAGTATGCCCATTGGAGGAAACTCCACCAACTGCGTCATTGCCGCCCACCGGGGCTGGAATGGAAAAGCCATGTTCCGGGATGTGGAGCTGCTTCAAGAGGGAGATCTGGTGTACCTCACAAACCTCTGGGAAACCCTGACCTATCAGGTGACGGGAATCTCCATCATCTGGCCCGACGAGGTGGAGGCTGTGGCCATTCGGCCAAGCCAGGATATGGTGACCTTGCTCACCTGCCACCCCTATATTGTGGGCACCCATCGGTATCTGGTTTACTGCCAGAGGGTGGAGCAGGATACTTCTGTCCAGGAACCCGCTGTGACCACCCCCAACATCCAGCAAACACAGGTTGCAGTGAAAGCATCACAATCTGAAATCGAGCTTGAAAACCATTTGCAGTTGGTAGCACTGGGACTGAGTATTTGTACCGCTGTGGTGCTAATTTACAGCATAGCAACCATCCAAAATAATCGAAAGACAGGTGATAGAAAGAGATGATAGGCGCAGAATTGAGCAATATCAACCACCCGGAATTTGGTGTTGTTACCATTCCCCTTCCCATCCCCAAAGAGCAGTATGACAGCTGCACCGAGCTGCTGGAAGCGCTGGAAATGGGAAACGCCACCCGCCAGGACTGCCGTGTGGAGGAACTCCACACTCCCTGGCCGGTTCTGAATCAGCTGGAGGGAACCCAGGTGAATCTGGACGAGCTGGACTATCTGGCTAAGCGGCTGGATGGCTTCGGTGATGACGAGGTGGCCCAGTTCCAGGCCATGGCTGAGAAACTGGGCCTCACTAGCCTGAAAGACTTGATCAACCTATCCTTCTGCTGTCAGCAGGCCACCGTCATCACGGACTTCTCTGATTTGGAATCCGTGGGCCGCAGCCACTATATGAACCTCAACGGCGGCTGTGCCAGCCTGGAAGAACTGGAGAATGTAGATGGTGAGGAATCTGCCCTTCTTCTGATCGAGGGAAATCAAGGTGTGGTCACCCCCTACGGTGTAGTCTACGACAACGGGATGCAGCTGGAACAACTCTACGACGGCAAGCACCTTCCCTGTTACATCTACGACGATGCTGTGCTGTCCCTGGGTCTGACCCCCAGGGGGAAGCTGGAGAATCCCAAGGATACCACCTGGCTTTACCTCCCTGCCACAAGAAAACAGCTAGAACGTGGAATGCTGCGCTCTGGCATCCAAGACCCGGAGGATATGTGCTTTCAAGTAGGGAGCAACGAATTTCCCGCGGAGGTAAATGCAGTGCTGGATTTCAAGCAGGAAAGCATCTTCGACCTCAACGATCTGGCATGGGCTGTGGCCAGACTTGACCAGGATGACCTTCAGAAACTGGGGGCTGTGGTAGCCTTGGCTGAGCCGGAGAATGCCAGCCAGATCCGTTGCCTGGCGAAAAATCTAGACTTATTTGAATTTGCCCCTGGTGCCCACACCCCGTCAGAGTATGGAATTTATATGATCCAGGAGTCCGGCCACTTTGAGTATGACCCCAATCTGGACGAGTTCTATGACTACGAGAAGTACGGCCTGCAGCACATGAATCAAGAGACCGGTGCATTTACCGACCGGGGATATGTGGCCTACCACGGCACGGTGAGCCTGGAGGTGCTGATGATGGAAGAAACACACCAAGAAGAACAAACTTTTCAAATGGGAGGTATGTAAATGTCAGTTCCAAAGGAATGGCTGAATTTCCTGCGAGAGCAATTCCCCGCAGGAACCCGAATCAAACTCAGAGAGATGAAAGACCCGTATGCCCCGCTGCCCCCCGGCAGCACCGGCACCCTGGACTACATCGACGATATCGGCCAGTTCCACATGAAGTGGGACAACGGCAGTGGCCTTGCCCTGATCATTGGAGAGGACAGCTTCTCCGTGATTCCACCGGAACTCACCACCCTGAAGCTGTATATGCCTCTGACAGCGGACCTCTACACCCGCAACGAGTACAGCGACATAGAGGAGGACTGTACCCAGCTGGATGGCAAAATGCTGCGTGGCTACGAAGGTGACATTCTCAGCGCTCTCACCAAATACCGTATGCCGGAAGAAATGGAGCGTGGGCTGATGCACTGGTACAGCGAAGATGACAGCGTCAACCGGAAAGTCCAGTCCGCTGTGTTCACGGTCGAGGATCGAAACGGCCAGCTCTGGGGTGTTGCGGAATGCCGTGTTGCAGGGACCCTTACCCCGGTGGAACTGTCCAACCTGAAGGAGTACATCTCTGGACAGGCATCGGATGGCTGGGGCGAAGGATTTGAGCAGCGGGATATCTGCATTGGTGACGACGAGCTGTATGTCCATCTGTGGAGCTTCGACGATTGGAGTATCCAGACGGAGGAGGAGCGCTTCTCCCCCAAATTGGCAGAAGGATTGCCGGAGATGTGCTACTCCACCCTGCCCACTACGGGCCAGCTGATTTGCATCAAACGAGGTGAAACCGGCTACCACCCCTCGGAGTGGGACACCGGCGACAAAGAGCGGAATGTGGAACTGGCCGACCAGCTCAACGAGCACCTTGGCGTAGAGTAGATATGTGGCAGAGACAGGCCATGGAGGTGGGCAGTATGTGTGGCTGGGATGTCCCCGGCGCAGACCCTGCCAAGTATCAGGAAGACTACGTGCAAACCGGGCCCCCACCGAAGCCCAGCGCAGCGGGTTTGGTGGGGAGAGGAGTTCCGGCGAAATGAGTGAGCCTTGTCCCCAGGACGAGGCAAAGGATATGGAGCATGGAACGACGATAGGAGGGATGACCCTTGGATAATGCGTTCTGCATTGCGCTCTACGGGAAACATAATCAATACAGCTGCCTGGAGCTTCCGGCTACCTACTACCAGCTCCAGGATGCCATGGATAAGCTCCAAATGGCCCCCCGCGAAAAACCGGACCTGGAACTGCTCCATCCGGGAGCTTTCCCCTTTCTCCATGACCATCTGAGCTCGGACTGTGACCTCTACCAGCTCAACGCCCTGCTAACCAGGCTGGAGGGGCTGAGTGACATGGAAAAGGCCGCTTTCGAAGGACTGGTCCAGATGGAAGCCGCCAAGGACTATGGTCCCATCCCCCTCTCCCTCCTGCTGGATCTGGCTTACAGCACGGACTGCTGTCATGTGGTCAACGCCACAACAGATGAGCAGCTGGGCAGATTCTATGCCGAGAACGATTTTATCCCTGCACTTGAAAAAGTTCCCGATTCCATCTTTGACTATCTGGACTTTGCACAGCTGGGCCGAAAAGCCCGATTTGAGGAGGGCGGTGTCTTCGTCAGCCATGGCTATGTGATCCAGCACGAAGACCTCAAGCAGGTACATGACAGCCTGGACGTAGTTCCCAAGCCTCCCTCCTACGCTGTTCGCCTGCTGGTGGCCAGAGGTTTCAATCAACAGGAACCCAGGGTTACTCTGGAACTCCCCGCCACACAGAGCCAGCTGTCCCGTGTGCTGGAAGAGCTGGGCGAATCCGCTTCCTGGGACCAGGTGGTCTTCTGGACCGAGGACAGCGCCATTCCCGATCTGCTGGAGAACCTGGAGTGCAATGACATCCAGGATCTGAATCAGCTGGCAGAGGCCATCAAATGCCTGGAGCGGTATGGACAGCTCACCAAACTCAAAGCAGTCATCCTTGCCACCGACTGCCACGAGGTCGTCGCCGCCGCTCACATTGCGGAAAATCTGGACGACTACCTGCTCCAACCCGACCAGCGCAGTCCCAAGGAGGTGGCACTCCAGAAGCTGCACACCATCTTGGATGAGCAAACCCTTTCCATGCTGCAAGAGCACGTCAATCTCAATGCCTACGGTAGAGACATCCTGGCAAATTCCAACGCAGTCCTGACCCCCTATGGGCTGGTGGCGCGAGAAGATGGCGAACCCCTCCTCTGCCCTACTTCTGACCCTAAACTGGGAGGGATGCAGATGCAGTAAACCGTAACCCTCTCATATTCCCAAACAAAACACACAGGGGCCGTACCCGAAAGGGACACGGCTCCTGCTTTTTTGTTGTTCCTTGTTCGGGTATGGCCCCGGAAAGGAACAATGATGCGAGAACAACAGGTATTGGCCTATCTGAAGGCCGTGTGCAAAGGCAGAAAAAACATCCAGAAAAGCCGTCAGATCGAGACAGCACTCCACATCAGCGGCACTGAACTGCGTAAACAGGTCCACCGTCTGCGCAAAAAGGGGCATCCCATTGCCAGCAGCCAAGACGGTTACTTCTATGCCGTAACCGCCGGGGAGGTCTATTCCACCATTGGCCAGTTGAGAGCCATGGAACATGGTCTGAAGTTGGCCAGGGAGGGACTGGAGCGATCTCTGGACTCCTTTGGCGGTGACGTCGATTGAAGAGCTTTATCCCATGGGTGGGCGGCAAAGCCAAGCTGCTTTGGCTGATCCACCGTCTGGCTCCCCCACATTTTTCCCGGTTTATCGACGTGTTTGGTGGCAGCGGCACCGTAACCCTCAACCGTCCCATTCAACAAGGCTGCATGGAGGTATACAACGACTTCAACAGCGACCTGACCAACCTCTTCTGCTGCGTCAAGAACCGAACTATGGCCCTGCTTCTGGAGCTGGGCTTTCTGCCCCTGAACACCCGAGATGATTTCAATGTGCTGTACAAATTCTTCTCCAAGGAAGAATTCACCGACGATTATCTCAGCCAAGAGATGGAGCTGACCCAGCGATATCTGGAGCCGCCTGATGGAGAGGCCATCCGCAGAATGATGCTGGAGAGGGCTCCTCGTGGAGACGTCCGCCGGGCCGCAGACTACTTCAAGCTTATCCGATACAGCTTCAGTGGCGGGGCCAAGTCCTTTGCAGGAAAAACCTGCGACATCCGTCGCTTTTTTCACCTGGTCTGGGAATGCTCCCGCAGGTTGGCGGAGGTCATCATTGAAAACAAGGACTGCGTGGAAATTGTACGCCAATACGACCGGAAAGGTGCGTTTTTCTATTGCGATCCTCCCTATTACGAGGCAGAGGGCTGCTATGCGGTGGTCTTCCCAAAGGAGGATCACCAGCGGCTCCACGATGCCCTCCTGAATTGCGAAGGGTACGTCATGGTGTCCTACAACTACTGTCCCTATATCGTGGAGCTGTATCAGGAGTTTTATATCTTCTACACCACCCGACCCAACAGCATGTCCCAGAAGGCAGGCAGTGAGTACGAAGAAATTGTCATCACCAACTACGACCCCCGCCGCTACAACACGGCAATGAATTGGCAACTGAGTATGTTTCACCTGTCCCCCACCGACGAGTACGAGGGCCGTTATACCCTGATCCATGAACCAAATCAAAATACTTAACGATATGGAGGAATGAACATGACATTTATCAACTACACCAACGACGGAAAAGCCGTCATCCAGTCTGCCGCCCTGATTCTGAGCGGTCTGGAGCAAGAGGAAACCTTGGAGTTGCACACCCTGGAAAACGCCATCGTCCTGCTCAAGCCGGAGATGAAGCCTGTGGAGAAAGCCACCGCTATGATGACCCTGATGCGGCTGGTCAACAGCCTGGGGCAGATATGATGACTGGCTGGGAGGGCCAGGAGGGCGATGAGGATATGTGCGGCAGCTGCCACGGGTGTGACGAGGATATGCTTCCCATTCCGGCAGAGGCCTTTGCGGATGCAGGCATTCTCTTTGACAATCTCCGGGTGCTCAGCGTAGACGGCGCTGTTCTGGTGGTGCCTCAGGATGACGCTGAAAGTTGGGAAAAAGTACTGAGCCAACTGGAGCGCAACAAGCAGAACCACTCCAAGTAAGCACGACATGGTTCACCTGAGTCCTTTTTTCAGCGGGCCTCCACCCCCTGATGTTCCAGCGCATCATCCGGGCCCAAATACACACTATATTTTTGTAACTGGAGGTAATCTATGCGTAAATGGAACTACAAACGCTTTGCTCTCTTACTGGTGGTGGCGCTGGCCATGACCTCCCTGATGGCAGGCACAGCCCTGGCCGCTGGCAGCGGAGATGTAGCTGGAGCCGTAGAGAGCACCTGGACCACCGCATCCACCCAAATCAAGACTGTGGTCAACAACGTGGTCTTCCCTGCCATTGATCTGATCCTCGCCGTGTTTTTCTTTGTCAAAGTGGGTACCGCCTACTTTGATTATCGGAAGACCGGGCA
Organism: Pseudoflavonifractor sp. An44; assembly: GCF_002161675.1. Lineage (GTDB taxonomy): Bacteria > Bacillota > Clostridia > Oscillospirales > Oscillospiraceae > Enterenecus > Enterenecus faecium. Next base: position 178,125 of record NZ_NFIH01000002.1, read on the forward strand.
GTTCGAGTGGACGCCCCCCGCCATTTTGTTTGCCTGTCTGGTGTTTACCCTCACCGCCCCCCTGTACATCTGGGGTATCGTTGGCATCTAACACCCAGCAAACCATGTCATTGATTGACACAAAAGGCCGTACCAGCTGCGGGGTCTTTGTGTCATGCGGTTGGTACGGCCTCAACCCGAAAAGAGGTGAACCAACCATTGTTTATTTGGGATTTTGTAGCTGATACTGTCCTGAGCCAGATCATTGATTGGATCTACAGTCAGATCATGGGCTTTCTGGGCAACTTCTTTGCCGAGATGGGCAACATGGGCGTGGAGCTGTTCACCATGAACTGGGTACAGAGTATTGTCCTGTTTTTCTCCTATCTGGCCTGGGCGCTCTATGGCACAGGCCTTGTGGTGGCCTGTTTTGAATGCGGCATTGAGTATTCCTCCGGCAGAGGAAACCTGAAAGAGACCGCCCTCAATGCCATAAAGGGCTTTATGGCAGTCGGTCTCTTCACGGTGGTACCCGTGCGGCTCTATGAACTCTCTGTCACGTTGCAGGGCAGTCTCACCGCCGGAATCACTGGATACGGAACCTCCATTGGCCAAGTGGCCACGGAGATCATCGACACTCTCGGTGATGTGGAGTCCCTGACCGAAATGACATCCGGCTCCTACTTCGGCTTTGCTTCCATCACCAGCCCCATCATGCTCCTGTTCTGCATCATTCTTATGGCCTATGCCGTCATTAAGGTGTTTTTTGCAAACCTGAAGCGAGGCGGTATCCTGCTCATCCAAATCGCCGTGGGCAGCCTGTATATGTTCAGCGTCCCCCGCGGCTATACCGACGGCTTCATCCAATGGTGCAAGCAGATCATTGGACTCTGCCTCACCGCCTTCCTGCAAGCTACCATCCTCATTGCAGGATTGATGGTATTCAAAGAAAATGCCCTTCTGGGTCTGGGACTGATGTTGTCCGCAGGGGAAATCCCACGCATCGCCGGAACCTTCGGCCTGGACACCACAACCAGAGCCAACATCATGTCTGCGGTCTATACAGCCCAGGCTGCGGTCAATACCACCAGGACGGTGGTCCAGGCGGTGGCCAAATGACATAGAGCTGTGGCATCCGCTTTACACAAAGCACAAAACAAAAATCGTCCTACACCCTAAAAAAGTGCAGGACGATTTTTGAAACAATACATTTAGATCTGTCAACTCAGACGTACTGGTGTTTCACGATTGTGCCTTTTTCTTTTGGTATCTAATCATTTTGAGACATCCACTACCAAGCCAAGCGGCAACCCAAACCAGCGTCATCGCCAGAGAGAAACCTCGGACGAAAAAGAGAGATGGAACACAAAGTATTCCTATTGCCAAGCAAAACACAATGCCGGACTTCGTTATTCTTTTCTCTTTCCAACCATTCCAGTATAGAATCGCTGCGCTCACTGCGCATGTCACGACTAACCCAAGAATATCCCACCAAAGTTTTCCGTCCATCATCGTTTCCTTCCCCTGACAATCTCCACGAGGTTGAGTACCAGGATAACCAGTACGAGCACCATCGTGCCATTCCAGCGGGACATGTCTCCTCCTTGCAACACCACGGCCAAATACAGGATACAGGTCAACCCCATAATCAGCACCATTACCCACGAGTAACGGCGCATAGTCCGCTCATAGCGAGATATGGATTCTTCATAGGACATGTCCAGAGCATGCTCGTAGTCCTCCTGGGTATTCAGAGATTTTCCGTCCACAAAAAACTCTACCTTTTCGCTGGGCCAAACTACAAAGTGACAGGTCTTTCCCCACAGCTCCAGAGTTTCATCCAGCCCTCCCCGAATAGCCTGAAAGCTTTTACGGTAGACAGTTTTTTCAAATTTATCGTCTACCCATAAGACATACTTGTTATTCATCACTTGACAGAGGATTACGTGAGACACTCCATCCACAGTGGCGTTCCAGTTATGTTCTTTTGTCATTTGTTTCCTCACTCCCGTTATCCGCCCGCTTTGCAAAGTAGAGCTTTCTCAACTTCAGCACAGTTCCCACCAGGAAAAATAGGCCCAGCAAAGAAAAAATGACCGAAGCCACCGGCTCATTAGAACTCAGACCAAGTGCCAAATAAAATATCAAGGCAATCACAGCCCCGAAAAATAGGACCACCAATGCAATGAGCGGATAGCGAATCCAACGGCTCAGTTTCTTATTCCCGCTGGTCTCTATGACCCCATCCACAATCAACTCCAAGAACAACTCAAAAAGAATATCCATTCTCTCACTCCCTCTGTCTACTAAAGCACATCCATGGGTAGACGCATCAGCAATTCTGATTTATATAGGAGCATGTATGCACCCTTATTCTTTCATGCGCAGCAGGTTTCGAATATACGCCACAGCCCCTGCCAGCACGAAAAGAGCAAACAGCCACAGCATCACAGAGGCAAACAATTCCTCAGTGTATAGGGCAACAGCAAAATAAACCGCCATAGCAATTCCAGACACGAACATCATGCATATCAAGGCGACCAATGGGTAACGAATCCAGCGGCTAACACCCTTGTTCGCACTGAGTTGCACTAAGACAGCCCCTACCATCCCCAAAATGAATACTAAAACAATTTCCATGTTCGCCCTCCATTTATTCGGGCTCAAATGAAATCCAGCAGCGAACGGACATACTTCCGCAGCTCACGACTGGAAACGGCACAGATAATCACCAGCAAGAGTCCCACAAGAAAAACCCATAAGCCGGTATCTGGGCCAGCACCGGTATATAGCCCGACACCCATGAGTAGTACACCCAAAACAGCAATTCCCTTCATCAAATACTTACCTATTGTCTTGGTCATGTGCTTCACTCTCCACATTGTGACTTATTCTTTCTTATCTTTCGATACAAAAGCTACTATCAGGTGTACGATTTCTACACACAGCCAAGCAATACCCGTAAGGACACTCACGCCATAAAAATGAACCAGCGACACCAGCAACCACGTAATGGCTAACACCAAATAACTCTTGTTGGGCTTCATCTGCTGCTCCCCCCTGTTTCACTCTCATCATTCTACCACAACCATCCGTCTCTGTCACGAGTAACTGCCAGAGATATGCCTGAACTGCCTCTATACATATGATGTGGGGACAGTCTCGTTGCTTCTGCTTGGTTGATGCCCTGTTTCTTTGTTGGTATCTATGAATAGCTTTCCCTGCTCAGTTCCAGTATGCTTTGCTTGCAAAATCACAGGAGTACGTCCCATGGGAGATAAGAAAAATCTCTGCGCCATGATTCCCATAGAGCTGCACGCCAAGGTCATGGCAGAGAAAGAGCAGCTTGCACTGGGAACCCTGGCCGAATGTGTAGAAATGATCCTCACCCAACACTTTGAAGGAGGTAACGTCACCATGGCAGCAACCAAAACCCTGGCCTTTCAAATTCCCGAGGAACTGGACCGGCGGCTGAAGAACTTCATCGCCACTGAAAAGAAACGTGGCAGAAAAATCAGCCAGAAGGAGTTCGTCATCGGGCTCATCGAGCAGGCACTGGCTGAGTACGAGACACAAATCCTGACCCAACCTACAACCGAAGCATAATCCACTGAACTGGCCGCTGGGGAAACCCGGCGGCTTTTCTCTTGGAGGTGAATCAATCTGTACATCTATCCCGATAACCTGACCGCCAAAGCAACCCTGTGGCTCTGGGAACTCCGGGACGTGAGCGTCATCGGTGTGGGCCTTCTGCTCTCTGTCCTGGCGCTCACCCAGACCGGCATCTTCGTCCCACTGGTGCTGACGGCAGTCTATACCTTCCTCAGCATCCGATTTGATGGCACCAGCATTCTGGACTTCATCCGGTATGCGGTGGCCTTTCTGTTTACCAAACGGCAATTCTACGAATGGAGACTGTAGTATGAATCATCATAATACCCCCCTCTCCCCTGCCAACCACACTCTGATTCCCTGGACCTATGAAGAAGTCCAGCGATCCGCATCCCTGAAACTCTGGTGGAGCCGAAAGCGCAAGCGTTGGGAATGCGACAACGTCTACTTCTGGCAGGACCCCAAGACCAATTGGAGCTGCCGCAGTAAAAGCGGCAAGCATTACTATGGATTTCGCAGTCTGCGGGCTCTGCTGAAAAGCTATGTGGCTGGCATGCTGGGTGAGAAATACGGCTGTTCCGGCATCAAAAATGTCCGGGCAAACTATCACTTTACCCAGAATCCCAAGACATTGGTCTGTCACGTCACCCTGTGCTGCACCTACCTGGTCCCGCCACACGTTACGGAGGAATTCGAATGAGCAGAAAGAAAAAAGAAAAGTCAGCCCAGTCCACCCAGCAGCTGATGGGCATTGACAGTCTCAAGGATTACTGTATCTCCACCCACATGGGGGATCTGGTGTTCTTCATCATCAAGCCCACCAACATCAGCGTCCTGCCAGACACCAGCATCACCGCAAGGATCTATGCTCTGCTCCATGTGATGAAAGGGCTGGCCGAGGTGGAAATGCTGGCGCTCAACTCCAAGGAGTCCTTTGAGTACAACAAAAACTTCTACCAGGAGCGCATGGAGCAGGAGGAGCTTCCCGCCATTGGCAAGCTTCTGGCCCAAGACAGCCAGCACCTAGATCGCATCCAGGTGTTGATGGCCTCCAGCCGGGAGTTTTATATCGTCGTTCGGCTGCGGGAAGATCAAGGCTCAGATGTCTTCCCATATCTCTCCCGCATCGAGCAGAGCATCAACGACAACGGCTTCACCACCCGCCGGGCCACCCAGCAGGATCTCAAGCGGATGCTTGGTGTCTACTTCGAGCAAAACGTGACCACAGAAGACTTCGAGGACTTCGACGGGGACCGCTGGGTCACGACCGAAGAATAAGGAGGTATCTACCTTGGCAAGAAAATCGAAAAAGTCCGCTGCCCAGATGGGCGAGGAGTCCAACACCAAATCCTTTCTGAACATGATCGCCCCCTCTTTGGTCAGTTTCCTGCCTGACCACTTCATCTGTGGCAACACCTACCGTTGTGTCTGGGCACTCCGGGAATATCCCACCAGCACCGATGAGCAGGCCATTCTCCGTCATCTGGGCAAGAAGGACGGCATCACTCTGCACATCTATACCAGGCAGGTCACTGCCGCCGAAGAAAAACGCATCATCCAGAATGCCACCAATAAGAACCGACTGAGCAGCTCCAACACCAGCAATCTGCAGGAGACCATCACTGCAGAGAGCAACCTGCAGGATGTGGCCACCCTGGTGGCTTCTATGCACCGCAACCGTGAACCTCTCCTCCACTGTGCCGTGTACCTGGAGTTGGTGGCCCCAGATTACAATGCACTCAAACTGCTCCAGACCGATGTACTCACCGAGCTGGTTCGAAGCAAGCTGAACGTGGACAAGCTCCTGCTCCGTCAGCAGCAGGGCTTCCGCTGTGTGGGTCCCAGTGGGTACAACGTCTTTGGAGTCCAGTTCGAACGGGTGCTGCCAGCCAGTTCCGTGGCCAACCTGTACCCGTTCAACTACTCCGGCAAGCTGGACCCCAAGGGCTTCTACATCGGCAAAGACAAATACGGCAGCAACATTCTGGTGGACTTCGATCAGCGAGACGAAGACAAAACCTCCGCCAACATCCTGATCCTGAGCAACTCCGGCCAGGGCAAGTCCTATCTCATGAAGCTGCTCATTCTCAATCTGCTGGAGTCTGGCAAATCTGTCATCTCCCTGGATGCCGAACATGAGCAACAGGAGATGTGCGAGGCGGTGGGTGGTTGTTTTGCCGACCTCATGGCCGGACACTACCTCATCAATGTCCTGGAACCCAAGTGCTGGGACAACAGCGGAGACCCCAATGCCGACGATGCGCCGGAGCCCTTCCACAAAAACACGTTGCTGGCCCAACACATTTCCTTCCTGAAAGACTTCTTCCGAGCCTACAAGGATTTCAGCGATGCCCACATCGACACCATCGAAATCATGCTCTCCAAGCTGTACCAGAAGTTCGGCATCACCGAGGACACCAACTTTACGCAGATGCACCCGGAAGACTACCCCATCCTCTCCGACCTCTATGACCTGATGGAGGAGGAGTTTCACAACTATGATACCAGCCGCCATCCTCTCTACACCGAGAATCTTCTGCAGGAGGTGCTGCTGGGGCTGCACTCCATGTGCAAGGGCGCCGATGCCCAGTTCTTCAACGGACACACGAACATTACCTCCAGCCGCTTCCTGGTCTTCGGTGTGAAGGGGATGCTCAGTGCAGCGAGAAATGTCCGCAATGCCATGCTCTTCAATGTGCTGTCCTATATGTCTGACAAGCTCCTCACCGAGGGAAATACCGTGGCCGCCCTGGACGAGCTGTATATCTGGCTGTCCAATCCCACTGCCATCGAGTACATCCGCAACTGTCTCAAGCGGGTGCGCAAAAAGGAGTCCGCCATGCTACTGGCCAGTCAGAACCTGGAGGACTTCGACCAAGAGGGCATCCGGGAGATGACCAAGCCCTTGTTCAGCATCCCGCCCCATCAGTTTCTCTTCAACGCAGGCTCCATCGACAAGCGCTCCTACATGGATATGCTCCAACTGGAGGAAGCCGAGTACAATCTCATCAAGTTTCCCCAGCGGGGTGTCTGCCTGTACAAGTGCGGCAACGAGCGATACCTGTTGGAAGTCCATGCCCCGGCCTACAAGGAGAAGCTCTTTGGATCGGCAGGTGGTCGCTGATGGCAATCCCTGCGGCAATCGCCAAAGCCGCCGCCACGCTGCTCACCAACGAGAAAACTCGAAAAGGGTTTGGCTGGGTGCTGCTCGCTGTCTTCTCCCCTGTCATTCTTTTGATCGCCCTGCTCTGCTCCATTGGCTCGGGCGGTGCTGAACACAACAATGCCTCAGTGGAAGCGTGCTTCTACGGCAGCACACTCTCTGCTGAAGTCCCTGCGGAGTTTCGCCACTCCATTGAGGAGATGCGTTCCGCCTTCTCCCTTCTGGATTCAGCGGTGGTCTCCGCCAATGAGCAGATGGAGAGCGGCAACGGCCTTGACCCATTGCGAGTCAAGGCCGTTTTTTATGCTCTCTGCTTTGGTGAGGATGCTCCATCCCAAAGCGAAGCGGACAGCTTTGTGGCCTGCTTCTACACCACAGAAACCCGAACCCGCACCGTGGAGATAGAGCAAGAGGACGGCATCGTCACCACCGAGGAGGAGACCTACACCGTCAACGTGCCCCTTTCTCTCTACCAGGCATACACCCATCTGGAAGCTCATCTGGGCAGAGACATCACAGAGGATGACCAAAGCAACATCAACCACGTCTACACCTCGGTGGCTGGAACTGCTGGTGGTGGCAGCTACAACGGTAAGTATCTCCGTGGGGATGGAACCAGCATCGAGCTGGACATCTCCACCTTCACCGATCCCTCCACCAAGAATGCCGCAAACCTGGCTCTCTATGCCATTCACGCCTGGGAGTCCGGCTGGGGCTATGTGTGGGGAACCTACGGCAATGTCCTCACCGATTCCCTCTTCGCCTACAAGCAGGAACAGTACCCCGACGGTGTTGGTACCTACGCAGACTTCATTCGTTCCAACTGGCTGGGTGGACGTACCACCGACTGCGTGGGGCTGATCAAAGGGTATGGCTGGCTCGACCCGGAGACGCTCACCATTGGCTACGCCACCAACGGTATGCCCGACCTGGGCGCCAACCAAATGTTCTACTCCGCCTCCGTGTCTGGGCCCATCGATACCATGCCGGACACACCTGGTCTGGCGGTCTGGCAGAACGGACACATCGGTGTGTACGTCGGCGACGGTTATGTCATCGAAGCCATGAACACTCAATGCGGTGTGGTGAAGACCCAGCTGGAAGGCAGAGGATGGACACACTGGCTGGAGATTCCCTATATCAACTATAACTGAGAAAGGAAGTGCCCATGAAGCAAGTGAACCTGACCATCACCTTCGATTTGGCTATGCCTGCACCCCTTGACTGCTTATCGGGATACCGATATAATCGGAGATGGGTGATGCATATGACGATTCAACAAGTCCTGCGGGAAAAGGGTCTCTCCCGCTACCAGCTCTCCAAGCGCAGCGGGGTTCCATGGGCCACGCTGGCGGACATCTGCTCGGGCAAAACGTCGCTGACGCGGTGCAATGCCGGGACGTTGAGCAAGCTTGCCGCCACGCTGGACATCCCCATGGAGCAGCTTCTGACCATGACCGTAGAGCAAAAGCAGGCCCCGGACGGGAAGCCAAACGACCGCTCCTACCTGGAAAGGGATCTGCCGGCCAGCCTGCAAAAGGCCCTGGATGAATATATCCAGGGAGAGAAAGACCATGTGTCCTACATGGACTGCCTGTGGGGAGAGCTGTATGGCGCCATCAACTCCAACCAGTGGAGCAGCGCCATCACGCGGGAGCAGGCGGACTACCTGAGAGCAAAATACCTGTAATGGGGAGGAACGACTCGTGATCGATTTTACCAACTGCCCTGTCAACCGTTTCCGTGCCTATGGCGGTGCGAACGGAAATAAGATCAATATCTCCTATGCGGGCTCCAGTTATATGCTGAAGTTTCCTCCACGCCCCAGCCGGAACAAAGAAATGAGCTACACCAACGGATGCATCAGCGAATATGTGGCCTGTCATATTTTCGAGATGCTGGGCTTCCGGGTACAGGATACCCTGCTGGGTAATTACACAGATCGTCGGGGCAAAAGCAAGCTGGTGGTTGCCTGCCGTGATTTTACAGAGGGCGGAAAGCGGCTGATTGAGTTCGCCCAACTGAAGAACACCTGTATCGACAGTGAGCAGAATGGTTACGGCAAGGAGCTGTCATCGATTCTGCAAGCTATTGATGAGCAAACATTATATCCAGCAGATGAACTTCGGAAATTTTTCTGGGATATGTTTATTGCGGATGCGCTCCTCGGAAACTTTGACCGGCATAACGGTAACTGGGGCCTGCTGGTGAGTGAGGAGGAGCAAAGTGTGGAGATTGCGCCGGTCTATGACTGCGGTTCCTGTCTCTATCCGCAGCTGGATCTGCCCCACATGGCAGAGGTACTGAAGTCGCAGGAAGAGATCGACCGGCGAATCTATGTGTTCCCTGCCTCCTCCATTGAAGAAAACGGTGTAAAGATTCCGTACTTCGATTTTATCGCTTCCCTGCGCTATCCGGAGTGCAATGATGCACTCAGACGGATCGCCGCACGAATCGATCTGGACAGGATACAGAAGTTCCTGGATGAAATTCCGGAGCTCCAGCCGCTCCAGCGGGAGTTCTACCTCACCATGCTGACAGAGCGCAAGGAAAAGATACTGGACTACAGTATGAACCTCCTGATGCAGCAGGAGCAACAGTCGAGGAACCCCGAGTTAACAATGTGACCAGCTAGAATGCAGAGGGATCGCATCTCATAGATGCGGTCCCCTTTTCCATTCCGCTGATCATCTTGTCGGTAAACTCTGCTGGAGGAAGCGCCCATCCAGATGGATGAGCTATTCTGCCCAGGATACAAATCCAAACTGATCTTACCCCTGTGTAGGCCGGAGCGAACGCTCCGGCCTTTCTCATTTCGGAGAACAGACTGTGTTTGTCTCATCCAACTCGACCCGGAACCCTCCACCATCGGCTATGCCCCACTGGCTGGAGATTGAATACATCAATTACGACTGAGAAAGGAAGTGCCAATGAAACAAGTAAACCTTACCATTTCTTTTGACGAGGAAAAACTCTCCGCCCTGAAACGCTACATGAGCAAGCGAGATCTGGAACTGGAGCGTGAGATGACGGATGCCCTGGTAAAACTCTACGAAAAGTATGTCCCTGCCCCTGTGCGTGAGTACATCGATGAGACTGACACGTCTGCTCCCACCAGATCTCGGCGCAGTCCCAGACCCACCACGCCCAAGCCCCTAGAGGAAATGGAGGTGATACAGTGAACGGCAAGGACATCACCCTCTGGATTGACAAGCGTTGGTACGATGCGCTGAGCAAGCATCTGAAAGATGAAACGCTGGAGGAACACCTGGAGGACGTCATTGACGAGATGTGCAACCAGCTCCCCCAGCGGGAGTATGAGCGCATCAGCGCTGAAATCTGGAAGGAGGATCAGGAGGAGCGGAAAGCTCGAGAAGCCGCCCGCCGCTTTGCCGTCTTCCATGTCACGGAGGGCGGCAGTTCTACCTACTTCCTGGCGGAAGAACATCTGGAGTTTCTTCAGACCGCCAGCCGCCTGCGCAGTTACATCCGTAAGGCCGAGGGCGATCCCCCCGCACGATTCACCGGAATGTTTCCCCGTGGAGAAAAGTTATCCCGTGAGCAGTTCGACACATATGTGTTGGAGCGATTGGACAACACCGGACGAGTGGTGGGTGCATACCACATTGACCTGGACAGTGAGCGGCTCGATGCACTCAACATCATGGACGGCTGGCAGCGATTCCGCATTCAGGATGTCAGCACCGCCGCCTACTTCGCAATGAAGAAAAGCAGCACATCCCCGGAAGAACGGTGGTGCCCCTATACCCGAATTGACGGACAGAAAAGACGGTCGTAAAATGGAAAGGAAAGGGGCAAAACCATGGAAGAGAAAACGAAGAAAAAAGGGACACCGCCACCTCGGTACGATGAGGC